>NZ_DASTPW010000034.1:0-112288 GCF_035762065.1 Methylibium sp.
TCGCCGGTCTCCAGTCGTGCTGGCTCTCTCGCTTGTTGGAACCGCATGTCTACTTTTGGCGGGTGTCGCATGGTTGGCGTCGTGATGCCCAACCTTTCGCTCCAGCGGACGGCTTCGCCGCCCGCTGAGCTTGTACGTTAGATGCCAATGCTCCCAAAGTCACGGTTTGCGCAGTTGGCGGTCTGCCTTTGGGTACTGCTGTGCGTGGCCGTTCTCGCGTTCGGGTTTGTTCAGCGCGGCGTTCATGACATGCCAGTCGCGTTCGCCTGGTTCATGATCATCTTGTCAGCGCCCGTAGGTCTGCTTATCGTCGCACTGATCGGCGTCGCTACGTCCGAAGCATCTCAAGCACTTGGGCTTGCATACCATCCATTCGTCAACCTGCTGCCACTTTGGGTAGCAGCGGTGATCGGTGGTTACGTGCAGTGGTTTGTGGCGGTGCCCTGGGTCGCGCGAAAAGTTTTTCGCCGCGGCCGCGCATCTAACCCGCTGTTGCAGCGGACCGCCTCCGGCGGCCGCTGAACGCCAACGTTAGTCGCGCGTAATTCATTCATTCCACGCAAACCGCTGTGTCGCATTCAGCCGCCGCGTCTCGCCAGAAGTTTTGCGCCATCGCCGCGCCGGGCTGTCCGTCCGTTGGCGGCCAGCGGTCGGGCCGTTCTTCGGGCCCGAGTTATTTGCGTTGGTCGGGCTTGTTGCTGCACTTCGGTTCCTCGCCACATTCGCACGCCGCGTCGCGCAGCATTTCCAGCTCGGTGGGCTCGTCCGCCCCGAATAGAAATATTTTTTCCGTGGCGTCGCGCGCGTCTAACCCGGCGCTCCAGCCGATGCCTGACGGCGCGGCTGACCTTCAACGTTAGGCGTCATGGAACACCAAGCATCCGTTCGGTATGAGCTATGGCAAGAGCCCGTGAGTAACAGCCTTAGCTTCTTCGATGAAACCAACACAACCGCGCGCGGGCTCTTGCAGCCTGGCGCCAAACTCATCTGGTCATGTACGGCCTCTTCGTGGGAGCAGGCGCAGGCCAAGAAGCAAGAATACCTGAGCTGGAACCCGTATGAGCCAATGCGGTAGCTGTCGAAGTAGCGGCCCTGAACATCGTGAAAGATGTTGATTCGCTCTCCATCGAATCTTGGCGCAAGCCGCTTGTCATACTCATTCAAAGTTTCCGGTGTTTGCGCATCAATCCCAGATCTGAGCCATGCACACAATGACGCCTAACCCTTCCATCGAGCTGACATGCCCCGGCAAGCCGGGTCATGCAGCTCATGTCAAACGTTAGGCGTCGGACAAGAATCCACGCAGCGCATACTTGGAGCCATGGCAATTCAACATGCAAGCTCCGGTCAGGTCATCGATGTGCGGCCTTTTGGCTCTCGCCTGCTGAGCGAGAAGACAACCGCGCTCTTCAAGTCTGAGCAGCTTGAAGTCATTCGCCTTGTGCTTCAGGCCGGCAAGTCGTTTCCCGAACATAGCGTTGCAGGGGAGATCACTGTGCAGTGCCTAGAAGGCCAGCTTGACTTCACTGCAGAGGGAAAGAGTCACCTCCTAAATGCCGGAGAAATGCTGTTTCTCGCTCGGGGTGTACCGCACGAAGTCACCGCCATCCAAGACTCCTCTGCGCTCATGACCATCGTTCTTTCAGTTCAGTCCCGTTGAGAGATCGGCGTGTGCTCGAAGAAGCCGACGCCTAACCCTTCCATCGAGAGGACGCCACAAGGGCTACGCCCCTGCGCCGCCTCTCATGTCAAACGTTAGATATCTCAACTATCCGTTGTGGAGGTGCGAGTGGAGGTCAAAGATGTTCTTACGTTGGCAGGGCTTGCGATAAGTCTGGGCGGCTTGGTCATATCGCTGGTGAAGCTTGCCCAGGAGCAGCGTAAGGCGAATGAGTTAAAGCAAGTCGAAAATGATGCGAAAGCTAGGTCTGAGAGGCGCACAGAGTACAAGCTGCGGATATACCAGCTGCTCATCGATGATCGCTTGACATTCGACGAGCTAGTTTCTCGATTCCGTGAACACACGCCGACAACTGAGATTGACCAGCTAGAACTGCGAAAGTGCATCTATGAGATGCTCGTCGAAGGCACGCTAGTCACGTTTGAGGACAAGACATACACGGCCGACACGATGAACGAGTACGACAATGAAGATGAGGATGACGATGGGTAGCCAGCTTCGAAGTTGAGTCGGGCAGGTTTAGCTTGGGCGAACTCCAGCCATTCCATCGAAGGGATGCCCAACCAGCTACGCCGGTTGGGCATCCCTCATGTTAAACACCAGGCCTCATGATGCGCCCAGCCACTTTCCATCCGCTTGCTGTTATGAGCGCGAGCTCGGTTGTCGGCGCCGTTTCTATCCCGTTTTTCAGCTTTGGTATAACCTTCACGCCGCAGAATTTAGCGGCACATGTCCTGCTCGCCAGCCCGTTTCTTGTTCTTTTGTTCGGCCACCTCTATCTGTGCACGTCCTGGCGCAGGAACATGGCCCTTGTCCTGGCTAACCTTCTTCTATGGTGCATTTGGCTGTTTGCGGCAGCAGTCATGTGGTACTTCCAGGCCGGCTGGTATGGGGTAGCAGTTTTTACTCCTGTCATGGCAGGAATTGCGGGTTTGTTGCTGCTTGCATCGCTGCGAATCAGGGAACCAGCGTGATGCTTTGTATCTGTCAAAAGACAGCATTGAAGCAGTCGCCGCGGAGCTTTCGCGGGCGATGCGCCAAACCCGATACGCCAATGAGCATGCCGCTTGCGCATGAGCTCTGAGTGAACGCGTCCGCCCGTTCTGCCCAGCCGTTTAGCCTGAACAGTTGTCGATCATCAACATGCATCTGCAAGGTGGGCGGCGATGAAGGGTGGCGGACCGGGCCTGCGGCCTCGCCACCACGCCCACGACGACACTACCTTCGTTATCGGACCCGACGGACACAACGTCGAAGTGGTCTGTCACGCGGCGGAGGCCTGAGGTGTTCGAGCTGCTCGGCGCGCTGTTGGCCTGCTACGTTGCTCACGCGATCTGGCGGGGCCGCGTCGCAGCGAAGGCCGGCGCAGGCAGCCGCGCGGTGCTGAGGGCGGAAACGCCGGGCTACTTCTGGACCGTGATCGCGATCTACGCCGGCCTGAGCCTGGCGCTGCTGTTCGTGTTCTGAGCAGGCCCGCGCCGGTGCGGGCCTAGCCGGCGCGGCCGATGATCGACGCGGTGGCGATCAGCTCTTCCAGCAGCGCCATCGAGGCCGCGCCCGAGACGCTGAACGGCTCCAGCAGCGGCCGCTCGCCGTACTTCAGCAGCACCGAGGGGTTGACCTTGGCCAGGTTCACCTGCCCCATCGTCCAGCCGGCGAAGCGGCGCTCGCTGATCTCCTGGAAGTCGAGGATCTGCACGTCCCTGTGGCGTTCGTCCGCGAGGATGCGGCCGTACAGCGCGTTGACCGCGAAGCGGCCGCCTTCGAGCACCTGCATGAAGACATCGCCGCCGTGGCACAGCAGCCCGGTGATGCCCATCGTGGGGTTGTTCGTGCGGCTCTTGCTCATGATCGAGTCGATCAGGTCGACCGACATCGGTCCGGCGGCACGGCTGGCGTAGAGCAGGCGCACGAGCATGGCTCAGGCTTTCCGGTGGTTGACGAGCGCAAGGAATTCGCGGCGCAGGTTGGCGTCCTTCAGGAAGCTGCCGCGCATCACGCTGTTGATCATCTTGGAGTCGAGGTCGCGCACGCCGCGCCACTGCATGCAGAAGTGATCGGCCTCCATCACGATCGCGAGGCCGTCGGGGTTGATCTTGTCGTGCAGCAGGTCAGCCACCTGCGTGACGGCCTCCTCCTGGATCTGCGGCCGGCTCATGATCCATTCGGTGAGCCGCGCGTACTTGGAAAGGCCGATCAGATCGGAGTGCTCGTTGGGCATCACGCCGATCCACACGCGGCCCATGATCGGGCAGAAGTGGTGGCTGCACGCGCTGCGCACGGTGATCGGGCCGACGATCATCAGCTCGTTCAGGTGCTCGACGTTCGGGAATTCCGTGACCGCCGGCTGCCGCACGTAGCGGCCCTTGAACACCTCGTTGAGGTACATCTTCGCGACGCGGCGCGCGGTGTCGCGGGTGTTGTGGTCGTTCTGGGTATCGATCACCAGGCTGTCGAGCACGCCGCGCATCTTGGCCTCGACTTCGTCGAGCAGCTTCTCCAGCTCGCCGGGCTCGATGAACTCGGCGATGTTGTCGTTGGCATGGAAGCGCTCGCGCCGCGCGAGGATGCGCTCGCGGATCTTGACGGACATCGGCACCCCTTCGTCACCGTCGGCAGCGGGCGCCGCGGTGTCGATCGAGCGCAGGGATTCGGGGGCGTTCATGGGCGGCGAGCTTACCGCCCGGCGTCGTTGCCGCCATCCGCAGGGACACCGAGCAACGTCTCCAGCGAGGCCAGCGTGTCGGCCTCGTGCAAAGGTTTGTCGGAGCGCACGCGCAGCATGCGCGGGAAGCGCACCGCGATGCCGCTCTTGTGCCGCGGGCTGCGCTGGATGCCTTCGAAGCCGAGCTCGAACACCAGCGTCGGCCGCACGCTGCGCACCGGGCCGAACTTCTCGACGGTGTGGGCGCGGATGGTGCGGTCGATCGCGTGGAACTCGGCGTCGGTCAGGCCCGAATAGGCCTTCGCGAAGGGCACCAGCTGCAGGCCGCCCGGCTGGGCCGGCTGGCGCGCGGCGATCGCGTCAGCCACCGCCTGCGCCTCGGCCGCGTCGCGCGGCGTGCGGTTCCATACCGCGAAGCTGTAGTCGGTGTAGAGGCTCGCGCGGCGGCCATGGCCGCGCTGCGCGTAGACGAGCACGCAGTCGACGCTCATCGGATCGATCTTCCACTTGAGCCAGGTGTCGCCCTTGCGGCCTTCCAGGCCGAGGCCTTCCTGTTTGCGGCGGCCGGCGCCGTAGGCGGCGTTGCGGTGCTTGAGCATCAGGCCTTCGACCGCGCGCGCTCGTGACGCGGCGCGCTGCAGGGCCAGCTCGCGCCAGCTGTCGCCGGTGACACGCGGCGAGACGATCCACGGCCGCCCTTCGAGCAGCGCCTCCAGCCGCGCGCGGCGTTCGTGCTGCGGGCGCTCGCGCAGATCGACGCCGGCCTCCTCGAGCAAGTCGTAGGCGACGAAGCGCACCGGCAGCTCGGCCAGCAGCTTCTTGCTCAGCAGCTTGCGGCCGATGCGCTGTTGCAGCTTCGCGAACGGCTCGGGGCTCGGGCGGCCGTCGAGCCATACGAGCAGCTCGCCGTCGAGCACCGTGCCGTCGGGCAGCTCGGCGGCGCGCTCGGCCACCTCCGGATAACGCTCGGTCACCAGCTCTTCGCCGCGCGACCACAGCCAGCTCTGCCCGGCGCGCCGCACCAGCTGCGCGCGGATGCCGTCGTACTTCCATTCGACGAGCCACTGCGAAGGCGGACCGAGCCGCGGCTCGAACTCGTCGACGCCGCCTTCGACCTGGTGCGCGAGGAAGAACGGGTACGGCTCGCCGGCCGCACGCGCCGCGCCGGCTTCCGCGGGCGCGATCAGCGCGGCGAAGCGCCGTTCGTCGGGGGCGCGCTTCGCATCGGTGTAGCCCATCATCCTTTGCGCGACGAGCTTCGCGTCGAGCCCTGCCACCTCGGCCAGCGCACGCTGCACCAGCAGCTTGCTGACGCCGACGCGAAAGCCGCCGCCGATCAGCTTCACCAGCAGGAAGCGCTCGTTGGCGTCGAGCTCGCTCCACCACGCGGTGAGCCGCGCCGCCTGCTCGGCCGGGCTTGCCTCACGCAGCGGCAGCAGGCGCTGCTCGATCCAGTCGGCCAGGCCCAGGCTGCTGCGCGCGGTGGGCGGCGGCAGCACCAGCGCGACGGTCTCGGCGAGATCGCCGACGGCCTGGTAGCACTCGTCGAACAGCCAGTCGGCGATGCCGGCCTGTTCGCAGGCGAGCTGGCGCAGCAAGGCGCTGGGCGCCGTCTGCCGCGGCTTGCCGCCGGCGAGGAAGTAGGCGGCCCAGGCGGCGTCGCGCGGCGCGGCGCGCTCGAAATAGCCGCGCAGCGCAGCGACCTTCGCGAGCGTGGAGGTGCTGGCGTCGAGTTCGGCGTATAGCCGGGCAAATGAGATCAATCGGTCAGTCTCGGCAACAGCTCATCGATCGGACGGGAGGCCCACCTGGGCATTCCGCTTGCCACCGTTGCCCGCCCCTCCATTGTTTCGGTTCGTCTTGCCGCCCGACGGGAAGCCTTGCCGTACTTTCGTCGCCAGGACCACCCATGTTGACCGCCGCGCTGCCGACCTTCAACCGATTTGCCGGCCGCCTCGGCTGGCGCAAGACCTACAACGAACTCAGCGAGCGCAGCTGGACGCTCGCGCCGAGCTGCGTGCGCCACGAGCCGCCCTGCCTCTACGACCCGGCCGACCTTGCGCGCGTGGTCGGCTACGTGCCCTACTCCTCGCCCGAGCTGGAGCGCGAGCGCATGGAAGGCGGCCGCCTCGAACACGGTGCCTGCCGCGCCCACCTGCTGCGCGACGTGGCGCTGATGAACGGCCATCTGTTCCGCCCCGGCATGACCTTCATGCTCTCCGACGGCCCGGTGCCCTGGGCCGCGAGCGAGCCCGAGGAGGAGCGCGAGAGCGCGGTGCTCGCCTCGACGCACTTCGGCTTCCGCTACTTCGGCCACTGGGTCGGCGACGACCTGCCGATGCGCATGGTCGCCCGCGACGTCGGCGAGCCGGTCACCTGGAAGCAGCCGCTCACCGAGCATCAGGTCGGCTACGGCAGCCGGCTGGGGCTGGAGGTCGAGGCGCTCGGCCCGGTGCGTTTTCGCGAGCTGATCGTCGTCGACGATCGCGGCCAGAACATGGACAAGCGCCGGCGCTGGCAGGAAATGCGCGCGCGCCTGCACGGCTGGCGCCGGCCCGAGGCGCACGCCGGCGTGATGCTGGTGCGCGGGCTGACCGGCGAGCGCCGGCAGCTGCTGAACGAGGAAGCGGTCGCCGACGCGCTGGTGGCACGCGGCTTCCGCATCGCCCGCCCGGGCCAGCAAACGACGGCGGAGCTGATAGAAGCCTGCGCCGGCGCGCGCGTGGTCGTCAGCGTCGAAGGCAGCCAGAACGCGCACGGCCTGCTCAACATGGCCGACGGCGGCACGATGATCGCGTTGCAGCCGCCCAACCGCTTCGGCAACGTCTACAAGGACCGCTGCGACTGCCTCGGCCTGCGCTACGGCTTCGCGGTCGGCCATGCGGCCGAAGGCGGCGGCTTCACGATCGACATCGACGCGCTGCAGCGGCTGCTCGACCGCGCCGCCACCTTGGCGCATTGATGTCGACCACCCCCGTTGCGGCTTCGCCGCTCCCCCTCCAGGGGGCCCCGCTGGCGGACTGGCGAGGCCGGATCCGCGGCGGCTGCCAGGTTGGCGTTGTTCTTCGCATCGGATCGCGCGAGTTGCGGCGCGGCTAGCCTGTGGTCGGCTCATCCTTGTCCAGCACCTCGTCGCCGTACTCCGTCTTGAAGGCGCCGGCCTCGTAGCCCAGCTCGGCGAGCCGGCGGACCATCACCGCCTCGTAGCCGTGCGTGACGATCACGCGCGTGCAGCCGGTCGCCTCGATCGCGCGGTGCAGGCCGGGCCAGTCGGCGTGGTCGCTGAGCACGAAGCCGCGATCGACGCCACGGCGCCGGCGCGCGCCGCGCAGCTGCATCCAGCCGCTGGCGAAGGCGTCGCTGCTGCCGTCGCCCACGCTCGCGAAGCGCCGCGTCCACACGCTGCCGGCGACGCTCGGCGGCGCGACGATCAGGGCGCGCGCGAACGCGGCCTTGTCCTGCACCTCGCTGACCAGCCGGGTCGCGGGCAGGGCGACGCCGGCCTCGCGGTAGGCGCGGTTCAGCGGCTCGACCGCGCCGTGCACCAGGATCGGCCCGATCGACGCATCGACGCCGGCCAGCATCCGCTGCGCCTTGCCGAAGCTGTAGCCCATCAGCAGGCTCGGCCGGCCGGCGGCGGCGTTGGCGGCCCACCAGGCGTCGATCGCCGCGAAGATCTCGCGCTGCGGTCGCCAGCGGTAGATCGGCAGGCCGAAGGTCGATTCGGTGATGAAGCAGTCGCAGCGCACCGGCTCGAAGGGCGCGCAGGTCGGGTTGGCGTCGTGCGGGTCGTCGCCGGCGACGAAGTAGTCGCCCGAGGCGACCCAGACGCGCCCACGGTGCTCGACGCGCAGCTGCGCCGAGCCCAGCACGTGGCCGGCCGGGTGCAGGCTCAGGCGCACGCCGCGGTGCTCGATCGCCTCGCCGTAAGGCAGCGCCTGCAGGTCGATCGCCCCGAGCCGCGCGCGCAGCACGCCGGCGCCGGGCTCGGCCGCGAGGTAGTGGCCGTGGCCGATGCGTGCGTGGTCGGCATGCGCATGCGTGATCACCGCGCGATCGACCGGCCGCCACGGGTCGATGTGGAAGTCGCCCGGCGGGCAGTACAGGCCCTCGGGGCGTTCGACGATGAGGTCGGCGTGCATGAGTAGGCGTGGATGGCTCGGGCCGCGCAAGGCCGCCGCAACGCGAGGAGCGAAGCGCCAATTTGACACGCCTGCAGCGGCGCGCGCCCTCCGGCGCGCGCATGGCGGTCGAGATAATTCGTCGTTGGAGGGACGATGAATCGAACGACGCTTGGGCTGATCCTTGTCAGCGTGGCCATGTCTTCAGGCGCCCAGGTGCTGCTGAAAACGGGGATGGGCCATCGCAAGGCCACCGCCTCCGAATCGGTCAACGCCCTGATGCACGGTGTGTTGAACGCGGCCTTCAGCCCGTGGGTGCTCGGCGGCTTGGCGCTCTACTTCGCGAGCACCGTCGTCTGGCTCGCGGTGTTGAGCCGCACGCCGGTCTCGACGGCCTACCCCTTCGTCGGCCTCGGTTTCGTCATGACGATGCTGCTCGGCTGGGCGCTGCTGCACGAAAGCCTGTCGCCCGCCAAGCTCGTCGGCACGCTGCTGGTGGTGGCCGGCGTCGCGCTGATCGCGCAAGGAGGCTGAGATGTCGGCACTGCCCCAGCCCTCGGTCGCGTTGCCGCTGTGCGTCGATTGCGACGGCACGCTGATCAAGACCGACCTGCTGCACGAGTCGGTCCTGCTGCTGCTCAAGACGCAACCGTGGCTGCTCGCGCTGCTGCCCGTATGGCTGCTGCGCGGCAAGGCGCACCTGAAGGAGCAGATCGCCGCGCGCGTGACCCTCGATGCCGCCACGCTTCCCTACGACGAGCGGGTGCTCGAGCGCATCCGCGCCGCGCGCGCCGCCGGTCGCGAGACGGTGCTCGCGACCGCCTCGACGCTGTCGCAGGCGCAGTCCGTGCAGGCCCAGCTGGGCCTGTTCGACCGCATCGAGGCGACGCAAAACGGCGTCAACCTCTCCGGCGAACGCAAGGCCGAGCGCCTCACGGCGCTGTACGGCGTGCGCGGCTTCGAGTACGCCGGCAACGACACCGCGGACCTCCCGGTGTGGCGCCAGTCGGCCGGCGCGATCGTCGTCGGCGCTTCGCGCTCGATCGTGAAGGCGGCCGCGCGCCAGGCGCCGGTGCTCGAGACGCTGACGCGCGCGCGGCCGACGCTCGCGCTCTACGTGAAGGCGATCCGCGCGCACCAGTGGCTGAAGAACCTGCTCGTGTTCGTGCCGCTGCTGGCCGCGCACCGGGTGGGCGACCAGGCGGCGCTGCTCGCTTCGGCGCTGGCCTTCCTGGCGTTCGGGCTGTGCGCTTCGGCGGTCTATGTGGTCAACGACCTGTTCGACCTGGCTTCCGATCGCCAGCACGTGCGCAAGCGGCGGCGGCCGTTCGCGAGCGGCGCGCTGCCGGTCGCGCACGGCATCGCGCTCGCGCCGCTGCTGCTGCTGGCGGCGGGTCTCGTATGCAGCCTGCTGCCGGCGGCCTTCTCGCTGACGCTCGCGCTGTACTTCCTGCTGACCAGCGCCTACACCTTCTCGCTGAAGAACCGCGTGGTGGTGGATGTCGTCGTGCTCGCGCTGCTGTACACGAGCCGGCTGATCGCGGGCTCGGCCGCCACCGGCATCCTGCCGTCGTTCTGGCTGCTGGCGTTCTCGGTGTTCCTGTTCTTCAGCCTCGCGATCGTCAAGCGCTACGCGGAGCTGCTGGTCGCGCTGAAGGCCGAGAACGACTCCCTGCCGGGTCGCGGCTACCGGGTCACCGACATGCCGGTGCTTCTGAGCCTGGGCGTCGGCTGCGGCAACCTCGCCATCCTGGTGCTCGCGCTGTACATCCACAGCCCCGACATCGTCGGGCAGTACCCGAACCGGAACGTGCTGTGGCTGGGCGTGCCGCTGGCGCTCTACTGGATGTCGCGGGTGTGGATGAAGACGCACCGGGGCGAGATGCACGACGACCCGGTGGTGTTCGCCGCGCGGGACTGGCAGAGCTGGCTGGTGATCGCCGTGGTGGCCGCGCTCGCGGCGGTGGCCGGCCGCACGTGGTGAACGCGCCGGGGCCCGCCGTCTCGGGCGGGCCCGACCGGAGATCGCCGCACCTGCCGCTCTTTGAAGCCGCGGTGCTCGCGCTCGCGCTGTTCGCCGCCTGGCGCTTCGCCAGCCGCTGGGCGATCGAGGGCGACGACCTCAACGTGCTGTTCGGCATGCAGCACCTGGACGTCCTGTCCACAGCCTCGGTCTACCGCTACGGCTGGCAGCCGCTGGCCTACGACCTGTTCTTCGCGGCGATGCGCGCCGGCCTCACCGCGCAGGGCGCGCTCGCCTTCGGCGCCCTGCTGGGCGGCGCGGGCTTCGCGCTGATCGTCATCGCGGCGGTCGATCTCTACCGGCGCGCCGCACCCGGGCGGCCCTGGGGGCGTGCCGGCCAGGCCGCGCTGATCGTCGCGGTCGCCTGCCAGGAGCTCTGGATCACCGCGCTGTACTTCAACACGACGGCGCTCGGGCTGCCGTTCTTCGTGGTGGCGCTCTGGGCAGCGTTGCGCAGCGGGCTTGCGGCGCCGGGCTCGGCCGCGTCAGCGGCCGCCCGCGGCGCCCTGGTCGGCGCCAGCCTCGCGGTGGCCAGCCTGATGCGGCTCGACTACGCGACCGCCGGCGCGCTGCTGCTGTTGCTGCTCGGTCAAGGCCCGCAGCGCGGCGCAGCGATCGCCGCGTTCGCCGCCATGCTGGCGCTCGCCTTCGGCGGCTTCGCGCTGCTGCGGCCCGAATGGCCGCAGCTGATCTTCGACGTCGTCACGCGCTACGGCGGCGAAACCTTCCCCGGCTGGACCGCCTACAAAAGCTTCCTGGTGCTCGTCGCCACCGCCGGCACCGGGCTGCTGGCCGTGCTGCTGGTGCTGCCGGGTCACGGCTGGCGGCGCCTGCGCGCGCTCGCCACACCGCGCTGGCTGCTGCTGTGGCTGTCGATGCTGCCGATGCTGGTGCCGGCGCTGAACCTCTACTCCGGCAAGTACCTGATCCCGGTGCTGGTGAGCCTGCTGCTGCTGGGATTTCGCGGCTGGGGCCGACAGCTGCCGGGTGGGCGCGCCGCCCCTTCGCCGGGCGCGCCCTCGGCCTTGCGACTGGGCCTGGGGTGGACGCTGGTGGTGCTGCTGTGCGTGGGCGGCCTGTCCCATCCGCGCGACGTGAAGCGCACGCCGGTCGCCGCCTGGTTCACCGCCCCCTTCGAGATCGACACCCACGACGGCATCCGCTACGTCGGCTTCTTCGCGCGCACCGCGCGCGAGTTCGCCGACTCGCAGACGGCCCACGAGAACATGCGACTGATGCGCGACCTCGGGCGCGCGGTGCGCGAGCGGCTCCACGCCGACGCGGCCAACCCCTGCCCGCGCGAGCTTGTGCTGGCCATGCCGCCACGAGTCTGGTTCTGGGCGCCGATCCTCGTCGAGCTCGGCCAGCCGGGCTGGCGGCTGGCCGACTGGCGGCACGAGCACAGCGCCAGCTTCGTGTTCGGGACGGCCGGCGCGCCGCGCCGGCTCACCCTGCATGGCCCGCAAGCGCCGGTCGCCGGCGCCGCGTCGACGCTGATCGACCTGTCGGACATCTACGCCCGCGGCGAAGAGAGCGCGACCGACTATGGCCGGCGCAAGCAGGCCGAACTGGCCCGCGCGCCGGTGTGCGCCGTCGTCGCCGCTCAGTAGCGGCCGGTGGCACCCGCCGCGCGCAGGTAGAGCCGCGCGATCGAGGCGACGAAGCCGCGCCGCAGCCAGCGGCGCCATCCGGCCAGCGGCAGCGGCGCGGTGATCTCGCGGGCGGCCGCGAAGTCGCGTTCGAGTTCGGCGGCGAGCTGGGCGACGAAGCCCGGATCGTCGACGACGACATTGGCCTCCAGGTTCAGCAGCAGCGACAGCGGATCGATGTTCGAGCTGCCCACCGTCGCCCAGCGGTCGTCGACCCGCGCCACCTTCGCGTGCAGGAAGGCGGGCATGTACTCGAAGACGCGCACGCCGCGCGCCAGCAGCTCGTCGTACAGCGCTTGCGCGGCGAGCTGCGCGACGCGGTAGTCCGGCTTGCCCTGCAGCAGCAGGCGCACCTGCACGCCGCGCCTGGCCGCGGCACGCAGTGCGCGCAGGAAGGCGCGGCCCGGGTAGAAGTAGGCCGAGACGATGTCGATGCGCTCGCGCGCCTGGCGGATCGCGGCGACGTAGCTGTGCTCGATCGCGCGGCGCTGACGCAGGTTGTCGCGCACCAGGAAGGCGAGCCGCGCCGGCGCCAGCGCGTCGCCGCTCGCACCGTTGGCCGGCGCGGAGCCGATGCCGATGCGCTGCAGCAGGCCGCGCGCGCGCTGCACCGGCCGGCCGCTCTTGGCCACCGCACGCACGCGGTCGCGCCAGTCGCGCCCCCAGGCGGCGCGCGTCCACACCGCCCGCAGCGTGTGCAGCACCGGCGCGACGACCGGGCCGCGCAGCTCGACCGCGTAGTCCAGCCGCGGCGCATCGCCCCAGCCGTGGTGCAGGTCGTGCCGGTCGTCGATCAGGTTGATGCCGCCGACGAAGCCGTGCTCGCCGTCGATCGCGCACAGCTTCTGGTGCAGCCGGCGCAAGTGGCTCGGCTGCAGCCACGACCACCAGCCGTGCATCGGCCGGAACACCGCGAAGCCGACGCCGGCCGGCTCGAAGCGCGCGCGCAAAGCGGCCTGCGAGTGCAGGCAGCCGAAGCCGTCGACGACGACGCGCACGCGCACGCCGCGCGCCGCGGCGGCGAGCAACGCGCGCGACACCGCCTCGCCGCTGGCGTCCTCGTCGTAGATGTAGGTGGCGAGCCAGACGTCGCGTCGCGCCGCGGCGATGGCCGCGCACATCGCCGGGAACAGCGTGTCGCCGCCGCGCAGCAGCCGGATGGCATTGCCGCCCGACCAGGTCGCCTCGCGTTCGCCGTACCAGGCGAATGGCGACCGTGCAACGGCTCGCGCTCGGTTGCCGTCCACGTCGGCACGCGGCGGGTCGCTCACATCAAGGGCCCGCCAGGACCTACCGGCGCCGCGTAGAGCGGAGGGGGTGGCACCAGCAGCCGCCGCGGATCCGGCTTGGCCGGGCCGCCAGCGGCGCCCCCTCGGGCGGGAGCGGCGAAGCTGCAACGGCGGTGGGTCATGTCGCCCGCTCGAACTCCGCGACCAGCGGCAGGTGGTCCGACATCCGCGCCCAGTTGCTGCCGCGCGGCACGAAGGTCGAGGTGCAGCGCAGGCCGCGGGTGTAGATGCGGTCGAGCGCGAACACCGGGGCGAGCGAGGGGAAGGTCATCGAGCGGCTGCGCGCGGCCGGCTCGCGCGCGGGCGCTTCCGCGCGTTCAAGGCCGTGCCGGCGCAGGGGAGCGTCGAGCCGCTCGCCCCAGTCGTTGAAGTCGCCGGCGACCAGCACCGGCATGTCGCGCCGGCCCGTGCGTTCGAGGTAGTCGCCCAGGCGTTCGACCTGGCGCACGCGGCTGGTGTGGCTCAGGCCGAAGTGGATCACCACCACGTCGACCGTCTCGCCCTGCCACTGCACCGGCACGTGCAGCAGGCCGCGTTGTTCGAAGCGGTGGTCGGAGACGTCGTGGTGGCGCACCTCGCCAAGCGGCCAGCGCGACAGCAGCGCGTTGCCGTGCTCGCCGTCGCGCGTCTTCGCGTTGGTGCGGTAGGCGACCTCGTAGCCGTCGGGCGCGAGAAAGTCCGCCTGCCCTTGCGCAGGCCAGCCGAACGAGGTGCGCTGGAAGCGGCGCGCCTCGCCGTGGTGGAAGTGGCGCACCTCCTGCAGGCAGACGAGATCGGCATCGAGCGCCTCGATCGCGAGGCCGAGGTTGTGGATCTCGAGCCGCTTGCCGGGGCCGACGCCGCGCACGCCCTTGTGGATGTTGTAGGTGGCGACGCGCAGCCGATGGCTGTCGCCTTCGGTCGGCGGCACCGCCGAAGACCGCAGCGGGTTCATGCGCCGGCCGCGAGCCGCTGCGGCAACTGCAGGATGGCCTCGGCATTGCTCGGCGAGAAGCAGCGGTCGGCGGCCTCGCGCCATGGCAGCCACTCGTAGCGCAGATGCTCGCGCGGCGCCAGCACCACCGGCGTGCCGGGCGCGACGGCCAGGCCAAAGACGTGCTCGGTGTTGTGCGTCACGCCGGGAGCGTAACGGTGGCGCCACACCGGATAGATCTCGTAGACGTTCGCCAGGTCCCAGTTCACCAGCTGCGGCTCGGCAAACACGATGCCGGTTTCCTCAAAGACCTCGCGCCGGCAGGTCTCGGTCAGCGGCTCGTCGGGCGCGTCCTTCGAGCCGGTGACGCTCTGCCAGAAGCCGGGGCGGTCGGCGCGCTCGAGCAGCAGGACGTCGAGCGCCGGCGTGTGGATGACGACGAGGACGGATTCGGGGATCTTCGGCGGGCGCACGGCCGGTCCTCGTCGTCGCGCCGATCCTCAGCCCTTCGCTCCCGCCGGATTGCGCAGCCGGATGTGCAGCTCGCGCAGCTGCTTCTCGTCGACCGGGCTCGGCGCATGCGTCAGCAGGTCCTGGGCGCGCTGCGTCTTCGGGAAGGCGATCACGTCGCGGATGCTCTCGGCCCTGGCCATCATCGTGACGATGCGGTCGAGGCCGAAGGCGAGCCCGCCGTGCGGCGGGGCGCCGTACTGCAGCGCGTCGAGCAGGAAGCCGAACTTCTGCTGCGCTTCCTCAGGGCCGATCTTCAGCGCGCTGAACACCTTGCTCTGCACCTCGGCGCGATGGATGCGCACCGAGCCGCCGCCCAGCTCCCAGCCGTTGAGCACCATGTCGTAGGCCTTCGC
The DNA here is from genome assembly GCF_035762065.1 of Methylibium sp. Taxonomy (GTDB): domain Bacteria; phylum Pseudomonadota; class Gammaproteobacteria; order Burkholderiales; family Burkholderiaceae_C; genus Methylibium. The sequence goes on from NZ_DASTPW010000034.1 coordinate 15,208, forward strand.
GATGCACCGGCCGGGGTCGGTGTCCATCAGGTCCTCGTGGCCATCCTTCGGGGCGGTGAAGGGGTGGTGCACCGCCGCCCACCGATCGTTCTCCTCGTCGTGCTCGAACATCGGGAAGTCGGTCACCCACAACGGCGCCCACTTGTCCTCGAACAGGCCGGCGGTCTTGCCGAAGTCGCTGTGCCCGATCTTCACGCGCAAGGCGCCGATCGCGTCGTTCACCACCTTCGCCTTGTCGGCGCCGAAGAACAGCAGGTCGCCGTTGCGCGCGCCGCTGCGCGCCAGCGTCTCGGCGATCGCGGCGTCGTGCAGGTTCTTGACGATCGGGCTCTGCAGGCCCTCGCGGCCCTTGGCCACGTCGTTCACCTTGATCCACGCCAGTCCCTTGGCGCCATAGATCTTGACGAACTCGGTGTAGCCGTCGATGTCGCTGCGGCTGAGGCCTCCCTGCACTTCGCCGCCGCCGGGCACGCGCAGCGCCACCACGCGGCCGCCCTTCGCCTGCGCTGGCGCCGCGAACACCTTGAAGTCGACGTCCTTCATCACGTCGGTCAGCTCGGTGAACTCCATCTTCACGCGCAGGTCCGGCTTGTCGCTGCCGTAGCGGCGCATGGCCTCGGCGTACTTCATCACCGGGTAGCCAGGCAGGTCGACGCCGATCGTGCTGCGGAAGACCGAGCGGATCATCCCTTCGAACATGCCGCGGATCTCTTCCTCGTTCATGAACGAGGTCTCGATGTCGATCTGCGTGAACTCGGGCTGGCGGTCGGCGCGCAGGTCTTCGTCGCGGAAGCACTTGGTGATCTGGTAGTAGCGGTCGAAGCCCGCGACCATCAACAGCTGCTTGAACAGCTGCGGCGACTGCGGCAGCGCGAAGAACATGCCCTCGTTGACGCGGCTCGGCACGAGGTAGTCGCGCGCGCCTTCGGGCGTGCTCTTGGTGAGCATCGGCGTCTCGATGTCGATGAAGCCGTTGGCGTCGAGGAACTTTCGAACCTCCATCGCGACGCGGTAGCGCAGCATCAGGTTCTTCTGCATCGCCGGGCGGCGCAGGTCGAGCACGCGATGCGTGAGCCGCGTGGTCTCGGAGAGGTTGTCGTCGTCGAGCTGGAACGGCGGCGTGACGCTCGGGTTCAGCACCTCGATCTCGTGGCACAGCAGCTCGACCTTGCCCGAGACGAGGTTGGCGTTCTCGGTGCCGGCCGGCCGCGCGCGGACCTTGCCGACGATCTTCAGGCAGAACTCGTTGCGCACGCCTTCGGCGGCCTTGAACATCTCGGCCCGGTCCGGATCGCAGACGACCTGCAGCAGGCCTTCGCGGTCGCGCAGGTCGATGAAGATGACGCCGCCGTGGTCGCGGCGCCGGTGGGCCCAGCCCATCAGGGTGACGGTCTCGCCCATCAGCTTCTCGCTGACGAGGCCGCAGTAGGTGGTTCTCATGAAGGTGGCACTCCGTGGATCGGTGGCTTGCGCGGCGCGCGAGGCGCCGCGTGGAGGTTCGGCTCTGGCGGGCCGCTCGGCCCTGACGGATGAGCGCTTGCCGGAAGCGCTCACCCGGCCAGGTTTCGCACCGGCTCGTTGACGACCCGCGGCAGGTGCAGCGGGGGCGCGACGACACCCATCGAGATGATGTACTTCAGCGCCTCGTCGACGCTCATCTGCAGCGCGATCACGTCGGCGCGCGGCACCATCAGGAAGAAGCCGGAGGTCGGGTTGGGCGTGGTGGGCACGTACAGGCTGAGGTACTCGCCGTGCAGGTGCTCCGCCGCCTCGCCGCCCGGCCGGCCGGTGACGAACGCGATGGTCCAGGAACCCGCGCGCGGGTACTGCACCAGCACCGCTTCGCGAAAGGCGTTGCCGCTGCTGGAGAACAGCGTGTCCGACACCTGCTTCACCGAGCTGTAGATCGACTTGACGATCGGAATGCGGTTGACCAGCCGCCCGCCCTGGGCCAGCGCCCACTGGCCGGCGATGTTGGTCGCGAACACGCCGGTCAGCAGCAGGCCCAGCAGCATCACGATCACGCCGAGGCCAGGGATCTCCTTCAGCTTCTCGAGCGGCTCGGCCGCGGCTGCCGGCAGCACGGCCTGCGAGGCGCTCAGCAGCCAGGCGAACACGCCGTCGAGCAGGCCCAGCACCGAGTGCAGCACCCAGATCGTGATCGCCAGCGGCAGCCACACCAGCAGGCCGGCGATGAGGTATTTCTTCACTTCGGACTTTCGTGCGCGCGTCAGGCAGACGACGAGCCGCCCGCCGGCGGGCTCGGCGCCGGCGCTGGCGCCGGGGCCGGCGAGGCGGCGGGTGCCGCCTTCGACTCGGTCTTGTTTTCGGTCTTGCCGTCGGCCTTCTTCTCGGAGTTCGCCTCGCCGGCAGGCTTGGCGTCGGCCTTCGGGCCGTCTTCGGCCGGCTTGCCCGCCTCGTCGGCCGGCTTGGCCGCGGCCTGGCTGCCGTTGCGGAAGTCGGTGACGTACCAGCCCGAGCCCTTGAGCTGGAAGCCCGCCGCGGTCACCTGCTTGCGGAACGCCTCGGCGCCGCAGGCCGGGCAGGTGGAGAGCACCGGGTCGGAGATCTTCTGCAGCACGTCCTTCGCGTGCCCGCAGGCTTCGCAGCGATAGGCGTAGATCGGCATGGTCTGGCTTCTTCGGACGAAGCCGCGAGTGTAAGTGGCCGACCCCGGCGGGCCGGCGATGCCGGGCCGCCTCAGGCCTGCGCGCCGACCACCTGCTGCGTGCTGCCCTGCCGGTTCCGCAGCGCCTGCGGCGCGAGCGAGCCGACCAGCATGCCGGCCACGGCCGCAAGGAAGCCGGCGAGCTGCGCCGGGAAGGCCTCGCCGACCGGCGTCGCCATGAACAGCACCCAGGTGACGATGCCGAGTGCGATCGAGAAGATCGCCCCCTGCGTCGTCGCGCGGCGCCAGTAAAGGCCGGCCACCAGCGGCACGAAGGCGCCGACCAGCGTGACCTGGTAGGCGCTCGAGACCATGTCGTAGATGGGCGTGCCTTCGGAGGCGATCGCGTAGGCGCAGACGAAGGCGCTGAAGACCAGCACCGCGATGCGCATCGTCATCAGCGATTCGCGGTCGCTCTTCTTCGGCACGAATTGGCGCCAGATGTTCTCGACGAAGGTGACCGAGGGCGCGAGCAGCGTCGCCGAGGCGGTCGACTTCAAGGCTGACAGCAGCGCGCCGAAGAACAGCACCTGCATCACGAACGGCATCTGCGTGAGCACCAGCGTGGGCAGCACCTTCTGCGGGTCCTCTTCGATCAGCGCGGCCGCCTGCTCCGGCATGATGATCAGCGCGCTGACGACGAGGAACATCGGCACGAAGGCGAAGCCGATGTAGGCGAGCCCGCCGATCACCGGCCCCTTGGTCGCGGCGCCCACGCTGTTGGCCGACATCACCCGCTGGAAGACGTCCTGCTGCGGGATCGAGCCGAACATCATCGTCATCGCCGCGGCGATGAAGAAGGCGATCTGCGTGAAGCTGGGCTCGGGCAGGAAGTTGAACAGCTCCTTGCTCGATGCGAGTGCGATCACCTTGTCGGCGCCGCCGGCGAGATCGGCCGCGAACACCGCGATCGCCGACAGCCCGACCACGAGGATGATCATCTGCACGAAGTCGGTCACCGCCACCGACCACATGCCGCCGAACAGCGTGTAGGCCAGGATCGACAGCGTGCCGATCACCATGCCCAGCGGGATGCTGATCGCGCCGTTCGACAGCAGGTTGAACACGAGCCCGAGCGCGGTGACCTGCGCGGACACCCAGCCGAGGTAGCTCAGGATGATGATCAGCGAGCACACGATCTCGATGCCGCGGCCGTAGCGCTCGCGGTAGTAGTCGCTGATCGTCAGCAGGCTCATCTTGTGGAGCTTGGCCGCGAAGAACAGGCCGACGAGGATCAGGCAGGTGCCGGCGCCGAACGGATCCTCGACGACGCCGTTCAAGCCGCCCTGCACGAACTTCGCCGGGATGCCGAGCACCGTCTCGGAGCCGAACCACGTCGCGAAGGTGGTGGTGACGATCATCACCAGCGGCAGGTGGCGACCGGCGATCGCATAGTCGGCCGAGGTCTTCACGCGCTTCGCGGCCCATAGGCCGACCGCGATGGTGACGAGCAGGTAGACGACGACGAGGGTCAAGAGCATGGCGGCGGGCTCCGGGCGAAAGGCGCGTCAGAAATGCGCGGCGAGTATCTCTTGAGGCCGTCGGCGCGAGCCGCCGCGGACCGCCGGTATAGCGCCGGCCGCCGGGGTGCTCAGGACGGCAGGAGCTGCCACGCCACCAGCGCACTGAGCAGCGCCAGCACGCCGATGGCCGCGACCGCCGCCAGCTTCAGCAGCCGCACCGCGCGGCGTTGCTCCACCAGCAGCGCGCGCAGCACCTCGCCCTGCTCGTGCGCGACGCGCCCGGAGGCGGTGGCCGCGAGCGCATCGTGCAGCAGGCGCGGCAGCTCGGGCATCAGCTTCGCGTAGCGCGGCGCCTCGTCGCGCAGCCGCTCGACCAGGCCGCGCCAGCCGACCTGCTCGTCCATCCAGCGTTCGAGGAAGGGCTTGGCGGTCGACCACAGGTCGAGCTCCGGGTCGAGCTGGCGTCCGAGCCCCTCGATGTTGAGCAGCGTCTTCTGCAGCAGCACAAGTTGCGGCTGGATCTCGACGTTGAAGCGGCGCGAGGTCTGGAAGAGCCGCAGCAGCACCTGGCCGAGCGAGATCTCCTTCAGCGGCCGGTCGAAGTAGGGCTCGCACACCGAGCGGATCGCGCCTTCGAGCTCGTCGACCCGCGTGCCCTTCGGCACCCAGCCGCTTTCGACGTGGAGCTCCGCGACGCGCTTGTAGTCGCGCCGGAAGAAGGCGATGAAGTTCTGCGCGAGGTAGTCCTTGTCGCTTTCGGCCAGCGTGCCGATGATCCCGAAGTCGAGCGCGATGTAGCGGCCGAAGCTCGCGGGATCGAGGCTCACCTGGATGTTCCCCGGGTGCATGTCGGCGTGGAAGAAGCCGTCGCGGAACACCTGCGTGAAGAAGATCGTGACGCCGTCGCGCGCGAGTTTCTTGAAGTCGACGCCGGCCGCGCGCAGCCGTTCGACCTGCCCGATCGGCACGCCGTGCATCCGCTCCATCACGATCACGCCGGGCGTGCACAGGTCCCAGAACATCTCGGGAATCATCACGAGGCCAAGCTGCGCCATGTTGCGGCGCAGCTGGGCCGCGCTGGCCGCTTCGCGCACGAGGTCGAGCTCGTTGTGCAGGTGCTTGTCGAATTCGGCGACGACCTCGCGGGGCCGCAGCCGCCGGCCGTCGGCCGACACCCGCTCGACCCAGCCGGCCAGCGTGCGCATCAGCGCGAGATCCGACTCGATCACGCCCAGCATGCCCGGGCGCAGCACCTTCACCGCGACCTCCCGGCCCCCGTGCAGCACACCGAAGTGCACTTGGGCGATCGAGGCGCTCGCGACAGGCTCGCGATCGAAGCTCGCGAAAACCGCCTCGATGGGCCGGCCGAAAGCCGCCTCGATCAGGCCCACGGATTGCCCTGCCGGGAAAGGGGGTACTTTGTCTTGCAAACGAGCCAACTCGTCGGCGATGTCCATGGGCAGCAGGTCGCGCCTCGTGGACAGCACCTGTCCGAACTTCACGAAGATCGGGCCGAGCCGTTCCAATGCCTCGCGCAGCCGCTGGCCGGGCGGTGCGTCGAGCCGGCGGCCGAAGCGCACGATGCGCGCGGCGATGCGCAGCCGCCGCGGCACGAAGCTGGAGATCAGGAGCTCGTCGAGCCCGTAGCGCAGCGCGGTGAAGGCGATGAAGCCCAGCCGCAGCAGATGCCTCATCGTGGGGCCGCGGCGCCCGCGTCGGGTGCGCCCGGCTCCCGACGGCGGCGCGCGGCGGCCGCCAGGCCTTTCATCGCGACGACGGCAGCGCCGGCGGCCGTCGCGATCCAGCGCGCCGGCACGTCGCCGATCACCCGCGCAAGATCATGCTCGGCGTCCCAGCGCAGGTGCTCGGCAAGCCAGGCGATGTCGGCCGCGAGCGCGGTATCGCCCTGCACCTGCGTCTGCGGCCGCGCCGCTTCGGCCAGCATGCGCGCGGCCGCGAGCGGCGCGGGCAGGTCGACCGTGATCGTCAGCGCGTCGGCGGCGGCACCTTCGTGGGCGACCGGCAGCGCTTCGAACAAGCCGGCCGGCGTCACGGCGAGCCGCAGCGCGGGCGGCTTCGGCCACGGCCCCGGCCGCGTGAGCCAGTCGATCCGCAGCGTCTTGCCCGCATGAACGACGAGCCGCTGAGAAGCTGCTTCGTCGCCCCGCAGCACATGATTCAGCGCGAGGATCGCGCGGTCGATGAACGGGGGCCAGAACGACGCTTCGAGCGTCGCCCCCAGCGAGGCCGCGAGGGAGTCCAACATCGCGAAGATTCTAGGGGGGCGCCGCGTGCAATCCCGCACAAGCGCCGGTCGGCGCGGACGAGTGTCCCTTTACCCCGGGGTGGGGGGTCCTCGGCTTTGTCGCCAGAATTCGCGGCCTGATGGACATGCTGTCTTCCTCGACCGAGCGCGCCGGCCCGTCGCGCGGCGCCACCGCCTTGCCGCCCATCCGCATGCTTGAGGACCGTCCCGTCCAGAGAACCTTCGACAACGCGCCGCAATCGGTGACGGCCTTCGTCGCGGCGTTGCTCGAGCCGACGCTGACGGTCGCCTGCTTCCTGCTCGTGACGCTGGGCCACGGCGAGCCGATCGTGCGCTCGTCGGTGACGCTGTGCCTGCTGGTCTTCGCGCTGACCTTTCCCGGCCGCAACCGCTTCCGCGACAGCCGGTTGAAGTCGGCGATCGACATCCTGATGTCGTGGGCGAGCCTGCTGTTCATCCTCGCGCTGTGCGGCTACGCGACGCGCAGCCTTCACTTCTTCCGCCAGGACGTGCTGATCCTGTGGGGCGTGCTGACGCCGGTGTCGCAATGGGTCGCGGTGCTGATCGGCAAGCTCATCCTGGAGCACCAGGCCGCGCTCGCGCACAACCGCAGCTCGGCGATCATCGTCGGCGCCGGCCCGCTGGGCGTGAAGGTGGCGAAGGCGCTGCAGGGGCGCGGGGATCAGACGGTCGACGTGGCCGGCTTCTTCGACGACCGCACCGACGATCGCGTCGAGGCCGAGGCCAGCCCGAACCGGCTCGGCACGCTGGCCGACGTCGCGCCCTTCATCACCCGCCACGGCATCCGCGAGGTCTACATCACGCTGCCGCTCGGCTTGCAGCCGCGCATCGTGCAGTTGCTGGAGTCGCTGCAAGGCACGACGGCCTCGCTGTTCTTCGTGCCCGACGTCTTCGGCATCAGCATCATCCAGGGCCGGCTGCAGGATCTGAACGGCGTGCCGGTGGTGGGCATCTGCGAGACGCCGTTCACCGGCACGAACGAGCTGCTGAAGCGGCTCTCCGACATCGTGCTTGCGTCGATCATCCTGGTGCTGATCTCGCCGCTGCTCGCGGCGATCGCCATCGGCGTCAGGCTCAGTTCGCCGGGGCCGGTGATCTTCCGGCAGAAGCGCAACGGGCTCGACGGCGAGGAGATCACCGTCTACAAGTTCCGCTCGATGCGCACCACCGACAACGGCCCGGTTGTCAAGCAGGCCACGAAGGACGATCCGCGCGTCACGCCCTTCGGCGCCTTCATCCGCAGGACCTCGCTCGACGAGCTGCCGCAGTTCGTCAACGTGCTGCAAGGGCGCATGAGCATCGTGGGGCCGCGCCCGCATGCGGTCGCGCACAACCAGATGTACCGCGAGCTGATCAAGGCCTACATGGTGCGGCACAAGGTCAAGCCCGGCATCACGGGCTGGGCGCAGGTGAACGGGCTGCGCGGCGAAACCGATACGATCGACAAGATGCGTGCGCGCGTCGAGTACGACCTCGAGTACCTGCGCAACTGGTCGCTCGGCCTCGATCTGCAGATCATCTTCCGCACCGTGCGGCTGGTGATCTTCGATCGGCATGCGTTCTGAAGTCCTCGCTCACCGACCCAACTCCAAAGGAGACGCCATGAAGCGCCCTGACACGCTCTCGATCCGCATCGCCGGCCGCCGCATCGGGCTGCTGCCCTGCCTGTTCGCGGCCGGCGCCCTCGTCGCCGGCGCTTCGGCGCAGGCCCAGTCGAGCCCCTACTCGCTGCTGATCGGGCAACGCTTCGGCGTCGACTCCAACATCTTTCGCGTGTCGAACAACGAGCAGCGCGACTACTACTCGCTGACCTCGGTGACGGTCGGGCTCGATCAGCCGATCAGCCGCCAGCGCCTCTACGCGAGCGCCACCGCCGACTACACCGCTTGGAAGGGCAACGACCAGCTCAACGGCCCGGGCTACAACGTGCTGGCCGGGCTCGGCTGGGAGGTCGGCTCGCGCCTGACCGGCGACGTGCGCTTCAACCTGCGCCAGGCGCAGGCCAACCCGGCGGACTACGGCGCGCTGTCGGGCATCGCGAGCCAGAAGAACCGCGAGCGCTCGGGAACCTTCGACTTCCGCGGCGCCTACGGCGGCATCGGGCTGCTGGCGATCGAGACGCTCTACAACCACACCAACATCGACTACTCGAACGACGCCTTCGCGACGCGCGAGCGCAAGAGCGACACCCTCGGCGCCGGCCTGCGCGTGCGCCAGACGCCCGATTTGAACTACGGCTTCATGTGGCGCGAGACGCGCGGCGAATACCCGCGCGGCGTCGTCGTGCCGGGCGGCTTCCTGCGCGACGAATACGACCGCCGCGACATCGACCTGAGCGCCGGTCTGCGCCTGAGCGAGCTCACCGCCTTCTCCGGCCGCGTCAGCTACACGAAGGAAGACCACGACCAGATCGCCGCACGCAGCTTCAGCGGCGTGACCGGCGAGATCGCCGCCGTCTACCGCCCCACTGGCAAGCTCGAACTGGGCGCGAGCCTGTCGCGCGACACCGGCTCGGGGAACCAGAGTTCGCAGCTGGCCGCGATGACTGGCGCCGGCACGACCGGCAGCACGGGCGGCACCCCGACCGGCACCGCGACCGGCACGCCGGGCATCGTCACCGGCGGCACCGGCCTGACCGGCGGCACGACGAGCGGCACCACCGGCACCGGAACCGGCACCTCGGGCTACCTCACCGACGCCCGCGTGTCCGACCGCATTCGCGTGAGCGCGCAGTGGGACGCGACCGCCAAGGTCCGCGTCAACACCGCCCTTACCTACGCGCGCGAGCGCTACGACACGCTGTTCGTCACCGGCACGACCGGCAGCTTCGGGCAGGAAAAGGGCAGCACCCGCGCCGCGATGCTCGGCGCGCGCTACGAGTTCTCGCGCGCGATCAGCTTCGAGTGCGGCGTCGGCTACGAATCGCGGGACGCCGGCGCGCTGGTCAACGACTACGACGCGACCACCGGCTACTGCGGCGCGGCCTTGCTGCTGCAGTAGGCGCTTCAAGGGCCGCGCCTCGGCGCGGCCTCATCCACCCCTCCTCTTCACCGTCGCCATGAGTGCTTCCGCCGTAACCCTGCCGATCGACCACCACGACGGATTCACCATGGACCCGGCCGAAGCGCGCGGCCTCGGCCAGCTGCTGGCCGACGACTACGCGAAGGCCGACCCCTTCCCGCACATCGTCATCGACGACTTCCTGCCACCCGAGCTGATCCGCAAGATCTTCGAGCACTTCCCGCGCGAGAAGCTCGACAGCGACACCGTCTTCGAGCTCGGCTACGGCGGCCACCACAAGCGCCAGGTGATGCCGGAGGACTGCGACGGCTTCGTGCGCGGCTTCTTCCACTTCATGAATTCGCGGCCGATGCTGCAGTTCCTCGAAGGGCTCACCGGCATCGACGCGCTGATTCCCGACCCCTACTTCACCGGCGGCGGCTTCCACGAGACCTCACGCGGCGGCAAGCTGGGCATCCATGCGGACTTCCGCATCCACGAGCAGCTGAACCTGCAGCGGCGGATGAACCTGCTGATCTACCTAAACGAGGACTGGGACGACGCCTGGAAGGGCCAGCTCGAGCTGTGGGACAAGGGCATGAAGGAATGCCGCGCGCGCGTCTCGCCGCAATGGAACCGCTGCGTCGTCTTCAGCACCGACGCCGACACCTGGCACGGCCACCCCGACGAATTGCAGACGCCCGACCACGTGAAGCGCCGCTCGATCGCGCTGTACTACTACACCGCGAGCAAGAACATCTATCGCGAGGTGCCGAGCCTGTCGACCATGTACCAGGCGCGGCCCGAGGACGACATCTCGATCCGTCGCGAAGCGCGCAGCTTCCGCGCCGAGCAGTACCTGCGCGACTGGGCGCCGCCGATCATGGTGCGGGCGGTGCACAAGCTCGGCCGCATCCCGGGCAAGCTCCGCCGCAGTTTCGGCAGCTTCGGCGGCGCGGGCAACTGAGCCGCACGGCGCGGCGCGGTCGGGCCACGCGATGAGCGCGATCGAGCTCGCCTGGAGCGCCATCACCGCGCTCGCGGCGGTGCCTGCGCTGGTGCTGCTGGTGCAGGTGCTCGCGTCGATCGGCGCTCGCGCGGCGCTCGGCGGCAGCCGCGACGATCCTGCGCCGCGCCCGCGCATCGCGGTGCTGATGCCGGCCCACAACGAACAAGCCGGCATCGCCGCGACGCTCGCCAGCATCACACCGCAGCTGCGCCCGGGCGACCGGCTGCTGGTCGTCGCCGACAACTGCAGCGACGACACCGCGGCGATCGCCCGCGCGGCCGGCGCCGAAGTCAGCGAGCGCCACGACACGCAACGCCGCGGCAAGGGCTATGCGCTCGATCACGGCGTGCGGCATCTCCAGGCCGATGCGCCGGAGATCGTCGTGATGCTCGACGCCGACTGCATCGCGCACCCCGGCTGCATCGACGCGCTGGTGCGTGCCTGCAGCACGACGGGTCGCCCCGCGCAGTCGCTGTACCTGATGGAAGCGCCGCCCGGCGCGGGCCTGAAGCTGCGCGCCGCGCAGTTCGCCTGGCGGGTGAAGAACCAGGTGCGCGCGCTCGGCCTCTGGCAGCTCGGCGGGCCTTGTCAGCTGATGGGCACCGGCATGGCCTTCCTGTGGACGGCGATCCGCGAGGCACCGCTCGCGAGCGGGCATCTGGTCGAGGACATGCAGCTCGGCGTGGACCTCGCGCTCGCCGGCACGCCCCCGCGCTTCGAGCCGCGCGCGCTCGTCACCAGCCGCTTCCCCGACACCGAGGCCGGCGCCGCCGCCCAGCGCAAGCGCTGGGAGCACGGTCACCTGACGACGCTGCTCGGCGTCGGCCCCCGCCTGCTGCTGGCCGGCCTGCTGCGCGGCCGCTTCGGGGTCGCGGCGCTCGCGCTCGATCTGATGGTGCCGCCGCTCGCCTTGCTGCTGCTCGCGCATCTCGGGCTCGCCGCGGTGAATCTCGTCGCCTTGCCGATCGCGGGCTGGATGCTGCCGCTCGCGCTCAGCCTGGGCGCGCTGCTTGCTCTGGTTGCCGCCGTGCTGCTTGCCTGGCGGTTTCACGGGCGCGACCTGCTCAGCGCCGCCGAACTCGGCAGCGCGCCCGTCTACGTCCTTCGCAAGCTGCCGATCTACTCGGCCTTCCTGTTCCGCCGCCAATCGCAGTGGGTGAGAGCCAAACGTGAGAATGAATGAGCTGCCGGAAGACTCGATGCACGAGCCTTCGCTCGTGGTGCATCGCGTCGGCCGCGCGCCCTTGGACCTGGGCCGCCCGCTGCACTGCGTGTTCGGCCTGGTGTTCGATGCGGTGACGATCGACGAAGCGCTGGCCCGGCTGCGCCGCGCGGTCGAACGGCGGGAGCGCTGCTTCCTCTCGACGCCTAACCTCAACTTCGCGATTGCCGCGCAGCACGACGCGGCTTTTCGCGATTCGGTGCTGCGCAGCGACCTGAGCGTCGTCGATGGCGCGACGCTGCTGCGCTTCGCGCGCATGCTGCGCGTGCCGCTGCCCGAGCGCGTCGCCGGCTCCGACCTCTTCGAGCGCCTCCAGTCCGACCCGCTCGACGGCCGCGCGCCGATCAAGGTGTACTTCTTCGGCGGCCCGCCGGGCATCGCCGAGCGCGCGGCCGGCAAGCTCAACGCTGCCGACGGCGGGATGCGCTGCGTCGGCTTCGCGTCGCCGGGCTTCGGCAGCGTGCAGGAGATGAGCGACGCGAGGACGATCGAGCGCATCAATGCGAGCGGCGCCGATTTCGTCGTCGTCGCGCTCGGCGCGAAGAAGGGCCAGGCGTGGATCGAGCTGAACCGCGAACGGCTGCAGGCGCCACTGGTGAGCCACCTCGGCGCAGTCGTCAACTTCGTCGCCGGCAGCGTGCAGCGGGCGCCGCGCTGGGTGCAGACGACCGGCTTCGAATGGCTGTGGCGCATCAAGGAAGAGCCGGCGCTGTGGCGCCGCTACTTCGACGACGCGCTCGCGCTGCTGCGCTTTTCGATGACGCAGGTGCTGCCCTCGATGGCGAACCGGCTGCGCTCGGGTCGCGTCGAGCGCGCGAGCCGCATCGAGCCGCACCGCCGCGACGCCGTGCTGCGGCTCGCGCTGCACGGCTGCTTCACCGGCGAGGCGCTGCCCGCGCTGCGCCGCGCGATCGCCGAGGGGCTGCAGGCGGGCCTCGCGGTCGAACTCGATCTGCGGCCGACGACCGCGATCGACAGCGGCTTCCTCGCGCTCGCGCTGATGCTCGACGCCTGGCAGGACGAGGCCCGTGCGGTCGTCCCCGGCAGCATGACCGCACCCGCGCTGCAACGCACCGCGCATCGCTTCGGCGCGATGTCGCTGCTCGAAGACCGCGCGCTTTGATCGACCCAGCCCGGTGCGGCTTCGCCGCTCCCCTGCAACGGGGCGTCGCTGGCGGCCCGGCGGAGCCGGATCCGCGGCGGCCGCCGCCCGCGGACGGTGCGCTTCGGCCGATGGCTACTTGTATTCGATCAGGCCGCCGCGCCGCTTGAGCAGCGCGAGCCGCGCATAGCGCAAGGCGCCCTGCGCTTCGGGAAACTTGCCGAGCACGAGGAACAGCGCCCGCGCGCCGCGCGCCTCGCCGCCGCGCAGCGCCAGCCGCGCGACCTGCAGCGGGTAGGCGAGCAGCGGCAGCAGCCCCATCCATCCGAACGCCGCGACGCCCACCATCGCCGCGAGCGGTGGCCCAAGGCTCCATGCCAGCGCGCTCTTCAGCGGCTTGACCCAGTGCCGCTCCGGCGGCGCGCCGTGCAGCCGCGCGCCTTCCGCGTAGGCGTAGCCGGCGCGCGTGCTGCGGCGCCACCATTGGCCGAAGCGCGTCATGGCGGCGTCGTGCAGGGTCATCTCGGCGGCCACGCAACGGATCTGCCAGCCGCGCTGGCGCAGGCGGATGCACAGCTCGGGTTCTTCGCCGGCGATCAGGTCGTCGCGGTAGCCGCCCACTTGCGCCAGTGCCTCGGCGCGGAACATCACGTCGCCGCCGCAGGCCTTCACCAGGCCCGGCGGGATCGTCCATTCGATGTCGCACAGCCGGTTGTAGATCGACGCCTGCGGAAAGCGCTCGCGCCGCCGGCCCAGCACCGCGGCGAGCGTCGGCTCGGCGTCGAGCGCGGCCCGCGCCGTGTCGAGCCAGCCGGCGGCGACTTCGCAATCGCCGTCGACCATCTGGATGAAGCGCACGCCCGGCAGCTTCTCGCGCACCCGCGCGACGCCCGCGTTGCGCGCGCGCGCGGCGGTGAAGGGCTGGCGCATGTCGAGCTCGACGACATCGGCGCCCAGCACGCGCGCCGCCTCGACCGAGCCGTCGGTCGAACCCGAATCGACATAGACGAGGCAGCCGACGCGCCCCTGCACCGAAGCGAGGCAGCGCCGCAGCCGCTCGCCTTCGTTGCGGCCGATCGCGACCAGCGCCAGTTCGCCGAGGCTCATGCGCGGCGCGCGCGCACCTGCCGCGCCAGGGCCGCGACGCAGCCAGGGCCGGCGTCGACCTCGGTCGCCTCGACCGCGAGCACGCCGTCCGGCGTCGGGATCGTCACGCGCGTCCATTGGGGCGCGGGCGCATCGCCCGGGTCGAGCCGTCCGCCGTCGAAGCTGCCCGCGGCGATGCTCAGGCCGCTGCCGATCGCCTTCAGGCAGGCCTCCTTGCGCGCCCAGATGCGCAGGAACAGGCGGTCGCGCTGCCGTGATCCAGCGGCAGCCAGCGCCTCGGCCTCGCGGCGGCAGAAATGCTGCGCGGCCAGCTCGGCGGCATCGTCGATCGGCCGCAGCAGCTCAAGATCGACGCCGATCTCGCCGCCCGGCGCAACCGCGATCAACGCGACATCGCCGCTGTCGCTCAGGTTGAAGGCCGGCGCGTCGGCGGGGCCGGCGAGCCGCGGCTTGCCCTGCGCGCCGAAGTCGAAGCGCAGCGCGGCCGGGTCAGCGTCGAGCGGCGCGGCCAGCAGCCGGCGCAAGGCGACATGCGCGGCGCGGTAGCGCTGCTTCGAGGCGTCGAAGGCGAAGCGTTCGGCACGCGCGCGCTCGTGCTCGTCGAGCAGCGCGAGGTCGTCGCGCGACAGCGGCTGCGCCAGATCGATGCGCCACAGCTCGAAGCCCGCCGGCGCGGCGAGCGGCATGCAGGCGGCCGGCGGCGCCGCCGCGGCAGCCGGCTTCATCGCCCGCGCGCCGGCGCGCCGGCCGCGGTCAATGCCGCGTTCCCCGGCAGGCCTCCGTGCAGCAGCGCGCTGTGCGAGACGAAGTCGGCGGCCAAGCGCGGCGGGTCGGTGTCGGGCTTGCGCTGCAGCGCGCGGCGCGCGCGCCAGCTCAAGTGCGCGACCAGCCAGGCCGCGTCGACCAGCATCGCGTAGGCACGGCCGTGGTTCTTGACGAAGTAGCGGCGCCTGGACTCGAACCAGTACGCCGGCATGCGCTTCTTCATCACCTTCTCGCCGGTGACGCCGGTGCTGGCGCCGGCGATGTGCATCACGCGGCTCGCCGGCACGTACCAGCTTTGCCAGCCGGCGCGATGCGCCTGGAGGAAGAAGTCGGTCTCCTCGTAATAGAGGAAGTAGCCCTCGTCCATCAGCCCGATCGCATCGAACACCTCGCGGCGCACCATCATGCTGGCGCCGGGCATCCAGTCGACGGCGACCGGCCGGTCGCCCATCGGCCGCAGCACCGAGCGCGAGCGCAGCAACCTCGACAGCGGCCCGAAGCGCGCGCCGCCCTCGAATTCGCTCCACACCGTCGGGAAGCGGAAGGCATAGGGCCAGGCCGAGCCGTCGTCGTTCTCGAGCGCGCTGCCGACGATGCCGACTTCCGCATGCGCCTCGGCGAAATCGACCAGCGCGCCAAGCGCCCCGGGATCGACCCGCGTGTCGGGGTTCAGCATCCAGAACCAGGCCGGTGGCTCGGGCTCGGCGAGCGCCGCGCGCACCGCGAGGTTGTTGCCGTAGGCGAAGCCGCCGTTCACCGCGGACGGCAGCACGCCGGCCCAGGCCGACCAGCCGCGCTCGCCGATCGCCTGGGCGATCGCTTCGGCCGAGCCGTCGCCCGAGGCGTTGTCCACGACGACCACCCGCGTGCCGGGCCGCTGCGCGACCTCGTCGGCCAGCGAGGCGAGGCAGTCGATCGCGAGTTTCGCGGTGCGGTAGTTGACGATGACCACGCGCACGTCGCGGTTCGCGCGCGTCGCAGCCGGCCCTTCGCGACGCGCGCTCGCGCCGTCCTGCACGTCTCGACGTGCGCTCATCCCTTCCATCTTCGGCATCAGTCGATCGTCGCGGCGTCGCGGGTGCGCTGCTCGGCCGGCAACGAAGGCTTGCCCGGCAGCAGCGGCACCGCCTTCGCCAGCGCACGCTCGAGATGCGCGCGCATCTGCTCGGCGAGCACCGTCACGTTGCTTCCCTGCAGCATGCTCGAGTGGCCGCCGGGAATGTCGACCGCCTCGATGAAGCCGTCGACGCGCGCGCCCCAGCCGAGCAGCGGGTCGGAGAACTTCTCGACATAGGGCGCGTCGGCCGCCGAGCCGTCGCCCTTCATCGCGCGGTAGACCACCACCTCGCCACCGCTGAAGCGGCCTTGCGGCTGATGCTCGAGGTGCGCGTGTTCGTAGAGCTTCAGGTAGCTGATCTCGGCTTCGTCGGCCGCCGAGTCGCCGGCCTCGCCCGCATGGCGCAAGGCCTTCACCTTGTTCGCGTTGTTCATGCGTTCCAGCCGCGCCTGCATCTCGTAGCGCACCAGGTTGTGCGTCTTGCGCAGCATCGTCGGCACCGCCTTGCCCAGGCGCGCCAGCGCCGAGTCGCCCTCGTCGCCCAGCGAGCCGAGGAAGCGCTGCAAGCGCTGCTGCGCGACGTGGAAGCGACGTTCCTCGGCATGCACGTCGGCCGCATCGATGATGCCGACGTAGAGCGTGCGCTCGCCAGCCTCCTGCAGCTGGCGCGCCATCTCAAACGCGATCACGCCGCCCGCGCACAGTCCCGTCAGCAAGTAGGGGCCGTGCGGCTGGACCTTGCGGATCTGTTCGATGTGCGAGGCCGCCCAGTCGGCGATGCGCGTCTGCACGAAGCTGCCGTCGGGCCGCATCTCGGGCTGCAGGCCGTAGACCGGGTGGCCCTCCTGCAACTGCAGCGCGAGCGTGCGGTACAGCAGCGTCTCGCCGTTGCCGTCGTGCACGAAGTAGATCGGCAGCTTGTCGCCGCCCGGCCGGATCGGGATCAGCGTGCGGCTTCGCGTCGCGCCGGCCGGCGCCGCGACGATGGCCTTGCCGTCGCCGGCTTCGCCGGTGGCCGTCGCCGCGCCCGGCGGCTCGATCAGCGCGGCCAGCGTCTCGACCGTCGGCGCTTCGAGCAGCGCCGTCAGCGCGAGCGGCTTGCCGGTCTTCTTCTTGAGCTTGTTGATCACCTGCACCGCGAGCAGCGAATGGCCGCCGAGGTCGAAGAAGTTGTCGGCCGCGCCGACGCGCTCGACCCCCAGCAGCTCGCCCCACAGCTGCGCGATCAGCTTCTCGGTCGGGGTGGTCGGCGCCTTCCAGTTCGCCGCGGCCTCGCCGCTCGGCGCCGCGCTCGCCTCGGCCTGCTGCGGCTTGCTCAGCTGCGCGAGGAAAGCCTCCAGATCGACCGGCGACACCGCGACCTGCGGCCCCTCGCCCCAGGCGAGCACGCGCTCCAGCACCTCGGCGCCTTCGGCGGTGCGCAGGCCGTCGCGCAGGCCGGCGACGAGCATCTGGTTCGCGATCGCCTTCGGCTTGGCCGCGGCCGGGGCGGCCTCGGCGCCGCTGTTCGAACCGCGCGCCAGCAGCGCCTTGTCGCGCACCCGGATCATCGTGAAGTCGGCGATGTCGACGACGACGCGGCCCTGGTCGTCCTGGATCGTCACGTCGTAGACGGCCAGGTCGTCGGTCGCGTCCTCGTCGCGCTTCAGGCGCACGTGGCTGGAAAGCTTCGCGGTCAGCGGCCCGTAGACCTTCAGGCTGCCGTAGGAGGCCGGCACGTAGAAGTGCTCGCCCTCGTCGAAGCCGGGAATCAGCGCCTGCGCGCCGGCGGTCGCCATGTCCATCAGCGACGGGTGCAGCGGGAAGTCGGCGAGATCCGCGCTGAAGGCGGCCGGCAACTCGAGCGAGATCAGCGCCTCGCCATCGCCGTAGTCAACCCGCCGCATGTTCGACCAGCGGGGGCCGAACAGCAGGTGCGCCTGGTGCTCGAAGCCGTCGAAGCTCTTCGAGCGCTTCGTGCAGCGCGCGGCGATCGTCGCCGCGGCCTCGGCCTTCGGCGCCGCGCCGTCGATCGCCACGACGCTGCCGCGCACGTTCTCCGTCCACGGTTGAGCGGGCGGCTGGCCCTGCGCATCGACCGTGCGGCTGACCACGCTGAACGCGAACTCGCCGGCACCCGAAGGGTCGTGCGAACG
This sequence comes from Methylibium sp., assembly GCF_035762065.1. Lineage (GTDB taxonomy): Bacteria > Pseudomonadota > Gammaproteobacteria > Burkholderiales > Burkholderiaceae_C > Methylibium. Next base: position 33,023 of record NZ_DASTPW010000034.1, read on the forward strand.
CAGCCGCACCCGCAAGTCCTTCTCTTCGCCGGCACGCACCGCGAACGGCGCGAGGAAGGTCACGTCGCGCAGCTCGACGGCGCCCGGCGTGCCGTTCACGCTCACGCTCGGCCGCGTGAACGCGGTGCGCACGATCTCGAGGTAGCCGGTGCCCGGGATCAGCGCCTCGCCGCCGAGGATCTGGTGCTCCTCCAGCAGCCAGTGCGTGCGGCGCGAATAGCGCTGCGCGTAGACGCGCTCCCCGGGGGTGTCGAGCAGACAGCGATCGACCAGCGGGTGGCCGATCGTCGTCGCGTTCGACTCGTCGAGCTCGTCGCCCGCCAGGCCGAGCTGGTGCGCGAGTTCGGCCGCCATGCCGACCTCCGCCCACTGGCTCCAGTCGATCGCGACGGTGTAGCTCGCGTCGCGCAAGTGGCGCTCTTGCGCGTAGGCGTCGAGGAAGGCGTTCGCGGCGGCGTAGTCCACCTGCCCGGCCAGGCCGGCGAAGGCGCTGATCGACGAAAACAGCACGGTGAAGTCGAGCGGCTGCTTCGCGTCGGCGAAGGCCTCCTCGAGCGCCAGCGTGCCGAGCAGCTTCGGCGCGAGCACGCCGGCCGCGGTGGAGGCTTCCTTCATCAGCGCGACGCCGTCGGCCAGCACGCCCGCGGTGTGCAGCACGCCGTGCACGGTGCCGAAGCGCGCGCGCGCCTGGCGCACCGCGGCCTTCATCTGCGCCGCGTCGGCGACGTCCGCCGCGCAGACGAGCACCTCGGCGCCAAGGTTCTCGAGCGCCATCACCTGGCGGATGCGGCGCGCGGTGGCCGGGTCGCTCGCGGCCTGCGCGAGCTTCGAAGGCCACTGCGCCCGCTCGGGCAGGCCCTTGCGGCCGATCAGCACCAGCTTCGCCTTGACCCGCTTCGCCAGGTGCTCGGCGATCGCGAGACCGACGCCGCCCAGGCCGCCGGTGATCAGGTAGACGCCGTGGGTGCGCCACAGCGGCAGCTGCGCATCGCTCACCGCGGCGATCGGCGCCGGCTCGATCGCTTGCGTCCAGCGCTGGCCGGCGCGGTAGGCGAGCACGTCCTCGTTCGACGGCGTGGCGATCTCGCGCAGCAGCGCGTCGAGCAGCAGCGCTTCCTGGCGCGAGCCGGGCGCGGGCGCATCGATGTCGATGCTGGTGCAGCGCAGGTTGGGGAACTCCTTCGGCAGCACCTTGACCGGGCCGAGCAGCGTCGCCTTCGACGGCACGAGATCGGTCTCGCCGGCGACGCGCTGCAAATGGTCGCTGAGCACGACGAGGTGCAGGTCCTCGCTCAGGTCCTCGCGGCCGATGGCCTGCGCCAGACGCAGCAGGCTGTAGAAGCCGAGCTCTTGCATCTCCTTCGCGGCGGCGAGCGTCGCGGGCGGGCGGTTCGCGCCGGTCAGCGTCCAGGCGTGAACGATGCGCGAGGGCGCGCGGCCGTCGGCCACGAGCGCGGCGATCAGCTTGTCGTAGTCGCTCGCGACCGCGGGGTTGATGGTGTAGCGGCCGGCCTCCTCGCGCCGGTAGGTCTTGCCCACGCGCACCAGCGTGGGCGGCTGGCCTTCGTCGCGCAGCCGCTCGACGAGGCGGGCGGTGAAGGCGGAGCCGTCGGCGAAGACGAGCGTGTGCCGCTTCGCGGCCTCGGCCGGATCGGGCCGCGCGATCACCGACGCGCTGCGCTTCCACACCGGCTGGTAGAACCAGCTGTCGAGATCCTTGCGCTTGTGCAGCGAGCGGTCGGCCGCGGCGACGACGCCGGCGCCCTGGCCCGGCTCGACCCAGTGGCGCTGGTGGTCGAAGCGGTAGGTCGGCAGCGCGACGCGCAGGCGCTTTTCGCTGCCCTTGAACTTGTCCCAGTCGATGCCCGCGTTCAGCGCCCAGAGCCGGCCGAGCGCGGTGAGGACGTAGGCCTGGTCGTCGACGGCCTCGTCCGGATGCCGCATCGAACTGAGCACCGGCTGCTGCGCGGCACGCGCCGGATGCTGGCGGGCCAGGCTCGCCATCGTGCGGCCGGGGCCGACTTCGAGCAGCACGCGCGTGTCGTCCTTCAGCAGCTCCTGCAGGCCGTCGGCAAAACGCACGGTGTGGCGCAGGTGGCGCACCCAGTACTGCGGGTCGGTGGCTTCGGCCGGCGTGATCCAGGTGCCCGAGAGGTTGGAGACGAAGGGCCGCACCGGCGCGCTCATCTTCACCCGCTGGAAGAAGGCGCCGAACTCCGCGAGGATCGGCTCGAGCATCGACGAGTGGGCCGCGACGTTGATGCGCACCCGCGCGGCTTCCACGTCCTGCTCGGCAAGCTTCGCCTGCAAGGCCTCGATCGCCGCGACCGGCCCGCCGGCCACCGTCATCTTCGGGCCGTTGATCACCGAGATCGACAGCTCGCCCGAGACCTCGGCCATCAGCGGCAGCAACTGCGCCTCGCCCATCGGCACGCTGAGCATCGCGCCTTCGGGCAGCGTCTCGAACAGCCGGCCGCGCAGCTCGACGATCGTCAGCGCGTCGGCCAGGCTGAACACGCCGGCCAGATGCGCCGCGGTGTACTCGCCCATGCTGTGGCCGATCATCCCGGCGGGCTCGACGCCCCAGCTCATCAACAGCCTGGCCTGCGCGTACTGGATGGTCAGCAGCGCCGGCAGCGCGAGCGAGGGCCGCGCGAGCTGCTCGGCGGCGACCAGCTCCTGGCCCGGGGCGGGAAACAGCACCGGGCGGATGTCGGTCTTGACCTGCGTCAGCAGGATCTGCAGGCACTCGTCGACCGCGGCCTTGAAGACCGGCTCGCTGCGGTACAGGTCGAGGCCCATGTTGGCGTGCTGCGCGCCGCCGCCGGCGAACATGAAGGCGACGGCTCGCGGCGTGCCTTCGAGCGCGGCCTCGGTGTGCACGCGCACCGGCTCCTTCGGCGCCGGCACGTGGGTGAGCGCGGCGATCGCGTCGGCGCCGTCGTCATCGCCGCGCACGGCGACCACGCGGCGCAGCTTCATCGCCTGGCGGCCGACGCGCAGCGTGTGGGCGACATCGGCGAGGTTCAGGCCCGGATTCGACTTGAGGTGATCGACGAGTGCCGCGGTGTTCGCATCGAGCGCCGTCTGCGTCTTCGCCGACAGCTGCAGCAACTGCCACGGCCGCGACGGCCCCGAGGCACCGCGCCTCGGCGCTTCTTCCAGCACGATGTGCGCGTTCGTCCCGCCGACGCCCAGCGAGCTCACGCCCGCGCGCCGCGGCACGCCGGCCGGCGGCGTCCACGGCTTGAGCGCGTGGTTGACGACGAAGGGGCTCTTGTCGAAATCGCACGCCGGGTTCGGCGACTTGAAGTGCAGCGTCGGCGGCAGCTCCCTGTGCTGCATCGCGAGCGCGACCTTGATGAAGCTCGCGACGCCGGCCGCGGTGTCGGTGTGGCCGATGTTGGACTTGACCGAGCCGATGCCGCAGTAGCCCGTCGCGTCGCTGGTCTGGCGGAAGGCCTGCGTCAGCGCGGCGATCTCGATCGGGTCGCCCACGGGCGTGCCGGTGCCGTGCGCCTCGACGTAGGTGACGCTGTCGGCCGGCACGTCCGCAAGCGTGAGTGCTTCGGCGATCGCCTGCGCCTGGCCGTCGACGCTGGGCGCGAGGTAGCTGACCTTGCCCGAGCCGTCGTTGTTGATCGCCGAGCCCTTGATGACCGCGTGGATGTGATCGCCATCGGCGAGCGCGTCGGCCAGCCGGCGCAGCACGACGACGCCGCAGCCGCTGCCGAACACCGTGCCTTGCGAATCGGCATCGAAGGCGTGGCAGTGGCCGTCGGGCGAGAGGATCTCGCCCTCCTGATATAGGTAGCCGTGGCGGTGCGGCATCTCGATCGTCACGCCGCCGGCGAGCGCCATGTCGCATTCGCGGTTCAGCAGGCTCTGCACGCCGGTGTGGATCGCGACCAGCGAGGTCGAGCAGGCGGTCTGGACGTTGACGCTCGGGCCCTTGAGGTTGAGCAGGTAGGAGACGCGGGTGGTGAGGAAGTCCTTGTCGTTGCCGGTGTGGCGCACGAGGAAAAAGCCGACCGCCTTCATCAGCTTCGGGTTCGTCATCAGGTTCAGCGGCATGTAGGCGTTGTGCCCCGAGCCGCCGAAGACGCCGATCGAGCCCTTGAAGCTTTCGGGCGTGTGCCCCGCGTTCTCCAGCGCTTCCCACGAGCACTCGAGGAAGTGCCGGTGCTGCGGATCCATGATCGACGCTTCGCGCGCGTTGAAGCCGAAGAAGCCGGCGTCGAACTGCTCCATGTCGGGCATCACCGCGCCGACCTTGACGTAGTTCGCATCGGCCAGCAGCGCCGGATCGACGCCCGCGGCGAGCAATTCGTCGTCGGTGAAGGTGGTGAGCGACTCGATGCCGTTGCGCAGGTTGTGCCAGTACTCGGCGAGGTTGCGTGCCCCTGCAAAACGCCCGGCCATGCCGACGACGGCGATGTCGGTGTCGAAGCCGGGGTTGTCGTTCGGGTCGTCGGTCATGCTGCTCACTTGGTTTTACTCACGGTCGGCGCTGACGGCCTGGCGCGCGCCGCGCCGGTTGGCCATCGCGGCACGGCGGCCGGCGGCCCGGTCCTGCCCCTGCTTCGCCGCGGCGCCCTCGTCGGCGCCAGCCTGCGAAAGATAGGCCGAAAGCCCGGCGATCGTCGGGAAACGGAAGATGTCGGTGATGGACAGCTCGCGCTGCAGCGCCTCCTTCAGGCGCCGGTGCGTCTGCACCGCGAGCAGCGAGTGGCCGCCGAGATCGAAGAAATTGCTGCGGGTGCCGACTTCGTCGAGTTTGAGCACGTCGCGCCAGATCGAAGCGATGGTTTCCTCGAGGTCGCCGGTCGGCGCCACGTAGGCCGCGGCCTCTTGCGCGACGGCGGCGCGGTCGGCCTCGGGGGCGGGGAGCGCCTTGCGATCGATCTTGCCGTTGGGAGTCTGGGGCAGTGCGGCGAGCGTGACGAAGTGCGAAGGCAGCATGAAGTCGGGCAGTCCGACCTTCAGGTGCTCGCGCAGTTCCGCCGCCTTCGGCGACTGGCCCTGCGCCGCTGTCACGTAGGCGACGATGCGGGTGTCGCCCGGCGTGTCCTCGCGTGCGACGACCACGGTTTCCAGCACGCTCGGGTGCGACAGGATCGCCGCCTCGATCTCGCCGAGCTCGATGCGGTAGCCGCGCACCTTCACCTGATGATCGAGCCGGCCGAGGAATTCGAGCGTGCCGTCGGCGCGCTGGCGCGCCAGGTCGCCCGTCCGGTACATGCGCTCGCCCGGGCGGAACGGGTTCGCGAGGAAGCGCTCGGCGGTGAGTTCGGGGCGGTGCAGGTAGCCGCGCACGACGCCGGCCCCGGCGATCACCAGCTCGCCCGGCGTGCCCGCGGGCAGCGGCTGCTGGCGGCGATCGAGGATGTAGATCTGCTGGTTGACCAGCGGCCGGCCGAGCGGGATGGCAGGCTCGTCCGGCTGCACCGCGTGCACGGCCGACCAGATCGTCGTCTCGGTCGGGCCGTACATGTTCATCAGCGTGCCGCCGATGGCCTTCGTCAGGTCCTTCGCGAGCGATGCGGGCAGCGCCTCGCCGCCGACCATCATCCGCTTCAGCGACTTCATGCCGGGGGCTGCGGCCTCGTCCATCACCAGCATGCGCGCCATCGACGGCGTGCACTGCAGGTGCGTGACCGCATGGCGCTTCATCAGCGCGGGCATCGTGTAGTCGCCGGCCGCGGCACGCGGCGGCAGCGAGAGCTTGCGGACCTCCGACAGATGCGGCAGGTGTTCGAGCACCGACGCCGAGTCGACGCCGAAGTCGATCAGGCAGGCGACGTCGTCGACGCCGATGCCCTTGAGCTTGTCGACGATCGCCGCGCACTGCTCGGGCGTGCCGAACAGGCCGCTGCCTTCGTAGTAGCGCTCGAAGCTGTGTTCGAGCAGCGCGTCCATCTCGTCCTTGCCGAGGCTTTGCAGGTCGACGGCCTGCGCCGAGGTGTCCATGCCTTCGCGCTTCTTGAACGCGGGGAAGCTCCAGGCGTACTGCTGGATCAGGTTGACCGAGCTGCGCAGGTATTCGATCAGCGGCTGGCGCACCTTGGCGCGCACCGCCTGCTCGTCGGGGCCGACGAAGGTGTGCAGCATCAGCGAGACGTAGCCCTCGCCCGCGTGGCCGGCGTCCTTCCAGGCCTTGCGGTAGGTGGCGAGCTTGCCTTCGAGCTCCTCGATGCTCTGGCCCAGCAGGTGGGTCAGCATGTGCGCGCCGAGGCGCCCGGCCGCCGCGAAGGTCTCGGGGTTGCCCGCGGCCGTGACCCACACCGGCAGTTCCTTCTGCACCGGCTTGGGCAGGATCCTGACCTCCACCGCGTTGCCTGTCGCGCCGGGGAAGCTGCAGGCCTCGCCGCGCCACAACTTGCGCACGGTCTCGATGCCTTCGAGCATCACCTGCTTGTTCTTCGCGAAGTTCTCGGGCTTGAGCACGAAGTCGTTCGGCTGCCAGCCGGACGCGAACGAGATGCCGACGCGGCCGTTGGAGATGTTGTCGACGACCGACCACTCCTCGGCGATGCGCGCCGGGTGGTGCAGCGGCAGCACCACGCTGCCCGCGCGGATGCCGATGCGCTGCGTCACCGCGGCGATCGCGGCGCTCGTCACCGACGGGTTCGGGTACAGGCCGCCGAAGGCGTGGAAATGCCGCTCCGGCGTCCACACGGCGGCGAAGCCGTGGGCGTCGCCGTACTTCGCGCCTTCGAGCAGCAGGTGGTACTTGTTCGTGACCCCTTCGGATTCGTCGCTGGAGAAGTAGAAGAGGCTGAAGTCGATCGGCTTGTGCGCGTTCGGCCCGCGCACCGGGGCTGCGGCGGCACGGTCCTCGCCGGTCGCCACGACCACGCTGTAGCCGCGCGTGAGCGTCCACACGAGCTCGAGCACCGAGATGTCGAAGCTCAGGCTCGTGACCGCGAGCCAGACGCCGGGTTCGTCTGAACCCAGGTGCCGGTCCATGCCCTCGAAGAAGTTGACGACGTTGCGGTGCTCGACCATCACGCCCTTGGGCTTGCCGGTCGAGCCCGAGGTGTAGATCGTGTAGGCGACGTGCTGCGGCTCGGCGCCGCCGTCGAAGGGCTCGGCCGACTCCTTGGCGATCTGCGGCCAGTCGCGGTCGACGCACAGCACCGCGCCGCGGTGCTTGGGCAAGTCGGAAAGCGCGCGCTCGTTGGTCAGCAGCACCTGAGCCTTCGAATCCTCGAGCATGTAGGCGACGCGGTCCTTCGGATAGCTCGGATCGAGCGGCACGTAGGCGCCGCCGGCTTTGTGGATGGCGACCAGCGCGACCATCATCTCCACCGAGCGCTCGCAGGCCAGGCCGACGAGCACGTCGGGCCCGACGCCGAGCGCATGCAGCCGGCGCGCGAGCTGGTTCGAGCGGCGGTCGAGCTCGGCGTAGCTGATCTGCCGGTCTTCGCAGATCACCGCGGCGCGGTCCGGCGTGCGCTGTGCCTGCTCGGCGATCAGGCGGTGCAGGCAGACCCCCGCGCGGCTTGGCGCGTCGGTCGCGTTCCACCGGTCGATGACGAGCGCGCGGGTCGGCGCGTCGAGCAGCGGCAGCTCGGCGACGCTGCGCGAGCCGTCGGCCACGGCGGCGGCGAGCAGCGTGGCGAAGCTGGCCTGCAGGCTCGCGACGGTGGCCGCCGGCAGCAGGGCTTCGTCGTGCAGCCAGCGGCTTTGTGTGCCGTCGGCGGTGAAGGCGACCAGCAGCTCGTTGCGCGCAAGCGCGTGTGCGTCGGCGAGCGTTTCGACGACGCACACCGCCACCGGCAGCACGCGCGGATCGCCGGCCAGCGCCTGCGCGCGCAACTCGGGCACGCGAGCGACCAGATCGTTCGCGAAGCTGCCGCGCTTGTGCAGCTCGGCGGTCTCGGCGGCGAGCGCGTCCGACAGGCGCGAGAACGGCTGCGCAAAGTCGATCGACGCGCGCAGCGGTACCTGGGTCGCAAACCACGGCGCGCAGCCGTCGGTCAGGCTGCGCAGATGCGCGTCGGCATGGCCGAGGTCGAAGGCGTCCTTGTCGGCCAGGCGGGCGAGCGTCGCCACCAGCGCTGCCACCAGCGTGGCGGCGTCGGCCTTCGTGCCGATCACAAGATCTGAGCCCCGCTTGACGCCGCGGGCCGCGACGCTGCGGTCGATCTGCGGCAGCTCCAGCGGCGCGCGGCTCTCGAGGCGCGCTTGCCAGAAGCCTTCGTGCGTGGCAACGGCGGCATTGATCCGCGTCAGCCGCGCGGCCGCCTCGCCGTCAACGGCATCGAAGCGCGCGCCGACCGAGAGCCCGAGCTTCACGGCCGCTTCCCGCGCGCTCAACGCCGCGCCACAGGTCTGCTCGATACGCAGGAGGCGAAGGTCGTGCGTCGAAGTCGAGACGGTGATCGCCGCCTCGTCGATCGCGACCACCGTGCCGGGCGCCAGGGTGCTCGCGGCCTCGGCAACGGCGACTTCCCGGACGATCACGCCCTGCCCGTTCGCCGCGGCCTTCGCGCTGGCGACCGGGTTGGCATACGCGCCGAAGTCCAGGGCACGCACGAGCGTCGCACAGGCTTCGGCCCCTTGCGACCACGGCAGCGCTGCGGCCGCGGCGGGCCGGTCCTTGCGACCGTAGTAGCGCGCCAGCGGCTCGGCCTGCGGCACGGCTTGCAAGGCCCCGGAGGCGAGGCCGTCGATCATGGTCTCGAAGCTGTCGATGCCGGCTTCGAAGCACTTGGTGTTGAGCGTGAGCGCGGTCTCGCCGGCGGCGATGTCGAAGCGCCGCTGGATGTAGAGGCCGCCGGCGTCGACCTCGGCGGTCATTGCATGCCACGTCACGCCGTGCGCGGCCTCGCCGTTGAGCAGCGCCCAGACGGGCGTGTTCAGGCCGGCGTACTCCGGCAGCGGGCCGTCGTGGAAGTTGATCGCGCCGCGCGTCGGTAGCGCCAGAGCCGCTTCGGGCAGCACCGAAAGGTTGGTGATGCTGAAAAGCCAGTCGAACGGCTGCAGATCGGTCGCGGCGACCAGCGCCTTCGCATCGCGCAGCAGGCGGATGCCGCGCTCGGCCGCCCACTTGCGGATCGCGACGCGCTGGCTCACCACGGCGACGACTTGATGGCCGCGCTGCTCGAGTGTCTGCGCACACTGGATCAGCAAGGATTCGGAGCCGACGAGAACGCAACGCCAGGAGGTAGTCATGCTTGCCTTTGGGTGAACGGGACTGCGAGCGAGCGCCACGACGAAGGCCAGGCCGCATGGCTCGAGCGCCCGACCCTCGACGGCGCTCGACATCGTCGTTGATCTGGTTACCGCTGCCGGCGAACCGGCCGCATCCCCCGGACCGATGCGTGCGAACTTCGGCACGCGCCGGGCGAGGCGAATTATTCGTGGCGCTTCACGAGGCGCCTCCCCCGCTTTTCGGGTACGGCCGTTGGTTGCGCGCCGCGCCGTGAAGTTTGCAAGCTTCGCGGGGGAGACCGTCCCGCATCGTGAAGCGACTTCGCTCGGTCTAGGCGCTGTCAACCCTGCTTCGAGGGGCTCGATTTGTAACTTTCGTTCGGCCTTGCTTCACCTGCAAGAAGTGCGTCGAGTTGCAGGCGCGAACTGCCACACGAACGGCCGCCCGCATCGCGGTACGTAGGCGCGCGACTACAGCCCGCCAAGTCACCGCCTCACACCGGTTCCCCCCCGATTCCAGGGGGTCGTCGCCTCGACCGTCCGCCCGCAACCGAACGCCCGGCCGGTTGCTGCACTGCGTCAGCGCCGCCGTTACATCGTCGCAGCCCCGTTACGGCCCCCTGCGCCCACCCACCGACAGTGCACTCCATCGCACTGCCAGACCCATGCGCTTCGCCGCGCTCCGGTCGGGCAGTCGCAGCCAGCAAGGCGGGTGGCGGGGGCAGAACCCCCGAGTTCGAGAGTCCTTCGAGCGTCCACCCCCTGTCTTCGCGCGGTGCCGACATCGGTCGCCGCCCTCGCAACGGAACAGGTGGAGTGAACGATGAAATTTGCGCGTCTTGCGGTGGCCGAAGCCGTGACCGTCCTGCTGGTGGCTGCCTGCGGCGGCTCATCCTCGACCGATGAAGTGCCGGCCGATGCCGCCTCGATCACGCTGACCGAAGCCGAGCAACTGAGCCAGGCCGAGCGGGTCCGTGTCGGCAACGGCGACTCGACCGCGCCTGCGCTGACGGTCACGACGCAGGGCAGCATCAGCCTGTCGGGCGCCGTGTCGCTGGGCGGCACGATCACCGACAACGCGGCGGTCTACCGCGTCAGCTGGAGCAACGACCGCGGCGGCAGCGGCCGCGCCGCGCTTTCCGGCAGCCCGCGCCAAGCCACCTGGGCGATCGGCAGCATCCAGCTGCAGTCCGGCAGCAACGTGATCACGCTGACGGCGGAAGACGTCGCCGGCAACACCCGCTCGATCGCCGTGACCGTCAACCGCGACGGCTCGGCCGCCCCGGCACCGAGCCCCGTGCCTTCGCCTACCACCGCAACCTGGCAGCAGGTCGCGCAGGAAGGCGGTTCGTTCAACCTCACGAAGACCTCGACCGTGCGCTACGGCGTCGACGGCAACTTCGCGACGCGCAGCCTGGGGGCCAGCAGCTGGAACTGCAGCAACGCCACCTTCGGCGATCCTGCCGTCGGTCGGAACAAGGTCTGCCAGGTCGCGATGTCGGCCCCCGCCCCGGCACCCGCCGCGCCTGCCCCGACTCCTGCGCCGACCGCTTCACCCGCCCCGGCGCCCGCGCCGACCAGCGCTCCGGCACCGGCGCCCACGCCGGCTCCGGCTCCGGCTCCGGCGCCGTCGGTCACCAGCGCAATCACCGCGGTGGTTGCCTCGCTGATTCCCGGGGCGGCCGGCGGCTCGGCGGACCGCCGCATCAACAACAGCGGCGAGATGCCCTACCGCGACCACGACGGCATGGGCGCCTTCCGCACGGTGTGCCAGTACAGCCACATGAACTTCGACGACCCGCTGGTCTACCCCGGCCAGCCGGGCCGTGCGCACCTGCACGTGTTCTTCGGCAACACGGCAGTCACGGGCAACAGCACGCCGGAGTCGATCCGCAGCAGCGGCAACGGCAGCTGCCGCGGCGGCATCGTGAACCGCTCGTCCTACTGGGTGCCGGCGGTGATCGACACCCGCAACGGCGCGCCGATCCGCCCGGCGGCCGACGCCGACATCTACTACAAGACCGGTTACGGGCTGTTCGGCCAGAACGCGGCGGTGCGGCCCTTCCCGGTCGGCTTCCGCATGATCGCCAGCGACTCGAAGAGCCAGGTCCAGCAGGAGCACGCCTACTTCGAGTGCAACGGCAGCCGGGCCAACGGCATCCCGAACTGCGCCGGCGGCGAGCTGCGCCAGATCGTCGAATTCCCGCAGTGCTGGGACGGCGTCAACCTGAGCAGCCCCGACCACCGCTCCCACATCGTCTACGCGCGCAACGGCAGCTGCCCGTCCACGCACCCGGTGCACACGCCGGAGATCACGATGATCGTCAAGTACAACGTGCCGTCGAGCGGCGCGTCCACCTGGCGCCTGTCCAGCGACATCAACGGCGCGCCGGCCGGCAGCTCGGGCCACGGCGACTGGGTCAACGGCTGGGAACAGGATGTTCTCGAGACCTTCGTGTCCCGCGTGATCCGGCAAGGCCTGTCGGGCGGCTCGCACATCGTCGGCGACGGTCGCACGATCTACTGATCGACGGTCGAGCGCCGATCCAGACGGCGCGCGGCGGGTCACCGCCACGCGCCGTCTTCATTGGCGAATGCACATGCGACCCGGCGCGCGTGACGCAATGCCGGCGACTGGTTGCAACGCCTTGCGCCCGGTGTGTGACGACCGGTAAACGCCACCGGTTGGCAACGAGCATGCCTGCATACTCGGCGGCTTCTTCAGGCTCTACGCTTGCCCATGTTGAAGTCGCGCTCACCCTTGATCGGTCGCATCTCGGTTTGTGCCGTGGCGGTTCTGTTGACCGCCTGCGGTGGCGGTGGGGGTGGCGGTGGCAGCGATGCAGGAAGCAGCATCGCGGCCCCGGCCTCGAGCGGCGGTGCTGGGTCCGGTTCGGGGGGGAGCGGCGGGAGCGGATCCGCTTCCGGCGGATCGTCCGCTGGCGGCACGACGACCTACGTCGACGCCGCGCGCGTGCCCGCCGCCAAGCCCGGCGCGACCGACCGCCGCATCCAGTTCCGCGGCGACACGCCGTACCGTGACCCCGACGGCATGGGCGCCTTCCGGACGGTGTGCGACTACAGCCACATGAATTTCGACGATCCGCTGGTCTATCCCGGCCAGCGCAACGCCACGCACCTGCACGTGTTCTTCGGCAACACCGCGACCGACGCGAACAGCACGCCGGAGTCGATCCGCACCTCGGGCGGCAGCAGCTGCCGCGGCGGCATCGTCAATCGCAGCAGCTACTGGGTGCCTGCGATGATCGACACCCGCGACGGCCGCCCGATCCAGCCGCGTTCGGACATCGACGTCTACTACAAGACCGGCTACCTGCTCGGCACCTTGCTGAACGGCTCGGTGCAGCCCTTTCCGGCCGGCTTCCGGATGATCGGCGGCGACTCGAAGAGCCGGGTCGCGCAGCGGCACATGTACTACTCGTGTCACAACGGCAGCGGCGATTCGCCGACCATCCCGAACTGTCCGGGCGGCGAGCTGTGGCAGATCGTCGAGTTCCCGCAATGCTGGGACGGCCGCAACCTCGACAGCCCCGATCACCGCAGCCACGTCGTCTACCCGAGCGGCGGGCGCTGCCCGGCAAGCCACCCTGTGATGCTTCCGCAGGTGTCGTACCACGTGAAGTACGACGTGCCGGCATCGGGCGCAAGCACCTGGCGGCTGTCGAGCGACATCGACGGCGCGCCGGCCGGCAGCTCCGGCCACGGCGACTGGGTCAACGGCTGGGAGCAGGAGGTGATGGAAACCTTCGTCTCGCGGATCGTCAACCTCGGCCTGTCGGGCGGCTCGCACATCGTCGGCGACGGCCGGATCATCTACTGATCCGCTTGGCCCCGGCGCGCCGGCACTCAGCCGCTGCGCGGGGGCGCGACGGTCTCGGTCGGCAGGTTCAGCAGCGCCCGGGGGATCACGTAGCGCGCGCCGTGCGGCGCAGTCCACTCCAGGCGCACCGGCAGTCGCGCGGCATCGAGGCCATCGACCTCGACGGTGATCGGGTAGAAGCGGCCGGCGACCATCTCCAAGCCCTTGGCATCAGGCGCATCGGCATGCACGTCGGCGCGCGAGACCAGCACCCGTGCTTGCGCCGGCTGCACGTGGAAGCGGTAGACGCCGTTGGTCGGCGCCTTGATCCAGCCGCTCCAGCGGATCGAGCGCGGCGGCGTCGCTCGCAGCGATTCGGGAAGATCGGCGCTGCCGGCGAAGTCGACCGCGGCATCGGTGCGCGTCAGCAGCGGCTCGCCCCTCCAGCCGGGCTCGGCGAAGTACTGCGCCTGCAGGCCGACGCCGACGACATTCGCCGCGCTGCAAAGTTCGGCACGCTGGCTGCTGGGTTCAAGGCTGGCCGGTGTCGGCACCGCCGTCTTGGACTGCGGGCCACAGGCCGCGAGGACCGTGGCGCACGTCAGCGCGCACAGGGTGGCGGCACGTCGCTCGCCGCTGGGTCCACCATCGGATCGCATCGGGGAATTATCGGCGCCGTCGGCGATCATCCCGCTCGCACCAGGGCCTTCGATGCCAAAGGACACATCTTGTTGGCGACACCGCATCCGCTCGAACAGTTCGACCGCATCTTCGTCATCAACCTCGCGCACCGAACCGACCGCCGGCGCGAGATGGACGAGCAGCTGCGGCGCATCGGCCTGTCGCTCGAGTGGCCGCGCATCACTGTCTTCGACGCGGTGCGGCCCGACGGCCCCGGCAACTTCCCGACGCTCGGCGCACGCGGCTGCTTCATGAGCCACCTCGGCGTGCTGCGCGAAGCCCAGCGCCTCGGCCTTAAGCGCGTGCTGGTCTGGGAAGACGACCTCGACTTCACCGACGACTTCGTGCAAGTGCTCGAGAGCATGCGCGGCGAGTTCGACGCACAGCCCTGGTCGATGTTCTACGGCACCTACCTGGCCCCGGAAGGCGCGCCGGCGCCCAGCGGCCTCGTGATCCGCGCCGAGCCGACCACGCGCCTCGTCAACACGCAGTTCATGGCCTTCCAGGGCGATGCGATCGCCGCCGCCGCCGATCACCTCACGCTGATGATGAACCGCGCGCCTGGCCATCCCGAGGGCGGGCCGATGCATGTGGACGGCGCCTTGAACTGGTTTCGCCGCGCGCATCCCGAGCGGCTCGTGCTGCTCGCGGCGGAGCAGATGGGCTACGAGCGGCCCTCGCGCACCGACGTGCACGAACTCGCCTGGTACGACCGCGTGCCCCTGGTGCGCGACGTGGTCGACGGCCTGCGCAAGCTCAAGCCCAGCCGCGTCGCCTGAACCGCGGACTTCAGCGGTAGAGCGAGGACGCGCCGGCCGGGCGCGTCTTGAAGCGCTTGTGGACCCAGAGGTATTGCGCCGGGTTCTCGAGGATGCGCTGCTCGATCCAGCGGTTCATCCACGCGGTGTCGGCCTCGGCGTCGGCCGTCGGAAAATCCGGCCAGGGCTCGTGGAAGCGCACGCGCCAGCCGGCGCCGCCGGGGAGCATCTCGGCGATCACCGGCTGCACCTTCATGCCGAGCAGACGCGCCATCCGCGAAGGCGCGAGCAGCGTCGCCGCCGGCACGCCGAAGAAGGGCACGAAGGCGGCGTCTTTCGCACCGAAGTCCATGTCGGGCAGGTTGAAGAAGCCGGCGCCTTCCTTGATCGCACGGATCAGCGGCTTGGCCGTCTCGTTGCGGGCGAAGATCTTCGCGTTGCCGTGACGCAGCCGCGCACGCTTGAGTGCCGCGTCGAAGACCGGATTGCTCTGCGCCTGGTAGATCGACGAGCCCGGCCGCGCGATGAACAGCTGGATCGCCGCGCCGGCGACGTCGAGCCCGAGGAAGTGCGGTGCCAGCCACATCACCGGCGCGGCGTGCGTGTCGGCGAAGTCGACCGGCCCTTCGATGTGCATCAGCCGCTTCAGCCGCGCCGGCGACGCGTACCAGAGCAGCGAACGCTCCAAGATGCTGCGGCCTAGCCAACCGAAGTGGTCGCGCGCCAGCGCCACGCGCCTTGCTTCGCTCCACGCGGGCAGGCACAGCTCCAGGTTGCGCAGCGCGATGCGGCGGCGCGAGCCGGCCAGCCACCATGCGACGCGCCCCACCCCCCGGCCGAGCGCGGCGAGCACGGGCAGCGGCAGCCAGTGCAGCAGCCAGAGCAGCACGAGCACCGCCCGCATCAGGCGCCCTCGCCCGGCGCGGCGCCCGGCCCGTCGCGCCGCGGCTGTTTGTAGCGGTGGTAGCCCCACAGGTACTGCTCGGGGCACTGCAGGATCAGCCGCTCCATCGCGCGGTTGATCGCGCTCGCGGCCTCGACCGGATCGGCCGGCAGCGCGCCCGGATCGCTGACGCGCACGAGGTAGCCGGCACCGCGCGGCAGGCGCTCGCCCCACACCACGAGCAGCGCCGCGCCGCTTTGCTGCACCAGCCGCGCCGCGAGCGTCATCGTGTAGGCCGGCTTGCCGAAGAACGGCGCCCAGACGCCGAGGCCCTCGGGCGGCACCTGGTCGGGCAGCAGCCCGACGACTTCGCCGCGCTTCAGCGCACGCAGCATCTGGCGCACGCCGGCCAGCGTGGCCGGCGCGGCGTCGAGCCCGGGCCGCCGGCGCGCCTGCTCGACCAGGGGGCGCAGCCAGGGCTTGCGCGCCGGCCGGTACAGCACCGTCATCGCGCCGCGGCCGGCGCCGTAGCGCTGCGCGTAGGACTGCCCGATCGCCTCGAAGCAGCCGAGATGCGGCGTCAGCATCACGAGGCCCCGGCCCGCGGCCTGCGCCTGCTCGATCAGCTCGCCGCCTTCCCAGCCGACCGCCACCGGCAGCGGCGCTTGAACCGGCCGCAGCCACAGCGTCGGCAGCTCGGTGAGCATCCTTCCGGCCGCACCGATCGCCTCGCGCGCCTTCGGCCAAGGCACGCCGGCCTGCGCGGCGTTCGCGCGGAAGCGGCGGCGATAGGTCGGCGAGGCGAGGTAGACCAGCCAGCCGAGCGGCCCGCCCACCGCATGCAGCAAGCGCAGCGGCCAGCTCGACAACATCCGCAACGCGGCGATCAGCACCAAGGGCAGGGCGCCGCTCATCCGGCTTCGTGAGGCTTGAGGTGCATCGCTAGAATCGCGGCGTCGCCGAGTTAAGGAACTACTTGCGGGGCGATCGCGGCACTCCACGGCCGCCGGGCTGCATCAAGATCGGTCGATCAAGACGCGCTCAACAAACCGCTAAAGCGTTCGCCGCTTCCTCCCCGATCGGCAACGCGAGTTGCAACAACCGATGGAGTTTAGACAGTGGCGAACGACTTCCTTTTCACCAGCGAATCCGTCTCCGAAGGTCACCCCGACAAGGTGGCCGACCAGATCTCGGACGCGATCCTCGATGCGATCTTCACTGAGGACCCGCGCAGCCGCGTGGCCGCCGAGACGCTGACCAACACCGGCCTCGTGGTGCTCGCCGGCGAGATCACGACCAACGCGCACGTCGACTACATCCAGGTCGCGCGCGACACGATCAAGCGCATCGGCTACGACAACACCGAGTACGGCATCGACCACAAGGGCTGCGCGGTGATGGTCTGCTACGACAAGCAGTCCAACGACATCGCCCAGGGCGTCGATCACGCGAGCGACGATCACCTCAACACCGGCGCCGGCGACCAGGGCCTGATGTTCGGCTACGCCTGCGACGAGACGCCCGAGCTGATGCCCGCGCCGATCTACTACGCGCACCGTCTCGTCGAGCGCCAGGCGCAGTTGCGCAAGGACGGCCGCCTGCCCTTCCTGCGGCCCGACGCGAAGAGCCAGGTGACGATGCGCTACGTCGACGGCAAGCCGCACAGCATCGACACGGTCGTGCTCTCGAGCCAGCACAGCCCCGACCAGAGCGAGACGCCGACCAAGATGAAGGGCAGCTTCGTCGAGGCGGTGATCGAGGAAATCATCAAGCCGGTGCTCCCGAAGGAATGGTTGAAGGAGACCAAGTACCTGATCAACCCGACCGGCCGCTTCGTCATCGGCGGCCCGCAGGGCGACTGCGGCCTGACCGGCCGCAAGATCATCGTTGACACCTACGGCGGGGCCTGCCCGCACGGCGGCGGCGCCTTCAGCGGCAAGGACCCGAGCAAGGTCGATCGCTCGGCGGCCTACGCGGCGCGCTACGTCGCGAAGAACATCGTCGCGGCCGGCCTGGCACGGCAGTGCCAGATCCAAGTGGCCTACGCGATCGGCGTCGCGCGGCCGATGAACATCACCGTCTACACCGAAGGCACCGGCGTGATCAGCGACGACCAGCTCTCGAAGCTGGTCGCGGAGCACTTCGACCTGCGGCCGAAGGGGATCATCCAGATGCTCGACCTGCTGCGGCCGATCTACGGCAAGACCGCGGCCTACGGCCACTTCGGGCGCGAGGAGCCTGAATTCAGCTGGGAGCGGACGGACAAGGCGGCTGCGCTGCGGGCTGCGGCCGGGCTGTAAGCCCGGCAGGAGCGAAGCGCTTCGGCCTTCCGCGACCTCTCCATCAAGGCGACCTCCGGGTCGCCTTGTCGTTTCTGCGGAGCCCGATCCGGCTTCGCATCTCCGAAAGTCCCGGCATCGCCTGCCTAGGCTCGAAGCTCGCTTCCACGCCCCGCCATGCCGCCGCCCGCCAACCCGCTGAAGAACGCGACCTTCCGCCAGCTCTCCGCCTTCCACGCGGTCGCTCGGCTGGGCAGCGTGTCGAAGGCTGCCGAGGAAATGCACCTGACGCAGCCGGCGGTGTCGATCCAGCTCGGCATCCTCGAAGACGCGGCCGGCACGCCGCTGCTCAAGCGCAGCGCCCGCGGCGTCAAGCTCACCGAAGCCGGCGAGCTGCTGGCCGGCTATGCGGCGCGCATCCTCGGGCTGTGGCGCGAAGCCGGCGAGGCGATGGCGCTGCACTGCGGCGACATCGCCGGCCTGCTGCGCATCGGCGCGGTCACCACCGCCGAGTACCTGCTGCCACCGCTGCTGCTCGAATTCGTCCGCGAGCACCCGCAGGTCAAGGTGAAGCTCTCGGTCGGCAACCGCGCCGAGATCGTCGGCCTGCTCGCCGGCCAGGAGATCGACCTCGCGATCATGGGCCGTCCGCCCGCCGAGCTGAAGACGGTTTCGGCCGCGTTCGCGAAGCATCCGATGGCCTTCGTCGCGGCGCCCACGCACCCGTTGATGAGCGGGCGCCGGCTCGGGCTGGATGCGCTCGCCGACGCGAACCTGCTGGTCCGCGAACGCGGCTCCGGCACGCGCACGACGGTCGAGCAGCTCTTCAAGGACGCCGGCGTGGCGCTCGCGATCGGCACCGAGATGTCGAGCAACGAGGCGATCAAGCAGATGTGCGCGGCCGGCTTCGGCATCGCCTTCCTGTCGCTGCACGCCTGCGTGCTCGAACTCGAGACCGGCCGGCTCGGCCTGCTGCCGATGGCCGAGCATCCGGTCGAGCGCGACTGGTACGTGATGCACATCGCGTCGAAGACGCAGCCCGCGGTGGCCGCGGCCTTCGAGCAGTTCCTACGCGTGCACGGGCAGGCGTGGATCCACTGGCGGCTCGAGCAGATGCAGGCCAAGGCCGGCACGGCCGAACCGACGGAGCGCAAGAAGAGCGTGCGCAGCGCGGCCTGAGCCGCGCCTTCGATCAGCGCTCCCCGGCCCCGCCGATCGCCTCCGCCTTCGCGATCAGCGCCTCGGCCATGCGGATGCTGGCGATGTCGATCAGACGGCCGTCGAGCGAGACGGCGCCCTTGCCTTCCTTCGCCGCCTGCGCCATCGCATCGAGGATGCGGCGTGCCTTCGTCACCTCGGCCGCGCTCGGCGTGAACACCTCGTTCGCCAGCGCGATCTGCGAGGGGTGGATCGCCCACTTGCCTTCGTAGCCGAGCACTGCTGCGCGGTTGGCCGCGGCCTTGTAGCCGTCGGGGTCGCCGAAGTCGCCGAAGGGGCCGTCGACCGGGCGCAGGCCGTAGGCGCGGCAGGCGACCATCATCCGCGTCTGCGCGGCGTGCCAGGGGTCGGTCCAGAAGGTCTGGCGGTTGCCCTGCTCGTCCTTGTCGCTCAGCACGACGCTGTCCTTGTGCACGCCGCCGATCACGGTGGTGCGCGCGCGCGTCGAGGCCGCGTAGTCGGCGACGCCGAAGCTCATCGCCTCCAGCCGCTTGCTCGATTGCGCGATCGCCTCGACGTTGGCCATGCCGAGCGCCGTCTCGATCAGCACCTCGAAGCCGATGCGCTTCGTGCGGCCCTTGGCGTTCTCGATCTGCGTGACGAGCATGTCGACCGCGTACACGTCGGCAGCGACGCCGGCCTTCGGGATCAGGATCATGTCGAGCCGCGGGCAGGCCTCGACGATGTCCACCACGTCGCGGTACATGTAGTGGGTGTCGAGGCCGTTGATGCGGATCATCATCGTCTTCGTGCCCCAGTCGACCTCGTTGAGGCCCTGCACGATGTTCTTGCGTGCCTGCGCCTTGTCGTCGGGCGCGACGGCGTCTTCGAGATCGAGAAAGACGATGTCGGCGGCCGACGCCGCCGCCTTCTCGAACATCGCGATCTGCGTGCCCGGCACGGCGAGCTCGCTTCGGTGCAGGCGCGGGGTGGCTTGTTCGACGAGGGTGAAGCTCATGAGCGGGTCCTTTGGGTTCGTGAAGCTTGGCTAGCCGGTCGCGCCGAGGCCGGCGGCGGCGCAGTGGATCGACATCAGGAAGGCGGTGCGCACGTCCTCGTCGCCCCCTTCGCGCACCGCGCGCAGCAGCTGCACCTGCTCGCGGCTGACCTGGTTCATCGTCTGCAACCGGCGCAGCAGGCGGCGCCGGTGTTGCGGGAAGCGCTCGGCCAGCTCGCTCGCGCCGCTGACCTTCAGCACCATCTCGCAGGTGAGCCGGTACTCCGCCTCGATCGCCGCGAAGATGGGCTCGCGCAGGCTGGCGTCGTCGATCAGCCCGGCGAATTCGCGCGCGATGTCGAGGTCCACCGTCAGCAGCGTCTTCTCCACCTCGTCGATCACGGTGCGGAACAGCCGCGCCTCGCGGAACATGCGTTGCAGCAGTTCCAGGCCGCGCTCCTTGCGCACCTCGACGAAGGCCGCGAGCCCCGAGCCCAGGCCGTACCAGCCGGTCAGCATGTGGCGGTTCTGCGTCCAGGCGAACACCCAGGGGATCGCGCGCAGGTCGGCCAGCGTGCGCGCCTGCGTGCGGCGCGCAGGGCGCGAGCCGATGTTGAGCAGCGCGAGTTCCTCGAGCGGGCTCGATCCCTGCAGGTAGGCGAGCAGCTCCGGCCGCTCCATCAGCTTGCGGTAGGCCGTCCAGCTGACGCCGGAGATCGCCTCCATCGCCTCGTCGAACTCGTGCTTGGGCACCAGCGCGGCCTCGCGCTCGGCGAGCAGCACGTGCTGCAGCACCGACGACGCGAGCAGCTCGACCTGATGGTGCGCGGTGCCGCGGTTCGCGTACTTGTACGAGACGACCTCGCCCTGCTCGGTGCAGCGGTAGCCGCCGCGGATCGACCCCGGCGGCTGCGCGGCGATCGCGCGCCCGGTCGGCGCGCCGCCGCGGCTGACCGAGCCGCCGCGGCCGTGGAAGAACGCGATCTTCACGCCGAGCTCTTCGCCGAGCCGCGTCATCGTCGCCTGCGCCTTGCTCAGCTCCCAGTTCGCGGTGAAGTAGCCGCCGTCCTTGTTGGAATCGGAGTAGCCGATCATCACTTCCTGCACGTTGCCGTGCGCCCTGAGGCTGCGCTGCACCAGCGGCACCGCGAGCAGCTCCTTGAGGATCGCCGGCGCGCGCCGCAGGTCCGGGATGGTCTCCAGCAGCGGCACCACCGGCAGCGTGCAGCGCTCGGTCGCGTTGGCGTCGTTGAAGAGCCCCGCGTGCTTCGCGAGCAGGTAGACACCCAGCACGTCCGCCGCGCTGTGGGTCATCGAAAGGATGAGGGTGCCGAAGGCTTCGCGATCGCAGCGATCGCGCAGCTCGGCGACGGTGCGGAAGGTCGCGATCGTCTCGCGCGCCTCGGCCGACAGCGTGGCCGCGTCGACGGCGCGCGCTTCGCCGCCGAGCGGGCGGCTCAGCTCGGCGAGCAGCCAGTCCTTCCACGCGGCGCTGTCGGCGGCGGGCGCACGGTCGCCGTTGCGCCACTGGCCGTAGAGCTCGCCCAGCGTCGCGTTGATGCGGATCGTGTTCTCGCGGATGTCGAGCCGCACCGTCGCGAAGCGGAAGGTCCGCACCTCGCGCAGCAGCGGCGCGATGAAGCTCTGGGCGAGCGTGGCCGCGCCGGCGTCGTGCAGCGCGCGATGCATCGCCTCGATCTCGTCGATCAGCGCATCGGCATGCGCGTAGCCGTCCGCCGCGGTGGTCTGGCGTTCGACGGCATCGATGGGCGCGCCCTGATGGGCGCTGTAGGCGATCGTCGCGTCGAGCTTCGCGAGCATGCAGGCGATGAACTGCCGGAACAGCTCGCCGGGGTTGCGCTGCGCGATGCGTTCGCCGTCGGCACGGCGCGCAAGCGCGGCCTTCACGAGCGCGCGGAAGCCCTCCGGCAGCTCGACCTGCCGCTCGCTGATGCTCAGGTTGCGCGCCAGGTCCGCGAGCCGCGTGCGGTAGCGGCGCAGGCTGGCCAGGCGCATCTGCCACAGCGTGTTCCTGGTGACCTCGCTGGTGACGAAGGGGTTGCCGTCGCGGTCGCCGCCGATCCACGAGCCGAAGCCGAACACCACGGGCAGCTCGATCGCCTCGCCGGGAAACTGCTTCGCGAACGCGGCTTCGATGCGGCCGTAGAGCTGCGGCACCACGTCGAACAGGTTCTCGTCGAAGAAGTACAGGCCCCAGGCCACTTCCTGATCGACCGAAGGCTTCTCCAGCTTCAGCTCGCCGGTGAGCCAGAGCAGCTCGATCTCGTCGGCGACCGCGCGCATCAGGTCCTCGCGCTCGCGGTCGGTCCAGCGCGGCGACTCCAGGTCGAACAGCTTCAGGTAAATGCGCCGATGCCGTTCGAGCACCGTGACGCGCTTCGCCTCGGTCGGATGAGCGGTGATCACCGGGCGGATGCGCAGGCCGCACAGCGCCTCGCGCACCTGCTGCGCGCCGAGCCCCGCGAGCGCGGCCGCGTGGAACACGTGCGCGAAGCTGCCGCGCACCTGCTCGTGACCGCGGGTGCGTTCGAGCTCGCGCCGCCGGCGCATGTCGCGGTTCTGCTCGGCGATCGCGAGCAGCTGGAACCAGATCGCCTGCGCCTGGATCGTGCGGGCGAGCAGCCGCGTGCTCATCGGCGCTTGCGCAGCTTCGCCGCGCATCAGGCGCGCGACATCGGGCTCGTGGCGCTCGATCACGCCGAGCAGCGCCTCGCGCAAGAGCTCGGAGCGGCCGAGCGCATCGGCCGCCTCGGCCTGCGCGGCCGATTCGTCCGGGTCCGCGAGATCGGGGCGCGGCAGCGCGTTCAGTGCGAGCGGCACGCCCATGGCTCGCCTCGTGTTCGCCGTCGCCGATGCAGCGTCAGTGCACGCGCGCAAGCGCCTGCCCGACGGTGGCACCCAGCTCGGCCGCGCTCGGCGAGACCAGCAGCCCGTAGCCGCGCATGATCTCGGCCTTCTCGCCGGCGGTGTCGCCGGCCGCCGAGATGATCGCGCCCGCATGGCCCATGCGCCGGCCCTTCGGCGCGGTGAGGCCGGCCACGTAGCCGACGACCGGCTTGCTCATGTTGGCCTTCACCCAGGCCGCGGCTTCCGCCTCCTGCGGGCCGCCGATCTCGCCGATCATGATCACGGCCTTGGTCTCGGGGTCGCTCTCGAAACGCTCGAGGTGATCGAGGAAGGAACTGCCGTTGATCGGGTCGCCGCCGATGCCCACGCTGGTGGTGACGCCGATGCCCAGCGCCTTCATCTGCGCCGCCGCTTCATAGCCCAGCGTGCCGGAGCGCGAGACGATGCCGACGTTGCCGCGCATGTAGATGTTGCCCGGCATGATCCCGAGCATCGCCTTGCCGGCGCTGATGATCCCGGCGCAGTTGGGGCCGACGATCGTCGTGCGCTCGTCCTTCGCGTAGCGGCGCAGGTAGCGCTTGACGCGCATCATGTCCTGCGCCGGGATGCCGTCGGTGATGACGCACACGAGCTTCAGGCCCGCGTCGGCGGCTTCCATCAGCGCGTCGGCCGCGAACGGCGGCGGCACGAACAGCAGGCTCGCCTCGGCGCCGGTCTTCTCGACGGCGTCCTTCACGGTGTTGAACACCGGGCGGTCGAGGTGCTTCTGGCCGCCCTTGCCCGGCGTCACGCCGCCGACGACGTTGGTGCCGTAGGCGATCATTTCCTTGGCGTGGAAGGTGGCCTTGTCGCCGGTGAAGCCTTGGACGATGACTTTGGTCTTCTCGTCGATCAGGATGCTCATGCGTGCTGCTCCTCGTTGCTTGGTTCCCTGTCCCGCTCGGCGGGACAGGGCTGGGTGAGGGTGTCGGCGTCAAGCGGGCGCGTGTTCGCGCGCGGCGGCCACGGCCTTCTGCGCGGCCTCGGCGAGCGAGTCGGCGGTGATGATCGGCAGGCCGCTTTCGCGAACGATCTTCTGGCCCTCTTCGACGTTGGTGCCTGCGAGCCGCACGACCAGCGGCACGCGCAGGCCCTTGGCGGCCTGCACCACGCCTTGCGCGACCCAGTCGCAGCGGTTGATGCCGGCGAAGATGTTCACCAGGATCGCCTTCACGTTGCGGTCCGAGAGCACCAGGTTGAAGGCGTTCTGCACGCGCTCCGGCGAGGCGCCGCCGCCAACATCGAGGAAGTTCGCCGGCTCGCCGCCCGCGTACTTGATCAGGTCCATCGTCGCCATCGCGAGGCCGGCGCCGTTGATGATGCAGCCGATGTCGCCGTCGAGGCCGACGTAGTTCAGCCCGTGCTGGCCGGCCTGCGCCTCGCGCGGGTCTTCTTCCTGCACGTCGCGCATCTCGGCGATCTGGCGGCGGCGGAACAGCGCGTTGTCGTCGAAGCTCATCTTCGCGTCGAGGGCAAGCACGCGCTGGTCCTTGGTGACGACCAGCGGGTTGATCTCGACCATCGTCGCGTCGAGGTCGCGGAAGGCGCGGTAGCAACCCATGATCGCGGTCACCGCCTGGCTCACCTGCTTGATGTTCAGGCCGAGGCCAAAGGCGATCTCGCGCGCCTGGAAGGGCTGCATGCCCACCGCCGGCTCGACCTCGATCTGCAGGATCGATTCCGGCTTGGTGTGCGCGATCTCCTCGATCTCCATGCCGCCTTCGGCCGAGGCGATCACGCGGATGCGCTCGATCTTGCGGTCGAGCACGAAGCCGAGGTAGATCTCGCGCTCGAAGGGCTCGGCCACCTCGACGTAGAGGCGGTTGACCACCTTGCCCTGCGGGCCGGTCTGGTTGGTCACCAGCGTCGCGCCGAGCATGGCCTTCGCCGCGCTCGCCACTTCCTGGTAGGTGCGGCACAGCTTCACGCCGCCGGCCTTGCCGCGGCCGCCCGAATGGATCTGCGCCTTCACGGCCCAGTGCCAGCCGCCGAGCTCGGTGGCGGCATACACCGCCTGGTCGGCGCTGTAGGCGACGCTGCCGCGCGGCACCGGCACGCCGAAGCCGGCGAGCAATTCCTTGGCCTGGTACTCGTGAATGTCCATCGGTTGGTCTCCTTGTGTGCGATGAGCGAGGCGGCGCTAGCCCAGCTTGGCCTTGACCTGCTCGTGGATCCGTTCGGACAGCGGCCCGCATTCGTCGAGCAGCGCCTTCAGCTCGGCGAGCGCGGCGTCGGTCCACGCGCGGTCCTTGATCTGCGGCGCGTTGATGTGCACGTTGAGCGCCGCGCTGCGCAGCGCCGCCCACGCGGCGAGCACGCCCACGCCGACGTCGCTGATCACGTTGAGGTTGCCGTGCTCGACCGCGCGCGCTGCGAGCCGCACGCCTTCGGCGCAGGCGCGCGCGCAGGCGAGCGGCGCTTCGGTCGCGGCCTTCAGGCCGCGCTGGATCGCGGCGCTGCGCACGGCCTTCTCGTCGTCGGTCGCCTTCGGCATCTTGTAGCCCGCCATCAGCGAATCGAAGGCGGCGATGTCCTCGGCCACCATGCCGGCGAGCCGCTTGCGCAAGGCTTCCGACTCGGCCAGCAACTGCTTCATCTGCGGCTCGACGGCCTCGTAGCCCTTCTTGCCGATGGTGAGGTTCGCGACCATCGAGACGAGCGCGGCGCCCATCGAGCCCATCACCGCCGCGGCGCTGCCGCCGCCGGGCGTCGCGTTGCCGCTGGCCAGCTCGTCGAGGAACCGCGCGGTGCTCCAGTCTTCGATCATCGTGCGCTCCTTCAGCCGACCATCGTCTTCGCGATGGCGTAGATCTCGTCGCAATCGAGCGAGAGGTCCTGCTGCTCGAACAGCTTGCCGATGCAGGCGCGGTGCAGCGCGATCTTCAGGGCGCCGAAGCCCAGCGCGCCGAAGACGAGCTTGCCGTGGCGCTCCTTCATCTTGTCCATCATGTCGATGCCCTCGATGCCGAGCGCGGGCGTCGCGTTGGCGTCGGCGAGCAGTTCCAGCGTCTTGTGCTCGCGCCACGCGGCCTCGTCGAGCAGCTGCACGCCGGCCGCGCCGGTCGCGAACACGATCTGCGCACCCTGGATCGCCTTCACGCGCGCCGCGTTGTCGGCCGCCTCGATCGCCTCGACCTCGACCTTGAAGCGCTCGGCGACCGCCTTGGCCGTCGCCTGCGCCTTCTCCTTGCTGCGGCCGGTGATCGCCACCTGCACGCCTTCGCGCGCCAGCATCACCGCGGCGCGCTGGCCGACCGGGCCAGTGCCGGCGAGGATCACCGCGCGCTTGCCGGCGAGCCGGCCCTTGGCCGCGTGGTGCAGCCAGGCCACGCCCGCTGCGGCGGTGGTGTTGGACCCATTGCTGTCCAGCATCACCGAGACGCGGAAGTTGGCGAAGAACTTCTTCTTCACCGCCTTCAGCAGCGCTTCGCCCGCGGCCATGTCGGAGCCGCCGACGAAGATCGCGGTCAGCTTCTTGTCCTTCGGCGCGCGCGTGAAGATTGCGCCGTCGACGAGGCCGCCGACGTTGGCCGGCGTGATGCCGCCGTAAGGCACCACCACGTCGGCACCGCCGTCGTGCGCGACGACGTTGTCGAACACGGAAGCGAGCGGGTCGGTGTCGAACTGGTAGAGCAGCTTTTTCATGGAGTAGGTCTCAGGTGGAGGCTGAAAGCCCGCACCTTAGCAAGCGGTCCTGCGGGGTCGGGCTCAAGTCACAAGGTGCTGTGGCTTGCCTTCGGCCCAGCGGTCGATGTTGTCGATGAGCTGGTCGGCGAGGAACTGCATCGCGCCGTCGCTCGCCCACGCGACGTGCGGCGTGAGGATGAAGTTGGGCCGGCGCACGTCGAGCAGCGGATGGCCGTTCTTCGGCGGCTCGGTGGTGATCACGTCGAAGCCGGCACCGGCGATCAGGCCTTCGTCGAGCGCGCGGATCAGCGCGGCCTCGTCGACCAGCCCGCCGCGCGAGGTATTGATCAGCAAGGCGCTGCGCTTCATCGCCTTCATCTGCTCGTAGCCGATGAGGTTCTTCGTGCTCGGCGTCAACGGGCAATGCAGCGAGATCACGTCGCTCTCGGCCAGCACCTGCTCGAGCGGCGTGAACTCGACGCCGGGCATCTTCGGCGGCTCGTGGTCGGCGAACAGCACCTTCATGCCGAAGCCGCGCGCGATCGCCGCGGTGCCCTGGCCGATCGCGCCCTCGCCGACGATCCCGAGCGTCGAGCCGAACAGGTCGCCGATCGGGTGCGTGAAGAAGCAGAACTGGTCGCTCTTCTGCCAGACGCCGGCCTCCACGTCCTCGCGGTAGGCCAGGATGCTGCGGCGCAGGTTGAGGATCAGCGCGAAGGCGTGCTCCGGCACCGTGTGCACCGCGTAGTTGCGGATGTTCGCGACCGCGATGCCGTGCTCCTTACAGTAGGGCACGTCGATCACGTCGTAGCCGGTGGCGGCCACCGCGATCATCTTCAGCTCGGGCAGCTGCCCGAGCACTTCGCCCCGCAGCGGCACCTTGTTGGTGATCGCGACGGTCGCGCCCTTGAGTTTGGCGACGAGCTCGTCGACCGAGGTCTTCTCGTGCTCGACGTAGCTCTCGGCCTGCGCGGGCTTGCGCACCTTCGCCTTCAGCGAAGCGCGGTCGAGGAAGACGACGCGGTGGGCAGCCATGCTCACATCCCCCCGGTGGTGCCGCTGGCCTCGGCCTCGTGCGCGCGCCAGAACTTCTGCGCGGCGCCGACGCCCGAGCCGGGCTCGATCTTGATGCCGTTGTCGAGCATCGCGAGCTCGGCGCCGCCGATCGCCGACAGCAGCATCAGCTCGTTCATGTCGCCGACGTGGCCGATGCGGAACACCTTGCCGGCCACCTTGCTCAGGCCGGCGCCCAGCGACAGGTTGTAGCGGCGGAAGGCGCGGTCGATCACCTTCGCGCCGTCGAAGCCCTCGGGCACGACGACCGCCGAGACGGTGTCCGAGTACCACTCGGGCTTCTTCGCGCAGACCTTCAGGCCCCAGCCTTCGTGCACCGCTGCGCGCACGCCGCCGGCCAGGTAGGTGTGGCGCTTGAAGATGTTCTCCAGGCCTTCCTCCTCGATCGCCTTCAGCGCCTCCTTCAGGCCGTACAGCAGCGAAAGCGCCGGCGTGTAGGGGAAGTAGCCGTTCTTGTTCTGGTTGAGCTGGTCGAGGTAGTCGAAGTAGCAGCGCGGCTGCTTGGCCGTGGTGCGGCGCGCTTCGAGCGCCTTCTCGGAGACGCAGGTGATGCCGAGGCCGGCCGGCAGCATCAGGCCCTTCTGCGAGCCAGCCACGCAGACGTCGACCTTCCACTCGTCCATGCGGAAGTCGATCGAGCCGAGCGCGCTGACGGCATCGACGAACAGCATGGCCGGGTGGCCGACCGTGTCCATCGCGCGGCGGATGCCGGCGACGTCGGAGGTGACGCCGGTGGCCGTCTCGTTGTGCGTCGCGAGCACCGCCTTGATCGTGCGGCCGGTGTCGGCTTCGAGCGCGTGCTGGTAGCGGTCGAGCGGCGCGCCCTCGCCCCATTCGCATTCGAGGACCTCGACCTCGAAGCCGAGCCGCGTGCACATGTCGACCCACAGGTGCGAGAACTGGCCGAAGCGCGCGATCAGCACCTTGTCGCCCGGGCTCAGGCAGTTGGTCAGCGCGGCTTCCCAGCAGCCGGTGCCCGAGGACGGGAAGATGAACGGCGTGCCGGTCTGCGTCTTGAAGACCTTCTTCAGGCCGGCCAGGCATTCGAGCGCCAGCGCCGGAAATTTCGGCGAGCGGTGGTCTTCCATCGACACGACCATCGCGCGCAGCACGCGGTCGGGCACGTTGGTGGGACCGGGAACGAAGAGGCCATTGCGACCAGCCATGGTGGTGTCTCCTGAAGGTGTGCGGTGAAAGGGAAAAGGAAGCGGCTCAGAGCTTCTGCGTCGGCCCGTAGACCGGGAAGCGGCGCGTCAGCGCGCTGATCTCGCCGGCGACGCGCGTGATCACCGCGTCGTCGTCGGGCGCCTCCAGCACGTCGGCCATCAGGTTCGCGATCTGCTTCGCCTCGGCGGTGCCGAAGCCGCGCGTCGTCATCGCCGGCGCGCCGATGCGGATGCCGCTCGTCACGAAGGGCTTCTCGGGGTCGTTCGGGATCGCGTTCTTGTTGACGGTCATGTGCGCGCGGCCGAGCACGGCTTCGGCGGCCTTGCCGGTGATCTTCTTGGCGCGCAGGTCGAGCAGGAAGACGTGGCTGTCGGTGCCGCCCGAGACGATGCGCAGGCCGCGCCCGGTCAGGGTCTCGGCCATCGCGCGGGCGTTGGCCTTGACCTGCTGCTGGTAGGCCTTGAACTCGGGCGACATCGCTTCCTTGAAGGCCATCGCCTTCGCGGCGATCACGTGCATCAGCGGGCCGCCCTGGATGCCGGGGAAGATCATCGAGTTCAGCGGCTTCTCGAACTCGGCGCTCGACAGGATCAGGCCGCCGCGCGGGCCGCGCAGCGTCTTGTGCGTGGTGCTGGTGACGAAGTGGGCGATGCCGACCGGGCTCGGGTACTCGCCGGCGGCGACCAGCCCCGCGTAGTGCGCCATGTCCACCAGCAGGTAGGCGCCGACGCGGTCGGCGATGTCGCGAAAGCGCTGCCAGTCGATCACCCGCGAATAGGCCGAGGCGCCCGCGACGATCATCTTGGGCTTGTGCTGCTCGGCGAGCTCGGCGACCTGCGCGTAGTCGATCGTCTCGGTCTCGGGCTCGAGCCCGTAGCTCACCGACTTGTAGAGCTTGCCGCTGAAGTTGACCGTGGCGCCGTGGGTCAGGTGGCCGCCGTGCGCCAGCGACATGCCCAGGATCGTGTCGCCCGGCTGCAGCATCGCCATGTAGACCGCCGCGTTCGCCTGCGAGCCGGAGTGCGGCTGCACGTTCGCGTAGTCCGCGCGGAACAGCGCCTTGGCACGGTCGATGGCAAGTTGCTCCGCGACGTCGACGTGCTCGCAGCCGCCGTAGTAGCGCTTGGCCGGGTAGCCCTCGGCGTACTTGTTGGTCAGCACCGAGCCCTGGACCCGCATCACGTTCGGGCTGACGTAGTTCTCGGAGGCGATCAGCTCGACGTGCTCCTCCTGGCGGTGCAGCTCCTGCTGCATCGCGGCGGCGAGTTCGGGGTCGGCGTCGGCAAGGCTGAGGTAGGCGTCGAACACGGCGGGCTCCGGCTGGTGCGAGTGCTTCGAAGCTGCACTCGATGTGCCGAAAGTCTGGCCGCGTGACGATGGCCTATGTATGAGTCTTTTTGGGCCGGGGCCTAAGCAAGACCAATGAGCCGGCGACCTCGTCCTGCCTAACATGCCGCGACCGCATCCCCGGAAAGCGCCCCGATGGCCGACGCCGCCACCACCCTGCTGCGCAGCATGTTCGACGCAGCCGTCGCAGCGGCGGCGCCCGCGCGCTGCCTCGCGGCGCACCTACCGCCGGCGCCGAAAGGGCGCACGCTGGTGATCGGCGCGGGCAAGGCAGCGGCCTCGATGGCCCAGGCGCTGGAGGCACTTTGGCCCGGCGAGCTCGATGGGATGGTCGTCACCCGTTACGGCCACGCGGTGCCGACCGCGAGGATCGAGGTGGTCGAGGCCGCCCACCCTGTGCCCGATGCCGCCGGCCGGGCCGCCGCCGCGCGGATGCTGCAGCGAGTGCAAGGACTCACGGCCGACGACCTCGTGATCTGCCTGATCTCCGGCGGCGGCTCCTCACTGCTGGCCCTGCCGGCCGAGGGCCTGACGCTCGAGGACAAGCAGCAGGTCAACCGCGCGCTGCTCAAGAGCGGCGCCAACATCACCGAGATGAACTGCGTGCGCAAGCACCTGTCGGCGATCAAGGGCGGCCGGCTCGCCGCGGCCTGCGCGCCGGCCCAGGTGCTGACGCTCACCATCTCCGACGTGCCCGGCGACGACCCGTCGGTGATCGCCTCCGGCCCGACGGTGCCCGACGCGACGACCTGCGAGGACGCGCTCGCGATCCTCGCCAAATATGCAATCACCGAGCCGAAAGCCGCGATCGAGCACATCCGCCGCGGCCACGACGAAAGCCCGAAACCCGGCGACCCCCGGCTGGCCCGCGCGCGGCAGGTGATGGTCGCGACGCCGCAGATGTCGCTGGAGGCGGCCGCGGCGGTCGCGCGCAAGGCCGGCGTCACGCCGCTGATCCTGGGCAACGCGATCGAGGGCGAGGCGCGCGAGATGGCCTTGATGCACGCCGGCATCGCGCGCCAGGTGGTGCAGCACGGCCAGCCGATCGACATGCCCTGCGTGCTGCTCTCGGGCGGCGAGGCGACCGTGACGGTGCGCGGCAAGGGCCGCGGCGGGCGCAACGCCGAGTTCCTGCTCGCGCTCGCGGTCGCGCTGGACGGCGATCCGCGCATGCACGCGATCGCCTGCGACACCGACGGCATCGACGGCACCGAGGACAACGCGGGCGCGCTGCTGACGCCCAGCACGCTCGAGCGCGGGCGCAAGAAAGACCTGCACGCGCCGAGCTACCTCGCCAACAACGACGGCTACAGCTTCTTCAGCGCGCTGGGCGACCTGGTGGTGACCGGCCCGACGCTGACGAACGTCAACGACTTCCGCGCCATCCTGATCACCTGACACCAACCATTCGAGAAGCGAGACAACGCCATGGCCTCCGACATCGACATCGCGCAAGCCGCCACCCTCCAGCGCATCACGCAGGTGGCTGCCCAGAAACTCGACATCGCCGACGAGCACCTCGAGCCCTATGGCCACTACAAGGCCAAGATCTCGCTCGACTACCTCGAATCGATCAAGGACCGCCCGAACGGCAAGCTGATCCTCGTGACCGCGATCAGCCCGACGCCGGCCGGCGAAGGCAAGACGACGACGACCGTGGGCCTGGGCGATGCGCTCAACCGCATCGGCAAGAAGACGATGGTCTGCCTGCGCGAGCCCTCGCTCGGGCCGGTGTTCGGCGTCAAGGGCGGCGCGGCGGGCGGCGGCTACGCGCAGGTCGTGCCGATGGAGGACCTCAACCTCCACTTCACCGGCGACTTCAACGCGATCCAGCTCGCCAACAACCTGCTGGCCGCGATGATCGACAACCACATCCACCACGGCAACGAGCTCGACATCGACGTGCGCCGCATCACCTGGAAGCGCGTGCTCGACATGAACGACCGCGCGCTGCGCGACGTGACGGTCTCGCTCGGCGGCCCGGCCAACGGCTACCCGCGCGAGGACGGCTTCGACATCGTCGTCGCCTCCGAGGTGATGGCGATCTTCTGCCTCGCGACCTCGGTCGCCGATCTGAAGGAGCGGCTCGGCAACATCGTCATCGGCTACACCAAGGCGCAAAAGCCCGTGACCGCGCGCGAGCTCAAGGCGCACGGCGCGATGACCGTGCTGCTCAAGGACGCGATGAAGCCCAACCTCGTGCAGACGCTGGAAAACAACCCGGCGATCCTGCACGGCGGCCCGTTCGCGAACATCGCGCACGGCTGCAACTCGGTGATCGCGACGCAGGCGAGCCTGAAGCTGGCCGACTACGTCGTCACCGAGGCGGGTTTCGGCGCGGACCTCGGCGCCGAGAAGTTCATCGACATCAAGTGCCGCAAGTCGGGCCTGAAGCCCGACGCGGTGGTGATCGTCGCGACGATCCGCGCGCTCAAGTTCCACGGCGGCGTCGACGTGAAGTCGCTCAATACCGAGAACCTGGCCGCGCTCGAGGCCGGCATCGAGAACCTCGAACGCCACGTGCGCAACGTGCGCGAGCACTACGGTCTGCCCTGCGTCGTCTCGATCAACAACTTCACCTTCGACACGCCGGCCGAGCTGAAGCTGCTGCAGGACAGGATGGCCAAGCACGAGGTGCCGGTGATCGTCGCGCGCCACTGGGCCGAGGGCGGCAAGGGCGCCGAGGACGTGGCGCGCGCGGTGGTCGACATCGTCGAGGGCAGGAAGCCGCAGAAGACCGCGGGCTTCCAGTTCGTCTACCCCGACGACGCCCCGCTCATGGACAAGATCTCCGCGATCGCGACCAGGATCTACGGCGCGGCCGGCGTCAGCGCCGACGGCAAGGTCAAGGAGCAGATCAAGAAGCTGCAGGAAGCCGGCTACGGCCATTACCCGGTGTGCGTCGCGAAGACGCAGTACTCGTTCTCGACCGACGCGAACGCCAAGGGCGCGCCGAGCGGGCACACGATCAACATCCGCGAGGTGCGGCTCGCCGCGGGCGCCGAGTTCATCGTGATGATCTGCGGCGACGTCATGACGATGCCCGGCCTGCCCAAGCTGCCCTCGGCCGAGAAGATCGACCTCGACGAGCACGGCAAGGTCGTCGGGCTTTTCTGACCACGCCGCTTCGCGCCATGCTCGCCCCCCGCCTCGGCGACCTGCCGCCGCCGGTGCTCGTCGCGACGACCGCCAATGCCGCGCCGCGCGGCCGGCCGCGCCGCCCGAGCGCGAAGGACGATCTCTCGGCCTGGCTGGCGTGGGCCGACGGCCTGCACCGCCAGACGATCGACATGGGCCTGGAGCGCGTCGTGGCGGTGAAGAACGCGCTCGGCCTCGCGCCCACCGTGCCGGTGATCACCGTGGCCGGCACCAACGGCAAGGGCTCGACCTGCGCGATGCTGGGCTCGATCCTGCAGGCGGGCGGCTTGCGCGTCGGCGTCTACACCTCGCCGCACCTGTTGCGCTACCACGAGCGCGTGCGCATCGACGGCGTGCCGGTGCCCGACGCGCTGCTGTGCGCCGGCTTCGCGCAAGTCGAGGCCGGGCGCGGCGACGTGCCGCTCACCCCCTTCGAGTTCGGCACCCTCGCGGCGATGAGCGTGCTGTGCGAGGCGGGGCTTGACGCGATCGTGCTGGAGGTCGGCCTCGGCGGACGGCTCGACGCGGTCAACGCCTTCGACGCCGATTGCGCGGTGATCACCAGCATCGGCATCGACCATGTCGAGTACCTCGGCCCCACGCGCGAGAGCATCGGCCGCGAGAAGGCCGGCGTGATGCGCGCCGGCCGGCCGGTGGTGAGCGCGGATCCCGAGCCGCCGGCGACGATCGCCGAGGAAGCCGAGCGCATCGGCGCGCGGCTCATCCAGAGCGGGCGCGACTACCGCGTGCGCAGCGAAGGCCCGGGCGATGCGCGACGGCACTGGATCGCGCGCCCCGGCCACCGGCCGATCGAGCTGCCGCCGCCGGCGCTGGCCGGCGAAGTGCAGTGGCACAACGCCGCGGCCTGCGTGATGGCGCTCGACGCGCTGGCCGATCGCCTGCCGCTCGCGCCCGAGGCGATCCGCACCGGCCTGGCACACGCCCGCCTGGCCGGCCGCTTCCAGCGCTGGCGGCGCGACGCGGCCAGCCCCGAGATCGTGCTCGACGTCGCGCACAACGCGCATGCCGCCACGCGGCTGGCCGACACGCTCGCGCGCGAGCCGCTGGGCTCGGCGCACGGCCGCACGTTCGCGGTGTTCTCGATGCTGCGCGACAAGGACATCGAAGACAGCGCACGCGCGCTGACCGCGAGCTTCGACAGCTGGTTCGTCGCCGGGATCGACGACCGCCGCGGCAGCACCGCGGCCGAGCTGGCGTCGGCGCTCGACCGCGCCGGCGTGCAGGGCGTCGTGCAGCTCGCCGGCTCGGTGCCCGAAGCGCTGCGGCGCGCGCTCGCGAAGGCAGGCCGCGACGATCGCATCGTCGTTTTCGGCTCCTTCCTTGCGGTGGCCGCGGGCTTGCGCGAACTCGGGCTCGATCGCTGAGGCGCGGGACCGCGGCGGCGTCCTACAGGCGCGGCCGGCCCGAGCCGATGGCCCGTTCGGCGGCGCGGCGCTGCAATCGACGACGATGCCCGGGACCCTTGCGGACCGATGGCATCGCCCCCGCCAAGGAGTCGTCCATGCCCGGCCTGATCGATCTCGTCCGCCCCAAGGTCCATGCCTTCGACGCCAGCGGCCGCACGCTCGAACGCCGCACCTACCGGATCGACTGCGAGTTGCGCTACGAAGTCGCCGCGCCGACCGAGTTCATCTTCCTCGTGCATGCGCAGGACACCTCGGAGCAGCTGGTGACGCAGGAGTGCCTGAGCTTTCGGCCGGCGCTCGAGCACCGCGTGTTCGAGGACCACGCCCGTGGCCACCGCTTCACGCGGCTTTCGGTCGAGCGCGGCGAGTTCACGCTCAGCTACCGCGCGCTGGTGCGCCGCACGCCGCCCCCCGCGTTGAAGCGGGGGCGCGAAACGCCGATCGCCGAGCTTCCCGACGCGCTGCTGCCGCTGCTGCTGCCGACGCGCTACTGCGAGTCCGACAAGCTGGCTTCGGCCGCGCAGAAGCTCTTCGGCGGCCACGCGCCCGGCCATGCGCGGGTGCAGGCGATCGCCGACTGGATCCACGACAGCATCGAGTACGCCCCCGGAAGCACCGACACGACGACCACCGCCGGCGACGTCTTCGTGCGCCGTGCCGGCGTCTGCCGCGACTTCGCGCACCTGGGCATCGCGATGTGCCGCGCGCTGAACATCCCGGCGCGGCTGGTCGTCGGCCACGCGCCCTTCGAGGCACCGCCGCCGGACTTCCACGCAATCTTTGAAGCCTGGCTCGGCGGACGCTGGGTGGCCTTCGATCCGACGCGGATGTCGCCGGTCGAGGACCTTGTGCGCATCGCCACCGGCCGCGACGCGAAGGACGTGGCCTTCGCGACCTTCTATGGCCCGGCGAAGCTCCTCTCGATGGAGCCGCGCATCGAACGGGTCGACGCCCGCGCCGCCGCCGCGCACCGCGACGGCGCGCCGCTCACAGCAATTCCATCAGCCACTGCGTCCGGCGCTTGAGCCAGATGTCCTGGGTGTTGTCGCGCGCGAAGGCCACGGCCGCGCTGGTCATGCCGGCGAGCTTGGCGCGGTCGCCCGCGAGTTCGACGAAGGCCTCGGCCAGGCCGCCGGCCTCGGGCCAGGGCGTGACGCGCACCGCGCCGCTCGCGCGCGCGAGGTCGTCGAAATAGGTGATGTCGAAGGCGACGATCGGGATGCCGCGGGCCATCGAATCAAAGGCGGCGCGCGGCGTGTCCTCGATCAGCGGCGCGGCGACCGACAGGTGCACGTCGGCCAGGCGCTCGAAGAGCGGCGCGCCGTAGGCGACCGGCGGCTCGAACGACACCGCGTCGCCGAGACCGGCGTCGCGCACCTGGTGCTGCAGGGCTTCGAGGCAGTCGCCGGCGCCGATCAGGCGCAGCCGCACGTCGGCGCCGCGGGCACGCGCGAGGCGAACCGCCTCGACGGCGCGGTCCATGCCCTTGTTCGGCGCGAGCCGGCCGAAATAGCCGACGACGAGCGGCCGGCTCGCATCGCGCGCCGCGGCCTCCTTCGCGGCCAGCTCGTCGGCGTTCAGCACGTGGTGCTCGGCATGCACGGTGTCGTAGAAGTTGCGCACGTTGGGCCGGCCCTGGCCGAAGTCCTTCACCATCGACGCGCTCTTCAGGCACACGAGCGTGAACATGCGCGGCGCCAGCCAGCACTGCAGCCACTTCAGCGGGTCGTACAGGTAGCGGTTGACGAGGTAGCTCTTCAGGCTCCAGCTGCCCAGGCGCCGGTAGCGCTCGGCATGGCGGCGGAAGTCGATGTCGACCATGAAGACGACAGGCTTCTTCGCGAGCCAGCCGGCCAGGTTGACCATCGCCATCAGCGGATGGCCCAGCTGGGTGGACATGCCCGAATGCACGATCGACGCGGTGCGCACCGCGTCGCGCGAGCGCTTCCACACCGGCCGCAGGTGGTGCAGCCAGAAGCCGGGGCGCGACACCGAGGTGGGATAGGCGGGCACGAACTGCACGCCGTCGTCGGCCTCGCTGAGCTCGCCGAGGCCGGGCTTGAGGCGCGCGTACTCGTCGTCGGTCAGCGACGGCGCGATCAGCACCAGCCGTGCGAAGCGCGGGCCGATGCGCAGGCGCAGCTGGCGCAGGTGTTCGGCGAATGCGCTTTCGGTGGCGCAGCGCCCGCCGGCGAGCGGGTAGGCCGGCGCCTGGACGGCCAGCACGTAATCCATCGGCGCGGAGCCGACGGCCGCTTCGGCACGATGGCCGGCGGGAGCGGCCACCTCAGTGAGCACGGCGCGCGCGGCCCTGGGTTTGCATCACGGCGCGCGCCGGCAGCGGCGCGCGCCGGCTCAGCGGCGTGATCGGCGTGACCTCGCGGCGGTCCAGGGCGATGTAGGCGGTGGTGAGCCCGAGCAGGGCCCACAGCAGCCAGTCGTAGCCGGCGGTGGCGATGTGCAGCAGCGTCGCCATCATCGAGGCGACCAGCGCGGCGCCGAGCAGCGTGTCGGACAGCTCGGCGTCGCGCTTGGCTTGCGAGATGCGCCAGGCGGTGAAGCTCGCGACGACCAGCGGCATCACGAACAACGTCAGGCCGACCAGTCCGTTGAACAGCGCGACCGACGCATACGCGTTGACCAGGTCGATGATCCCCTGGCCCTGGCGCAGGCTCTCCATGTCGCGCAGCACCAGCGGGTCGCCGAGGATCGGGTTCTTCAGGATGAGGTTCCAGGACGTCGCGGCGAGCTGCTGGCGGTAGACGACGTTGGTGCTGTCGACGGTGCCGATGAAGGGCATCACGTCCATGATGTCGTCCCCCCAGGGCGAGGCCATCAGAAGCCCGCCGCCGACCATCGCGAGCATCAGCAGCCGCTTGACGTTGGCCGCGCCGCCTGGCGCGAGCGCCGCGCACACGACCGCCGCCATGCCGGCGGCGAGCCAGGGCGCGCGCGAGAACGCGGCGATCAGGCCGAGCCACATCCACGCACCGACGACCCAGGCGGTCTTCGACGAGCCGATCGCGCGGGCCAGCGCGAGCGTCATGCCGAAGGCGATGGCCATGTGGAAACCGAAGGTGATCGAGTGGCCGAGCGAGGTCTGCGCACGCAGCGAATCGCCGCGGAACAGCCAGGCGAAGGGATCGGGCTTGCCCCAGAGCTCGCCCAGGCCCTGGTACAGCAGCCAGGAGCGCATCGTCTCGAACAGCGAGGGCAGCACGAGCACCGCGCACGAGAGCACCATGCAGGCCATCGTCTCGAACAGTGCCGCACGGGTCGTGACGGCACGGCTCAGAACGTAGTAGACGAGGCCGTAGTCGAGCACGAAGTGCAGGCCGCGGCGCAGGATGTTGGTGACCGAGTCGTGGGGCAGCAGCACGACCATCTGCACCAGCAGATAGCCGGCGACACCGATGTCGATCGCACGCAGCGCGCCGGCGTGCTCGCCGGGCCGCGGCTTGTTCCAGAGCTGCAAGGCCACGGGCAGCAGCAGCACCAGGGCCAGCAGGCGCTGATGGCTCAAGTCGAACAGCGCGCCGATGCCGATGGTCGGGATCGCGAGCATCACCGGCGGCACCGCGGTGGCCGCGAGCACGAACAACGCCACCGGGTTCGGCTCGTGCCGCGCAGCCTTGACGACGAGGATCGCGGCAATCGGTGCGTAGATCCAGAAGCTGGGGCTCGCGAAGGCAGCCACGGTGAGCAGCAGCCAGAGGTTGCGCCGCTGTTTGAACAGCTCCTCGGTCATGAAGCGCAACGCGAGCGGCTTCGCGAGGTGGAAGGTCATCCCCGCAAGCACGAGGACGACGACCAGCGCCTTGAGATTGGTCACCATCGGGGGACTTCGGCCGATTGTCGACGTCAGGGCCGCCGCACGCGGCGTCCGGCGTCAGCGCCTTGCGGCACCGGCCGGGATGTCGTTGAGCACCGAGCCGACCACGGCGACGCCGGCCTGCGTCAGGCCGAGCACGAGGTCGTTGAAGCCACTGACGCGCGTCTGCACGGTGCGCGCGATGGCCACCGCGGCGCCGGCGCGCAT
The DNA here is from genome assembly GCF_035762065.1 of Methylibium sp. Lineage (GTDB taxonomy): Bacteria > Pseudomonadota > Gammaproteobacteria > Burkholderiales > Burkholderiaceae_C > Methylibium. Next base: position 71,484 of record NZ_DASTPW010000034.1, read on the forward strand.
CGCGATCATCGCGGCCTCCTCGCCGACGGCGATGCTGGGCGTGTCGAGGATGATCACGTCATAGGACGCGCGCACGTGATGCAGCAGCTCCGAGAACGCAGGCCGGTTGATCAGCTCGAGCGGGTTCGGCGGCACCGGACCGGCCGGCAGCACCGACAGACCGACGAGGTCAGGGATGCGCACGATTGCCTCCTCGCGCGAGCGCTGCGCGAGCAGTGTCGACAGGCCGACCTTGTTCTGCAGCATGAACAACTCATGCTGGCGCGGGTTGCGCATGTCGGCGTCGATCAGCAGCGTGCGCTCGCCGAGCTGCGCGAACAGCACCGCGAGATTGGCCGCGAAGTAGCTGCGGCCTTCGCCGCGGCCCGGGCCAACGACCGCGAGCACCTGACGGTCTTCGGTCTTGTCGAACCAGCGCAGGATCAGCTGGCTGCGCACCGCGCGCAGCTGTTCGACCTGGGCGGAAAACGGCTGGTAGGCGGCGACGACTTCCTCGCTGACCGGCTTGTGGTCGGACAGGCGCAGGTAGGCGTAATCGAACTGGCGCGCCAGCGCGTGCTGGATGTCGGCCTCGGTGAGCAGGCCGAGCTTGACCGCGGCCTCGCCGAAGCGCAGGTTGTTCTGGCGCTGCATCCGCACGATCTGCTCGGCGTCGTCGGCCGAAAGCAGACCGGCGTCCATCAGGATCGCCCCGATCGTGCGGTTCGCACGCGGCAGGGTCGGCAGGGTGGCGACGCTCATTCGCATCAGGAAACTCCTATCGCGGGGAGGGCCCGGCGGCCGGCCGGCGGACCGCCGCCGCTGAGGCTGCGGAACACCGGCGCCTTCGAGCCGGCCGGGCGCAGAACGCCCAGCACCGGCACGCCTTCGAGGCCGAGGAGATCGTCGGGGCTGCGCACGCGGCGATCCTTCAGCTCCAGGCCGACGACCGCGCCCAGGCCCACCGCAAGACCGGCCAGGATCGCGACGCCGATGCCCTTGAACAGCTGCTTCAGCGAGGCGGTCGCCGGCTCGACCGCCGGGCTCATGATCTGCACGTTGGCCTGGTTGGTCTGGCTTTCCAGGCTCAGCTGGCTGAGCCGCGTGCGCGCACCTTCGTAGGCGCGCTGCGCGTTCTCGACGTCCTTGACGAGCACCGACATGTCGTCGCGTGCGCCCTTCATGCTGAGCACGCGCGCCTTCTGCGCATCGACGAGCCCCTGCAGCTCGGTGATGCGGCGCTGGTTCTGGCCGCGCATGACCGCCGCGCCGCCGGAGACGCGGCTGATCTCGGCGTTGACCTGGCGCCGCAGGTCGGCGACCTGCGCCTCGAGCGAGATGCGCTGCGGATGGCTGGTGCCGACGATGTTGCTGATCTCGCTGAGCTTGGCCTGCGTGGCCGACAGCTGCATCTTGAGGCTCTGCACCGAGGCCGCCGACTGCGGATCCACCGACATCTCGCCGCTGAGGCCGGGCATGCCGACGCCGGCCTGTGCGGTGGCGAGCTGGGTGACGAGCACGTTCAGCCGGGCGGTCTCCTGGTCAAGCTTGTCGTCGGTGATGCCCTTTTCCTGCTGGTAGTCGGAGAGGCGCTTCTGCGCGGACTCGAGATCGGCACGCAGCACCTTGGACTGCTCCTCGAACCACGCGGCGTACTGCTTGGCCGGCTGCACGCGCAGATCGACCGAGACGTCGAGGTAGGCCTGCGCGATCGCGTTGGCCGCGGCGGCGGCCATCTTCGGGTCCTGGGCGGTGTAGGTCAGGTTGATGAAGTTGCTGCCGCGCGAGGGCTCGACCGTCACACCCTTGACCAGCTGGGCGGCGAGGTAGTGGTCGATCGGCGTCTTGCGCTGGGTGGCTTCTTCCCACTGCTTGACGATCTCTTCCTTCTTGTCGAGGCCCAGCCGCTTCACCGCGCGCACCGCGACGTTCTCGCTGACCAGCATCTCGGACTGCGTGGCCATGAAGCCCGGCTGCACGAGGCCCGGCGCGACCGCGCCGAGGATCGGATCCGGCTTGAAGTCCACCAGCATCGACACCTCGGCCACGTAGCGCTTGGGCTGCAGCAGCGTGAACGCGATGCCGGCGATCGAGATCGCCGCGAACAGCATCAGGAACATCCAGCGCCGCGCCCAGACGATCCTTGCGTATTGCCAAAGGGACATGGTGTGTGACTCGCGAAGGTGGTGGGGTTGGATGGGTGACGGCGCGCGCTCAGAACAGGCTCTCGCGCACGTAGACGACATCGTCGGCGCGCAGCACTTCCTCGAGACCCGGCGTCAGGATCTGCACCTTGCCGTCGGGCCCGCGTCGATGCACCCGGATGCCCTTCTCGGTGCCGCGCTGCGTCAGGCCGCCGGCCGTAGCCAGCGCGCGCATCAGCGTCAAGCCGCGCTCCAGCCGCAGCGCGCCGGGGCGCTGCACTTCGCCGTAGACGAAGAACATCGGCGCGCGATCGACCCAGACGACGTCCTCGTTCTGCAGCAGCACGTCGTTGGTGGTGCGGTCCGGGCCGAAGACCGTCGGCAGATCGACTTCGAAGCGGAAGGGCTTGTTGTTGCGCTTGCCGACCACCGTCACCACGTCGGCGCCGGTCGGGGAGATGCCGCCGGCCAGCGCGAGCAGGTCGGTCAGCCGCATCTCGGCGGTCTCGATCGGGTAGCGGCCTGGGCGCAGCACTTGGCCGAGCACCGAGACCTGGTTGCCGCGCACCGTCGCGACGACGATCGACACCTGCGGCGCCTTGACGAAATTGCCGCTCTTGAGCCCGTCGGCGATCAGCTTTTCGCCTTGGGCGGTAGTGAGGCCGGCGAGCTTGACGGCGCCGAGCAGCGGGAAGGAGATTGAGCCCGATTCGGCGATGCGCGTTTCGATGCTCAGGTCCGGGTTCTGGAACACGGTGATGCGCACCGAGTCGCCGGCTGCAAGCTTGTATTCGGGAGGCGCCGCGGTGGCCGCCGGCGGCGGCGCCTGCCCGACGACGAGGCCCGACATCAGCACCATCGCCAGGCCAGCCAATACCCGCTTCAACGTCTGGATCGATCGCATTCGGAGGACTTTCGGGCAAGGCGGCGAGGGCTCTCGCGAGGCGCCACGCCGCAGGTCAAAGATCAGTGTAAGACCCTAGAACCGGACGGCTGCTACCCCGAAGCCGGGGGACGCGCCGCCCGCATCACAGGCCCGCGGACAAACCGCACGCTCATCGTCCTTATCGACGAGGAGCGACGAACGCCTTGGCCGGCAAGCGGCGTTCCCGCTCCACTCAGCAGCGGATGCCGACGTGCACCGCGACGACGCCGCCGGCGAGGTTGTGCACATCGACGTGGCCAAAGCCGGCCGTCTTCATCATCGACTTCAGCGTCGCCTGGTCGGGATGCATGCGGATCGACTCGGCCAGGTAGCGGTAGCTCTGCGCGTCGCCGGCGACCCAGCGGCCCAACAGGGGCAGCACCTTGAACGAGTACCAGTCGTAGGGCCTGCTCAAGACCTCGGCGGGCTTCGAGAACTCGAGCACCAGCACCCGCCCGCCGGGCCGCAGCACCCGCGCCATCTCGGCGAGCGCCTGCTCCTTGTGCGTCATGTTGCGCAGGCCGAAGGCGACGCTGACGCGGTCGAAGCTCGCGGGAGCGAACGGCAGCCGCTCGGCGTCGCAGATCGCCGTCGGCAGCATCAGGCCTTCGTCGACCAGACGGTCGCGGCCGACGCGCAGCATCGCCTCGTTGATGTCGGTGTGCACGACGAGCCCGTCGCGTCCCACCTTGCGTGCGAAGGCACGCGCGAGGTCGCCGGTGCCGCCCGCCAGATCGAGCACGCGGTCGCCTTCGCGCACCTCGGCGAGCGCGACCGCGTAGGCCTTCCACGCACGATGCAGGCCGAGCGACATCAAATCGTTCATCACGTCGTAGCGCGACGCGACGCTGTCGAAGACGCCGCGCACCCGCCTGGCCTTCTCGGCCTCGTCGACGTCTTCGTAGCCAAAGTGGGTCTGGCTCATCGTCTTCAGTGGTGGTGGCCGCAGGCCGAGCCGGCGGCGTCGGGCATCGGCGCGTCGCGATCGATGCCGGCCGCGGCGAGCCGCGCTTCGTAGTCGCGCCACAGCGCGTCCTGGTTCGCCCCGAGGCGGTAGAGCAGATCCCAGGCGTAGAGGCCCGAGCTGTGGCCGTCGGAGAAGGTCGGCTGCACCGCGTAGTTGCCGATCGGCTCGAGGCCGACGATCTCGACGCCGCGCTTGCCGGTCTGCAGCACTTCCTGCCCCGGGCCGTGGCCCTGCACCTCGGCCGACGGCGAATACACGCGCAGCAGCTCGAACGGGAGCTTGAAATGCGCGCCGTCGGAGAACTCGATCTCCAGCAGCCGCGACTGCTGATGCACGGTCAGCGCGGTGGGCGTCGGGGTGTCGGGGGTGAGGCCAGCCATGGTGTGAATCTCGAGCGACGAGGCCGCCAAAGTTTAGTAGCCGTCCAACGGTGCGAAAGCCGCGGCAACCCGCTCGTCGAGGGCTTCTGGGCTGGCACGCAGGCGCTCGGCGGGCCGCGGCTGCACGGTGCGCTGCGCAGGGCCCCACACCGGTTGCGGCCAGTGGCTGTCCCACTCAAAGCGCGCGATGACATGCCAGTGCAGATGGGGCACGAAGTTGCCGAGGCTCGCGAGATTGACCTTGGCTGGCGCGAGCGCTTCGCGCAGCACCGTCTCGACCGTCGCGACCGCCTGCATGCACGAGCTGCGCTGCGCCGGCGGCAGGTCGGTCCATTCGGCGACGTGCGCGTTCCAGACGACGCGGTAGGTCGCGGGGAAGGCCGCGTCGTCGGGGCGGATCACGCGCAGCTCCGGCCGGCGCACGACGAGCCGGCCGCCGTCTTCGGCGCACAACGGGCAGCCCGCGACGGTGCTCACACCAGCACCCGCTCGATGCCGCCGGCGTTCGCGCGTTCGACGTACCGGGGCATCCAGTCCTCACCCAGGATCTTGCGTGCCATCTCGACGACGATGTAGTCGGCTTCGAGCAGGCCGTTGCTCAGGTCGTCGCCGTAGCGGCTCAGGCCCTGCAGGCAGCTCGGGCACGAGGTCAGCACCTTGATCGGCGCCTCGGCCGCCAGCGCGCCGCTGGCGCGCAAGGCCGCCTCGTCGCGCCGCAGCTCTTCTTCCTTGCGGAAGCGCACCTGCGTCGCGATGTCCGGCCGGGTCACGCCGAAGGTGCCGCTCTCGCCGCAGCAGCGCTCGCTCTTGCGCACCTGCTCGCCAACCAGCGCCTTCACCGTCTTCATCGGCTCCTGCTGCTTCATCGGGCTGTGGCAGGGGTCGTGGTAGAGGTAGGCGCCGGCCTGCGTGGCGTCGAGGCGGATGCCCTTCTCATTGAGGAATTCGTGGATGTCGACGATGCGGCAGCCCGGGAAGATCTTCTCGAACTGGTAGCCCTGCAGCTGGTCGTAGCAAGTGCCGCAGCTCACCACGACGGTCTTGATGTCGAGGTAGTTGAGCGTGTTGGCAACGCGGTGGAACAGCACGCGGTTGTCCGTGATGATCTGCTCGGCCTTGTCCTGCTGGCCGCTGCCGCGCTGCGGGTAGCCGCAGCACAGGTAGCCGGGCGGCAGCACCGTCTGCACGCCGGCGTGCCAGAGCATCGCCTGCGTCGCGAGGCCGACCTGCGAAAACAGGCGCTCCGAGCCGCAGCCGGGGAAGTAGAAGACGGCCTCGCTGTCGGCGGTGGTCGAGCGCGGATCGCGGATCACAGGCACGTAGTCGGCGTCCTCGATGTCCAGCAGCGCCCGCGCGCTGCGCTTGGGCAGACCGCCAGGCATCTTCTTGTTGACGAAGTGGATCACCTGCGCCTTGAGCGGCGCGCGGCCGACGGTCGCCGGCGGCGCGCTCGTCTGCTTGCGCGCCGCGCGCTTGAGCACCTCGTGCGCGAGCCGCTGCGCGCGGAAGCCGATGCCCACCATCGCGCGGCGCATTGCGCGGATCGTGTCGGGGTTCTTCGCGTTCAGGAAGAACATCGCCGCGGCATTGCCCGGACGGAAGCTCTTCTGCCCCATCTTGCGCAGCAGGTTGCGCATCGCCATCGAGACGTCGCCGAAGTCGATGTTCACCGGGCAGGGCGAGAGGCACTTGTGGCAGACGGTGCAGTGGTCGGCCACGTCCTCGAACTCCTCCCAGTGCTTGAGGCTCACGCCGCGCCGCGTCTGCTCCTCGTAGAGGAAGGCCTCGACCAGCAGCGAGGTCGCGAGGATCTTGTTGCGCGGGCTGTAGAGCAGGTTCGCGCGCGGCACGTGGGTCGCGCAGACGGGCTTGCACTTGCCGCAGCGCAGGCAGTCCTTGATGCTTTCGCTGATCGCGCCGATGTCGCTTTGCTGAAGGATCAGCGACTCGTGGCCCATCAGCCCGAAGCTGGGCGTGTAGGCGTGGCTCAGGTCGGCCGCCAGCACGTCCTCGCCGAGCGTCTTCAGGGCCGCGCCGCGCAGCAGCTTGCCCTTGTTGAAGCGGCCCTCGGGATCGACGCGCTGCTTGTAGTCGGTGAAGGCGGCGATCTCGTCGTCGCTGAGGAACTCGAGCTTGGTGATGCCGATGCCGTGCTCGCCGCTGATGACGCCGTCGAGCCGGCGCGCCAGCGCCATGATCCGCGCGACCGCCTCCTGCGCCGTCTGCAGCATCGCGTAGTCGTCGCTGTTGACGGGGATGTTGGTGTGCACGTTGCCATCGCCGGCGTGCATGTGCAGGGCGACCCACACCCGGCCGTGCAGCACCTGTTTGTGGATCGCGCGGCAGGCGTCGACGACGGGCGCCAGCGCGGCGCCGGCGAACAGCGCCTGCAACGGCTTCAGGATCTGCGTCTTCCACGAGGCGCGCAGCGTGTCGTCCTGGATCAGCTCGAAGAAGCTGCGGCCTGCGGGTTGCACGACGTCCAGCCCGTGCAGCCAGCCATTCCACAGCGCCCTCACCTCGCGCAGCAGCGCGAGCGAGCGCTGCACACGGTCTTCGAGCAGCTCGGCGCTCGGGATCTCGCCCGCGTCGTCGTTCTTGCCCAGAGGCAGCGCGCCCTTGTCGAAGAAGGCCTCGAGCGCATCGACCAGTTCGAGCTTGTTGCGCAGGCTCAGCTCGACGTTGATGCGCTCGATGCCCTCGGTGTACTCGCCCATCCGGTGCAGCGGGATCACCACGTCCTCGTTGATCTTGAAGGCGTTGGTGTGCTTGCTGATCGCGGCGGTCCGCTTGCGGTCGAGCCAGAACTTCTTGCGGGCGTCGGCGCCGACCGCCACGAAGCCCTCGCCGTGGCGCGAATTCGCGAGGCGCACCACTTCGCTGGCCGCGCGTGCGACGACGTCCGGGTCGTCGCCGGCGATGTCGCCGATCAGCACCATCTTCGGCAACGTGGCCCGCTTCGACTTGGTCGCGTAGCCCACCGCCTTCAGATAGCGGTCGTCCAGGTGTTCGAGGCCCGCGAGGATGGCGCCGCCGCTCCTGCCCTGCTCGAACATGTAGTCCTTGATGTCGACGATGCTCGGCACCGCGTCCTTCGCGTTGCCGAAGAACTCCAGGCAGACGGTGCGCGTGTGCGCCGGCATGCGGTGGACGATCCAGCGCGCGCTGGTGATGAGCCCGTCGCAGCCTTCCTTCTGGATGCCGGGCAGGCCGGCGAGGAACTTGTCGGTGACGTCCTTGCCGAGGCCCTCCTTGCGGAAGACGCTGCCGGGGATGTCGAGCCGCTGCGTGCGTTCCAGCGTGCGGCCGTCGGCCGCGAAATGGCGCAGCTCGAAGCTCGCCATCGGCGCATCGTGGATCTTGCCGAGGTTGTGGTCGAGCCTCACGACTTCGAGCCACTTCGCCTCGGGCGTCACCATGCGCCAGCTCGCGAGGTTGTCGAGCGCGGTGCCCCACAGGACCGCCTTCTTGCCGCCGGCGTTCATCGCGATGTTGCCGCCGATGCAGCTGGCTTCGGCCGAGGTCGGATCGACCGCGAAGACCTGCCCCGCACGCTCGGCGGCGTCGGCGACGCGCTGTGTCACGACGCCGGCTTCGCTCCAGATCGTCGGCACCTTGTGGGCGACGCCGGGCAGCTCGACCCACTCGACCTCGCTCATCGCTTCGAGCTTCTCGGTGTTGATCACCGCGCTCTTCCAGGTGAGCGGGATGGCGCCGCCGGTGTAGCCGGTGCCGCCGCCGCGCGGGATGATCGTCAGGCCCAGCTCGATGCAGCCCGCCACCAGCGCGGCCATCTCGGCTTCGGAGTCGGGCGTCAGCACGACGAACGGGTATTCGACGCGCCAGTCGGTCGCGTCGGTCACGTGCGAGACGCGGCTCAGCGCGTCGAACTTGATGTTGTCCTTCGCGGTGCGGCGGCCCAGCTTGCGCGCGGTGCGCTGGCGCAGCCGGCTCACCGCGTCGAAGCCGCGCGCGAAGCGATCGACGGCTTCCCGCGCCATCGCGAGCAGCTCCATCACGCGGCGGTGGCGCAGCGCGGATTCGGCGTCGAGTTCGGCCTCGTCCTTGTCGGCGCGGCGGCGGTCGATTTCCCCGAGGCGGTGCTGCAGCGCCTCGACGAGCAGACGCTGGCGCTTCGGGTTGTCGAGCAGGTCGTCCTGCAGGTAGGGGTTGCGCTGGACGACCCAGATGTCGCCGAGCACCTCGTAGAGCATGCGCGCCGAACGGCCGGTGACGCGCTCGGCGCGCAGCTCGTGCAGCAGCTCCCAGGCGCGCACGCCGAGCAGGCGCTGCACGATCTCGCGATCGGAGAACGAGGTGTAGTTGTAGGGAATCTCGCGCAGCCGGGCCGTGGGCTCGGCTGCGGCGCCGGAAGCGATGGCCGGGGCGAGCGCGGAATGCAGAGGCAGGGGGGCGTTCATCGAGCCGGCGGCGCGGGAGGGCTTGCGATTATCGCGGCGCAGCATGGCCGCGCGCGGCGCGCGGGCTCATGGGCCGGGAGGCGTCGGGCGTGCCCGAGCGGGCCGTTCGAGCCGCCGCGATCAAGGCGCGCGAAGCCTTGGCGTGATGCGGCGAGCGTTGCCACGCATCAGGGCACGACGCTGTGCGGCGCGACCGAGGCTTCGGCGCCGAGCGCCTCCTCGGCCGCTTCGAGCGCCGGCAGGGCGGTGGTCGCGCGAATGACGGGGTGCCGCGACGCGGCCAGCGCGAGCAGCAGCGCGCCGCCCCCCGCGAAGGCGAGCGAGGCACGCAGGCCGACGTGCTCGCCGAGCCAGCCGCCGATCAGCGCGCCGGGGCCGGCGGGGATCAGGATCAGCCAGCGCATCGTGCTCGTCATGCGCCCGAGCAATTCCGGCGGCGTGATCGCCTGCCGCAACGCGAGGAAGTTGATGAAGATCAGCACCGCGCCGAGCCCGAAGCACAGCAGCATCGCGGCGAACACCGCCGTGCCGAAGGCGTTCGCCGGCGCCAACGCCAGCGCGCCCCAGCCGAGCCCGCAGATCGCCACCCCGAGCACCAGGCAGGGCCCCGGCCCGAGCCGCGTCGAGAGGCGGTTGCCGAACGCGCTGGCCGCCACCGTGCCGACGCCGAGCCCGACGAACGCGAGCCCGACCTGCGATTCACTCAGACCGAGCACGCGCGTCGCGAACAGGATCTGCACGACGATCGCCGCGTGATGGCACATCTGCCACAGGCCGACGGTCGCGGCCAGCGCCACCAGCAGCGGCGTGCCGCGCACGAACGACAGCCCCGCGCGCAGATCGGGCCAGAAGCGGCGCTCGGGCCGCGCCTCGAGCCGCTCGTGCACCTTCACGCCGCGCAGGATCGCCACGGAGGCGATCAGCAGCAGCGCGTCGACCAGCAAGGCCAGCGGCGCGCCGACCAGCTTGATCAGCGCTCCGGCCGCGCCCGGCCCCGCGACTTCCGCGCCCGAAGTCGCGAGCGAGTTCTTCGCATGCGCCTCGACCAGCCGCTCGCGCGCCACCACCTGCGTCAGCACGATCTGCGCGGCCGAGCCGGCCGTGACGTGGATGCTGCCCATCACGAAGGCGGCCGCGTACATCCACGGCATGCCGAGCCAGCCGGCCCACCAGGCCAGCGGCACGCTCGCCACCACCAGCGCGATGCTCGCCTCGCCGGCCACGTAGACCGGCAGCTTCCTGACGCGGTCCAGCCACACGCCGCAGGGCAGCGACAGCAGCACGAAGGGCAGGATCTCGATCGTCGTGAGCCAGCCCATCTGCGTGGGCGTGGCGTCGAGCAGCACGGCCGCGGTCAGCGGCAGCGCAAGCATCGTGACCTGCGCGCCGAAGGAGCTGATCAGGATCGAGCTCCACAGGCGGCGGTAGACCGCGTCTCGGAGCAGGTCGTCGGGCGCGAGTCGCAGCCGGCGGGCGATCCTCTCGATCAGTGGCGTGATGAACGACTGCAGGCGCGCCTCAACTGCGGTAGTCGGCGTTGATCTTGACGTAGTCGTACGAGAAGTCGCAGGTCCAGACGACGGCGCAGGGCTTGCGGTCGCTGGGGCCGCGATGCAGGTCGACGCGCACCGTGATCTCGGCGCGCTTCATCACGCGCGCGCCGTCGGCCTCCTGGTAGTCCGGATGGCGGCCGCCCTTCGTCGCGACGTGCACGTCGTCGAGCCAGAGGTCGATCAGGCCCTGATCGAGATCGTCGATGCCCGCGTAGCCGACCGCCGCGAGGATGCGGCCCAGGTTCGGGTCGCTCGCGAAGAACGCGGTCTTGACCAGCGGCGAGTGGGCGATCGCGTAGGCGACCTGCCTGCACTCGGCCTCGTTCGCGCCGCCGTCGACCTGCACGGTGATGAACTTGGTCGCGCCCTCGCCGTCGCGCACGATGGCCTGCGCGAGCTGCTGCGACACCGCGACGATCGCCTCGCGCAGCGTGGCGGCTTCGGGCGAGCCGGCGTCGGTGATCTCGGTGTGCGCGGCCTGGCGCGTGGCGACGAGCACGAAGCTGTCATTCGTCGAGGTGTCGCCATCGACGGTGATGCGGTTGAACGAGGCGTCGGCCGCCTCGCTGACCAGCGCCTGCAGCAACGACGGCGCGATGTGCGCGTCGGTCGCGACGAAGCCGAGCATCGTCGCCATGTTGGGCCGGATCATCCCGGCGCCCTTCGCGATGCCGGTGACGGTAACGACCTCGCCTTCGATCAGCACCTGCTTCGACGCGCCCTTGGGCACCGTGTCGGTGGTCATGATCGCGGTGGCCGCGTCCGCCCAGCGCTCGGCGCCGCGGTCGGCCAACGCCGCCGGCAGCGCCGCTTCGATGCGATCGTTCGGCAGCGTTTCCATGATCACGCCGGTGGAGAACGGCAGCACCTGCTCGGGCGCCAGGTTCATGTGGCGCGCGAGCGCGATGCAGGTCGAGCGGGCGCGCACCAGGCCGTCTTCGCCGGTGCCGGCGTTGGCGTTGCCGGTGTTGACGACGATCGCGCGGATGCCGTGGTCCGCGGCAAGGTGCTTGCGGCACAGCTGCACCGGCGCGGCGCAGAAGCGGTTCTTCGTGAACACGCCGGCGACCGCCGAGCCTTCGGCGAGCGTGAGCACCGTCAGGTCGCGTCGCATCGCCTTGCGCACCCCCGCCATCGCGATGCCGATCTCGACGCCGGGCACGGCATGCAACGAAGCAGGATCGGGCGCGGCGAGGTTCACGGGCATGGGGGTCTCCGGTCGAGGGGCCGGATTCTAGGGAGCCGGCCACGCCGGCATCGTGACGCGGGGGCGCCGCGCCTTGGCGCCGATAGACTGGTCCGCATGAAGCCGAACGCGCTGCTCGCCACCGTGATGCTGCTTGCCTTGACGAGCACGCGGCTCGACGCCGCGCCTGCCGCACCGCCTCCGGCCAACCCCTTGCCGCGCACACCGATGGACGCCACCGCCGATGCCGGCGCCGCGAAGGCCACGGCCCCCCGCCGCGTGCTGATTTCCGGCCACAGCCTGACCGACCAGCCGCTGCCCGACTACCTCGCGGCGATCGCACAGAGCCAGGGCCTGCCCTGGGACTGGCAACGGCAGTACGTGGTCGGCTCGTCGATCAAGGACCGCAGCGCGGGCCGGCCGAGCAACCCGGATCAGGCGCCGTGGAACGGCTACCGCAGTGGGCTCAACCGCAGTGGCGAGAACCTCGACATGCTCAAGGAGCTGCGCGCCGCCGGGGCCGGCCCGGAGCCTTACGACACGCTGCTGATCACCGAGCAGCACAGCGTGCTGGGCGGGCTGGTGTGGAACGACACGGTGCGTCACCTGCGCCACTTCCACGATCGCTTCATCGAAGCGAATCCACGCGGGCGCACCTGGTTCTACGAGTCGTGGTTCGGCATCGACGACAAGGCCGACCCGCGGCGCTGGATCGACTACGAGCGCGCCGCCTCCGTCGTATGGCGCTGCGTCGCGACGCGCATCAACGTGTCGCTCGAAGCCGAGGGCCGCGCCGATCGCATCCAGGCGCTGCCGGCAGGCCGCGCACTGGCGCATCTGGTCGAGCGCGCCACGGTCGCGCCGGGCGTCGAAGGACTGAGCGGCACCTCGCTCGACACGCCCGAAGCGCGCCGTGCCACCGTCGACAAGCTGGTGCGCGACGACGTGCACCTGACGCCGCTGGGGCTGTACTACGTCGCGCTCGTCACCTCGGCGGCGCTCACGCAAGCACCGCAGGCGGCGAGCTGGGCGCCGCCCGAGATCGACGCGGCGACCGCCGCGGCGCTGCAGCGCGAGGCATCGGCCTTCGTCGAGCAATGGCGCAAGGAGGCCGCGCGGGAAGACCTCGCCGCCTGCCGCCGCTTCGTGCAGCGCGACTTCATCCGCATCTACTGGAGCTACCTGCGCGACAAGGACTGGATCGAGAAGCAGGGCCGGCTGCGTGCGAGCCTGCGCTGGCTGACGCAGTCGGTGCAGTGGCAATGGCGCATGGCGCGCGACAACGCGGCGAATCCGTTCTGGTACGACGCGGCCAGCGACAAGAGCTACTGGCTGCCTCCGCCCTGAGCGATCGGGATCGGTTCAGGCCAGCCGGCCGTGGCAGTGCTTGTACTTCTTGCCACTGCCGCAGGGGCAGGGGTCGTTGCGGCCGGCGCGCGGCGCGTCGCTCGCCGCAAGCCTCGTCGCGACCGCGGTGGCCACATCGGCCTCGGTTTCGACGCTGCCGTCCTCGTTCGGGTGCGTGTAGGCGAGGTTGCTCACCGCCTCGGCCTGCTGCAGGGCCTGCTGGGCCGCGACCTCGACCTCTTCGCTGCTGCGGATGCGCACCGTCATCAGCAGGCGGGTCACGTCCATCTTGACGGTGTCGAGCAGCGTCGCGAACAGCTCGAAGGCCTCGCGCTTGTACTCCTGCTTCGGGTTCTTCTGCGCGTAGCCGCGCAGGTGGATGCCCTGCCGCAGATAATCGAGCGCGGCGAGATGTTCGCGCCAGTGGCTGTCGATCGACTGCAGCAGGACCGCGCGCTCGAAGGCCGCGAACTGCTCGGCGCCGACGACTTCGATCTTGTCGGCATAGGCCTTGTCCGCCGTGACGACGACCTTCTCGACGATGTCGTCGGCATCGATCGCGTCGCTTTTCTCGACCTCGCTCGCGAGCGGCAGATCGAGCAGCCATTCGTCGCGCAGCGTCTTCTCCAGGCCCGGCAGATCCCACTGCTCTTCGACGCTTTCGGCCGGCACGAAGCTGCGGACCACGTCGGTCATCGCGCCACGGCGCAGGTTCGCGATCTGCGCGGCGAGGTCGTTCGATTCGAGGATGTCGTTGCGCTGCTGGTAGATGACCTTGCGCTGGTCGTTGGCGACGTCGTCGTACTCCAGCAGCTGCTTGCGGATGTCGAAGTTGCGCGCCTCGACCTTGCGCTGCGCGCCTTCGATGCTGCGCGAGACGATGCCGGCCTCGATCGCCTCGCCCTCGGGCATCTTGAGGCGTTCCATGATCGCCTTGACGCGATCGCCCGCGAAGATGCGCATCAGCGGGTCTTCGAGCGAGAGATAGAAGCGCGAGGCACCCGGGTCGCCCTGGCGGCCCGAGCGGCCGCGCAGCTGGTTGTCGATGCGGCGCGACTCGTGGCGCTCGGTCGCGACGATGCGCAGGCCGCCCGCGGCCTTGACCTGCGCGTTGAGCCCGGCCCATTCGTCCTTGAGCTGCTGGATGCGCGCGGCCTTGTCGGCGGCGGCGATCGACTCGTTCGCCTCGATGAACTGGATCTGCTTCTCGACGTTGCCGCCGAGCACGATGTCGGTGCCGCGGCCGGCCATGTTGGTCGCGATCGTCACGGTGCCGGGCCGGCCGGCCTGGGCAATGATCTCCGCCTCGCGCGCATGCTGCTTGGCGTTGAGCACCGCGTGCGGCAGCTTCTGCTGTTCCAGCAGCTTCGACACCAGCTCGGAGTTCTCGATCGAGGTGGTGCCCACGAGCACCGGCTGCCCACGCTCGTGGCAATCGCGGATGTCCTCCACCACCGCGGCATAGCGCTCGCGGCTGGTCTTGTAGACGAGGTCGAGCTCGTCTTTGCGGATCGTCGGGCGGTTCGGCGGGATCACCACCGTCTCGAGCCCGTAGATCTCCTGGAATTCGTAGGCCTCGGTGTCGGCGGTGCCCGTCATGCCGCCGAGCTTGGCGTACATGCGAAAGTAGTTCTGGAAAGTGATCGAGGCGAGGGTCTGGTTCTCCGCCTGTATCTGCACGCCTTCCTTCGCCTCGACGGCCTGGTGCAGGCCGTCGCTCCAGCGCCGGCCAGTCATGAGCCGCCCGGTGAACTCGTCGACGATGATCACTTCGCCGTTTTGCACGACGTAGTGCTGGTCGCGGTGGTACAGGTGCCGCGCGCGCAGCGCGGCGTACATGTGGTGCATCAGCGTGATGTTGGCGGCGTCGTAGAGGCTCGCGCCTTCGGCCAGCAGGCCGGCCTGCGACAGCAGCTGCTCCGCGCGCTCGTGGCCGGCTTCGGTCAACACCACCTGATGCGTCTTCTCGTCGGCGGTGAAGTCGCCCGCCTCAATGACGCCTTCGCCGGTGCGCGGGTCAGCCTCGCCGATCTGCTTCTTGAGCTGCGGCGCGATCGCGTTGATCTTCAGGTAGACCTCGGTCTGGTCCTCGGCCTGGCCGCTGATGATCAGCGGCGTGCGCGCCTCGTCGATCAGGATCGAATCGACTTCGTCGACGATCGCGAAGTTGAGCTTGCGCGCGCAGACGCGGTCGGCCACCTCGGTGACCATGTTGTCGCGCAGGTAGTCGAAGCCGAACTCGTTGTTGGTGCCGTAGGTGATGTCGGCGGCGAACGCGGCCTGCTTCTCCTCGCGGCTCAGGCCCGGCACGTTGATGCCGACCGTCAGGCCGAGGAAGGTGTAGACGCGGCCCATCCATTCGGCGTCGCGGCGCACGAGGTAGTCGTTCACCGTCACCAGATGCACGCCCTGCCCGGCCAGCGCATTCAGGTAGATCGGCAGCGTCGCCATCAGCGTCTTGCCCTCGCCGGTGCGCATCTCGGCGATCTTGCCGGCGTGCAGCGCCATGCCGCCGATCAGTTGCACGTCGAAGTGGCGCATCTTGAGCACGCGTTTGCTCGCCTCGCGCACGACGGCGAAGGCTTCGGGCAGCAGGCTGTCGAGCGTGGCGCCTTCGGCGACGCGACGCTTGAGGGTGTCGGTGCGCGCGCGCAAGGCGGCATCGTCCAGCGCTTCGAGCGAGCCTTCGAGCGCGTTGACCTGCTCGACGACGCGCCGGTATTGCTTGAGCAGCCGCTCGTTGCGGCTGCCGAAGATCGAGGTCAGGAGTTTGGGCAGCATGCGGGCATCGTTCGATCAAGGCTCGGCGCGGTTGCCGAGAAGCGCGTCGAGCGGCGACCCAGGGGTCGCAAGCGTGCTCGCGCGAGCCGTGCAGGTGCGGACCGCAGCCCGCAAACCAAGAGCGGCGCCCGCAGGCGCCGCTCGAAGCGCGCGGAGTTTAGCTCGCGAGCCCGGGCGCAGACGCGCTGCGCCAGCGCAAGACCCATGCGCGGGGCGGGCGCCGCGAGGCTTAGCGCGAACTCGCCGCGTCGGGCGTGGCGGCGGGCGGCGGCACCTGCGGCGCGACCGGCGTCACCGTTTCGCGAATGCCGGCCGACGGCGCCGCAGCGGGCGCCTCGGCGTCCGGCACTTCGGCACGGGGCCGGCGGCGCTTGCGCTCCGCGCCCGCCGCCGCCAACGACGCGGTGTCCCGACGGTCGTCCGCAGGTTCGGCAGCGGCTTCACGCCGCTCTTCAAACGGCTCGGACGCCGCTTCACGGCGCAACTTCGGCTTGGCGCCGCCGAAGGCTTCGCCGGTCGCGCCGCGTGCAACTGCGGCCGAATGCCTGCCGGCCTGCGCCAGGAACTTGGCCGGATCCTGCGGCGCGCCGTCGACCAGCACTTCGAAGTGCAGATGCGGCCCGGTCGAGCGCCCCGAGCTACCGACCTCCGCGATCTTCTGGCCGCGGCGGATCAGGTCGCCATGCGTGACGACGACCTTCGAAGCGTGCGCGTAGCGGGTCACGAGGCCGTTGCCGTGATCAAGCTCGACGGTGCGGCCGTAGGCCGGGTGGGTTTCGGTGCTCAGCACCACCCCACCCGCTGCGGCGAGGATCGGCGTGCCGCTGTCGGCCGGGAAGTCGAGGCCGGTGTGCAGCGCGCCGCGGCCGGTGAACGGGTCGCTGCGGAAGCCGAAGCCCGAGCCGACCGGCCCCGTGACCGGCGCCGAACTCGGCACCAGCAGCGCACGCAGCCGCGATTCGAGCAGGCGCGATTCGATCAGCGTGAAGACGTCGGCGTTGCGGTCGGCGCTCTCGTCGAGCGTGGCAAGCGAGGCGGCGAGCTGGTCGAGCGTCGACACCGCGACGGTGGCGACCGGTCCTCGATCGGCCGGTACGAAGGGCCCGCCTCGACCCGCCCCACTGGCCGCGACAGCCGGCAGCGCCGGGCGGTCGAGGCCGCGGAAATCGTCGGCTTTCAGGCCAGCCAGGCCGGAGACGCGCTCGCCCATCGATTCGAGCCGGACCAGCTTGGCCTGCAGCTCGCCGACGCGCGAGGCCATTGCGTCCAGGTTCTCGCGCATCACGCGGTCGCGCTGGGCGGTTTCGTCGCGAACGACGAGCTTGACGATCCGGCTCACCACCGGCCAGCCTTCGCGGGCGGCCTTCAGCACGAGGAAGTGGTACGCGAGGCCCGAGACCAGCAGCAGCAGTGCCGCGAGCAGCGCGCCGGCGACCGCAAACTGCCAGCCCGGCATGTTCATCACGCGGCTTTTTGCCAGGCGGCCGTGGGTCACAATGACTTGCATCTCGCATCCTTTCAATGGGCGCGGCCGTGAGCTCGTCCACACCGCGTTCCTCGAATCCCACACCCCCGCTGGCGACCGGCGCGGTGACCATCGGCACCGCGCTCGCGTCGAGCGCGCCGCTGGCCCATCTGCAGGCCCTGCTGCGTGAATCGACAGCCCGCTTCGAAACCGTCCGGCCGCTGCTACCCGCCGCGCTGGTCGAGCAGCTGCGGCCCGGGCCGATCGACGAGAGCGGCGGTTGGTGCCTGCTGGCCTCGAACACCGCCGCGGCCGCAAAGCTGCGGCAGCTGCTGCCCGTGATCGAGCGGGCGCTGCTCGCAAGGGTCGGCAAGCCTACTGCCGTCCGGGTGCGCGTTCAATCGGCCCGGCCGCGCTGAAACGGCGCGCTGAAACACTTCGAGGTGGTGCCGGCTGTCCGGATCGAACGGACGACCTTCCGCTTACAAGGCGGGTGCTCTACCAGCTGAGCTAAGCCGGCACGCGGGCAATTCTAGGAAGCCGGCGCCTGCGGCCGCGCGGCTCACTTGATGCGCTTGAGCGTGGGCCGAGGGCCGCTGGGCGGCTCGTCGTCAGGATCTTTCGAGGCGATCGAGGCTTCGGCCGGCGCTTCGGCCGGCGTGCCTGCGCCGGGCGCGGGCGCCAGGCGCAGACCGCTCCGGGCGGGGCCTGCCGCATCGCCGGACGCAGGCGCCTGGGGTGACTCGGACGCCTCGCCGGCTGCGGCCGGCGCGGGAAAGGCCATGCCCTGGCCGTTCTCGCGCGCGTAGATCGCGATCACGTGATCGATCGGCACGCGGATCTCGCGCGCCACGCCGCCGAAGCGCGCCTTGAAGGCGATGAAGTCGTTGCCGAGCTGCAAGCCGCTGGTCGCCTCGAAGCTGGTGTTGAGCACGATCTCGTGGTTCTTCACGTACTCGGCCGGGACCTGCACGTTCGCATCCACGTACACCGCGAGGTAGGGCGTGAAGCCGTTGTCGGTGCACCAGTCGTGCAGCGCGCGGATCAAGTAGGGCCGCGTCGACGCGCCGCTGACGGCGGGCGCGTGCGGGGGCGGTGGCGGCGCGGAGCTCATCGTTCGGGCTTGCGCGCCTTACTTGCGCATCACCTTTTCCGACGGCGTCAGCGCCTCGATGTAGGCGGGCCGCGAGAAGATGCGCTCGGCGTACTTGAGCAGCGGCAGAGCGTTCTTCGACAGATCGATCTGGTAGTAGTCGAGACGCCACAGCAGCGGCGCGATCGCGACGTCGAGCATCGAGAAGTCGTCGCCGATGATGTATTTGTTCTTCAGGAAGATGGGTGCCAGCTGTGTGAGCCGGTCGCGGATCTGCGCGCGGGCGCGCTCGAGCTGCTTGTCGGTCGCCTTGACGCCGCCGCGGCCTTCGAGCTGGTTCACGTAGGCGAAGAGTTCCTTCTCGAAGTTGAACAGGAACAGCCGCACCTTCGCGCGCGCCACCGGGTCGCCGGGCATCAGCTGAGGGTGCGGGAAGCGCTCGTCGATGTACTCGTTGATGATGTGCGACTCGTAGAGGATGAGGTCTCGCTCGACGAGGATGGGCACCTCGTTGTACGGGTTCATCACCGCGATGTCCTCGGGCTTCGCGAAGAGATCGACGTCGCGAATCTCGAAGTCCATGCCCTTCTCGAACAGCACGAAGCGGCAGCGGTGGGAGTACGGGTCGGTCGTGCCGGAGTAGAGAACCATCATGGCGGCGGGCTCCTGTCGTTGTCAGTGTCGTCGGCGCGGCGGTTGAAGTGCGCGCCGGAAAGATTTCAGGCCGAGCCGACTGCGCCACCGGACTCGGCCTTCATGGGAGCAGGCGGCCGGGCCGCCACGGCGCTTACCTGAGGTCTCTCCAGTAGGCCGCGTTGAGCCGCCATGCGATGACGGTGAAAACCGCGAGGAACAGCAGCACGAACACGCCCAGATGCCGGCGGTCCCGCTGCGCCGGCTCGCCCATCCACTGCATGTAGGCGACGAGGTCGCCAACCGCGCTGTCGTATTCGGCCTTGCTCATCGTGCCGGGCGAGATCTGCTCGAAACCGGCGAAGCGCTGCATCGTCTTGGCGGCGTCGTGCGGGTCCTTGACCTCTTCGTAGACGGCGACTCGCTGGCCCTGCAGTTGCCACAGCACGTGCGGCATGCCGACACCGGGGAAAGCGAGGTTGTTCCAGCCGGTCGCCTTGGTCGGGTCGCGGTAGTAGGTGCGCAGGTAGGTGTAGAGGTAGTCGGCGCCGCTGCCCTTGCCCACGGCGGCGCGCGAGCGCGCGATGACGGTCAGGTCGGGCGGCACGCCGCCGAACCATTCCTTCGCGTTCTTCGGGTCCATCGAGACCTTCATCGTGTCGCCGACCTTGTCGGTCGCGAACAGCAGGTTCTGCTTGATCTGCGCTTCGCTCAAGCCGATGTCCTGCAACCGGTTGTAGCGATTGAACGCGGCCGAGTGGCAGTTGAGGCAATAGTTGACGAAGAGCTTGGCGCCGTTTTGCAGAGCGACCATGTCGGTCATCTTCTGCTCGGGAAAGCGGTCCCACTCGATGCCGCCCTCGGCGGCGCGCGCCGCACCGGCCAAGGCGAAGGCCGCGAGCAGCGAAGCGATAAGTCTTTTCATGATGATCGGAAGGCTCGACGGGGCCGGCATCAATGGGCGAAGGTCACGCGCGCGGGCACCGGCTTCGGCGTGCCGAGCTGGCTCCACCACGGCATCAGCAGGAAGAAGCCGAAGTAGTAGAGCGTGCCGACCTGCGAGACCAACGTGCCCGCGTCCGAAGGCGGCTGGATGCCGAGATAGCCGAGCACGAAGAAGAAGACGACGAACAGCCCGTAGAGGTACTTGTGCCAGCCCGGCCGGTAGCGGATGGAACGCACCGGCGAGTGATCGAGCCAGGGCAGGAAGAAAAGAATGACCACCGCGCCGCCCATCACCACGACGCCCCAGAACTTCGCGTCGAAGGTCTTCAGCAGCACGACCGCGACCGCGGCGGCAATCGCGATCGCAATCTTCGTCACGAGCGAGAAGCGTCCCTTGACGAAAGCGAGCAGCCCGCCGATCGCAACGATGCCGGCCAACACGTTGACCATCGGATCGGTCGTCGCGCGCAGCATCGAGTAGTAGGGCGTGAAGTACCAGACCGGCGCGATGTGCGCGGGCGTCTTCAACGGATCGGCCGGAATGAAGTTGTTGTATTCGAGGAAGTACCCGCCGAGCTCCGGCATGAAGAACACGATGCTCGTGAAGATGATCAGGAACACCGCGACGCCGAAGATGTCGTGCACCGTGTAGTACGGATGGAAAGGGATGCCGTCGAGCGGCATGCCGGTCTTGTCATTCTTCGTCGCCTTGATCTCGACGCCGTCCGGGTTGTTGGAACCCACCTCGTGCAGGGCGATGATGTGCGCGGCCACGAGCCCCACCAGCACGAGCGGCACCGCGATCACGTGGAAGGCGAAGAAGCGGTTCAGCGTCGCGTCGCTCACCACGTAGTCGCCACGGATCAGCAGCGCCAGGTCCGGCCCGATGTAGGGAACTGCAGCGAACAGGTTCACGATGACTTGCGCGCCCCAGTACGACATCTGGCCCCAAGGCAGCAAATAGCCCATGAACGCTTCGGCCATCAGGCACAGGAAGATCAGGCAGCCGAAGATCCAGACGAGCTCGCGCGGCTTGCGGTAGCTGCCGTAGATCAACCCGCGGAACATGTGCAGGTAGACGACGACGAAGAACGCCGAAGCGCCGGTGGAGTGCATGTAGCGGATCAGCCAGCCCCAGGGCACGTCACGCATGATGTACTCGACCGAGGCGAACGCCAGGTTCGCATCGGGCTTGTAGTGCATCACCAGGAAAATGCCGGTGACGATCTGGATCACGAGCACCAGCAACGCGAGCGAGCCGAAGAAGTACCAAAAGTTGAAGTTCTTCGGCGCGTAGTACTCGGACAGGTGCTCCTTCCACAGCTTGCTCGCGGGGAAGCGGTTGTCGACCCAGTTCAGCAGCTTGTCGCCGACGGGCGCGTTCGCGGGGACGGTCTTCATCTCAGCCATGGGGGTGCCTCGTGCTGCGTGTCCGGTCGCCTCAGGCCTTCTCGGCTTCGCCGATCAGCAGCCGGCTGTCGGAGAGGAAGGCGTAGGGCGGGACTTCGAGGTTGTCGGGCGCCGGCTTGTTCTTGAACACGCGGCCGGCCATGTCGAAAGTGGAGCCGTGGCAGGGGCAGAGGAAGCCGCCTTGCCAGTCGGCCGGCAGCGACGGCTGCGCGCCGCTGGCGAAGCGGTCGATCGGCGAGCAGCCCAGGTGCGAGCAGATGCCGACGACGACCAGGATCTCCGGCTTGATCGAGCGCCACTCGTTGCGCGTGCTCTCCATCGGCGTGAGCTCCGCCGGATTGCGCTTGGATTGCGGATCCGCGAGCTGGGCGTCGAGCTTCTTGAGCGCCTCGACCTGCTCCGGCGTGCGCCGCACGATCCAAACCGGCTTGCCGCGCCACTCGACCGTCATCTTCTCGCCCGGCTTCAGCCCCCCGATGTCAGCTTCGACCGCCGCGCCCGCGGCGCGCGCGCGCTCTGAAGGCTGGAAGCTCGCCACGAACGGCACCGCGGTGGCGGCGGTGCCGGCGACCCCGGCACAGGCCGAGGCGATCAACCAGGTTCGCTTGCTCGAGTCGGTCGGGGATTGGGCGGGCAATGCGCTCATGAGGCTCCTTGCGGGCCGGTCGAAGCCGGCGGCGTGCGTGTTCGCAAAGCTGTTGCGGATTTCTTGGGCCGCGTTTTCGGAACAGCCAGCGATTGTAGTTCAGCGACTTCGCCGGACGCTTGTGATCGGGTGTCGTTGCAGCTCGGCGACAGCAGCGGAGCGCCGCCGGGTGCAGCGGTCGCGCGAGGCCGCGCAATACTCCCGGCTCGGCGCGCGCGCAACGCGTGCGGCGTTCGGCAAACCAAGACCCACGGAGGTGCGCATGTCGTTCGTGAGCGAGTTCAAGGAATTTGCGATCAAAGGCAACGTGATCGATCTCGCGGTGGGCGTGATCATCGGAGGCGCCTTCGGCAAGATCGTCGACTCGATCGTCGGCGACCTGATCATGCCGGTGGTCAGCAAGCTGTTCGGCGGGCTCGACTTCTCGAACTACTACGTCGGCCTCGCGGGCCAGCCCGACGGTCTGCCGCTGGTCGAAGCGAAGAAGGCCGGCGCGGTGTTCGCCTACGGTAGTTTTGTCACGATCGCTCTGAACTTCGCGATCCTCGCGCTCATCATTTTCGTGATGATCCGGCAGATCAACCGGCTCAAGAAGGCGCAGCCGCCCGCCCCGCCCGCGGCCACGCCGGAAGACGTGGTGTTGCTGCGGGAAATTCGAGACGCCCTGAAGAAATGAGCCGCGCGGACGGTCCGCTGCGGCGACTGGCTGACCCCCGCCCTTGAACGCGCCTTTCGTCGACGCCGCCCTCTTCGCCGCCTGCACGCGCATCCAGACGGCGGTGCAGGGCGTCGCGCAACGATTGGTCGAAACGCTCGGCCAGCGTGGCGCCGGCTTCGCCAGCACGAGCGAGCGCCAGGCGCGCACCAATGCCCATTTCGACCTGAGCCGCAAGCTGCCGCTGTTCGCGCGCATCTTCGCGGACACGCTGCGCGAGCGCGTGCTCGAAGCAGCCCAGCCGACCAAGAAGGCGACCCAGCCGCTGGCCGCCTTCGACGCCGACTCGCTCAGCCTCGTCGAGGAGCACGAGGTCGACGACCGCGTGGCCTCCGAGCGCATCGCCGCGCAGATCCTGCAGCGCTGCGAGGCGGAATTCGTCCAGCTCGGCGGCTACTCGGCCTCGCTGCTGCAGCAGCCGATGCTCGAGCCGCAGCACAACCCGCTGCGCCCGGAGGTGATCGCCCGCGCGCTGCGCCGCGCGATCCACGCGGCGACCGACGACGCCCCGGCGCGCCAGGCGCTCGAAAGCGCCTTCGCCGCCGAGCTCGGCCCGACGATGAAGAGCTGCTACGCGGCGATCGTGGCCGATCTGCAGGAACGCGGGCTCAAGCCGACAGTGCTGTCGGTGCGCACGGTTCAAGGCCCCGGCAACGAACTGCCGCGCGAGGTGCATCGCGAGGTGTCGGCCTACCGGACCTCGGGCTTCGGCTCGATCAGCGGCGGCTTCCCCGCGTCGGCGCGCGACCTCGCGCAAGCCGAGCAGATGCTCAGTTCGCTGTTCGGGCTCGCCGCGAACGCCGGCACGACGGCGGCCGGCCTGCCGCCCGGGGGCGACGGCCCGGCGATCCGGGCACCCGGGCCCGCGGGCCACCCGGGCGGGAGCGCCTCGACCGGTGCGGGAGGCAGCGCCGCCGCGCGCGACGCGCAGATGCTCGCGATCCTGCGCCGGCTCAGCCTGCTGACGGCCGACGCGGCCGTGCCGGCGCACGCCTCCGGCGCCGGCCCGCTCGGGCCTGCGGTGTCGACTCCTTCCGGCTTCCTGGCCGGCGGCCTCGGCAGGGTCGCGCCCACGACCACCGCCGGCACCGGCCTGCCCTCGGGCCACCACACGACGGTGACGACCACCACGCGCGGGCCGGTCACGCCGCTGGCCGGGCTGATGGCAGTCAACGTGATCCGCCAGCATCGCGAGGAGCTGGTGCGCGCGTCGACCGGCGCGCTCGACCACATGGTGATCGACGTCGTCGGCGCGCTGTTCGACCAGGTGCTGTCCGACGACAAGGTGCCGCCGCAGCTCGCGCGCCAGATCGCGCGGCTGCAGTTGCCGGTGCTGCGCGCGGCATTGAAGGACGTCGGCTTCTTCAGCTCGCGCCGCCATCCGGTACGGCGCTTCGTCAACCGCATCGCCTCGCTGGCCGCGGCCTACGAAGACCTCGAGCACGGCCCCGGCAAGGCCTTCATCGACCGCGTGCAGTCGCTGGTCGACGAGATCGTCGCCGGCGACTTCGACCAGATGGAGCTGTACGACGCCAAGCTCCACGAGCTCGAGGCACTGGTCGCGGAGCAGGCGGCGCACGACGTGGGCCCGCAGGCGCCGGTGGCCGCACTGATCGTCGACAAGGCGACGCAGCTGCGCATCCAGCAGCGCTTCATGCGCGAGCTGAGCATCCGCCTGCACGAGGTGCCCGCACCCGAGTTCGTGCGCGATTTCATCGCGCAGGTCTGGAGCCAGGTGCAGGTGCAGGCCGCCGGCCCGGCCGGCCCGGCGGGCTTTGCCCAACGCGCCGCGCGTGCCGCCCGCGAGCTGGTGATGAGCGTGCAGCCCAAGGGCGACCCGGCGCTGCGCAAGGCCTTCCTGATGCAGCTGCCGCAGCTGATGAAGGATCTGAACGAGGGGCTCGCGCTGATCCGCTGGCCCGACGAAGCGCGCAAGGACTTCTTCGCCCAGCTGCTGCCGAAGCACTCCGAGTCGCTGAAGACGACCCCGCTGACCGATTTCGAGCAACGCCGCCTCAAGTTTCAGCTCGACCAGATCGAGAAGGTCGCGATCCCGACCGTCGCCGACCTCGACGCGCCGCTGACCGTGCCCGCGTCGCTCGGCCCCCCCAGCGGCGCGCCCCCAGCACCGCCGGCGCCCGCGCCGTCGATCACCGCGCAGGAGGCCGCCGTCAGCTTCTCGCCGGAGGAGGCGAAGAGCATCGGCCTGGTCGAGGAGGCCGCGGTCGACTGGACGCAGGCGGTGGACATCGAACTGGGCAGCGAGCCGGCCAAGGAAGACATCGACATCGTCATCGACGCGCTGGCTCCCGAGGGCCGCACGCCGACGCACGGCCCGCAGCTGATCCACCACCTGCAGACGGGCATCGCCTACCGGATGCACCTCGAAGGCCGCTGGCAACGCGTGCGGCTGAACTGGATCAGCCCCGGGCGCGCCTTCTTCGTCTTCACGCACGGGAAGGCGCACCAGAAGACGATCTCGATGACCGCGCGCATGCTCACCCGCATGTGCGACACCGAGCGCTTCCGCGCCTTCGAGCAGGCCGAGCTGATCGAGCGCGCGACCGCCCGGGCGCGGAAGCAGCTGGCGCAGCTCGGCGGCGCCTCGACCCAGGGCGCCGCGACGACGCCGGGCTGAGCGGCCGGCGCCGCCGCCGGCGATCGGTCAGCCGCCGGCGAGCCGCTTGGCCATCGCGAAGGCGGCGATCAGGCTGGTCGGGTCGGCCCGGCCGCTGCCGGCGAGGTCGAAGGCGGTGCCGTGGTCCGGACTCGTGCGCACGAAAGGCAGGCCAAGCGTGACGTTGACGCCTTCGTCGAGCCCAAGGTACTTGACCGGGATCAGCCCCTGGTCGTGGTACATCGCGACGACCAGGTCGAAGGCGCCGGGGTGGCCCGGCGCGTGGCGTGCGCGCATGAAGACGGTGTCGGGTGCGAACGGGCCGTGCGCGTCGATGCCTTCGGCGCGCGCCGCCTCGATGGCCGGCGCGATGTGGCGGATTTCCTCGTCGCCGAACAGCCCGCCCTCCCCGGCATGCGGGTTCAAGCCGGCCACCGCGATGCGCGGCTTCGGCTGGCCCCAGCGCGCCGCGGCCGCGTGCGCGATGCGCAGCGTCTCGAGCACCGAGTTCGCGTTGACCGCCTCGATCGCCTGGCGCAGCGCCATGTGGATGCTGACCAGCACCGTCTTGAGCTGGTCGTTGGCCAGCATCATGCGCACCGGCGGCGGCGGGCTGCCGGGCTCGGCCGCTTCGGCCTGCAGCATCTCGGTGTGGCCTGGGTAGGGCACGCCAGCCGCGGCCAGCGCCTCCTTGTGCAGGGGCGCGGTGACGATCGCCGGCACCTCGCCCGCGCGCGCGAGCCGCACCGCATGACGGATGCAGTCCGCGGCGAGCGCGCCGGCCTGCTTCACGGTGCGGCCGAAGACGAAGTCGTCGACGACGGCCGGCGACGCCGTCGCAACCGGCAGCACCGGCACGCAGCGCGGCGGGACCTCGAGCGCATCGGCCGGCCGCTCGATCACCGCGACCGGCAGGCCCGCGGCGCCGCCGGCGATCGACGCGGCGCGGCGCAGCAGGCCGACGTCGCCGACGACGAAGCCGCCCGGCAGCGCGCCACGCTCGAAGCCCATCGCGACCAGCTCCGGCCCGATGCCGCAGGCGTCGCCCATCGTGATCGCGATCGGTGGCTGATTCATGCTGGGTTCTCGATGTCGATGAACTGGTGTTCGAGCGCGAACAGCTCGGCCGCCTGCGCCGCGACGGCCGGCGCGCCGTAGCGCTCGGTCGCGTGGTGACCGCAGGCGTAGAAGGCGACGCCGGTCTCACGCGCGATGTGGGCCTGCGGCTCGGAGATCTCACCCGTCAGGTAGGCGTCGGCGCCGGCGGCGATCGCCGCTTCGAAGTAGCCCTGGGCGCCGCCGGTGCACCAGGCGATGCGCTTGATCATCCGGCCGTCGCCTTCGGCCACCACCGGCGCACGTGCCAGCCGGAACTGCAGCAACGCGGCCAGCGCCGCGCCGGTCATCGGCTGCGGCGCGCGGCCGATGAAGCCCAGGCGCTGCTTGCCGAAGCGGTCCTCGATGACGAACTTCAGCTTCGCGCCGAGCTGCGCGTTGTTGCCGTGAACCGGGTGGTCGTCGAGCGGCAGGTGATAGGCGAACAGGCTGATGTCGTGCTTCATCAGCAGCGCGACGCGCTTCTTCAGCCAGCCCGTCAGCGGCCCGGCGTGGCCGCGCCAGAACAGGCCGTGGTGGACGAAGATCGCGTCGGCCCGCGCATCGACCGCCGCCTCGATCAGCGCAAGGCTCGCAGTGACACCCGAGACGAGCTTGGCAACCTCGCGCTTGCCCTCGATCTGCAGACCGTTCGGCCCATAATCTTCAAACCGTTCGGGCTCGAGCAGCGTCGCGAAGTAGCGGTCAAGATCGTCGCGGCTCGTCATCGCCCCACCCCTCTTCCTTCGATGCGTCCCGGCGCGCTCGTGCGTTTCACATGCGCAAGACCTGGCTCATATTCTCGCAAGCCGTCACGGTCGCCGTGGCGGTGCTGTTCGTCGTCGCGACGCTGAAGCCGGATTGGCTGCAGCGCCGCGCCGGCTCGGCCAACCCCGTCCCGGTGCTGTTGCCCAGCGAGCCGGTGGCCACGAACCCGGGTGGTGCGGGCGTCGTGACCGGCGCGGCGAGCTACGCCGCGGCGGCGAAGCGGGCCGCGCCGGCGGTCGTCAGCATCGTCACGAGCAAGAGCGCCAGTTCGCGTCACCCGCGCGGCGACGACCCCTGGTTCCGGTACTTCTTCGGAGAGCAGTCACCGTCGCCGGGCGGCATCGGCTCGGGCGTGATCGTCAGCGCGAACGGCTACGTGCTGACCAACAACCACGTGATCGACGGCATGGACGGCATCGAGGTCGCGTTGTCCGACGGCCGGCGCGCGAAAGCCGAGGTGATCGGCGCCGACCCGGAGGCCGACCTCGCGGTGCTGCGCATCGCCCTGGACAAGCTGCCGGTGGTCGCCTTCGGGGATTCCGACGCGCTGCAGGTGGGCGATGTCGTGCTCGCGATCGGCAACCCGTTCGGCGTCGGCCAGACGGTCACCGCGGGCATCGTCTCGGCGCTCGGCCGCAACTCGCTGGGCATCAACACCTTCGAGAACTTCATCCAGACCGATGCGGCGATCAACCCCGGCAATTCCGGCGGCGCGCTGGTCGATGCCGCGGGCAGCCTGATGGGCGTCAACACCGCAATCTATTCGCGCTCGGGGGGCAACCTGGGCATCGGCTTCGCCATCCCCGCCACCACCGCACGGCAGGTGATGGACGCGCTGATCCGCGACGGCCAGGTCACCCGCGGCTGGATCGGCGTCGAGCCCCGCGAGCTGACCCCCGAGATCGCGGAGACCTTCAAGCTGCCGGCCACGCGCGGCGTGCTGATCACCGGCGTGTTGCAAGGCGGCCCGGCCGGCGAAGCCGGGCTCAAGCCGGGCGACGTGGTGCAGCGCGTCGGCGAGGAGCGGGTGGACAACACCGCGCAGCTGCTCAACGCGGTTGCGGCGTTGAAGCCGAAGTCCAAGGCCAGCCTCGGCGTGCAGCGCGGCGAGCGCGAACTGGAGCTGGAAGTGCTGGTGGCCCAGCGGCCCAAGCAGTTGCAGGCCCAGGCACGGGACCAGTGATCCCGGCGCGGCCGCTTCAGGCGGCCTTGCCTTCTTCCTCGGGCGCCTTCGAGGGCTTGACGAACAGGCCCGCCGCCCAGATGCCGATCTCGTAGAGCAAGCACATCGGCACCGCCAGGGCGAGCTGCGAGATCACGTCCGGCGGCGTGACCACCGCGGCGATCACGAAGGCCAGCACGATGAAGTAGCCGCGAAAGCCCTTGAGCTGCGCCACCGTCACCAGGCCGACCTTCACCAGCAGCACCACAACGATCGGCACCTGGAACGCAAGCCCGAACGCGATGTACAGGCCCAGGATGCTTTCGACGTAGGAGGCGATGTCGGGCGTCGCCGCCACGCTCTCCGGCGTGAACTGCTGGATGAAAGTGAACATCTTGTCGAGCACGAAGAACTGCACGAAGGCAATGCCGCCGTAGGCGAGCAGGCTGCCGAAGATGATCAGCGGCAGCGCAAAACGCTTCTCGTGCTTGTAGAGCCCCGGCGCGACGAAGGCCCACAGCTGGTACATGAGCCACGGCAGCGCGAGCAGCACCGCGCCGAGGAACAGCACCTTCAGCGGGATGAAGAACGGCGAGAAGACGCCGACCGCGATCAGTTTCGCGTCGGGCGGCATGTGGTTGCGGATCGGGATCGCGATCCAGTCGATCAGCCTCGACGGCCCCGGCCACAGCGCGAGCGCGCCGAGCGTGATGCCGAGGCCGTAAACGCAATACAGCAGCCGGTCGCGCAGTTCGACGAGGTGGGCGACGAAGGGCTGCTCGCTGCCTTCGAGCTCGTCCTTGGTATCGAAATCGGCCACGAGCGATTCAGCTCGCGCGCGGCGGGCGGAAGCGCGCCACCCGCGCCGCGCCCGACAGCGCCTTGGCGCGCACGCCGTGGCGGTGGCGGTACCACTGAGGCACCGCACCGCGCTTGACGCGCCAGTTCTTCTTCGGCGGCTTGTAGTCGAGCGGCGGCTCGGCCAGCGTGCTGCCGGCGTGCCAAGCGTCGGCCGGGGCCGCGTCGGGGCTCGAGGCGATCGAGTTCCACGTCGAGTTTATCTCGCTGCTGGCCTGCTGCACTTCGGCGTGGACGTTCTTCTCCACGTCGCGCGCCGCGTCCTCGAACTGCGTCTTCATCTTTTTGAGCTCTTCGAGCTCGATCGACCGGTTGACCTCGGCCTTCACGTCGGCGACGTAGCGCTGCGCCTTGCCCATCAGGTGCCCGACGGTGCGGGCGACCCGCGGCAGCTTCTCGGGGCCGATGACGATCAGCGCCACCGCGCCGATCAGCGCGAGCTTGTCGAAGCCGAAGTCGATCATCGGAAGGCCGCGCCGGCGGTCAGACCTTGTGCTTCGCGTCGACGTCGACGGTGTTGGGGTCGGCGGCCTTGTTGGCGGTGACTTGCTGCGAAGGCTCGGCCGGCGCACCGGCCGAGCCGTCCTTCATGCCGTCCTTGAAACCCTTGACGGCGCCGCCGAGGTCGCCGCCGATGTTCTTCAACTTCTTCGTGCCGAAGATCAGCACGACGATCAGCAGCACGATCAGCCAGTGCCAGACACTGAAGGAACCCATGGTGTTCTCCTGAGGAGCGAAAAGCGCCCGAAATTCTAGGGGGCGCGCGTGTCGGAGCCGGGTCGCGGCCTGCGGTTCCGGTCAGCCCTTGGTCCAGGGCCGCGGGCCGCCCATGACGTGCATGTGCAGGTGGGGCACCTCCTGGAGGCCGTCCTTGCCGGTGTTGATCAGCGTGCGAAAGCCGTTGCTGACGCCCAGCTGCTTCATCAGCCGGGGCGCGAGCGTCAGCATCCGTCCCATCAACTCGGCATCGTCGTCGCCGACGTCGGCAAGGCTTTCGATGTGCTGCTTGGGCACGATCAGCACATGCACCGGTGCCCAGGGCGCGATGTCGTGGAAAGCGAGCAGCTGCTCGTCCTCGTGGGCTTTGCGGCTCGGGATCTGGCCGGCGACGATCTTGCAGAAGATGCAGTTCGGATCGGTGTGCATGGCGGCGCGTCGGTTCAGGTGGGCATCGGCTGGTTGCCGTTCAGGTTCAGCCAGCCGCGCACGATGCGGTAGAGGAACCAGATCGAGATCACCGCCCAGGCGATAGCGCCCGGGAGGTAGAGCGCAAGGAACAGCGGCAAGGTGATCACGTAGAGCGCGCCAGCCCACAACACCGACCGGATGCGCCAGCGGAAGTGCGATTCCTGCCAGGTGCCCACGGCATCGTCGCGCTTCACCATGTCAATGATGAAAGCGACGAGCAGCAGCGCGATGCCGGGCTGGAAGCTGGGGATCACGGCACCTACCGCGACGATCAGGTGCAGCACATAACTCACCGTGCCGATGGTCTTCAGCGAACGCTCACGCTCGCCAGCGTCGATCAACGGGTTCATGGCTGCTCGGCCTCCTTCGGCCCGCAAATGGCGGCATCCGGCCGTTCCGCAAGGTCGCGGGCATCGGCTTTGCGCGCGGCGAACTCCTCGAGGCCGGACAGCCCCTCGCGCCGCTCGAGTTCGGCCAGCACGTCGGCGGGCGTCAGCCCGAAGCGGGCAAGCGCGAGCATCGTGTGGAACCAGAGGTCTGCGGCTTCGTAGACGATCTTCTCGGGCACCCCGTCCTTCGCGGCCATCACGAACTCGCATGCCTCTTCGCCGACCTTCTTCAGCATCGCGTCGGTGCCCTTGTCGAACAGGCGCGCGACGTAGCTCTTGCTCGGGTCGCCGGCGCGGCGCTGCTCGATCACCGCGGCGAGCCGCGCGAGCGTGTCGTTCGAGCTGACGCTCATTTGTAGATGCGCTCCGGGTCTGCGAGAACAGGGTCGACGGCATGCCAGCCTTCGCCGTCGTGGCGCTGGAAGAAGCAGCTGTGCCGCCCGGTGTGGCAGGCGATCGACGGATCGTGGCCGAGTTGGTCGACCTTGAGCAGCAACACGTCGCGGTCGCAGTCGAGCCGCATCTCGCGCACCTTCTGGATGTTTCCGCTCTCCTCGCCCTTGTGCCAAAGGCGCTGGCGCGAGCGGCTCCAGTAGACGGCCTCGCCCGTCTCGGCGGTCTTCGCAAGCGCTTCCCGGTTCATCCACGCGAACATCAGCACGTCGCCGCTCGAGACTTCCTGGGCGATCACGGGAAGCAGGCCGCGCTCGTCCCAGGTGATGTCGTCGAGCCAGCTCATGCGGCCCAGTTTAGCGACCGTCCCGCAAGCGGGATCAATGCCGAACCGGGATTCCGCGTGCCGCCATCAAGGCCTTGGCCTCGGCCACCGTGTGCCGGCCGTAGTGGAAGATGCTCGCCGCCAGCACCGCATCGGCGCCGCCCTGCTGCACGCCCTCGACCAGGTGCTCCAGCGTGCCGACGCCGCCCGAGGCGATCACCGGGACCGACACCGCGTCGCTGACGGCGCGCGTCAGCGGCAGGTTGAAGCCGATCTGCGTGCCGTCGCGGTCCATGCTGGTGAGCAGCAGTTCGCCGGCGCCGTACGCGGCCATCTGCCGGGCCCACCGGACCGCATCGAGGCCGGTGGGCCTGCGCCCGCCGTGCGTGTACACCTCCCAGCCCGCGCCGTCGGATGTCGCCTTCGCATCGATCGCGACGACGATGCATTGCGCGCCGTATTTCTCCGAGGCCGAGCGGATGAC
The DNA here is from genome assembly GCF_035762065.1 of Methylibium sp. Classification (GTDB taxonomy): domain Bacteria; phylum Pseudomonadota; class Gammaproteobacteria; order Burkholderiales; family Burkholderiaceae_C; genus Methylibium. Next base: position 103,353 of record NZ_DASTPW010000034.1, read on the forward strand.
TTCCGGATTCGCGACCGCCGCCGAATTGAAGCTGACCTTGTCGGCGCCGGCGTTCAGCAGCCGGCGTACGTCCTCGACCGTGCGCACGCCGCCGCCGACGGTCAGCGGGATGAACACCTGCGAGGCGACGGCCTCGATGATCGGCAGGATCAGGTCGCGGCCGTCGGAGGTCGCGGTGATGTCGAGGAAGGTGAGCTCGTCCGCGCCCTGCTCGTTGTAGCGCGCGGCGATTTCGACCGGATCGCCGGCGTCGCGCAGCTCGACGAAGTTGACGCCCTTGACGACGCGGCCGCCCGTGACGTCGAGGCAGGGAATGATCCGCTTTGCGAGCATGTCAGAGCTCGCTTCGTGGGCCTTCGAGCACGTCAGGCTTCGGCGTTGAGCGCGTCCGCCCGCGCCTGGGCCGCTGCGAAATCGAGGTCGCCGGTGTAGATCGCCCGCCCGCAGATCACGCCTTCGATGCCTTCGCTTTCGACCGCGCAGAGCTGCTCGATGTCGGCCAGCCCCTTCAGTCCGCCGGAGGCGATCACCGGGATCGTCAGCGCCTGCGCCAGCTTCACCGTCGCTTCGATGTTGATGCCGGTGAGCATGCCGTCGCGGCCGATGTCGGTGTAGATCACGCCCTCGACGCCGTGATCCTCGAACTTCTTCGCGAGGTCGATGACCTCGTGGCCGGTCATCTTGCTCCAGCCGTCGGTCGCGACCTTGCCGTCCTTCGCGTCGAGCCCGACGATGATGTGGCCGCCGAAGGCCGTGCAGGCGTCGCTGAGGAAGCCCGGGTTCTTCACCGCGGCGGTGCCGATGATGATGTAGCTCAGGCCGTCGTCGAGGTAGCGCTCGATGGTGTCGAGGTCGCGGATGCCGCCGCCGAGCTGCACCGGGATCTCGTCGCCGACTTCCTTCAGGATGGCCTTGATCGCCGGCTCGTTGACCGGCTTGCCGGCGAAGGCGCCGTTGAGGTCCACCAAATGCAAGCGGCGCGCGCCGGCGTCGAGCCATCGGCGGGCCATCGCGGCCGGGTCGTCCCCGAAAGTGGTGGCGGCCCTCATGTCGCCTTGTTGGAGGCGCACGCAACGACCGTCTTTCAGGTCGATCGCCGGAATCAGCAACATCGCTCGCGCGGGAAAAGAGGAACGGAGGTCAGGGACGCCAGCCGAGGAAGTTGCGGTAGAGGGCCAAGCCGTGGGCCGCGCTCTTCTCGGGGTGGAACTGGGTCGCAAAAATGTTATCCCGCGCCACCGCACTGGTAAAGGCGGCGCCGTACTCGGTTTCACCCACGGAATGCGCCGCGTCGGCGGTCTCGGCGTAGTAGCTGTGCACGAAATAGAACCAGCTGCGGTCGGGCACGCCCTGCCAGAGCGGGTGCGCCCGTGGCTGCGCGACACGGTTCCAGCCCATCTGCGGCACCTTGAAGCGGCTGCCGTCCGGCTGCAGACGGCCGTCCAGCCGGAAGCGGCGCACGCGGCCGGCGATCAGGCCGAGGCCGGGGGTGTCCTGCTCCTCGCTGTGGTCGAGCAGCATCTGCATGCCCACGCACACGCCCATCAGCGGTTTGGCGAGCGCAGCGTCGAGCACCGCGTCGAGCAGCGCGCCGCCGTCGGCCTCGCGCAGCTCGCGCATGCAGTCGCGCATCGCGCCCTGGCCTGGCAACACGACGCGCTCGGCCGTGCGCACCGCGTCGGCCCGCGCGGTGACCACGACCTCGACGTCGCCCGCCTCGCGCGCCGCATGCAGCACCGCCTGAGAGACCGAGCGCAGGTTGCCCATGCCGTAGTCGATCACCGCGACGGTGCGCTTCATCTCGATGCCGCCCGGCTGCCTGCGAGCACCAAGCGCTGCGTCTGGAGGCAGCGAGGCGGATGGAGGCGTGCGCGCTTCATCTCAGAGGCTGCCCTTCGTCGAAGGAACGACGCCGGCCATCCGCGCGTCACGCTCCAGCGCCATGCGCAGCGCGCGTGCGAAGGCCTTGAAGACCGTCTCGCACTGGTGGTGCGCGTTGTCGCCGTGCAGGTTGTCGATGTGCAGCGTGACGCCGGCGTGGTTGACGAAGCCCTGGAAGAACTCGTAGACGAGCTGCGTGTCCAGTGCGCCCACCATGCCCGCCTTGAAATCGACGCGCATGTGCAGCCCCGGCCGGCCGGAGAAATCGACGACCACGCGCGACAGCGCCTCGTCGAGCGGCACGTAGGCGTGGCCGTAGCGACGCAGTCCTTTCTTGTCGCCGACGGCCTTCGCGAAGGCCTGGCCGAGCGCGATGCCGACGTCTTCGACCGTGTGGTGGCCGTCGATGTGCAAGTCGCCCTCGGCTTCGATCTCGAGGTCGATCAGCCCGTGGCGGGCCAGCTGGTCGAGCATGTGGTCGAAGAAGCCGATGCCGGTGGCGAGCTTGGCGACGCCGCTGCCGTCGAGGTTGACGCGGATGCGGATCTTCGTTTCCGCCGTGTCGCGGCGGACTTCGGCAATACGGTCTTCGGCGGTCATCGCGCGGTGTCCTCGTTCAAGATTTCGCCGAGCGCGGCGAGCAGTCGATCGTTCTCTTCGGGCAGGCCGACGGTCAGGCGCAGGCAGTTCGCCAGCAGCGGATGCAGCGCCGAGACGTTCTTGACCAGCACGCCGCGCGACTTCAAGCCGTCGAAGGCGAGTTTCGCGTCGGGCAGCCGCACCAGGATCATGTTCGCTTCGCTCGGGAACGGGCGCGCGCCGTGCAACGCCTGCAGGGCGACCAACAGCCGTCGGCGCTCGCTGCGCACCGACGCGGCCTGGCGTGCGTACTCGTCGTGATGCTCGAGCGCGAACAGCGCCGCCTCGGCGTTGAGCACGCTGACGTTGAACGGCGGGCGCAGCTTGTCGATCTCGCCGATCAGCTCGGCGCGCCCCATCAGGTAGCCGATGCGCACGCCGGCCAGGCCGAACTTGCTCATCGTGCGCATCAGCAGCACGTGCGGATGGCGTTGGAGGCGGCCCATCGAATCGCGCGCGGCGAACGGCTGGTAGGCCTCGTCCATCACCACCAGGCCGCCGATGTCCGCCATCGCCTCGATGCAGGCGTCGATTGCAGCGTCGTCCCACAGGTTCGCGGTCGGGTTGTTCGGATACGCGAGGTAGAGCAGCGTCGGCCGTTCCCGCTCGATCGCGGCGAGCATCGCGGCGCGGTCCAGCTCGAAGTCGGCAGCCAGCGGCACGCCGACGAAGCGCAGCCCCTGCAGGGCGGCCGACATCGCGTACATCACGAAGCCCGGCACCGGCGCCATCACCGCGGCGCCGGGCACCGCACCGGCGAGGGCCAGCATGCTGATCAGCTCGTCCGAACCGTTGCCCAACATGAGCTCGCAGCCGGCCGGCAGCCCGGCTTGGCGCGCCAACGCGGCGCGCAGGTCGTCGCCCCGCTCGGCCGGGTAGCGGTTGATTGCGACGCGCCCGAGCCGCTCGCCAAGCGCCCGCTGCAGCGGCTCGGGCAGGCGGTGCGGGTTCTCCATCGTGTCGAGCTTGACGAAGCCGGCGCTCGGCTGCACCGCGTAGGCGTGCAGGTCCTGGATGTCGCGACGGATCGTGCGGGCCATGCAGTGGGCGAGCAGCGTCATCGCGGTTCCGTTCGGGCTTCAGCGCTTCAGTCGCATCTCGGCCGCGCGGGCGTGGGCCTGGAGGCCCTCCCCTTCGGCGAGCTCGGCGGCGATCCGGCCGAGCGACTGCGCGCCGGCCTCGCTCACTTCGATCAGGCTGCTGCGCTTCTGGAAGTCCATCACGCCCAGCGGCGACGAGAAACGCGCGGTGCCCGAGGTCGGCAAGACGTGGTTCGGGCCGGCGCAGTAGTCGCCCAGGCTCTCGCTGGTGAAGGCGCCGAGGAAGATCGCGCCCGCATGCACCAGCAGCGGCTCCCAGCGGTGCGGGTCCGCGGCGCTGACCTCCAGGTGCTCCGGCGCGATGCGGTTGCTGATCGCACAGGCCTCGTCCATCGAGCGGCACTGGATCAGCGCGCCGCGGCCCTCGAGGGAGGCGCGGGCGATCGCGGCGCGCGGCAGCGTGTCGATCAGGCGGTCGATCTCGCGTTGCACCGCGTCGAGGAAAGCCGCGTCGGGGCTCAGCAGGATGCTCTGCGCCAGCTCGTCGTGCTCGGCCTGGCTGAACAGGTCCATCGCGACCCAGTCGGCCGGCGTCGTGCCGTCGGCCAGCACCAGGATCTCGCTGGGGCCCGCGATCATGTCGATGCCCACGGTGCCGAAGACGCGCTTCTTCGCGCTGGCGACGTAGGCGTTGCCGGGGCCGGTGATCTTGTCGACCGCGGGGATCGTCGCGGTGCCATACGCGAGCGCGGCGACGGCCTGCGCGCCGCCGATCGTGAAGCCGCGCGTCACGCCGGCCACGTGCGCGGCGGCGAGCACGAGCGGGTTGCGCTCGCCACCCGGCGTCGGCACGACCACGACGATCTCTCGGACGCCCGCCACCTTCGCCGGCACCGCGTTCATCAGCAGGCTCGATGGGTAGGCCGCCTTGCCGCCGGGCACGTAGAGACCGACGCGATCCAGCGGCGTGACCTTCTGGCCGAGCAGCGTGCCGTCGTCGTCGCGATAGCTGAAGCCGCGCCCGCAGGCCTCGAGCTGGCGCTCGTGGTAGTGGCGGATGCGATCGGCGGCCTGCTGCAAGGCAGCGCGCTGCGCCGGCGTGATCGCCTCGAAGGCGGCGGCGAAGTCGGCCGGGCCGAGCTCGAGCTCGGCGACGCTCACGGCTTCGAGCCCGTCGAAGCGCGCCGTGTACTCGAGCACCGCGGCGTCGCCGCGCGCACGCACGTCGGCGAGGATCGAGGCGACGCGCTGCTCGATCGCCGCGTCGGCCTCGCTCGACCAGTGCTGCAGCTTCGCGAACGCGGCCTCGAAACCGGCTTGCGCCGTCGAGAGCCGCGCGATCCTGACCGTGGCCGCGCTCATGGCTGCGTGGCCGCCGCGAAGGCGTCGATCAGGCGGCGCATCGGCTCGCGCTTCAACTTCAGCGCCGTCTGGTTGACGACCAGCCGCGCCGAGATGTCCATGATCTTCTCGACCTCGCGCAGCTGGTTCGCCTTCAGCGTGCTGCCGGTCGAGACCAGATCGACGATGGCATCGGCCAGCCCCGTCAATGGCGCCAACTCCATCGAACCGTAGAGCTTGATCAGGTCGACGTGCACGCCCTTCTCGGCGAAGTGATCGCGCGCGACGCTGACGTACTTGGTCGCGACGCGGATGCGCGAGCCCTGCTTGACCGCGTTCGCGTAGTCGAAGTCGGCGCGGGTCGCGACGCTCATCCGGCAGCGCGCGATGCCCAGATCGAGCGGCCGGTACAAGCCGCCGACACCGACGGCGGCATCGTGTTCGAGCAGCACGTCGAGCCCGGCGACGCCCAGATCGGCGCCGCCTTGCTGCACGTAGGTAGGCACATCGGTCGCGCGCACCAGCACCACGCGCACGTCGGGCCGCGAGGTGTCGAGGATCAGCCGGCGCGAGCTCTCTGCGTCGTCCGTGATGGTGACGCCCGCGGCCGCGAGCATCGGCAGCGTCTCGTCGAAGATGCGGCCCTTCGAAAGCGCGAGCGTGATCATTGCGGCGCCTTGACCCGTTCGATGTCGGCACCGAGCGCGCGCAGCTTGTCTTCCATCCGGTCGTAGCCGCGGTCGAGGTGGTAGATGCGATCCACGCGCGTGTCGCCCTCGGCCACGAGGCCGGCGATCACCAGCGAGGCCGAGGCGCGCAGGTCGGTCGCCATCACCGTCGCGCCGGAGAGCTTGGGCACTCCGGTGACCACCGCGGTGTGGCCGTCGATCTCGATCCGCGCGCCCAGCCGCAGCAGCTCGTTGACGTGCATGAAGCGGTTCTCGAAGATCGTCTCGCTGATCGGCACGCTGCCGTCGGCGACGCAGTTGACGACCATGCACTGCGCCTGCATGTCGGTCGGGAAGGCCGGGTACTCGCTGGTGCGAAAGCCCACCGCCTTGAGGCGCCGGTCGCTTCTCACGCGCAGGCCGCGCTCGTTCGCCTCGATTGCCACGCCGGCCTCCCGCAGCATCTCGATGACCGCTTCGAGGTGATCGCCGCGCGCGCCGACGAGCTGCACGTCGCCGCCGGCCGCGGCCACCGCGCACAGGAAGGTGCCGGCCTCGATGCGGTCCGCGATGATCCGGTGCGGCGTGCGCGGCGCATGCAGCCGCTCGACGCCGACGATGCGGATGCGGCCGCTGCCGTGGCCCTCGATGCGCGCGCCCATCGAGATCAGCAGTTCGGCGAGGTCGACCACCTCCGGCTCGCGCGCCGCGTTCTGCAGCACCGTCTCGCCCTCGGCCAGTGTCGCCGCCATCATCAGGTTTTCGGTGCCGGTGACGGTGATCATCGCGGTCGTGATGCTCGCGCCCTTGAGCCGGCCGCGGCGGCCGTCGGCGGCCTCGGGCGTCTTCGCGAGGATGTAGCCGTGCTCGACGGCGATGTCCGCGCCCATCGCCTGCAGCCCCTTGATGTGCTCGCCGACCGGCCGCGCGCCGATCGCGCAGCCGCCGGGCAGCGAGACCGTCGCCTCACCGAAGCGCGCAAGCAGGGGCCCGAGCACCAGCGCCGACGCACGCATCGTCTTCACCAGCTCGTAGGGCGCCTCGGGGTTGGTGACGCGGCTCGCGTCGATGCCGACGACGTCGGGCCGCACCTCGCTGCGCTCGGCCGATGCGCCCATGTTGCGCAGCAGCTTCAAGGTGGTCGAGACGTCCTGCAGCCGCGGCACGTTGTGCAGCGTCACCGGCTCCTCGGTGAGCAGCGCGGCGCACAACTCGGGCAGCGCGGCGTTCTTGGCGCCGGAAATCGTCACGTCGCCGTGGAGCGGGCGGCCGCCGCGGATGAGGAGTTGGTCCATGGTTCGGGGCTCGCCGACCGTCGTCACCGCTTGCACGACCCGCTCCCGCGAAGAGAGCGTGCACAAGCCGCGCCCGCCGGGCGGCTCGTGGTTCAGTGGTGGTGAGGCGTGGGTGCCGCGCCGCTGCCCTGGGGCGCAAACGCTGCGGCTTCCGAGGGCGTGAGGGTCTTCATCGACAGCGCATGGATTTCGGCGCGCATCTTATCGCCCAGCGCCTGGTAGACCCGCTGGTGGCGCGCGATGCGCGAGAGCCCGTCGAACTCGGCCGAGACGATGGTCGCGAAGAAATGGCGACCGTCGCCTTCGACCTCGACGCGCTCGCAGGGCAGGCCTTGCGCGATGTAACGCTGCACGTCGGCGGGGGTCGGGTCGGCAGCCATGCGTGCGAGTCTAGCGACGGGTTCAGGCTCGCAGCTTGTAGCCGGTCTTCAGCAGGCGCAGCGCGACGGCGGCCGCCACCGCGAAGCTCGCGCCGACCACGGCCAGGCTCACCCAGGGCGACACGTCCGCAACGCCGAAGAAGCCGTAGCGAAAGCCGTCGACGATGTAGAAGAACGGGTTCAGGTGACTCACCGCCTGCCAGAACGCCGGCAGCGAGCCGACCGAGTAGAAGACGCCGGCCAGGAAGGTCATCGGCATCACGAGGAAGTTCTGGAAGGCCGCGATCTGGTCGAACTTCTCGGCCCACAGCCCGGCGATCAGGCCCAGCGTGCCCATGATCGCCGCGCCCAGCAGCGCGAAGACCAGCACCCACAGGGGGCCGACGAAGCCCGGCGGTCCGAACCACACGGTGACCCCGAGCACCCCAAGGCCGACCAGCAAGCCTCGAATGATCGACGCGCCGACGTAGGCGCCGAACCAGGCCCAGTGCGACAACGGCGTCACGAGCAGGAAGACCAGGTTGCCGGTGATCTTGCTCTGGATCAGCGACGAGCTGCTGTTCGCGAAGGCGTTCTGCAGCACGCTCATCATCACCAGGCCGGGGATCAGGAAGCTCGTGTAGCCGATGCGGTCGAACACCAGCACGCGGTCTTCGAGCACGTGGCCGAAGATCAGCAGGTAGAGCACGGCCGTCAGCACCGGCGCGGCGATGGTCTGCACCGCCACCTTCCAGAAGCGCAGGCACTCCTTGTAGAGCAGCGTGCGCCAGCCGGTCATCGCGCCGCCGGCGATCGATGCGGGCGCGACGGCGCTCACGGCGTCGCCTCCAGCGGCGCCGGCCGCGAGGCGGCGCCCTGCATGATCCCGATGAACACGTCTTCCAGGTCGGCGCGGCCGATCTCCAGCTCCTCGGGCACCAGCCGCGCGGCGCGCAGCGCGGCCAGATGGGCCTCGACCTCGCCGGCGTCGCGCGCGGCGAGCTGCACGACGCGCCCGGTCACGCGCGCCTGCGCGGCCAGCGCCGGCGGCAGCGCCGCGTCGGTCTTGAAGCGCAGCATCGTGCTCGCGGTGCCGGCCAGCAGGTTCGCGGTGCGGTCGAGCGCGACGACGCGGCCGGCCTTCAGCATCGCGATGCGGTTGCACAGCGCCTCCGCTTCCTCGAGGTAGTGCGTGGTCAGCAGCACGGTGTGGCCTTCGCGGTTCAGCCGCGCGATGAAGTGCCACAGCGTCTGGCGCAGCTCGACGTCGACGCCTGCCGTCGGCTCGTCGAGCACGATCACCGGCGGGCGGTGCACCAGCGCCTGCGCCACCAGCACCCGCCGCTTCATGCCGCCCGACAGCTGGCGCATGTTGGCGTGCGCCTTGTCGGCCAGGCCCAGGGCGGCCAGCAGCTCGTCGATCCAGGCCTCGTTGCCGTGCACGCCGAAGTAGCCGCTCTGGATGCGCAGCGCCTCGCGCACGCTGAAGAACGGGTCGAACACCAGCTCCTGCGGCACGATGCCCAGGCTGCGGCGCGCCGCGGCGTAGTCGTCGACGACGTCGTGGCCGTGCACCGTGACGCGGCCGCTCGTCGCGCGGACGAGGCCGGCGAGGACCGAGATCAGCGTCGTCTTGCCGGCCCCGTTGGGGCCCAGCAGGGCGAATATCTCGCCGCGGCGGATCTCGAGGTCGACCGACCTGAGCGCCTGGAA
>NZ_DASTPW010000035.1:0-20653 GCF_035762065.1 Methylibium sp.
TCTCGATCTTCGCGCGGCTCGGCGGCGGCATCTTCACCAAGGGTGCCGACGTCGGCGCCGACCTGGTGGGCAAGGTCGAGGCCGGCATTCCTGAGGACGACCCGCGCAATCCGGCGGTGATCGCCGACAACGTCGGCGACAACGTCGGCGACTGCGCCGGCATGGCCGCCGACCTCTTCGAGACCTACGCCGTCACGCTGATCGCGACGATGGTCCTCGGCGCGCTGATGGTCACGGCCGCGCCGATGCAGGCCGCGCTCTATCCGCTGGCACTCGGCGGCTTCTCGATCATCGCGTCGATCATCGGCTGCAGCGCGGTGAAGGCGACGCCCGAGATGAAGAACGTGATGCCGGCGCTCTACAAGGGGCTGATCGTCGCGGGCGTGATCTCGCTCGTCGGCTTCTACTTCATCACCGCGTGGATCGTGCCGGACAACGCGCTGTACGCGAGCGGCACGCAGCTGCGCCTGTTCGGCACCGCGGTCGTCGGCCTCGTGCTGACCGCGGCGCTGGTGTGGATCACCGAGTACTACACGGGCACGCAGTACGCGCCGGTCAAGCACGTGGCGCAGGCCTCGACCACCGGCCACGGCACCAACGTGATCGCGGGCCTGGGCGTCTCGATGCGCTCGACCGCGTGGCCGGTGGTGTTCGTGTGCATCGCGATCCTCGCGTCGTATGCGCTCGGCGGCCTGTACGGCATCGCGATCGCGGCAACCTCGATGCTGAGCCTCGCCGGCATCGTCGTCGCGCTCGATGCCTACGGCCCGATCACCGACAACGCCGGCGGCATCGCCGAGATGTCCGAACTGCCCTCGAGCGTGCGCGACATCACCGACCCGCTCGACGCCGTCGGCAACACCACCAAGGCCGTCACGAAGGGCTATGCGATCGGCTCGGCCGGCTTGGCCGCGCTGGTGCTCTTCGCCGACTACACGCACACGCTCGAAGCCGCCGGCAAGCTGGTGAGCTTCGACCTCAGCAATCCGAACGTGATCATCGGCCTGTTCATCGGCGGCCTGATCCCCTACCTGTTCGGCGCGATGGCGATGGAAGCCGTCGGCCGCGCCGCGGGCTCGGTGGTGGTCGAGGTGCGCCGCCAGTTCAAGGAGATCCCCGGGATCATGGAAGGCACCGCGAAGCCGCAGTACGGCAAGGCCGTCGACATGCTCACCACCGCGGCGATCAAGGAAATGATCGTGCCGAGCCTGCTGCCGGTGGTGGTGCCGATCGCGGTCGGCCTGCTGCTCGGGCCGGCCGCGCTGGGCGGACTGCTGATGGGCACCATCGTCACCGGCCTCTTCGTGGCAATCAGCATGTGTACCGGCGGCGGTGCCTGGGACAACGCCAAGAAGTACATCGAGGAAGGCCATCACGGCGGCAAGGGCAGCGAGGCGCACAAGGCCGCCGTCACCGGCGACACGGTCGGCGATCCCTACAAGGACACGGCCGGGCCGGCGGTGAACCCGCTGATCAAGATCATCAACATCGTGGCGTTGCTGATCGTGCCGCTGCTGCCGGCCGCCGGCATGTTCGGCGGCAGCGCCGCACCGCATGCCACCGCGCCGGTGGACAAGCCGGCCATCGTCGCCCCTTCCGAGGCGAAGACGGCGAGCGTCAAGGTGGAGGACGGTGTCGCGAAGTTCTAGACCGCGCTGCCGCCGACGAATCGACAAGGCCCGCCGACGCGGGCCTCGTCGTTTGCGCGGCTCGTTCAGCGTCCCAGCTGCCCCGCGCGCGACGCCTGCACGATCTCGATCCAGTAGCCGTCCGGATCCTTGATGAAGGCGACGTCGCGCATCTTGCCCTGCTCGGGGCGCTTGACGTAGCTCACGCCGTTACCGTCGAACCAGGCCACCGCGGCTTCGAGGTCGGGCACCGAGAAGCAGATGTGGCCGAAGCCCTGCGGCTTGGCGTTGCCGTCGTGGTAGGCGAAGTCGCTGTCGAGCTCGGTGCCCCAGTTGTGCGTCAGCTCGAGGATGCCGCGCTGCGCGAAGGTCCATCGCGTGCGCTCGGCCAGGTCTTCCGGCGGTGCATCGGCATGGCCGGCCGCGTGCAGGAAATACAGCGAGAACTTCATCTCCGCGAAGTCGAGCTTGCGCAGCACACGCATGCCGAGCACGCGCGTGTAAAAGTCGAGCGAGACCTGCGGGTCCTTGACGCGCAGCATGCTGTGGTTGAGCACGAAGCCGCGCGTCGCGGCATCGGGGGCGGCACAGACGCCGGGATGGGTTTCGGTGGCGAAGGCCATGGCGTCAGCGCCTTGCCGGCGGCAGGTCGGTGCACGAACCGTGCGCGACTTCGGCCGCCATGCCGATGCTCTCGCCGAGCGTCGGGTGCGGGTGGATGGTCTTGCCGATGTCGACCGCGTCGGCCCCCATCTCGATCGCGAGCGCGATCTCGCCGATCATGTCGCCGGCATGCGTGCCGACGATGCCGCCGCCGACGATGCGGTGCGTGGCCTCGTCGAACAGCAGCTTGGTGAAGCCCTCGTCGCGGCCGTTGGCGATCGCGCGGCCCGAGGCCGTCCACGGGAACAGCCCCTTCTTTAGCTTGACGCCCTTGGCCTTGGCCTCGTCCTCGGTGAGGCCGACCCACGCCACTTCCGGGTCGGTGTAGGCCACGCTCGGGATCACGCGCGCGTTGAAGCTGCTCGTCGAAAGCTTCGCGTCGCCGAGCACCGCGCCCGCCGCGACCTCGGCCGCGACGTGCGCCTCGTGCACCGCCTTGTGGGCGAGCATCGGCTGGCCGACGATGTCGCCGATCGCGAAGATGTGCGCGACGTTCGTGCGCATCTGGACGTCGACCGGGATGAAGCCGCGCTCGCCGACGATGACGCCGGCCTTGTCGGCGTCGATTTTCTTGCCGTTCGGCGTGCGCCCCACGGCCTGCAGCACGAGGTCGTAGAGCTGCGGCTCCTTCGGCGCGCCCTCGCCTTCGAAGCTCACGCGGATGCCGTCCTTCGTCGCCTCGGCGCCCACCGTCTTGGTCTTGAGCATGACCTTGTCGAAGCGACTGGCGTTCATCTTCTGCCAGACCTTGACGAGGTCGCGGTCCGCGCCCTGCATCAGGCCGTCGAGCATCTCCACGACGTCGAGCCGCGCGCCGAGCGTCGAGTACACCGAGCCCATCTCGAGGCCGATGATCCCGCCGCCGACGACGAGCATCTTCTTCGGGGTCTGGCGCAGTTCGAGCGCGCCGGTGGAATCGACGATGCGCTCGTCGTTCGGCAGGAAGGGCAGCCGCACCGCCTGCGATCCCGCGGCGATGATGGCCTGCTTGAACTTGACGACCTGAGCCCTGCCCGTGGTCGCCTGCGCCTCGCCCGAGGTCTCGTCGACCTTCACGTGATGCGGATCGACGAACTTGGCGGTGCCGCGCACCACCGTCACCTTGCGCATCTTGGCCATCTGCGCCAGCCCGCCGGTGAGCTTGCCGACGACCTTCGACTTGTGCGCGCGCAGCTTGGCGACGTCGATCGTCGGCGCCGCATAGCTCACGCCGAGATCGGCGAAGTGGCTCACCTCGTCCATCACCGCGGCCACGTGCAGCAGCGCCTTCGACGGGATGCAGCCGACGTTGAGGCAGACGCCGCCGAGGCTGGCGTAGCGCTCGACCAGCACCACCTTCAAGCCGAGGTCGGCGCCGCGGAAGGCGGCCGAGTAGCCGCCGGGGCCGGCGCCGAGCACGAGCAGGTCGCATTCGAGATCGGCGCCGCCGGCGTGCGTCGCGGCGGGCGGCGCGACCTCGCTTCGAGACTCGGGCACGGGCGCCGCGGGCGCGGGCGCGGGCGCCTGCGACTCGCCCGGGATCGGCGCGCGCGGCGCCGCGCTCGCGGAGGCCTGCGATTCGAGCGACAGGATCACGCTGCCCTCGCTCACCGTGTCGCCCAGCCCGAGCTTGAGCTCCTTGACGATGCCGGCATGGCTCGACGGAATCTCCATCGACGCCTTGTCGCTCTCCACGGTGATCAGGCTCTGCTCGGCAGCGACGGTGTCGCCCGGCTTGACCAGCACCTCGATGACGGCAACGTCCTTGAAGTCGCCGATGTCAGGAACCTTGATGTCGATCGTCGGCATCCTGCGCTCCTTAGAGCAGCACCCGGCGGAAGTCCGCCAGGATCTGAGCCAGGTAGGCGTTGAAGCGCGCCGCCGCCGCGCCGTCGATCACGCGGTGGTCCCAGCTCAGCGACAGCGGCAGGATCAGCCGTGGCACGAAGGCCTTGCCGTCCCACACCGGCTTCGTCGCGCTCTTGCACACGCCAAGGATCGAGACCTCCGGCGCGTTGATGATCGGCGTGAAGTAGGTGCCGCCGATGCCGCCGAGCGAGCTGATGGAGAAGCAGCCGCCGCTCATGTCGGCCGGCCCGAGCTTGCCGTCGCGCGCCTTCTTCGCGAGTTCGGTCATCTCCTGGCTGATCGCGAGCACGCCCTTCTTGTCGGCGTCCCTGATGACCGGCACGACGAGGCCGTTCGGCGTGTCGGCCGCGAAGCCGATGTGGAAGTACTGCTTGAGGACGATCTGCTCGCCGTCGAGCGAGGCATTGAACTCGGGGAACTTCTTCAGCGCCGCGACCGCCGCCTTGATGAGGAAAGCCAGCATCGTGACCTTGATGCCGCTCTTCTCGTTTTCCTTGTTGAGCTGCACCCGGACGGCTTCGAGCTCGGTGATGTCGGCATCGTCGTGGTTGGTGACGTGCGGGATCACGACCCAGTTGCGATGCAGGTTCGCGCCGCTGATCTTCTTGATGCGGCTCAGGTCCTTGCGCTCGACCGGGCCGAACTTGGCGAAGTCGACCTTCGGCCAAGGCAGCAGTTCGAGGCCCACGCCCGAGCCGCCAGCCGGCATGGCCTTCACCGCCGGCGCGGCGCCCCGGCCGCCGCCCGTGCCCTGCATCACGCCCTTGACGAAACCCTGCACGTCCTCGGCGGTGATGCGGCCCTTCGAGCCGCTGCCCTTGACCTGATCGAGCGGCACGCCCAGTTCACGCGCGAAGCGGCGCACCGACGGCGACGCATGCGGCAGGTGGCCGCCGGGCGTGGCCGGCTCGTGCGGCGGCAAGGCGGCGGTCGGCTGGGTGCGCTCGACCGGCTGGCTCGCAAGCGCCGCGGGTCCAGCGGCCGGCGCGACCGGCGCGGCTTCGGGCGACGCCGTCGGCTGCGCCGCAGCGGCCGTCGCCGGCGCGCCGGCCGACGCCAGCTTGACGATCGGCGTGCCCTTGGAGACCTTGTCGCCGATCTTCACCAGCAGGCTCTCGACGGTGCCGGCGTGGCTCGACGGGATCTCCATCGACGCCTTGTCGCTTTCGACCGTGATCAGGCTCTGCTCGGGCTTCACCGCGTCGCCGGGCTTGACCAGCAGCTCGATCACCGCGACCTCGTCGAAGTCGCCGATGTCCGGCACGACGATCTCGACCGGCGCGCCGGCCGCGGCCGGCGCCGCAGGCACGGCCGCCGGAGCCGGCGTGCTCTTGACCGCGGGCTGCGCCGCCGGCGAGGGGGCCGGCGCGACCGCGGCGGCGGCACCGGCACCGGCACCGGCACCGGCACCGGCACCGGCACCGGCAGCCTCGACCGTCAGCACCACCGTGCCCTCGCTGACCTTGTCGCCGAGCTCGACGCGCAGTTCGTTCACCACCCCGGCGTGGCTCGAGGGGATCTCCATCGAGGCCTTGTCGCTCTCGACCGTGATGAGGCTTTGCTCCGCCTTGATCGTGTCGCCCGGCTTGACGAGCACCTCGATGACCGCGACCTGATCGAAGTCCCCGATGTCGGGGACCTTCACTTCCACCAGCGCCATGTTGTTGTCTCCGTGCGCGCGAGTCGCGCGGGCGTGTTATGCGTAGAGCGGGTTGATCTTGTCGGCGTCGATGCGGTACTTCGCGATGGCCTCGGCCACTTTCGCCACCGGCAGCGCACCATCGTCGGCCAGCGCCTTCAGGGCCGCGACCACGACGTAGTGGCGGTTCACCTCGAAGTGCTCGCGCAGCTTGGTGCGGAAGTCGCTGCGGCCGAAGCCGTCGGTACCCAGCACCTTGTAGCTGCGCCCCTTCGGGATGAAGGCGCGGATCTGCTCGGCGTAGTTCTTCATGTAGTCGGTCGAGGCGATCACCGGGCCGGCGTGCGGCTCGAGCTGCTGCGTCACGAAGGGCACGCGCGGCTGCTTGTCGGTGGGATGCAGCAGGTTCCAGCGCTCGGCGTCCTGGCCGTTGCGGGCCAACTCGTTAAAGCTGGGGCAGCTCCAGACGTTGGCGCCGACGCCCCAGTCGTTCTCCAGCAGCTCCTTGGCCGCGATCGACTCGCGCAGGATCGTGCCGCTGCCGAGCAGATTGACCTTCGGCGCGTCCTTCTGCTTCTGCGCGCCCGCCTCCTGCAGCAGGTACATGCCCTTGAGGATCTGCTGCTCGGTGCCGCCCTTCAGGCCCGGCTGCGGGTAGTTCTCGTTGAGCAGCGTCAAGTAGAAGTAAACGTTCTCCTGCTTCTCCACCATGCGCTTCAAGCCGTCGTGAATGATCACGGCGACCTCGTGCGCGAAGCTCGGGTCATAGCTGATGCAGTTGGGAATCGTGCCCGCGAGGATGTGGCTGTGGCCGTCCTCGTGCTGCAGGCCTTCGCCGTTGAGCGTGGTGCGCCCCGAAGTGCCGCCCAGCAGGAAGCCGCGCGCCTGCATGTCGCCGGCGGCCCAGGCCAAGTCACCGATGCGCTGGAAGCCGAACATCGAGTAGTAGACGAAGAACGGAATCATCACGCGGTTGTTCGTCGAGTACGACGTCGCCGCGGCGATCCAGCTGCTCATGCCGCCCGCTTCGTTGATGCCTTCCTGCAGCACCTGGCCGGCCTTGTCTTCCTTGTAGTACATGACCTGGTCCTTGTCGACCGGCGTGTACTGCTGCCCCGCGGGGTTGTAGATGCCGATCTGGCGGAACAGGCCCTCCATGCCGAAGGTGCGCGCCTCGTCAACGAGGATGGGCACGGTGCGCGGGCCGAGCGCCTTGTCGCGCAGCAGCGCATTGAGGCAACGCACGAAGGCTTGCGTCGTGCTGATCTCGCGGCCTTCGGGCGTCGCGTCGAGCACCGCCTGGAACGCGGAGAGCTCGGGCACGGGGAGCTGCTCGCTCGCCTTCGCGCGGCGCTTCGGCAGGTAGCCGCCGAGCGCCTTGCGGCGCGCGTGCAGGTACTGCATCTCCGGCGTGTCGTCGGCCGGCTTGTAGAAGGGGATGTCCGCCAGCTTGTCGTCGGGGATCGGGATGTTGAAGCGGTCGCGGAAGGCCTTCACGTCCTCGTCGACGAGCTTCTTCGTCTGGTGAGCGGTGTTCTTGCCCTCGCCGATCTTGCCCATGCCGAAGCCCTTGACCGTCTTGATCAGCAAGACCGTCGGCTGGCCCTTGTGCGTGGTGGCCGCGTGATAAGCGGCATGGACCTTGTGCGGATCGTGGCCGCCGCGGTTCAGGCGCCAGATGTCGTCGTCGGACAGCTTCGCGACCATCTCCAGCAGCTTCGGGTGCTGGCCGAAGAAGTGCTTGCGCACGAAAGCGCCGTCGTTGGCCTTCATCGCCTGGTAGTCGCCGTCGACCGTCTCCATCATCACCTTGCGCAACAGGCCTTCCTTGTCGCGCGCGAGCAGCGGGTCCCAGTAGCTGCCCCAGATCAGCTTGATGACGTTCCAGCCGGAGCCGCGGAACTCCCCTTCGAGCTCCTGGATGATCTTGCCGTTGCCGCGCACCGGGCCGTCGAGCCGCTGCAGGTTGCAGTTGATGACGAAGATCAGGTTGTCGAGCTTTTCGCGCGCCGCGAGGCTGATCGCGCCGAGCGATTCCGGCTCGTCCATCTCGCCGTCGCCGCAGAAGACCCACACCTTGCGGTTCTCGGTGTTCGCGATGCCGCGCGCGTGCAGGTACTTCAGGAAGCGCGCCTGGTAGATCGCCATCAGCGGGCCGAGGCCCATCGACACCGTCGGGAACTGCCAGAACTCGGGCATCAGCTTCGGGTGCGGATAGCTCGACAGGCCCTTGCCGTCGACCTCCTGGCGGAAATGCAGCAGCTGCTCTTCGGTGATGCGGCCTTCCATGAAGGCGCGCGCGTAGATGCCTGGCGAGCTGTGGCCTTGGATGTAGAGGAGATCGCCGCCGTGGGTGCCGCCGGCGTCGGTGTCGTCGGCGTGCCAGAAGTGGTTGAAGCCGGCGCCGAACATCGTCGCGAGCGACGCGAAGCTGGAAATGTGGCCGCCGAGGTCGCCGCCGTCGGCCGGGTCGAGGCGGTTCGCCTTGACGACCATCGCCATCGCGTTCCAGCGCATGTAGGCGCGCAGGCGCTCTTCGACGTCGATCCGCCCCGGGCTGTGCTGCTCCTGGCCGGCGGGGATTGTGTTGACGTAGGGCGTGGTGGCCGAGAACGGCACGTCGATGCCGGCTTGACGCGCCTCGGCGATCAAGCGCTCGAGCAGGAAATGCGCGCGCTCGGGGCCTTCGCTGTCGATGACGGCGGCCAGCGCGTCGAGCCATTCGCGGGTCTCGAGGTTGTCGGTGTCGGTGCTGTCGTTGGCGGCCTGCGGCAGGGCGGACATGGCGGTCTCCTGTGATTGACGGCCGGGCGGTCACCGGCGACGGGCGCGAGTCTCGCACGGTTTCCGGATAACGCGACAGCGTTTTGCATAAAGAAATCTTCCGGCAGAGCGGCACCTTCTCTCGGCGGCGGCCAAGGGCCTCGGCACATGAGGCCAGCCTTGCCTTCGAAGCGCCACCGGATAATCCCCGGATGCAGTGGCATGCCTCGGACCTTGGCGCTCAGCGTTCTTCCCCGGCACTGCCGCCCCGTCTGCTGCGGCGCTGGTGGAAGCGGCTCACGCCGGCCCGGCAGGACCGTTTCGCAACCTTCGGCCCGCTGCTTTCGGTGCTGCTGTTCCTCGCCGCGATGGTCACCGCGTTCTGGTATCTGCGCACCGAGGAGTTCGACCGCGAGCAGGAGTCGGTCAAGCGCGACACCGAGATCGCGCAGCAGCAGATCCGCTTGCGCCTGATCGAGAACCAGGAGCAGCTGCTGCGCATGGCGCGCGAGATCGCGACCCGGGCAATCGATGGCGACGACATCCCCGGCCAGGCCCTGAGCTTCAGTCGCGCGCGCCCCGAGGTGCTCGGCCTCGCCTGGTTCGGCGCCGACGGGCTGGTGAAGCTCGAACACTTGTCGGCCAACCACCCGTCCGAGCTGATGCGCCCGGTGCCGGGCGACACGCCGGCCGTCGCGCCGAGCGCCGAAAGCGAGACGGCCTGGGCCTTCGCCACCGCACGCGAGTTGCGCCAGCCGGTGTACTCGCGTCCCTATGAAACGGCGGGCAAGGTCTCCGTCTTCCAGATCCACGTGCCGCTGCTCGACCGCAACGCCTTCGCCGGCACGCTGGCGATCGAGTACTCCGTCGAGGCCTTGCTGCGCCAGCTGGTGCCTTCGGAAGTGACGCGCCGGCACGCCATCAGCCTGCTCGACGGCAACGATCGCGTGCTCGCCAGCAGCGTCTCGCGCGAGCCCGATGCAAGCAACCGCCGCGGCGGCTTCGTCGAAGCGGTGCCGCTCGCGCCGGCGAACAACGGCATCGTGGTGCGGGGTCAGGGCTGGCGCACGTCGATCGGCCTGATCGGCAATGCGCTGTTCTGGATGGTGGTGGCGCTTTCGGCGCTGACGGTGTGGATGCTGCTCGGCAGCTGGCGCCACATGCGCCGGCGCGCGCAGATCCAGAGCACGCTGGTCTCCGAGACGAATTTCCGTCGCGCGATGGAGAACTCCATGCTCACCGGCATGCGGGCCATGGATCTCGAAGGCCGCATCACCTACGTGAATCCGGCGTTCTGCGCGATGACCGGCTTCTCCGAAGACGAGCTGATCGGCCGCTGGCCGCCCTTCCCCTACTGGCCGCCGGACCGCATCGAGGAGAACACGCGGCTGCTGCAGCAGGAACTGCAGGGGCGCAGCCCGGCCGGGGGCGTCGAGATCCGCATCATGCGCAAGGACGGCATGGTGTTCGACGCACGGATGTACGTCTCGCCACTGATCGACGCGCGTGGCCACCAGACCGGCTGGATGACGTCGATGACCAACATCACCGAGGCGAAGCGCATCCGCGATCAGCTCACCGCTTCGCACGAGCGCTTCACCACCGTGCTCGAAGGACTGGAGGCGGCCGTCTCGGTGCTTTCGGTCGCGCAGGGCGAGCTGCTGTTCGCGAACCGCTCCTATCGCCTGTGGTTCGGTGGCGACGCGCGCGGGCATTCGTGGCTCGCCGGCGCCGACGAGAACCTTGCGCTGCTGCGCGAGTCGGAGGACTCGGTCGACAGCTTCGGCGGCCTGCCCGCGCAGGAACTCACCGAGGCCTCGGCCGACGCGCGCGAGGTTTTCGTCGCGCGCCTGCAGAAGTGGTTCGACGTGCGCGCGCGCTACGTGCAGTGGACCGACGGCCGGCTCGCGCAGATGCTGATCGCCACCGACATCACCGCGCGCCGCCGTGCCGAGGAGCAGGCCGCGCACCAGGCCGAGAAGGCCCAAGTGACGAGCCGGCTGATCACGATGGGCGAGATGGCGTCGAGCGTCGCGCACGAACTGAACCAGCCGCTGACCGCGATCACCAACTACTGCAACGGCATGGTCTCGCGTGTGCGCGACGACGTGATCGACAAGCCGGCCTTGATCGCCGCACTCGAGAAGACCGCGCGGCAGGCGCAGCGCGCCGGCCAGATCATCCACCGCATCCGTGCCTTCGTGAAGCGCAGCGAGCCACAGCGCCAGCCCGCTCACGCGAAGGACATCGTCGAGGATGCGGTCGAGCTCGCGAGCATCGAGGTGCGCCGGCGCAACGTCGAGATCCGCAGCTACATCGCGCAGCGCATGCCGGAGTTGCGTGTCGATCCGATCCTGATCGAGCAGGTGCTTCTGAACCTGCTGAAGAACGCGGCCGAGGCGATCGACAACGCCAACCTGCCGAGCTCGCGCCGCCATATCGAACTGCGTGTCGTGCCGCGCCACACCGCCGAAGAAGGCGGCGTGATCGAGTTCAGCGTGACCGATCAAGGACCCGGTTTGAAGGAGGAAGTGCTGGCGCGCTTGTACGAAGCGTTCTTCTCGACCAAAGCCGATGGATTGGGCATCGGGCTGTCGCTGTGCCGCTCGATCGTCGAGTCCCATCGAGGGCGGATCCGTGCCGAGAATCTCTACAATGGCGCGGCGGTTGTCGGCTGCCGTTTCGCCTTCACGATCCCTGTCGAAGTGCCCGCTGTCGCCGCGGGGACAGCGACGGTCAAGTTGACCGAGACCTCGTGACTTTCCTCGTCGCAACTGTCCCCAAAGGCGCACGCATGAGCTTGATCCCGAAGAAGGGCACCGTCTATGTCGTCGACGACGACGAAGCGGTCCGCGACTCCTTGCAGTGGCTGCTCGAAGGCAAGGACTACCGCGTCAAGTGCTTCGACTCGGCCGAGTCTTTCCTCTCCCGATTCGATCCGCGCGAAGTCGCCTGCCTGATCGCCGACATCCGCATGGACGGCATGAGCGGCCTCGAATTGCAGGACCGTCTCGTCGAGCGCAAGAGCCCGCTGCCGGTCGTCTTCATCACCGGCCACGGCGACGTGCCGATGGCCGTCACGACGATGAAGAAGGGCGCGATGGACTTCATCGAGAAGCCCTTCCGCGAAGACGAGCTGCTCGGCTTGGTCGAACGCATGCTCGACCAGGCCCGCGCCGCCTTCAGCCAGCACCAGGAGGCCGCGAGCCGTGACGCGCTGCTGAGCCGCCTCACCACGCGCGAAGCACAGGTGCTGGAGCGCATCGTCGCCGGCCGGCTCAACAAGCAGATCGCCGACGACCTTGGCATCAGCATCAAGACGGTGGAGGCGCACCGCGCCAACATCATGGAAAAGCTGAACGCCAACACGGTTGCCGACCTGCTGAAGATCGCGCTCGGCGCGACCGCCGTCAAAGCCTAAGCCGACCGTCGCGGTGGCTATCGCGGCCATCGACCCTCGCGGGGCTCGGATTCGCCCATCCGCGCGAAACTTCTTGGCCGCCGCGACGCTCGATCGCGGTCCGTCCGTTTGCCGTTGGCGAGGTCCCATGTCCAATCCCCTGCTCGACACCCGCGGCCTGCCGCGCTTCGACGAAGTCCGCGCCGAGCATGTCGCGCCGGCGGTGAGCAGCCTGCTTGCCGAGGCCGAGGCCGCGCTCGAACGCGCGACCGGCACCGAGGTGCCGGCCGACTACGAAGCGCTGTCCGCGGTCCTCGACGTCGCGACCGAACGCCTCGGCCGTGCCTGGGGCGCCGTCGCTCATCTCAACGCGGTGGCCGACACGCCCGAGCTGCGCGCCGCCTACACGGAGGCGCTGCCGAGGGTCACCGAATTCATGACGCGCCTCGGCGCCGACGAGCGGCTCTACGCGAAGTACAAGGCGATCGACCGCGAAGGCCTCGGGCCGGCGCGTCGCCAGGCCTTGTCGAACGCGATGCGCGATTTCGTGCTTTCGGGCGCGGAGCTGCACGGCGCCGACAAGGAGCGCTTCGCCCAGATCCAGACGCGCCAGGCCGAACTCGGCCAGCAGTTCTCGGAACACGTGCTCGACGCCACCGACGCCTGGAAGCTCGAGGTCCCCGCCGCGCGGCTGGACGGCGCGCCCGAGGACGTGATCGCGGCGACCCGCATCGCCGACAAGCCGGGCGTCCACCGCCTCGCGCTGCACATGCCGGTCTACCTGCCGCTGATGCAGTACGCGCGCGACCGCGCGCTGCGCGAAACGCTGTACCGCGCCTACGTCACCCGGGCCTGCGAGCAAGGCCCCGCCGAACGCGACAACGGCCCCGTGATGCGCGAGATCCTTGCGCTGCGCCACGAGGAAGCACGCCTGCTCGGCCATGCCGACTTCGCCAGCGTCTCGCTGGTACCGAAGATGGCCGACACGCCCGAGCAGGTCGTCGCTTTCCTGCGCGACCTCGCGCGCCGCGCTCGCCCGCATGCCGAGCGCGACCTCGCCGAGCTGCGCGACTTCGCCGCGAAGGAGCTGGGTCTGCCCGACCTGCAGGCCTGGGACGTGCTCTACGCCTCCGAGCGGCTCAAGGAAGCCCGCTATGCCTTCAGCGACACCGAGGTGAAGCAGTACTTCACCGAGCCGAAGGTGCTCGCGGGGCTGTTCAGGATCATCGAGACGCTGTTCGAGGTGTCGATCCGCCCCGACACCGCGCCGGTGTGGAACGAGCACGTGCGCTTCTTCCGCATCGAGCGGCGCGGTGCGGCCGCGGACGCCGCGCCGCAGCTCGTCGGCCAGTTCTACCTCGACCCCTACGCACGCAGCGGCAAGCGCCCCGGCGCCTGGATGGACGACGTGCGCGGCCGCTGGCTGCGGCCGGAGGGCGGCCTGCAGACGCCGGTCGCGCATCTCGTCTGCAACTTCGCGTCGCCGGTTGCTGGCAAGCCAGCGCTGCTGTCGCACGACGACGTGACCACGCTGTTTCACGAGTTCGGCCACGGGCTGCACCACATGCTCACGCAGGTCGACGACATCGGCGTCGCAGGCATCTCGGGCGTCGAGTGGGATGCGGTCGAGCTGCCCAGCCAGTTCATGGAGAACTTCTGCTGGGAATGGGATGTGGTGCGGCACATGACCGCGCACGTCGACACCGGCGAGCCGCTGCCGCGCGAGCTGTTCGACAAGATGCTCGCGGCCAAGAACTTCCAGAGCGGCCTGCAGACGCTTCGGCAGGTCGAGTTCTCGTTGTTCGACATGCTGATCCACTCGGCCGCGCACGCCGGCCCGAAGAGCGCCGACGACATCCAGCAGGTGCTCGACGCGGTACGCGCCGAGGTCGCGGTGCTGCCCGCCCCTGCGTTCAACCGCTTCCAGCACAGCTTCAGCCACATCTTCGCGGGCGGCTATGCGGCCGGCTACTACAGCTACAAGTGGGCCGAGGTGCTGAGCGCCGACGCCTACGCGGCCTTCGAGGAGGAAGGCGTATTCAACCCGGCCGTCGGCCGGCGCTACCGCGAGTCCATCCTGGAAGCCGGCGGCAGCCGCAGCGCGATCGAGAACTTCAAGGCGTTCCGCGGCCGCGAACCGCGCATCGACGCGCTGCTGCGCCACCAGGGGATGGCAGACTGACCGCGCAGCGCCGTTCACCCAGGAGTCGCCATGCCCCGCCTTCACCGCCTTTGCGCCGTCTTTGGCCTGCTGGCCCTGGCCGCGCCGCTCACCTTCGCGCAATACAAGGTGATCGACGCCAACGGCCGCGTCACCTACACCGACCGGCCGCCGGTCACCAGCAACGACCGCATTCAACCGCTGCGCGCCACCGGCGGCGCCGCGGCACCGGCCTCGAACCTGCCCTTCGAGCTGCGCCAGACGGCCGAGCGCTACCCGGTCACGCTCTACAGCGGCGAGGGTTGCGAAGCCTGCCTAACGGGCCGCGCGATGCTGCGCCAGCGCGGCATCCCCTTCGTCGAGAAGACGGTCAAGACCGACGCCGACATCGCCGCCTTCAGGACGGCCGAGTCGAGCACGGAGCTGCCGGTGCTGCGCATCGGCAGCCAGCAGCTCAAGGGCTACAACGATGTCGAGTGGGCGAGCTACCTCGACGCCGCCGGCTACCCGAAGCAGTCGGCGCTGCCCCCGAGCTACCGGCCGCCCGAGCCCGTGCCGCTGACCGAGCCGAAGGCCGTCGCGAGCCAGGCCCGCCCCGCCGCGCCGGCCGCAGCGCCCGCGCCGGCCACGCTGCCGCCGGCCTTCGAGCGCGCGCCCGAAGGCATCCGCTTCTGATCCTCGCCGATCAGTAGGCGATCGTCCGCACGCCCTCCGGCGTGCCGAGCAGGCACAGGCTTGCCCGGTGGCGCGCGAAGACGCCGACCGTCAGCACGCCGGGCCACTGGCTGACCTCCTGCTCGAAGGCGAGCGGATCGTCGATCGCGAGGCCGTGCACATCGAGGATCGCGAGGCCGTTGTCCGTCACCACGCCTTCGCGCGGCACGGCGCGCCCACCGATCGCGGCGAAGCGCTGCACGAGCCGGGCCGCGGCCAGCGGCAGCACCTCCACCGGCAGCGGAAAGCGCCCGAGCACCTCGACGCGCTTGCTCGCATCGGCGATGCAGACGAAGCGCTCGCACAAGTCCGCCACCAGCTTTTCGCGGGTAAGCGCCGCGCCGCCGCCCTTGATCATGTTGCCGCGCGGATCGATCTCGTCGGCGCCGTCGACGTAGACCGGCAGCCGCTCCGCGATCGCGTCGATCCCGAACACCTCGATGCCGTGGCCGCGCAGCCGCTGCGTGCTGCGCTCCGAGCTCGATACCGCGCCGGCGATGCGCTGCCGGATCGTCGCGAGCGCGTCGATGAAGCAGTCCACCGTCGAGCCGGTGCCGACGCCGACGATGCGGCCGGGGACGACGTGGTCGAGCGCCGCGCGAGCGACCGCCTGCTTCATCTGCTGCGCGTCCATAAGTCGATCGGGTGAAAGAGGGGCGGCCATTGTGAAGTGGCGAAGACAATCGCCGCCATGCCGCTGCCCGCGATCCCCTACGCCCTCACCCGCCCCTTCCTGTTCGGCCTCGATGCGGAACAGGCGCACGAGCTGACGCTCGCGTCGATCGAGAAGCTGCAGAACACGCCGCTGCAATGCCTGTGGCAGCAGCCGCGCGTCGACGACCCGATCACGATCGCCGGCCTGCGCTTCGCGAACCGCGTCGGCCTCGCCGCCGGCCTCGACAAGAACGGCCGCTGCATCGACGGTCTCGGCGCCATGGGCTTCGGCTTCATCGAAGTCGGCACCGTCACGCCGCTCGCCCAGGCCGGCAACCCGAAGCCGCGCATCTTCCGGCTCACCGACGCCGAGGCGCTGATCAACCGGCTGGGCTTCAACAACGAAGGGCTCGCGGCCTTCATCGCGAACGTGCAACGCGCGCAGTACCGCAAGCGCGGCGGCATCCTCGGCCTGAACATTGGCAAGAACGCGGCGACGCCGATCGAGCGCGCCACCGACGACTACCTGCTCGGCCTCGACGGCGTCTACCCGCATGCCGACTACGTCACCGTCAACATCTCTAGCCCGAACACGCAGAACCTGCGCAGCCTGCAGAGCGACGCGGCGCTCGACGCACTGCTCGGCGCGCTCGTCGAGCGCCGCGAAGCACTCGCCACGCAGCACGCGCGGCGCGTGCCGATGCTCGTGAAGATCGCGCCCGATCTCGACGAAGCGCAGGTCGCGCTGATCGCCGCCGCCTTGCGGAAGCACGCGATCGACGGCGTGATCGCCACCAACACCACGCTCGCACGCGACGCGGTCCAGGGCCTGCCGCACGCAAGCGAGGTCGGCGGCCTGAGCGGCCGGCCGGTGCGCGCCGCGAGCGATCGCGTGATCGCGCAGCTGCGTGCCGCGCTGGGCGAGCGCTTTCCGATCGTCGGTGTCGGCGGCGTGATGAGCGCCGCCGACGCGCAGGCCAAACGCGCCGCGGGTGCCGACCTGGTGCAGATCTACACCGGCCTGATCTACCGCGGCCCGACACTCGTGCCGCAGATCGCGCGCGCGCTGAAACCCGGCTGACGGCGCAGGTTCGCGGCTTGCCTCCAGGCAAGCTGCATGGACTTCGCCCACTGGTCCACCCTCGTCGGCACGCTGCTGGTCGTGATGGCGCTGTCGGTGTCGCTGCTGCAGCGCGCGCCGCTGAGCAGCTCGATCGTCTACTTGGCCGTCGGTGCCGCGCTGAGCCCGTGGTGGACCGGCGCCTTGCAGCTCGACCTCCTCGAGCACGCCAGCTGGATCGAGCACCTCGCCGAAATCGTCGTGCTGATCTCGCTGTTCACCGCCGGGCTGAAGATGAGCTCGCACACCGGCGATCCGCGCTGGGCACTGCCGCTGCGGCTGGCGACCACCTCGATGCTGGTGACCGTCGTGCTGGTGACGCTGGTCGGCGTGCTGTTGCTGGGCCTGCCGCTCGGCGCGGCGGTGCTGCTCGGCGCGATCCTCGCGCCGACCGATCCGGTGCTCGCCTCCGACGTGCAGATCGCCGAACCCGGCGACCGCGACCGCCTGCGCTTCGCGCTCACCGGCGAAGGCGGGCTCAACGACGGCGCGGCGTTCCCGCTGGTGATGCTCGGCCTCGGCCTGCTCGGCGTGCACGAGCTGGGCCCGTTCGGGCTGCGCTGGGTCGCGATCGATCTTGTCTGGGCCACCGGCTGCGGCCTGGCGGTCGGCGCGCTGCTGGGCACGGGCATCGGCGAAGGCGTGCTGCATCTGCGCCGGCGCTACAAGTCGGCGGTCGGGCTCGACAACTTCATCGCGCTGGGCCTCACCGCGCTGGCCTACGGCATCGCCGCGCTGCTGCACGGCTACGGTTTCCTCGCGGTGTTCGCGGCCGGCTTCGCCTACCGCCGGGTCGAGCGGCGCGACGCCGCGAAGCGCGGAAGCACGCAGCCGGCCGCCGTCGATGCGCCGCCCGCCAGCCTGCCGGCCGCGCCCGGCCTCGACAACGCCGGCGAGCGCGAATCGCTCGCCACCCACGAGGCCAAGGCCGGCGCCTTCATGGCCCACGCGGCACTGAGCTTCAACGAGCAGATCGAGCGCATCGCCGAGGTGTTAGCGGTGGTGCTGGTCGGCGCGCTGCTGTGGTCGATCGCTTGGCGCGAGGCCTCGTGGCTGCTGGTCGTGCTGCTGCTGGTCGTCGTGCGGCCGGTGGCCGTCGCGATCGGGCTTGCGCGTTCCGACACCTCGCGGCTGCAGCGCCGGCTGATCGCCTGGTTCGGCATCCGCGGCATCGGCTCGATCTACTACCTGGCCTATTCGGTCACGCACGGCCTGCCGGCCGATCTGGCCGGGCGCATCGCGGCGCTGACGCTTGCCGTCGTCGCGGCCTCGGTGCTGCTGCATGGCGTGTCGGTCACGCCGCTGATGGCGTTCTACGAGCGGCGCAAGTCGCGCGCCTCCTGAATCACCGCACAGGCCATGCGCGCGGCGGCGCCGCGGTGCGCGGCGGCGAAGCCCAGGCCGTGTTCGCTCATCGCGGCGCGCTCGACGGCATCGCCCGCGATCGAAAGCGCGCGATCGACCGCGGCGTCGAGATCGGCCACGCGCGACGCTGCGCCGGCCTCGAGCGACTGCTCGGCCGCTTGCGCGAAGTTGAAGGTGTACGGGCCCATCACGACGGGGCAGCCGCAGGCGGCGGCCTCGATCAGGTTCTGGCCGCCCAGCGGCGCGAAGCTGCCGCCGAGCAGCGCGACCTGAGCGCAGCCGTAGTAGGCCGGCATCTCGCCGACGCTGTCGCCGAGCCAGACGTCGGCAGCCTCGGCCGGCGCGCCCTCACCCCAGCCGCTGCGGCGCGAAAGCCTGAAGCCGGCCTGCTCGATCAGCGCCGCCACTTCATCGAATCGCTGCGGATGCCGCGGCACGACGAGCAGCCGTGCCGCCGGTCGCGCGCGGCGCCAGGCGGCCAGCAGCGCCGCCTCCTCGCCTTCGCGCGTGCTCGCGGCCAGCACGGTCGGCCGCGCGCTCGAAGCGGCCCAGGCGCGCCCGCGTTCGAGCAGCGCAGCAGCCGGCGCCGCATCGAACTTCAGATTGCCCATCACCTCGACGCGCCGAGCGCCGGCCGCGCGCAGCCGCTGGGCATCGGACTCGGTCTGCGCGAGCACGCGGTCGAGTGCCGCGATCGCCGGCCCCAGCAGCGCCTGCGCGCGCCGGCCACGGCGCAGGCTGCGTTCGCTGAGCCGCGCGTTCGCCAGCAGCAGCGGCACGCCGGCGGCGCGTGCGCCTTCGATCAGGCCGGGCCAGATCTCGGTCTCCATCAGCACCCCGACCGCGGGGCGCGCCTGCGCGAAGAAGCGTTCGACGGCGCCCGGCAGGTCGTAAGGCAGCCAGCACTGTGCGTCGCCGCCGCGCAGCAACGCGCGGCCGGCTTCGCGGCCGGTGGCGGTGCCGTGCGTCAGCAGCAGGCGCAGGCCGGGCCGCTGCGCGCGCAGCGCGTCGATCAGCGCGGCCGCCGCGCGCGTCTCGCCGAGCGAGACCGCATGGATCCACACCGAGCCCGCGTCGAGGGGCGCGGTGTAGCGCCCGAAGCGCTCGCCGATCGCGTGGCGGTACAGCGGCTCGCGCCGGCCGCGCCACCACCAGCGCGCCACCACCAGTGGCGCGATCGCCACGAGCAAGACGCGATAGCCCGCCCGTGCCAGCGCCGCCTTCAAGCGACGCGCTCCCAGGCCTCGATCGCCTGCGCCACCGTCGGCGGCGCAGCCTCGCTCTGCTGCAGCACCGCGGTCTTCGGCTCCCAGTAGGCGGCGGCGCGCCAGGCCTTGTCCTCGACGAACAGCTGCACCGTCGGGCGGCCCAGCGTGGCGGCCATGTGGGTCAGGCCGGTGTCGAGGCCGATCGCGCCGTGCAGCCGCGTCAGCACCGCGGCGAGCCGGTCGAGCGCGAGCCGCGGCAGCACCGCGGCGTGCTCGCCGATGCCGGCGGCGATCGCGTCGGCGCGGTCGCGTTCGACCTCGTTGCCCCAGGGCAACCAGACCTTCGCGCCGCGCCGCGCGAGCGTCTGACCGAGCTCGACCCAGAAGCGCGCGCCGATCAGCTTCACCGGCTTGGCCGAGCCGTGCACCAGCAGCACCGCGCGCGGGTCGGCCCACAGCGCGTCGTCGGCCGCGACCTCGCCCGCACGCCACGGCACCCGCGGCGGCGCCTCGACCGCATGCCCGAGCGCCGATGCCACCAGCTGCCGCGAGCGATCGACCACATGGATGCGCGCCGGCATCCGCACCGCCTGCCCGTAGGCCCAGCGAGCGACGGGCTCGTAGGCCGAGCCGTCGGTGCGGTTGGCAAGGCCGTAGCGGAAGCCGCCCGGCTCGATGCGCGCCGCGCGCGCGACCGCGGCACTCTTCGCGAGCCCTTGCAGATCGATCACTGCGTCGTAGCTCTCGCGGCGCAGTTCGCGCCAGAAGGCGCCGATCTCGTCGCGCGAGCCGAGCACGTCGCCGCGCCAGCGACGCAGCGCGATCGGCACGATCCGCTCGATGCCCTGCATGCAGCGCGCGAGCGGCACGAAGGCTTCCTCGACGACCCAGTCGATCCGTGCGGCCGGATGCGCGTGCGCGATGTCGGGCAGCACCGCGGCGGCATGGACGATGTCGCCGAGCGACGAGAGACGGACGATCAGGACGCGCATCGGGCGGGAGTGTGCCGCGTGCCTTGTTTGGGATGGCTCGGGATCGGACCGTCGGCGCGCTCTGCTCCGCGACTGTCCCCCGGCCCGGAGTACCGGGCCTCCTCCTTTATGTCGCTGCGCAGAGCGCGCTGCCGTTCCGATCAAGCACGGACAGTCCTCTTCGACGGCTGAGGAACGGTTCCGGATCGCCGAGGGCATCGGGTGACCCCCGCAGCGAGGTCAAGGGGGAGGCGCGGTACTCCGGGCCGGAGACATGAGCGGAGGGGATCACCCGATGGGCTCGGCGCGCTCGAGCACCTCCAAGCCACCGAACCGAAGACAACGACTCAATGCGCCGCCTGCTGCACCTTCGCGTCCGGCTTCACCGCCCGCAGCGCCGCCATGAAGTCGTTCTCGATCCGGTGCAGCGCCGCTTCGGTGTGGCCTTCGAAGCGCAGCACCAGCACCGGCGTCGTGTTGCTGCCGCGGATCAGGCCGAAGCCGTCGGCGTAGTCGACG
>NZ_DASTPW010000036.1:0-93480 GCF_035762065.1 Methylibium sp.
CTCGGCTTCGACCCGCGCTCGGCCGGCGGCCGGGCAAGCGGTGGCCGGCGTGACCGCGTGCCGGCTGCACGGGCTGCGTCGGCTGCTTCATCCGCACGGCCGCGCGGCGGCAAGGGCCTGCGCGGGGCTGCGGGGCTGCTGGGCGTCGTCGCCGCGGTGGCGCTGGTCGGCGCGCTGGCCGCTGCACGGTGGGCCTCGCCGGAGCGCGAGGGCGAACTGGCGATGCGGCCCCAGCCGCAGGGCGGCTTCGCGAACATCGAGCCGGCGGTCGCGCCGCTGGCCGCCGCGCCGCGCGGGCGCATCGCGCTGAGTGCCGGCGACGCGCTCGCGTCGCGCATCGGCGACGACCTGACCCGCGCGCTTGCCCGCGCCGGCGGCCCCGGCGTCGCCGTGCAGGACTCGCGCGGCTGGTTCGAGGACCTGAGCAGCCTGCGCGACGGCTCGCGGCTCGCGATCGCCCGCTACGACGCGCTGCAGGCCGCGCGTGGCGACGGCGGCGCTGGGCCGCTGCGCATCGTGATGCCGCTGTTCACCGAGGAGCTGGCCTTCGTCGTGCGGGCCGATTCGCCGCTGCGCTGGATCCATCAGGTCGAAGGCAAGCGGATCAACATCGGGCCGCCGGCCGGCGCGCGCGCCCTGACGGTGCGCACCGCCTACGCGCGGCTGTTCAACAAGCCGCTGGCGAGCGAGCGCAGCAGCTTGGCCGGCGAGGCCGCGGCGCTCGACGAGCTGCTCGGCCGCAGCGTCGACGTGGTGGTGCTGGTCGGCAACGCCCCGGCGCCGTGGGCCAGCGCCTACCCCGAGATGGCCGGCGGCCTGCGGCTGCTTGCGCTCGATCGGAACCACGCTTCGACGCAGCGTGCGATGCGCAGCATGCTGACCGCGCAGCTGGACGCCGGCGCCGACGCCGGGCCCGATGCCCCGACGACGCCGACGCTCGCGGTGATGTCCTTCCTGGTCGCCGGCGGCGGCCGCGCCGAGGCCGGCGCCGCGGGCGCGGCGCCGAGCGTCGATGTCGGGCGCGTCGCCGCCGCGCTGTGCCGGCAGTTGCCGACGCTGCAGCGCGACGGCCATCCGAAGTGGCGCGAGGTGCGGCCCGACTTGCAGCTCGACGCGGGCTGGCCTTATGCGGCCGAAGCGCAGGGCGCGCTGCGCAACTGCGCCAGCCAGGCGGCCGGGCCCGCGGCGGCGCCGCCCCCGGCCGCGTCCCCGGCGCCGCGCCGCCCGCAGCAAACCGCCGCGGGCGCGGCGCAAGCCCCGGAGGCCTCGTGATGCGGCTCGACGCTTCGGCCGCGCGTGGCGGCGCGGCGCTCTCGCTGGCCCTTGCGGCGCTCGGCGTTTCGGCACAGGGCGGCGCGAACGCCCCGGTCGAGCCGGTGAGCGTGCGCGCGGTCGCCAACTTCGACTTCGACGACGCCACCGTGCGCGGCGAAGACCGCGACAAGCTGCTCGCCGAAGTCGGCAAGCTCAAGGACGTGACCTGGCAGACCGTGCGCGCCACCGGCCACACCGACAGCGTCGGCGCGGCCGACTACAACGAGCGGCTCTCCGAGCGCCGCGCCGAAGCGGTCAAGAGCTACCTGGTCGGCAAGGGGCTGCTGCCGGAGACGATCCGCACCGAAGGCCAGTCCGAACTGCGGCCCGTCGCCCCCAACGACAGCGCCGCCGGCCGCGCGAAGAACCGCCGCACCGAGGTGGAGTTCATAGGCGTGCGCAGCGCCAAGCGCTGAGCCGGCTCGTCACCGAGGCGTCATGCGGCGCCGCGAGGATCGGGCGGCGAAGAAGAACAAGCATGACAACAAGAAGAAGCAGGGAGAGAGGGCATGAAGTGGTTCGTGCTGGCCTTGGCCGGCCTGCTGCTGTGGGGTTGCCTCGCGCACTGGCGCCGTAGCGCGCGGATCCGCGCGATCGACGCGACCCCGTTTCCCCGTTACCTGCGCGCCGCGGTGCGCAAGAGCTACCCGGCACTGAGCGACCGGCAGCTCGCCGACATCGAACGCGGCCTGCGCCAGTTTTTCCACTGCCACCGGCGCGCGAAGGCCTTCGTCTCGATGCCTTCGCAGGCGGTCGATGCGATGTGGCACGCCTTCATCCTCGACACGCGCGCCTACGAGCGCTTCTGCCGCAACGCCTTCGGCCACTTCCTGCATCACAGCCCGGCCGAAACGCTGGGCCGCGACGCCCAGCGCAACGACGGCCTGCGCCGCACCTGGTACCACGCCTGCCGGCTCGAAGGCATCGACCCGCGCACGCCGGCCGCGCTGCCGCTGCTGTTCGCGCTCGACGCCAGCCTCGCGATTGCCGGCGGCTTCGTCTACGTGCCCGACTGCCGTGCCATCGACCGCCAGGCCGACGGCGGCACGCACTGCGGCACCAGCTTCGGCGACGGGAGCAGCGCGGGCTCGGGCGACAGCTTCGGTGGCGAAGCGGGCGGCAGCGACGGTTCGGGCGACGGCGGCTGCGGCGGTGGCGGCGACTGAGCGCCGCGCCGCGATCAGTCTTCCGCCTTGTCGGTCCCCAGCCGCGGCATCGCCGCGCTGCCGAGCCGCAGCAGGCCGGCTTCGGCGTAGAGGCCGAGCTTCGCGCGCGTGTCGGCGATGTCCAGGTTGCGCATCGTCAGCTGGCCGATGCGGTCGGCCGGCGAGAAGGGCGCGTCCTCCACCTTCTCCATGCTCAAGCGCTCGGGCGCATAGCTGAGGTTGGGCGACTGCGTGTCGAGGATCGAGTAGTCGTTGCCGCGGCGCAGCTCGAGCGTGACCTCGCCGGTCACCGCCCGCGCCACCCAGCGCTCGGCGGCTTCCCGCAGCATGATGGCCTGCGGGTCGAACCAGCGGCCCTGGTAGAGCAGGCGGCCGAGCTTGCGGCCGTTGTCGCGGTACTGCTCGATCGTGTCTTCGTTGTGGATGCCGGTGATCAGGCGCTCGTAGGCGATGAACAGCAGCGCGAGCCCCGGTGCCTCGTAGATGCCGCGGCTCTTGGCTTCGATGATGCGGTTCTCGATCTGGTCGCTCATGCCCAGGCCGTGGCGGCCGCCCACCCGGTTCGCTTCCAGCATCAGCTCGACCGGATCCGCGAACTCGCGGCCGTTCAGCGCGACCGGCCGGCCTTCGGCGAAGCGCACGCGGACCTCTTCGCGCTTCACGGCAACCTCGTCGCGCCAGAAGGCGACGCCCATGATCGGGTTGACGATGCGGATGCCGCTGTCCAGCCGCTCCAGGTTCTTCGCCTCGTGGGTCGCGCCGAGCAGGTTCGAGTCGGTGGAGTAGGCCTTCTCGGCGCTCATCTTGTAGCCGTGGCCGGCGGCCGCCATGAAGGCGCTCATCTCGGCGCGGCCGCCGAGCTCGTCGATGAAGGTCTGGTCGAGCCAGGGCTTGTAGATCGAGAGCTTCGGATTCGCGAGCAGGCCGTAGCGGTAGAAGCGCTCGATGTCGTTGCCCTTGAAGGTGCTGCCGTCGCCCCAGATGTGGACCTCGTCCTCCTTCATCGCCGCGACCAGCATCGTGCCGGTGACCGCGCGGCCGATCGGCGTCGTGTTGAAGTAGGTGACGCCCGCGGTGCTGATGTGGAAGGCGCCGGCCTGCAACGCGGCAAGGCCTTCGGCGACGAGCTGCGCGCGGCAATCGACGAGGCGGGCGCGCTCGGCACCGTAGGCCAGCGCCTTCTGCGGGATGGCGTCGTAGTCGGGCTCGTCCGGCTGGCCGAGGTTCGCGGTGTAGGCGTAGGGCAGCGCGCCCTTGGTCTTCATCCACAGCAGCGCGGCGCTGGTGTCGAGGCCGCCCGAGAAGGCGATGCCGACCTTCTGGCCGGCGGGGAGCTGCTGGAGGATCGTGGCCATGAGGTGACGAGAAGGGCGCTGCAAGGGGCCGGTATTCTCGCCCGCATGCCCGGAGACAGCCTGCCGCCCCATGCCGTCGTCTGCGACGACCGCAAGGCCTGGCGCCGCTGGCTGCACCGGCATCACACCGACACCCAAGGCGTGTGGCTCGTGATGGCGAAGAAGGGCAGCGACCATGCGGCGCCGACGCTCGACGAAGCGATCGACGAGGCGCTGTGCTACGGCTGGATCCACAGCAAGGAAGGCCGGCTCGACGATCGCCGCTCGCTGCTGTGGTTCGCGCCGCGCAAGCCGAAGAGCGCGTGGTCGGGGCCGGTGCGCCGGCGCGTCGAGGCGCTGGAGGCCGCGGGCCTGATGCACGAGAGCGGCCAGGCCAAGGCCGACGAGGCGCGGCGCCAGGGGCTGTGGAGCTGATCGAGCTTCTTGGGCGATCGCCTTGTCGATCCCGGGCCGCGTCGATCGTCGTGTGAAGACCGCCACCTCGCTTTCTCGAAGGACCGACCATGACTGCCCCGAACCCGACCGACCTCGACCTCGTGCTGACCCGCTGGATCGGCGCGCCGCGCGACAAGCTCTATGCCGCCTGGACCACGCCGGCTCTGATGACCCAGTGGTTCACGCCGCCACCGTGGAAGACCTCGCACGCCGAGACGGACGTGCGGCCCGGCGGTTCGAGCCTCGTCGTGATGCAGGGCCCGGACGGCGAGGAGATGCCCAACCGCGGCGTCTACCTCGAAGTCGTGCCGAACGAGCGGCTGGTCTTCACCGACGCCTACACCGACGCCTGGACGCCTTCGGCCAAGCCCTTCATGACGGTGATCCTCACCTTCGCCGACGAGGCCGGCGGCACCCGCTACACCGCGCGGGTGCGCCACTGGAGCGCCGAGGATCGCGATGCCCACGAGCAGATGGGTTTCCACGACGGCTGGGGCGTCGCGACCGCACAGCTGGCGAAGCTGGTCGGCGCGCCGGAGCCGAAGCCCTGACGGCGAACACGCCGGTCAGAGGCTGGTCCGCACGCTCCAGATCTCCGGGAACAGCACCACGTCGAGCATCTTGCGCAGGTAGCTGACGCCGCCGGTGCCGCCGGTGCCGCGCTTGAAGCCGATCACGCGCTCGACGGTGGTGACGTGGCGGAAACGCCAGAGTCGGAACGCGTCTTCGAGGTCGGTCAGTTCCTCGGCGAGCTGGTACAGGTCCCAGTGCGCCTTCGGGTCGCGGTAGACGGCGAGCCAGGCGGCTTCGACCTCGGCGCTTGCCTCGTGGCGCAGGGTCCAGTCGCGCTCGAGTCGATCGGCCGGGATCGCGAAGCCGCGCCGCGCGAGCAGCCGCAGCGCCTCGTCGTACAGCGACGGCGCGCGCCACGCGGCATCGACCTCGGCCAGCCGCTGCGGTGCGTGCACGTGCGGCTTGAGCATCGCCGCATTCTTGTTGCCGAGCGCGAACTCGATGCGCCTGTACTGGAAGCTCTGGAAGCCGCTGCTCTGCGCGAGGTGGGGGCGCAGCGCCGAGTACTCGGGCGGCGTCATCGTCGCGAGCACGTCCCAGGCGTGCACCAGCTGCTCGAGGATCTTGCTGACGCGCGCGAGCTGCTTGAACGACGCGGCCAGCTCGTCGCGCGCGAGGTTGGCGATCGCCGCGCGCAGCTCGTGCAGCAGCAGCTTCATCCACAGCTCGCTGGTCTGGTGCTGCACGATGAACAGCATCTCGTCGTGCGCCGGCGACAGCGGGTGCTGCGCGTCGAGCAGCGCATCGAGGTGCAGGTAGTCGCCGTAGCTCATCTCGCGGGCGAAGTCGAGGCGGGCGCCTTCGTCGCGCACGATGTCTTCGGTGCTCGGCACGGCGCCGGCCTTCCGGTCGGCGTCGGCGTCTGCACCGGGGCGATGCGGGCAGGTCATGTCACCGCGTGGCGCGCGCGGAAGCGCGGCTGGTTCCACTCGCGCACTTCGAGCACCTGACGCAACTGCTCGACCGCGTTCCACACGTCCGCGAAGCGTGTGTAGAGCGGCGTGAAGCCGAAGCGCAGGATGTCGGGCGTCGTCGCCGGGTCGCGCGCATCGCCGGCCCGGAAGTCGCCGACGACGCCGCGCGCGATCAGCGCCTGCATCGCCGCGTAGCCGTGGCCCGCGAGCGCGAAGCTGACCTGGCTGCCGCGCGCTGCGGCATCGCGCGGCGAGGCCAGTTCGAGCCCGTGGCCCGCGCAGCGCGATTCGACGAGCTCGATGAACAGCTCGCCGAGCGCGATCGACTTGCGGCGCAGCGCGCCCAGGCCGCCGAGCGGCTCCGCCGCGAGCAGCGTGTCCACGCCGCATTCGAGCGCGGTCAGCGAGAGCACCGCGGGCGTGCCGCACAGCCAGCCGGCGATGCCCTCGGCCGGCGCGTAGGCCGGCGTGAAGTCGAACGGTCGCGCATGGCCCATCCAGCCCGACAGCGGCTGCCACAGGTCGCCGCGCGCCATGCGCTCGGCGTGGCGCGGATGCAGCCAGACGAACGCCGGCGCGCCGGGGCCGCCGTTCAGGTACTTGTAGCCGCAGCCGACCGCGAAGTCGGCGTCGCTGCCCAGCAGATCCACCGGCAGCGCGCCGGCCGAATGCGCGAGGTCCCACACCGTCAGCGCGCCGGCCGCGTGCGCCGCGGCGGTGACGGCGGCCATGTCGTGCAGCCGGCCGCTGCGGTAGTTCACCTGCGTGAGCATCAGCACCGCGACGTCGCCCTGCGCGAGCGCGGCGTCGATGCCGTCGGGCTCGACCAGCTTCAGCGCGAGCCCGCGTTCGCGCGCGAGGCTTTCGGCGATGTAGAGGTCGGTCGGGAAGTTGCTGCGCTCGGAGACGACGACGCGGCGTTTCACGCCGCCCTGCGCTGCGGCGATCTGCAGCGCTGCCGACAAGGCCTTGTAGAGGTTCACCGAGGTCGAGTCCGCGGCAATCAGCTGGCCCGGCGCGGCGCCGACGAGCCGCGCGATCTTGTCGCCCACGCGCCGGGGCAGCCCGATCCAGTCGGCGCCGTTCCAGCTGCCGATCAGCCCGCGGCCCCATTCGTGCTGCACCGCGGCCTGCACGCGCGCGGCGGTCGCGTGGGGCAAGGCGCCGAGGGAGTTGCCGTCGAGGTAGACCGTGCCGGGGGCGAGGTCGAACAGCTCGCGCAGCGGCGCCAGCACGTCGGCCGCGTCGAGCGCCTCGCAGTCGAAAAGCTTCATAACTAAAGTATCAGCGACGGCTTGGGGCGGTGCAAGCCCGCCGCGCCCGGCGCGGATCGGGCGCTCAGGCCGCCGCCGGCTGGCGTGGCCGCGACGGCGGCAGCTCGCGCAGCACCGCCCGCACCGGCGAGGCGTCGGCCTGCACGAGCTTCAAGGGCAGTGCGATCAGCTCGTAGTCGCCTTCGGGCACTTCGTCGAGCACGAGGTTTTCGAGGATGCGCATGCGGCGGCGGCGCACGGCGTGGTGGCTGTCGAGCGTCTTGCTGTCGGCCGGGTCGATGCTGGCGCTGTCGATGCCGATGAGCTGCACGCCGAGGTCGGCCAGGCGCTCGATCGTCTCGGGCGCGAACGAGGGCAGCAGCGGATCGAAGCGATCCAGCGGCGCGACCGAATAGGTGCGCAGCAGCACGCGCGGCGGCAGGTCGGCGTCGATCGCGTGCTCCAGATGCGGCCAGCGCAGCAGCCGCTGCGTGTGGCGCGCGCCGGGCCCCTGGAACCCCCAGGCGTGGATGACGCGGCAGCGGCCGAGGTAGGGCTCGAGCGGCACCGCGCCGATCGCCTCGCCCTGCGGGTCGTAGTGCAGCGGGCCGTCGGCATGCGCGCCGACGTGCGGCGTGGTGGTGATCGACGCGACGTTGACCGGCGACTGCGCGCCCAGCTTCGAAGCCCAGCGCTGCTGGTAGGCGGTGTCGCCGGGGAACACCGGCGAGCCGGCGTGGACGGGTGGGGAGATGTCCCAGATGCGCATCGTGGAAGCGCCGCCGCGAACGGAGCGGCGGGGCTGCGAGCGTTCTATCAGCCCTGGCCGCCGCGCTTCACAGGCGCAACCCGTGGCCCCCCGGGCTTCGGGGTCGGCGGCGGCTCAGCCGATGCGCCCGAGCAGCAGGTACTCCATCAGGGCCTTCTGCACGTGCATGCGGTTCTCGGCCTCGTCCCACACCACCGACTGCGGCCCGTCGATGACCTCGGCCTCGACCTCTTCGCCGCGATGCGCCGGCAGGCAGTGCATGAACAGCGCGTCGGGCTGGGCGACGGCCATCATGTCGCGGTCCACGCACCAGTCGGCGAAAGCCTTCAGCCGGGCCTCGTTCTCGGCCTCGTAGCCCATGCTGGTCCAGACGTCGGTGGTGACCAGGTGAGCGCCGCGGCAGGCGTCGAGCGGGTTCGCGAAGACCTGGTAGCAACCGGCGTCCTTGACGCCGGCGACTGCCGGGTCGATGCCGTAGCCGCCGGGCGTGCTGACACGCACCTTGAAGCCAAGCACCTCGGCTGCCTGCAGCCAGGTATGCGCCATGTTGTTGCCGTCGCCGACCCAGGCCACGACCTTGCCCTTCAGGCCTTCGAGCGGCTGGCTCCAGGGGTTGCCGCGGTGCTCGATGTAGGTGAACAGGTCGGCGAGGATCTGGCAAGGGTGGTATTCGTTGGTCAGCCCGTTGATCACCGGCACGCGCGAGTGCGCGGCGAAGCGCTCGAGCTTGCGCTGCTCGAAGGTGCGGATCATCACCAGGTCGACCATGCGGCTGATGACGCGCGCGGTGTCCTCGACCGGTTCGGCGCGGCCCAGCTGGCTGTCGCCGGTGGTGAGGTTCACCACCGAGCCGCCCATCTGGTACATGCCCGCCTCGAAGCTCACGCGGGTGCGGGTGCTGGCCTTCTCGAAGATCATCGCCAGCGTGCGGTCGAACAGCGGCGTGTACTTCTCGTAGTTCTTGAAGCGCGTCTTGATGATCGCGGCGCGCTCGAACAGGTAGGCGTACTCCTCGGCGCGGAAGTCCCTGAACTGCAGGTAGTGGCGCACGAGCTTGGC
Organism: Methylibium sp.; assembly: GCF_035762065.1. Classification (GTDB taxonomy): domain Bacteria; phylum Pseudomonadota; class Gammaproteobacteria; order Burkholderiales; family Burkholderiaceae_C; genus Methylibium. Next base: position 8,839 of record NZ_DASTPW010000036.1, read on the forward strand.
GCCGGGCTTCATGGCGCGGCCTTCGCGGGCGGCGTGGCGAGGAAGTCGCGCACCAGCGGCGCGAGGATCGCGACGACGCGTTCGGCCTCGGCGGCGGTCATCACCAGCGGCGGCACGAGGCGGATCACGCGCTCGGCGGTGACGCTGATCAGCAGGCCGGCCTGCGCGGCGCGGCCGAGCAGCTCTGCACACGGGCGGTCGAGCTCGATGCCGAGCATCAAGCCCTGGCCGCGGATCTCGCGCACGCCGGCGAGCGTGCCCAGTTCGCGCTGCAAGGCGCCGCGCAGCACGGCGCCGATCTCAGCCGCATGTTCGAGCAGCTTGTCGGCGACCATGATCTTGAGCGTCTCGACGCCGGCGCGCATTGCCAGCGGGTTGCCGCCGAAGGTGCTGCCGTGGTTGCCCGGGCCGAGCACCTTCGCGGCGCGCGGGCCGCACACCACCGCCCCGACCGGCACGCCCGAGCCCAGCCCCTTGGCTAGCGGCATCACGTCGGGCCGGATGCCGGCCCACTGGTGCGCGAACCACTTGCCGGTGCGGCCGATGCCGCACTGCACCTCGTCGAGCATCAGCAGCCAGTCGTGCTCGTCGCAGAGGCGGCGCACGGCCTTCAGGTAGTCGACGGTCGCCGGGTTCACGCCGCCCTCGCCCTGGATCACTTCGAGGAACACCGCGACCACGTTCGGCCGCGTGTTCGCCACCTCCTCGATCGCCGCGACGTCGTTCAACGGCACCCGAACGAAGCCTTCGACCAGCGGGCCGAAGCCGGCTTGCACCTTGGCATTGCCGGTGGCCGACAGCGTCGCGATCGAACGGCCATGGAAGGCCTTGTCGTAGACGATGACCTCGGGACGGTCGACGCCCTTGTCATGGCCGAACTTGCGCGCGATCTTCAGCGCCGCCTCGTTCGCTTCGAGCCCGGTGCTGCAGAAGAAGGCATTGGCAAGGCCGCTGAACTCGCACAGCAGGCGCGCCAGTTCCTCCTGCAGCGGCATCTGGTAGTAGTTGGAGCAGTGGATCAGTTTCGCGACCTGGTCCTGCAGCGCCGGCACCAGCTTCGGATGCGCGTGGCCGAGCGTGTTGACCGCGATGCCGCCGAGCGCGTCGAGGTACTCGCGGCCTTCGGTGTCCCAGACCGTGCAGCCGCGGCCATGCGACAACGCGAACGGCAGGCGACCGTAGGTGTTCATCACATGGGACTCGGCAAAAGCGGCGGCGGGGGCGTTCATCGGTGGTCCTTGGAGACAAAGAGGAACGCGGCCCTGTGCCGCGCCGCGCAGATTCTAGGGAGCGGGTCCTCGCAGGCCGCCGCGCGCCGGCGCGGCCTTGCACGGCCTTGCCGGATCGCCGCGTTGGTGCGCCGCACAATTCGGCGCGGTCGCGTCGGCTTCATCGAACGCGGCGTCTGCCGATAACGAAGGTGCTCATGCCCCCACCCGCCCAGCCGCGCGAGGTCTTCATCCTCGGCATCACCCTTGACGGTCGGACCTTCCGTCCGAGCGACTGGGCGGAGCGCCTGGCCGGGGCGATGTCGAGCTTCCGGCCCGGCGGCGCGCAGCAGGGACGCTCCGCCTACATCGGCTATTCGCCGTACTGCGTGCCGAACGTGATCGGCGACGTCAAGTGCGTGGTGGTCAACGAGGCGCTTAAGGACGTCGAGCCGATGGCCTGGGACTTCGTGATGAACTTCGCGCGCGACAACCGGCTTCAGATTGCCGAGGCCTGCCTGGTGCCGGACGCGCCGCCGCCCAAGCCTTGAAAAGGCCACGAAAAAAGGGGCCGCAGCCCCTTCTTGCTTCGATGCTCGCCGCAGCGAACGGCGCGCCGATCAGGCGGCGAGCGACTTGATCTTCGCCGCCAGGCGGCTCTTGTGGCGGGCCGCCTTGTTCTTGTGGAACATGCCCTTGCCAGCGATCGAGTCGATCACCTTCTGAGCGGTCCGGAAGGTTTCGCCGGCCTTCGCCTTGTCGCCGGCCGCCACCGCCTTCAGCACGCCCTTGATCGCGGTGCGGAACTTGGAACGCAGCGCCGTGTTCGCGGCGTTCAGCTTCACGTCCTGGCGCGCGCGCTTGCGGCCCGAGGCGATGCGAACCGACTTCTTGACTTTGGAGGAGGTGGCCATGAAAACGAGCCCCGTCGGGCGGTGGCGGGTGAAAAGCCGGCGAGTGTAGCAGCGCCTCGCTCGCCTGCCGCAGGCTCCAGCCCGGACGGAAGGGCCTTCCTATACTGCCGGCCGCCTGAATGGCGGGCCACCGCGCGTCCGCGCCCCCCGATGAACCTGCTGCGCGCCGCCTCGCTCGTTTCGCTGCTGACGCTGGCCTCGCGGGTGACCGGCCTGGTGCGCGAGCAGGCCATCGCCGCCGCCTTCGGCGCCAGCGTCGTCACCGACGCCTTCAACGTAGCGTTCCGCATCCCCAACCTGCTGCGCCGGCTCTTCGCCGAAGGCGCGTTCTCGCAGGCCTTCGTGCCGCTGCTCGCGCACAGTCGCGCACAGGAAGGCGACGCGGCGACGCGCGCGCTCGTCGACGCGGTGGCGACCGTGTTGCTGTGGGCGCTGGCCGCCACCTGCGTGGCCGGCGTCGTCGCCGCGCCGGTGCTCGTGTGGCTGATGGCGCAGGGCCTGCAGGCCTCGGGCGGCTTCGAGCTTGCGGTCGGCCTCACGCGCTGGATGTTTCCTTACATCGGCTTCATGTCGCTGGTCGCCCTGTCGGCCGGCGTGCTCAATACATGGAAGCGCTTCGCGGTGCCGGCGGCGACGCCGGTGCTGCTGAACCTGGCGGTGATCGTCTGCGCCTGGCTGCTCGCGCCGCGCCTGGAAGCACGCGGCATCGCGCCGGTCTACGCGCTGGCCGTCGGCGTGATGCTCGGCGGCGTGCTGCAACTCGCGGTGCAGTTGCCGGCGCTGGCGCGCATCGGCATGCTGCCGCGCTTCGGGCTTGGCTGGCGCGCCGTACGAAGCGCGGTCGGGCACCCGGGCGTCAAGCGGGTGCTCAAGCAGATGGCGCCGGCGCTGCTGGGGGTCTCCGTCGCGCAGATCTCGCTGCTGATCAACACCCAGATCGCGACACAGATCGGCCCGGGCGCCGTCTCCTGGCTCAGTTACGCCGACCGGCTGATGGAGTTCCCGACGGCGCTGCTCGGCGTCGCGCTCGGCGTGGTGCTGCTGCCGCAGCTTGCGGCCAGCCGCGCGGCCGACGACGGCGCCCGCTATGCGAACCTGCTCGACTGGGGCCTGCGGCTGGTGCTGCTGTTCACGCTGCCCTGCGCGGTGGCGTTGATCGTGTTTCCGCAGGCGCTGGTCGCGGTGCTCTACCACCGCGGCGCGTTCGAGGCGGCCGACGTGGCGCAGACCGTGATCGCCTTGCAGGGCTACGGCGCCGGGCTGCTCGGGCTGGTCGCGCTGAAGGTCGTCACGCCGGGCTATTACGCGAAGCAGGACATCCGTACGCCGGTGAAGGTGGCCGTCGCGGTGCTGGTGCTGACGCAGCTGCTGAATTTGCTTTTCGTGCCGTGGCTCGGACATGCGGGGCTCGCCTTGTCGATCGGCTGCGGCGCGCTGGTTAACGCGCTGTGGCTGCTGATCGGGCTGCATCGTTCGGCGAGCTGGCGGCCGGCGGCGGGCTGGCCGTGGTTCATCGCCAAGGTCGTCGTGGCCAGCACCGCGATGGGCGTCGGCCTCGCCTGGGCCGCGCGCCGTTTCGACTGGGTCGCGCTCGGCGCCCACGAAGGCCAGCGCGCGGCACTGCTTGCGGCGGTGCTCGCCGGTTCGGCGCTCGTGTACTTCGGCGTGCTGCTCGCCTTTGGCGTGCGCCCGCGCGACTTCGTCCGTCGCGGCTGAGCACGGCCGCGTAGGCCGGCGCCTACGCGACACCGAGGCCGGAGCCGGCTTCCCCTGCTGCGCCGCCTTCCTAGAGTGCCGCGACGCTTCGGCATGCCGCCGAAGCGCAGGTTCGCGATTCACAAGGAGAAGCCATGCACAAGACCAAGACCTCGACCACCTTCGCGGCCACGATCGCCCTCGCGCTGAGCCTGGGCCTCGCCGCCTGCCAGCGCGCCGAAGGCCCGGCCGAGCGCGCCGGCAAGCAGCTCGACAACGCTGCCGAGAAGACCGCTGAGCAGGTCGACAAGGCCGGCGAGAAGATCAAGGAAACCGCCGAGAACGTGAAGAAGGATCTGAGCAAGTAAGGCCACGAGGCCACGGGGCCGCGATGCCGCAGGCGGCTCCTGCGCCATCGCGCGGCGCAGCGAAGCGGCCGGGACGCTGGCCTAGACTCAGTTCATGCCGTCGTCATCGTTCCGGACCCCCACGCCCACGGCCCTCGACTACTTCGCCGCGCTCGTCGCCGACGATGCGAGCCTGCCCCTCACCGAAGCCTGCGCCGCGATCGCGCTCGACGAGCAGCCGGCGCCCGACGTGCAGGCCGTGCTGGCCGAGCTGGATGGCCTCGCCGATCGCCTGAAGCGCCGCCTTCCGGCCGATGCCGCACCGCTGCAGCGCCTGCGTGCGCTGGGCCGCTACTTCTTCCAGGAGCTGGGTTTCGCCGGCAACCTGAACGACTACCACGCGCGCGGCAACAGCTACCTGCACGAGGTGCTGCGCACGCGGCGCGGCATCCCGATCTCGCTCGCGGTGGTCTACATGGAGCTGGCCGGGCAGATCGGCCTCGCCGCGCGCGGCATCGCCTTCCCTGGGCATTTCCTCATCAAGGTGAAGATGCCGCGCGGCGAGGTGGTGATCGATCCGTTCTCGGGCCAGTCGCTCTCGCGCGAGGAGCTCGACGAGCGCCTGCAGCCCTACAAGCGCCGGCAAGGCCTGCAGGGCGACTTCGACATGCCGCTCGGCCTGTTCCTGCAGGCCGCGTCGGCGCGCGACATCCTCGCGCGCATGCTGCGCAATCTGAAGGAAGTGCACCGCGCCGCGGAAGACTGGCCGCGGCTGGTGGGGGTGCAGCAGCGGCTGGTGCTGCTGCTGCCCCGCGACGCCGAGGAGCGTCGCGACCTCGGTCTCGCGCGCGCCGAGCTCGGCCTGTACGCCGAGGCGGCCGAGGACCTCGAGGCCTACGCGAAGCACAGCCCGCAGGCCGCCGACCGCCACGCGATGCTCGAGCGCGCCGGCGAGCTGCGCCGCGTCGGCCGGCCCCGCCTGCACTGAACCTCCGGCGCGCGCAGCCTCGCCTCGTAAACTGCCGTCCCCCTCGCTCGAGGCGTCGCTCGGCGCCCCGACCCCCATGACCTTCACTCCTGCGCAGACCCGCACGCTCGGGTGGCTTGCGATCGGTGCGGCCCTGGCCTTCTTGCTGTGGCTGCTCGGCCCGGTGCTCGCGCCCTTCGTCGTCGCGCTGGTGCTCGGCTACGCCTTGCAGCCGCTGGTCACCGCGCTGGTGCGGCGGCGCTGGCCGCGCTGGCTGGCGGTGACGCTGGTCGAGGCGGTGGCGTTGCTGCTCGCGGTGGCGCTGGTGCTGCTGCTGCTGCCCATCCTCGCGAAGAACCTGCCGCAGCTGCTCGAGCAGGCCCCCACCGCGCTGAACCGGCTGGCCGTCTGGCTGCAACCCTGGCTCGCCCGCTGGGACATCGTCCTCGACCTCGACTTCAACCACCTGCGCGAATCGATCGTCGGCTACCTCAGCGACAACACCGAGACCTTCGCCCGCCGCGCCCTGAGCTCGCTGCGCATCGGCGGCAGCTACGTGCTCGGCTTCGTCGGCACCGCGGTGCTGATCCCGCTGGTGCTGTTCTACCTGCTGATGGACTGGCCGCGCTTCATCGAAAGCGCGCGCCAGCTGGTGCCGCCGCGCCTGCGCCCGCAGGTCGAAGGCTTCGTCGTCGAATGCGACCACATGCTCGGCCAGTACCTGCGCGGCCAGGCGCTGGTGATGGGCGTGCTGGCGGTGTTCTACAGCGTGGGCCTCGCGCTGTTCCGCTTCGAGATGGCGGTGCCGGTCGGCGTGTTCACCGGGCTCGCGGTGTTCATCCCGTACCTCGGCTTCGGCCTCGGGCTGATCCTCGCGCTGCTGGCCGGCGTCCTGCAGTTCGGCAGCGTCTACGCGGTGGTCGCGGTGGCGGTGGTCTACGGGCTCGGGCAGGTGCTCGAAAGCTTCTGGCTCACGCCGCGGCTGGTGGGCGAGCGCATCGGCATGCATCCGGTGACGGTGATCTTCGCGCTGCTCGCTTTCGGCCAGCTGTTCGGCTTCGTCGGCGTGCTGGTGGCCCTGCCGGTGTGCGCGGTCGGCGTGGTGGCGTGGCGGCGCATGACGGCGCTGTACCGCGAGAGCGCGCTCTACCGCGGCTGAGCGCGCTGGACGCGGGACTTGCGGTGCCGATGAAGCAGCTGGTGCTCGAGCTCGGCCCGCCGCCGCAACCCAGCTTCGACAACTTCGTCGTCGGCCCGAACGCCGCTGCGCTGCGGGCGCTGGGCGAGGGCGCCCGCGTCGGCGTGCCGATCTACCTGTGGGGTCCGCCGGGCGTGGGCAAGAGCCACCTGCTTCAGGCTGCGCTGCGCGCGCGGGGCGGCGCGCGGTTCGATGCGCGCAGCCCGCTGCCGTGGACGGCCGACGAAGCCTGCGCGCATGTAGCGGTCGACGCCTGCGAGGCACTCGACGCCGAGCGCCAGCACGCCGCCTTCGCGCTGTTCGTGCAGCCGCTCGCGGTAATCGCCGCCGGCCGGCTGCCGCCGGTCGATCTGCCCTTGCGCGAGGACCTGCGCACCCGCCTCGGCGGCGGCCTCGTGTTCCAGCTGCAGCCGCCGGCCGAGCCCGAGGTGCGGGCCGCGCTCGCCAGCGAGGCGCTGCGCCGCGGCGTCGGCCTGCCGGAGGACGTCGTCGCCTTCCTGCTGAGCCGCTTCGAGCGCGATCTCGGCTCGCTGATGCGCTGGCTCGATGCGCTCGACGCCTATTCGCTGCGCGAGCAGCGCGCGGTCACGGTGCCGCTCGTCAAGCGCCTGCTCGCCGAAGGCGGCGCGCCGCCGGTGCGCGATCTCTTCACCGACCCGTCGCGATGAACCTCTGTCTCTTCGACCTCGACCTGACGCTGCTGCCGATCGACTCCGACCATGCCTGGGGCGACTTCGTCGTCACGCTCGGCTGGGCCCGGGCCGAAGCGCAACGCGCCGAGAACGACCGCTTCTACGCGCAGTACCAGGACGGCACGCTCGACATCGCCGCCTACGTCGAGTTCGCGACGCGCGCCTGGCGCGACCGGCCGGCCGCCGAGCAGCAGGCCGGGCGCGATCGCTTCATGCGCGAGGCGATCGCGCCGCACCTGCGCAGCGAAGCCTTCGAGCTGGTGCGCCGGCATCAGCGCGACGACGACTTCGTCGCCATCGTGACCGCGACCAACGAATGGGTCACGCGGCCGATCGCCGAGGCCTTCGGCATCGAGACGCTGATCGCGGTCGAGCTCGAACGCTCGGCGGCCGGCCAAGTCACCGGCCGCATCCGCGGCGTGCCGTCGTTCCGCGAAGGCAAGGTCGAACGTGTCGCCCAGTGGCTCGCGGGCCGCGGCCGGCGTGTGCAAGACTTCGAGCGCGTCAGCGTCTACAGCGACTCGATCAACGACCTGCCGCTGCTCGAGCTGGCGACGCACCCCGTGGCCACCAACCCTTCGCCTCCGCTCGCGGCGCTCGCCGGCGAACGCGGCTGGCCGATCCTGAACCTCTTCGCATGATCAAGCGCTTCATCAATCGCCTGCTGGGCAAGGACGACGCCGCGACGCCGGTGCAACGCACGGGCAAGCGCGTCGAGGTGCCGCAGGAAGTGCACGGCATCGATCCGGCGCTGGTGGACGACAAGGCCGTCAAGGTCGTCGAGACGCTGCAGCAGGCCGGCCACACCGCCTACATCGTCGGCGGCGCGGTACGCGACATGATGCTGGGCCTGCGGCCGAAGGACTTCGACGTCGCCACCGACGCGACGCCGGAGCAGGTCAAGGCGCTGTTCCGGCGCGCCTTCATCATCGGCCGGCGCTTCCGCATCGTCCATGTGGTCTACGGGCGCGGTCGCGAGCACGAGGTGATCGAGGTCTCGACCTTCCGCGCCAACCTCGATGCGAGCGCGGCCGAGCAGGTCGCGGGCAACGAGAAGACCTCGCGTGCCGAGCTGCAGGCCAACAAGGGCGGCCACGTCGTCGACGCGAGCGGCCGCGTGCTGCGCGACAACGTCTGGGGCCCGCAGATCGAGGACGCCGCGCGGCGCGACTTCACCGTCAACGCGCTGTACTACGACCCGACCACCCGCACGGTGGTCGACTACCACCAAGGCATCGCCGACGCGAAGAAGCGGCTGCTGCGCATGATCGGCGACCCCGCCGCGCGCTACCGCGAGGACCCGGTGCGCATCGTGCGCGCGGTGCGCTTCGCGGCGAAGCTCGGCTTCGAGATCGAGCCCAAGACGCTCAAGCCGGTGCACGAGAGCGCCGCGCTGCTCGAGGCGGTGCCGATCTCGCGCCTGTTCGACGAGATGATCAAGCTGCTGCAGACCGGGCACGCGCTGAAGTCGATCGAGCAGCTGCGCAGGCTCAACCTGCTCGCGATCTTCCCGTTGCTGGACGCGGTGCTGGCCGACGCGCAGAAGAACCCCGCGCGGGAAGCTTTCATCCAGGCGGCGCTGGCCGACACCGACCGGCGCGTCGCCGAAGGCAAGCCGGTCGCGCCGAGCTTCCTGCTCGCCTGTTTGCTGTGGCACGAGGTGCTGGCCGGCTGGCAGCGCCGCAAGGCGCAGGGCACGCCGCCGTTCCCGGCGCTGCAGGACGCCGTCGATGCGGCCTTCGATGCGCGCATCGGCGACATCTCCGGCCGCGGCAAGCTGGGCACCGACATGCGCGAGATCTGGACGATGCAGCCGCGCTTCGAGCGCCGCAGCGGCAACACGCCGGCGAGCCTCGTCGAGCAGCCGCGCTTTCGAGCCGGCTTCGATTTCCTGCGGCTGCGCGCGGACACCGGCGAGGTGCCCGCCGAATTCGCCGAGTGGTGGGAGGACTACTCGCTCGGCAGCGACGAGGAACGGCGCGCGCTCGTCGAACTGGCACGCGAGCAGGAGCACGCGCGCCGGGTGAAGGCGCCGCCGGCTGCCGGCCGCGTGACGGCGGTGCGCAAGCCGAAGGCGGTGGACGACGCGGGCGACGGGCCGGACGCGGAGACCGCCGACGGCGCGGAGGACGCCGAGGAGGTCGAAGCCGCAGGAGCCGCGGAAGCCGGCGAGGCGCCGGCGCGCAAGCGCCGCCGCCGGCGCCGCAAGCCGGCGTCGCAGCGCGACGGCGGCGAGACCGCCGCCGTCGTCACGCCCGCCTCGCCGGACGACAAGGCCTGAGCGCCGATGGCCGCGACGCAGCGTGCCTACGTCGGCCTCGGCGCGAACCTCGGCGACGCGCTCGCCGCGCTGCGCGCGGCCGTCGCCGCGCTCGACGCCTTGCCGGCGACGCGCCGCGTCGCGCTGTCGTCGCTGTACCGCAGTGCGCCGATCGATTCGAGCGGGCCGGACTACCTGAACGCCGTCGCGGCGCTCGACACGGCGCTCGCGCCGCACGAGCTGCTCGCGGCGCTGCAGGCGATCGAGCTCGAACACGGCCGCGAGCGGCCGTACCGCAACGCGCCGCGCACGCTTGACCTCGACCTGCTGCTGCACGGCGACGCGCGGCTCGGCGAGTCCGCGCTCACGCTGCCGCATCCGCGCCTGCACGAGCGCGCCTTCGTGCTGGCGCCGCTGGCGGAGATCGCGCCCGGGCTCGAGCTGCCGGCGCACGGCCGCATCGAAGCGGCGCTGGCGCGGGTGGCCGGCCAGCGCATCGAGCGCAGCGGCGAAAGCCTCGTCGCATGAGCGCAGCGATCACGTCGGTTTCGCTGCAGACCGTCGGCCTGCTGATCCTGTCGAACGTCTTCATGACCTTCGCGTGGTACGGCCACTTGAAGACGCTGCACGACCGGCCGTGGTGGATCGCGGTCGTCGCGAGCTGGGGCATCGCCTTCTTCGAGTACCTGCTGATGGTGCCGGCCAACCGCATCGGCGCGACGCAATTCAGCGTCGGCCAGCTGAAGATCGTGCAGGAGGTGATCACGCTGAGCGTCTTCGTGCCCTTCGCGGTGCTCTACCTGCGCGAGCCGCTGAAGCTTGACTACCTGTGGGCCGGGCTGTGCATCGTCGGCGCGGCCTACTTCATCTTCCGATCGGCATGACGGGCACCGCGCCCACTTCGTTCTCCGCCCCTTCGGCGCGACCGTTCGGGACCGGGATGAAGTTCGCCCACATCGCCATCGAAGGCCCGATCGGCGTCGGCAAGACGACGCTCGCGCGCGCGCTCGCCGCGCAACGCGGCGCGAAGCTGCTGCTCGAGGAGCCGGCCGACAACCCCTTCCTCGAGCGCTACTACGAGGACATGGGCCGCGCGACGCAGCGCGGCGCCGGCTGGAAGGGCAATGCGCTCGCGCTGCAGACGCAGCTGAACTTCCTGTTCCAGCGCGTCGAGCAGCTGGCGGTGCTGAAGCAGCCGGGCATCTTCGAGCAGGGGCTGATCAGCGACTTCCTGTTCGCGAAGGACGCGATCTTCGCGGCGCTCACGCTCGGCGACGAGGACCTCGCGCTGTACCGGCAGATCCACAAGCGCCATGCGCAGCGCGTGCCGGAGCCGGACCTCGTGATCTGGCTGCACGCCGAGCCCGACACGCTGCTCGCGCGCATCGCCCGCCGCGGCCTTCCGATGGAGCGGCACATCACCGAGGACTACCTGCGCGCGTTGAGCGATGCCTACCAGCGTCACTTCACCACGCACCGCGGCGCACCGGTGCTCGCCATCAACACCGAGGCCTTTCATCCGGCGGCCGATGCGCCGGACGGCCCGAGCTTCCGGCGCGTGCTCGATCGCATCGAACGCTTCAAGGGCCCCTTCGAATACTTCGATCCGCCCGACCTGCCCGGGCGCGCGAGCGACGGCCGGCTCGTGGCGCCGAAGCAGGGCGGCCTGATCGAAGGCTGAAGCCGGCGTTGCTGGCCGGCGCACCCGCGTGTCGATGACCTTCCTGCTGCTTGGCATCGCGATCCTCGCGGTGTGGGCGCCGCCGCTGCGCTTGCCCCACTTGGTGCCGGCTTGGTGGCCCTGCTTCGCCGCAGCGCTCTTGGCCGCGGTGGTCGAGGGCGTGGTGCGCTGGCCCGGCCTGCTGGCGATCGCGCTGTTGCTCGCCTGCGCGTGGGGCTCGAAGCGAGCGGACGGCGCCGCCGGGGCGCTGTTCACTGCGGCCCTCGCGGGTCTTGCGCTCGCGATGGCCCTCCACCTGGTGCCGGGTTTTCGAAACCCGGTGCATCTGGCCGGCGTGCGCGCGAGCGTTGATGGCGCGGGCTTCACCCAGTACCTCAACTTCGACAAGGGCGCCGCAGGACTGGTGCTCCTGGCTTTCCATGGGCGCCGCGGTGGCTTCCCGCCGGTGCGCACGCTGCTGATCGCGGGGGTGACCGTGGTCGTGACCCTGGGTCTCGCCGTCGCGCTCGCGCACGTGCGCGTCGACGTGAAGTGGCCGTCGTACGCGCTGTCGTTCCTGCTGATCAACCTGCTGTTCACCTGCGTGCCCGAGGAGGCGTTCTTTCGCGGCCTGGTGCAGGAGCGGCTGATGGCGATCGCAGCGCGGCGCCGTGCTTGGGCCGGCGCGTCGGTGGTCGCCTGCGCGGCGCTGTTCGGCCTGGCTCACCTGGGCGGCGGCCCCACCGCTGCGGCGATCGCAGCCGTCGCCGGCCTCGGCTACGCCGTCGCCTACGCCGCCACCCGCCGGGTCGAAGCGGCGGTCCTGGCGCACTTCGCGGTCAACGCGGTGCACTTCATCGGCTTCACCTATCCGCATCGATCCGCTTGAAGGGCCGCGCCGCGGGCCGTTCATGGCAGCGGTGTGACAATGCCAGCCGCCCGGAACCACCCCGGGTCTCGACCTCACCGGAGCGCCCATGCTGCTTGGCAAGCTCTTGCCGCGCGACGGCAATTTCTTCGAACTGTTCGACCAGCATGCGCGGTACATCGTCGAAGGCGCGCGCGCCTTCCTCGCGCTGATCGACGGCTACGACGACCCCGCCGAGCGCGAACGCCACGCCGCCGCGGTGATCGCCGCCGAGCAGCGCGCCGACAAGATCACCCACGAGGTCAACCGGCTGCTGCACAAGACCTTCATCACGCCGCTCGACCGCGAGCAGATCCATTCGCTGATCAACGCGATGGACGACGTGCTCGACCTGCTGCAGGACACCACCGAGACGATGAGCCTCTACGACGTGCGCCGCATGACCGAGGAGACGCGGCAGCTCGGCCAGCTCAGCGCACGCTGCTGCGAGCGCGTGCAGCACGCCGTCTCGCTGCTGCCCAAGCTGAAGGACGCGAGCACGGTCGACGCCGCGCTCAAGACCTGCGAGGAGATCGACCACCTCGAAAGCGACGCCGACCGCGTGATGCGCGCCGCGATGAGCCGGCTGTTCCGCGAGGAGCCCGACGTGCGCGAGCTGATCAAGCTGAAGGCCGTCTACGAGATGCTCGAGTCGATCACCGACCGCTGCGAGGACGTGGCGAACCTGATCGAGGGCATCGTCCTCGAGAACTCTTGAGCGAAATGTCGGCCCCCACGTCGCTTCGCTCCTGCCCTCCGAGGGGGCGCTCGGCCGCCTTGGGGCGGGCCGGCGGCGGCCGCCTCGCGTGAGCTCGGTCCAGCTCGGCTTCTGGGTCGTCGCGATGCTGGTCGCGCTGGCGATCGCCTTCGACTTTATGAACGGCTTCCACGACGCCGCGAACTCGATCGCCACCGTCGTCTCCACCGGCGTGCTCAAGCCGCAACAGGCGGTGGTCTTCGCGGCCTTCTTCAACTTCGTCGCGATCTTCGTCTTCCATCTCTCGGTCGCGGCGACCATCGGCAAAGGCATCGTCGAGCCCGGCGTGGTCGATCCGAACGTGGTGTTCGGCGCGCTGGTCGGCGCGATCGCCTGGAACGTCGCCACGTGGTGGTTCGGCATCCCGTCGTCGAGCTCGCACGCGCTGATCGGCGGCCTCGTCGGCGCGACGCTCGCGAAGGCCGGGCCTTCGGCGCTGATCGGCGCAGGCCTGGGCAAGACGGTGGCCTTCATCGTCGTCTCGCCGCTGCTCGGCTTCCTGCTCGGCTCGGTGATGATGGTCGTCGTCGCCCACCTGTTCCGCTCGCGCTCGCCGCTGCGGGTGGACCGCGTGTTCCGCCGCGGCCAGTTGATCTCGGCGGCGGCCTACAGCCTCGGCCACGGCGGCAACGACGCGCAGAAGACCATCGGCATCATCTGGATGCTGCTGGTCGCCACCGGCTACGCGCAGGCCGGCGACAGCACGCCGCCGTGGTGGGTGATCTGGAGCTGCTACCTCGCGATCGCCGCCGGCACGATGTTCGGCGGCTGGCGCATCGTGAAGACGATGGGCCAGAAGATCACCAAGCTCAAACCCGTCGGCGGCTTCTGCGCCGAGACCGGCGGCGCGCTCACGCTCTTCGGCGCGACCTTGCTCGGCATCCCGGTCTCGACCACCCACACGATCACCGGCGCGATCGTCGGCGTCGGCTCGACGCAGCGCATGAGCGCGGTGCGCTGGGGCGTGGCCGGCACGATCGTGTGGGCTTGGATCTTGACGATCCCCGCTTCCGCGCTGATCGCGGCGGTGTTCTACGGGCTGAGCCGGCGGGTCTTCTGAGCCGGCCCGGCGGCTACTTCGTCTCCGCCAACTTCTTCAAGTTTTCCAAGCCCGCCTTGTAGACGCCGGTGACCGCCTTCACCGCGGCCTCGTCGTTCTGATCCGGCGGCGGGTCGTTGTTCGGGAAGCCGCGGTAGAACGCGCCACGCCATTCGACGCTGGACTTGGCGCCTTCGCCGCTGACCGTGATCGTCGAGGTGTAGTTGGTCACCGGCAGGGCGCCGCCGTCCTTGGCGCGGTAGCCGTAGCTCTTGCCGGCGGCGTTGTACTTCTCCAGCGTCTCGACCAGCGCGCCGCCGCCCTTGAGCTTCAGGTTGCGCACGGAGCCCTCGGTGTTGCCCTTGTCGGCCGGGCTCGCTTCGACGGCCGGATGCCACTTCGCGAGCGCGTCGAAGTCCTTGACGATCGCCCACACCGCATCGGCCGGCGCATCGATCGCGATCTTCTCGACGACCTTCTGCCGCGTCGGGCCATGGGCCGACGCCGGCAGCGCTGCGAGCAAGGTGACGAGGGCCGAGGCCGCGAGGGCGTAGCGCCTGGGAAGCATCGTGGGTCTCCTGATCGAGGGGTGATGGATCGACGTCGCAGTCTGCCTGCGCAGGCAGACGCTTAACGGCTCCCCGCTGCCGGTGCGACCGTGCCGACGAAGGCACCGAAGCCGCGCGGGTTCGCGCCGGTCGCAACGCTCGCGAGCTTGCGGCCCGAGCCGGCGTCGAGCACGTCGAGCCGCTCGTCCATCCAGTTGACGACCAGCACCTCGTCGCCCGCGGTCGCAATCCCTTCGGGATAGCCGAAGCCGGTGAGCGTGCGCACGACCTCGAGCTTGTCGGCATCGATCACCGAGACGCTGTCGTCGCGCTGGTTGGTCACGTACAGCAGCGCGCCACCGTGCGCGAGCGTCGCGCCGTAAGGCGCCTTGCCGACCTTCACCGTGGCGACGACCTTCGGCGCGGCACGATCGCGCAGGTCGATCACGCTGACGCTGTCGCTGTAGACGTTGAGCGCGTAGAGCCGCTGGCGCTTCGCGTCGAACAGCAGCGCGAACGGATGCTCCTGCACCGCGACGCGCGCACGCACGAAGGCCTTGGCCGGGTCGCTTGCATCGACGATCGCGATGCGGTCCTCGTCGCGCTCGGCGACGAACACCTCGCGCCCGTCGGCCGAAACCGCGACGCCGGCCGGCGCGCGGCCCAGCGGCACGCGCAGCACCTCGCGGTGCGTGCGGGCATCGAAGCCGAGCAGCTGCTGGCCGAACCAGTCGGCCACGTACACGCGCTGGCCGTCGGGCGCCGCGTCGATGCCCACCGCGCCCTTGCCGGCCGAAAGGCTCGCGAGCTTGCCGCGCGTCGCGGCGTCGAGCACGGTGACCGCGTTGCTGTCGGGCGCGGTGACGAACACCTTGCCCGCGCGATCGACCGCCACCACCCCCGCCGGCGAGCGATCGACCGGCACGGTGGCCACGACGGCGCGCGCGGCGACGTCGATCACGCTGACGGTGTGGTCGCCCTGGTTGGTGATCCAGGCGAAGGGGGCGGCGACGGCGGCGGCCGCGCTCCAGGCGGCGATCAGCGTCGCGACGACGGCGCGGGAAGCACCTCGCGGAACGGAACCCATGCGCGACAAGGCCTGGCGCTCAGCGAGGCCCGCTGCCGACGAGCTCCCGCGAGTTGGCATCGGTCCGGTACCAAAGCTCCCCGCTCTTCGCCGCATTCGGCACGAAGCGCATCGGCTGCCCGGGCGCGCTTGTCTCGGCCATCGGCTGAGTCTGGGCCAATGCGTCGTCGATCAGGTGCCGGTCCGGGCTCTTGGGGCAGACCGGGTCGGTCGCTGCCGCGTCGCCGGTGACGAGGAAGGCCTGGCAGCGGCAGCCGCCGAAGTCTTTCTCGTGCTGGTCGCAGGACTTGCAGGTCTCGCTCATCCAGCCGGTGCCGCGAAAGCGGTTGAAGGCGTCGCTGTCGCGCCAGATGCTTTCGATGCTGTGCCCGGTGACCTTGGGGAAGTCGAAGCCGGGCAGCATGCGCGCGCTGTGGCAGGGCAGGGCAGTGCCGTCGGGTGCCACCACCATGAACACCGCACCCCAGCCGGCCATGCAGGGCTTGGGTTTTGCGTCGACGTAGTCGGGCGAGACCCACAGCAGCTTCATCTTCCCGGCGAGCCGTTCGCGGTGGCTGTCGACGATGGCCTCGGCGTCGTGCAGTTCGTCGGGCGTGGGCATCAGCGCCGCGCGGTTGAGCCACGCCCAGCCGTAGTACTGCGTGTTCGCGAGCTCGAGGTAGTCGGCGCCCATGCGCTCGGCCATGTCGATGATGCGGCCCACGTGCGGCAGGTTGTAGCGGTGCATCACGCAGTTCAGCACCATCGGGTAGCCGAGGCCCTTGATGATCGCGGCGACCTTGTTCTTGAGATCGAAGGTGCGGGTGGACGAGAGGAAGTCGTTCAGCTCCTTCGTCGAATCCTGGAAACTGAGCTGGATGTGGTCGAGGCCGGCGTCCTTCAGCGCGTGCGCGCGCTTCTCGGTGAGGCCGATGCCGGAGGTGATGAGGTTCGTGTAGTAGCCGAGCCCGCGCGCTTCGGCGACCAGCTCTTCGAGGTCGTCGCGCAGCAGCGGCTCGCCGCCGGAAAAGCCGAGCTGCACCGCGCCCATCTGCCGCGCTTCGCGGAAGACGCGCTTCCAGTCCTCGGTGCCGATCTCGCTCATGTGCGCGGCGTAGTCGGTCGGGTTCGAGCAGAACACGCAGTGCAGCGGGCAGCGGTAGCTGAGCTCCGCGAGGAGCCACATCGGCGCGCCGGGCGCCTTGCGCTCAGGCGATCCAGTGCTGTTCATCGGCGTGCCTCAGGAAGTCTTCGACGTCGCCCTGCAGGCCGTTCGTCGAGAACGCGCGTTCGAGGTCGGCGGTGATCTCGGCGACGCTGGTCTTGCCGTCGCAGCGCTTGAGAATCTCGCTCGCCGGCCCGTTCAGCTTGACCATGCCCTCCGGATACAGCAGCACCCACGCGTCCTGCGCCGGCTCGAACTGCAGGCGGAACATCGGCGCGAGGCGCGGCGTGGCAGTGATCGTCATGGCCGCCTGTCTTCGTGGAGGTTGTCGGGGTAGGCGCGCTCGCAGGCATCGAGCAGCGACCACAGCACGTCGAGCTTGAACTGCAGGATGTCAAGGGCGCGTTCCTGCTTCGCGCGGGTGCTGCCGTAGGCGATCGCGACTTCGAGGCCGTGTTCCACGTCGCGCTGCGCCAGCGGGATGCGGCTGCGGAAGTAGCCGAGCCCCTCGGCCTCGATCCACGGGTAATGGCTGGGCCAGCCGGCGAGGCGATCGGCATGGATCTTGGGCGCGAACATTTCGGTCAGCGAAGAGATCACCGCTTCCTGCCACGGCGAGCGGCGCGCGAAATTCACGTAGGCGTCCACGGCGAAGCGCGTGCCCGGCTGGACGTGCCGGTTGCTCCAGAGGTCGTCGCGGCTCAGGCCGCAGGCCATGCCCAGGCGCGTCCAGGTTTCGATGCCGCCGGCGTTCTTGCCTTCGTGATCACCGTGGCCGTCGTGGTCGAGCATGCGTTCGATCCAGCGGCGGCGCGTCGCGCGGTCGTCGCAGTTGCTCATCACCGCAGCGTCCTTCATCGGGATCGCCTGCTGGTAGTAGAAGCGGTTCGCGACCCAGCCACGAACCTGGAAGGGCGCGAGCGCGCCGCTGTTCAGCCGCTTGTTGAATGGATGGTGGATGTGATAGCCCGCTTCCTTCGCGCGCAAGCGCGCTTCGAATTCGGCGGGCGACCACGGCGCTTGATCGCTCACAGCGAGATCTCCATGCCGTCGTGCGCGACCTCGATGCCGCGCAGCGCCAGCTCGGCACGTTCGGGGCCGTAGTCGTCGAGGATCGGGTTGCTGTTGTTGATGTGGATCAGCAGCTTGCGGCGGGCGCGGGTCTGATCGAGCGCGTCCATCATCCCGGCGCGCGTGCCCTGCGGCGTCGAGGTCGCCGTCTGCGGCAGGTGGCCCATCGACGCGGCCGGCTTGGTGCCGAGGCCGGCGGTGATCATTTCGTCCTCGGTCCAGAAGGTGCCATCGACGAGCACGCAGTCGGCGTCGCGCATCCACTCCAGCTCGTCGGCGCCGACTTCGCCGAGCCCCGGCGCGTAGAACAGCCGCTTGCCGCTGCGGCGGTCGGTCACTTCGAGCGCGATGTTGTCGCCCACCTTCGGGTCGTGCCGGTGCGGCGAATAGGGCGGCGCCTTGCCGGGGATCGCGATCGCGCGAAAACCCAGGTGCTCGAAGCCGTCGATCGAAAACTCGGCCGCACGCTGCTCGCCCGCGACCGGCAGCATGTGCCAGCGCACGCCGCAGTAGTGCTCGAGCACCGTGAGGATCGGCAAGCCGGTGGTCAGGTCCTCGAACACGCAGGGCGTGCAGTACAGCTCCAACGGCGGGCCTTCGCGCAGGCTCAGCAGGCCGGTGGCGTGGTCGATCTGCGCGTCCATCAGCACCACCGCGCGGATGGGGGTGTCGCGCAGACCGCGGCCGGCGCGCGGATGCAGCGCGGGCTGCACGCGCAGCTGCTGGCCGATGTCGGGCGAGGCGTTGAGCAGCACCCAATCGATGCCGTCGGCCGAGACGGCGATCGAGCTTTGCGTGCGTGGGCGGATCAGCTTCGTCCCCTGCCGCGCTGCGGCGCACATCGCGCAGTGGCAGTTCCATTGCGGGCAGCCGCCACCGGCGCCCGAGCCGAGCACCAGGGCCTTCATGGCCGGACTCTTCCCGCGAGGCCAGGACGATCGAGCGGTGTCGCAAGACAGGACGAAAAGGAGCGCATCGCGGGCTTTAGGGTGGCAGGCGATCCGTGCGTGCCGAGAATCGGTCGGGCCGCAGGGGCCGCTCGCACGATCGGTCAGCTATGAGCGTCGCCCACAGCCCCGAGTGCCGCAACCCCGCATAAGCCCTGTCGAGAAATCCATGAACCTCGCCTCGACGCCATCGCCAAGCTGGCCTGCCGGAGCCTGGCTCGAGGCCGGCGACGGCCATCGCATCTGGTGGTGCGAGGGCGGTGACGCAGCGGGCTGGCCGGTGCTCATCGTGCACGGCGGCCCGGGCGGCGCAAGCCGAACCGAGACCACGCGCTGGTTCGACGGGCTGCCGGTGCGCTGGATCGTCTTCGACCAGCGCGGCTGCGGTCGCAGCACACCGCTCGGCTCGACCGTCGCCAACGATCTCGCAGCCCTTGTGGCCGACGCCGAGCGGCTGCGCGAGCAGCTCGGCATCGAGCGCTGGGCGCTGGTGGGCGGCTCTTGGGGCGCGCGGGTCGCCTTGGCCTACGCCTCGGCCCACACCGCGCACACGGCCGGCCTGTTCCTGCGCAGTCCCTTCCTTGGCAGCCCGGCCGAAGCAGCGCGCTATGTGGCGGATTGGGACGACTGGTTGGGCGATCCTGGTCGCCACTGGCTCGGGGCGGCGCGTGTGTCCGCGTTCCAAGCCCTGTTTCACGCTGGAGCAAGGCAGGACGTGCCGATCGGTGCGGACGCTGCCTTGTGCCGCGCCTGGAGCGCCTACGACGATGCCCAGGGCGTGGCCGGCGGTGTGAAGGGATCGGGCGCGCGGTTCTCGCCGGAGCGGCTGCCGACGCTCACCGGCGCACTGCTCGCGAGCTGGGAGGTGCATGCGCACTACGCAGCGACGCGGTGGCGCGGGACGCAGGCGGCCGCGCAGCCTTGGTCGATCGAAAGCGTGGCCCCACGGAGCTTGGCGGATCTCGGTCCGCTTGCGCTGGTCTGGGGCGAGGCCGATGCCACCTGCGATCCGCAAGTCGCGCGTGCCCTCGCTACGCGGTGGCCGACTGCCGTGGCTTGCCCTGCTGCGGGGGCAGGGCATCGCATGAGCGACCCGCACCTGGCCCCCGTCTTGCGCGAGCAGGCGCAGCGCTGGGCCCGGCGGCTGGCGGCGTTAGAGGCCTTGCGTCGGGGCGTCTGAACCCGCTCGGCTTTTGTCCGCCGTCAATTGGGCCAGCGCAGATCGAATTATTTGAATGCGCTTGGCTTCGTGGGAATTGCTGAAAGAGATTTTCTTGTCGGTAACGCGTTTGACGATATGTGATTTCACGCGCTGGACCAGCGTCTCCCCCCGCTTGTTCACTGCTCGCTCCGCGACGCTCGGGTCGTCCATCGCGTTGAGCACTTTCTTCACTACCCTTAGAGAGGTGGCGTGCTTGAGCAAGGAGAGAGGAGTTTCGCGCGCTTTCAGAGGTTTCGATGTGGTCGTCGAGGTCGCAGTTTGCAGCTCGGTGAAAGCTTGCTGGTGTAGCGCAGCGATCGCTGGGTCAGAAGCCATCTTCTTGACCGCCGACAAAGCAAAAATAGTACATCCGTCCCCGATCTGGGCGCGGCTGGGCAAAAATTTCAGGTGCAGACGCAAAGGCGGGGCTTTGGGGTCTAGTTTGTCTTGAAGATCGGAGGCAATTCGCTTCAGGGCTTTCGACATAAGTCGCCCGTGACGGAATTGACTTCGCATGCTTTCAACCAAAAGCACCGATACGTCGTGGGTCTGTGGAGCATATCGTACGCTGAGCGCGGTGCGATGGCCGCCGTCATCCAGTACGGCGTGCCAATTGCTCGGCTGCCGCAAGCTCTCCTCCAAACGCTGCGCTAACCGGCTTGGCTTAGAGGGTATCCACAACGGAAACGTGAGGATTTCAAGTTTCAGCGCGGGATCGGCGGCGTTCAAGCCTTCGACCAGCGTAGGCAAAAAATTCGCGTCCAGATTCGTACACGCTGAGTTGGCTTGATAGGCGGCCTCCAGTCGGCCGAGGTACCGGGTTAGCGCGGGATAATGCTGCTCGGCAAGTTCTACATCGAGCGGCACGTCGCGCCCTGTCACTCCCTTCGGCGACGGTTTCCGGGCCGGCGCGAGGTCTTCATCATCGGATAACAATATGGACGAAAAAGGCGGCGAACTTGCCGCGACCTTGGGCAGCTCGAGCGCCGCCGGCCCTTTTCGAGAGGCCGTCCGAGGGTAGTCGCTGATTCGCGGTCGAAGTGGAAAGTAGGTTTCGCTATCAGGTGACGCTTTGAATACAACGAGGCCTTCGTGATCCAGTGAAGATGCAGGTGAAAGAGTTGGTGGTCTTGACCCAGATGGAAGCAAGCCTTCGTGACCGGGAGCCGATACGGATGAACCGCTAGGTGAACGTGCTAAGGCCTCGGCCACATCGAGCGCGGGCAGTCTGTTCCGAGCGGGCGCCCCGGGGTAATTGCTGATTCGCGGCGGACGATAGAGTTCGCTATCGGAAGACGAGTTGGATGCAAAGCCGCCCTTGTTATCCGGTGACGATATGGGGGAAACGCTGGGTGAGCGTGCCGGGGAGGCCTCGGCCACATCGAGCGCGGGCGGTCTGTTCCGAGCGGGCGCCCCAGGGTAATTGCTGATTCGCGGCGGCTCTCGAAGCGGGGAATGGATTTCGCTGTCTGAGGACGAGTTGGATGCAAAGCCGCCTTCGTTGTCAGGTGACGGTATGGGGGAAACGCTGGGCGAACGTGCCGAGGCCTCGGTCACATCGACAGCGGGCGGCCTCTTCCAAACCGCGCCGGGGTACTGACTGATTCGCGGGGGCGGGCGAGGCGGAGAGTAGGTTTCGCTATCGGATGACGAGTCGGACGCAAAGCCGACTTCTTGATCGGCTGACGATACGAGCGCAAAAGTGGGTGAGCTTGCGGACGCCTCGAGCAGATCAAACGGCACGGGATGCGTTTCACGAGGCGTGGAGTGCGGTTCGACGTCGGAATGCGAGGGCGACGGCAGGCCGCTTGACAGCGTGACGCTGCGTCGGGGTGAGGCCGCTTGGGGCGATGCCGGCCTGCCTTTCGGCAAGTCGGATTGATGCTGTGGCTTGCCCCTCGTCGACGCCGAGGAGGCGGGCAGCGAGGGCGGGCCTTCCGAACGGGGTGGATGTCCGAGCGTGGGACGGATCGGCGACATGTCGGCGCAAGGATGCTGATCAAGCTCAAGCATGCTCGCCCAGCCGGGAAGCCTTTCTCCTTATCCGAAGTGCAAGTCGGCTTTGCGAATCGCTACTGCAAGCTTGCGCTCCTCGAACAGGCGCAGCTCGCGATGGATCGCCTCGCGGCGCCGATGCGCTGCCCCTACCAGCGCAGCTTGCGGTAGATCGTGTTGCGGCTGATCCCCAGCCGCTTCGACGCGACCGAGATGTTCCCGCCCGCCGCATCGACCGCGCGGCGGATGGCGTCGCGGCCGAGTTCGTCGAGCGTGCGGCCCTCGAGGCTGGGCTCAGGCGCCGCCACGGGTGCGGCCGCGGCGAGCGCGGCGTGGCGCTGGCGTGCCTCCTCAAGGAAGTCGTCGGCCAGGTGCTCGCGGGTGATGCGCGGCTCGCCATGCGCCATGACCGCCGCGGTGTGGAGGACGCTGGCGAGCTGGCGCAGGTTGCCGGGCCAGTCGTACTGCAGCAGCAGCTGCTCGACGTCGGGCGCCAGCACCGGTGCACGGCTCGGGCTTTCGTCGCCCAGCATGCGGCGCACCAGCGCCATCAGGTCGGTGCGTTCGCGCAGCGGCGGCAAGCGCACCGCAAGGCCGTTGAGCCGGTAGTACAGGTCCTCGCGGATCGCGTGGGTGTCGATCAGCTCGCGGGGGTTGCGGTCGGTCGCGCTGACCAGCGCGACGTCGATCGGCAACGACTGCTGCGCGCCCAGCGGCGTCACGCGGCGCTCCTGCAGCGCACGCAGCAGCCGCGCCTGCAGGCCGGCCGGCAGGCCGCCGACCTCGTCAAGGAAGAGCGTGCCGCCCGTGGCCTGCACCAGCTTGCCCGGCGCGCCCTTGCGCCGCGTGCCGGAGAACATGCCCTCGGCGTAGCCGAACAGCTCGGCTTCGAGCACCGCCTCGGAGGTGGACGCGCACTGCACCGCGACGAAGGGCTCGCTCGCGCGGCGCGACTCGGCATGGATCGCGCGGGCGAGCATCTCCTTGCCGCTGCCGGCTTCGCCGAGCACCAGCACCGCGATGTCGCGGTTGAGCACCCGCTTGAGCTTGGCGACAACCGCGGCGATCTGCGCGTCGCCGGTCATCAGCCGCGCGAAGCCCGGCTGGTGCGGCGTCGGCTCGTCGCCGGCCGCGGCGGCCAGCGCCGATGCGGCCGCTGCCGCCGGTGCCTCGGTCTCCGGCTCGTCGATGCCCTCGGCCGCGGGCGTCTCGGCGGCCGGCTCGGCGTCGGCCTCCAGCACGCCGCTCTTGACCCACTGTCCCTGCCAAAGCGGCCAGTTGCAGCGCACCTGCACGTAGACCGGGTTGCCGTTGGGCAGGCTCATGCGCATCGGAGCGGTGGCGAGCGCGCGGCCGCGCCCGGCGATCGCGCCCATCGGCGTGCCGAGCAGGCTGTCGACCGTGTGCATGCGCAGCGCGGCGCCGGAGAGCCCGAGCACGTCGAGCGCGCTGCGGTTCGCGCCGAGGATGCGCCCGTCGGCGTCGATCGCCAGGATGCCTTCCATCAGCGTGCCGATGAACTCGAGCCGCGCATGGAAGTGCAGGCGCAGCGCGTCGCTGAAGTCGTCGTTCAGCCAATGGTTCTCGATCATGCGCGCCGACATCTTCACCAGCCCCATCGTGTGCTGGTGGTAGCCGCGGCGGTCGCCGGTGATGTCGAGCACGCCGAGGATGTTGCCGCGCGGGTCGAGGATCGGGCTCGCCTGGCAGGTGAGGAAGTGGTTGGCGTGCATGAAGTGCTCGTCGGCATGCACGAGCATCGAGCGCTCGTTGACGAGCGCGGTGCCGATGCCGTTGGTCCCGCGCGTGCATTCGGCCCAGTTCACGCCGGGCGCCAGCGCCACCTTGCCGGCGCGCTCGGCGAACTCCTCGTCGCCGATCGAATGCAGGATGGTTCCCTGCGAATCGGTCAGCACCACCATGCTGTCGGTCTTGGCGACCTGCTCGAACAGCAGCTCCATCACCGGCGCCGCGTGGGTGAACAGGCGGCGGTTGCGCTCGCGGGTGATGGTGAAGTCGGCGCGGCCGACCGGCGAATAGTCGGGCGTGCCGATGCGCGAGAGCCCCAGCGCCGCGCAGCGCTCGTGCGATTCGTTGATCGACAGCACGTGCTCGCGGTCGAGCGGCAGCGCGCTGGCGATCGGGCGTTCGGCGGCGCGCTCGTGCACGTCGTCGCGGCGGCGGCGGCCGATGTGGACGGGAGCGGCGGGCGCGGTGGCGCCGGGCAGGCTGGAAGAAGGCGGCATCGTGGACTCCAGGGATGCGGGCGCGGCGGGCGCTCACCGATGGAGCATCACTACGCAGCCTAGGGCGGGCCGGATGCTAGGCCAAGCGCGGGGGCTTGTTCGATTTCGACGCAGCCTCGGGCGGGTTGTGACAAACCCGTAGCGCGCCGTTTCGCCGGCTGCCGTTGCTCCCGGCTGCTCCCGCGGGGCGGAGCAACTCGGGGTTAGCCAGGGATATGAACGCCCGTGCCGAGTCCGGTACACCTGAGGCTGCGCCGTGTTGCCGGCGAGAAGGAATGACTTCCATGCAGAAGACCCTGCACCTGAACCCTGAGAAATGCACCGGCTGCCTCCAGTGCGAGATGGCCTGCTCCTTCGAGAACTACGGGACCTACACGCCGAGCCTGTCGCGCATCAAGGTCTTCGACTTCCACCACACCGGCCGCAAGGTGCCCTACACCTGCACGCAGTGCGACGAGGCCTGGTGCCTGCACGCCTGCCCGGTCGAGGCGATCACGATCGACGCGCTCACCGGCGCGAAGGTGGTGAGCGAATCCACCTGCGTCGGCTGCAAGGTCTGCACGATCGCCTGCCCCTTCGGCACGGTGAACTACGTGCAGGAAACCGGCAAGGTGCAGAAGTGCGACCTCTGCGGCGGCGAGCCGGCCTGCGCCGAAGCCTGCCCCACCGGCGCGATCACCTTCATCGACGCCAACTGGACCGGCCTCGGCAAGATGGCCGCGTGGGCCGACAAGCTGGGCAACCAGCCGTCCGCGTCCTGAGCTGCGAGGAGAACGAGATGTCCTGGGCTGGCAAGCTGCTTCGCGTCAACCTCACCACCGGCACGGTCGCGTCCGAGCCGCTCAACATGGATTGGGCGCGTGCCTACATCGGCTCGCGCGGGCTCGCGTCGAAGTACTTGATCGAGGAGATCGACCCGAAGGTCGACCCGCTCGCGCCGGAGAACAAGATCATCTGGGCGACCGGCCCGCTGACCGGCACGATGGCCTCCACCGGCGGGCGCTACACCGTCGTGACCAAGGGCCCGCTGACCGGCGCGATCGCCTGCTCCAACTCCGGTGGCTACTGGGGCGCCGAGCTCAAGTTCGCCGGCTGGGACATGGTCATCTTCGAAGGCCGGTCGCCGAAGCCGGTGTACCTGGCGATCGAGAACGACAAGGCCGAGCTGCGCGACGCCGCCCACCTGTGGGGCCAGAGCGTGTGGGCGACCGAGGAGATCATCAAGAAGCAGCACCAGGATCCGCTGACGCGGGTGTCGTCGATCGGCAAGGCCGGCGAGAACGGCGTGCTCTACGCCGCGGTCGTCAACGACCTGCACCGCGCGGCCGGGCGTTCGGGCGTCGGCGCGGTGATGGGCTCGAAGAACCTGAAGGCGATCGCGGTGCGCGGCACCAAGGGCGTGGGCAACGTGCGCGACCCGAAGGCTTTCATGAAGGCCAGCTTCGCCGCGAAGAAGGTGCTGGCCGACAACGCCGTCACCGGCCAGGGCCTGCCGACCTTCGGCACGCAGGTGCTGATGAACGTCATCAACGAGATCGGGGCCTCGCCGACGCGCAACCACCGCGACGTCCAGTTCGAAGGCGCCAAGGACATCTCCGCCGAAGCCATGGCCACGCCGCGCAGCGCGCCGGGCAGCGACGGCAAGAAGCCGCTGGTGACCAACCAGGCCTGCTTCGGCTGCACGATCGCCTGCGGGCGCATCCAGAAGATCGACCCGGCGCACTTCTCGGTGCAGAACAAACCGCAGTACTGGGGTGCCTCGGGCGGGCTCGAATACGAAGCGGCCTGGGCGCTGGGCAACGCGAACGGCGTCAACGACCTCGACGCGCTGCAGTACGCGAACCTGATGTGCAACGAGCAGGGCATGGACCCGATCTCGTTCGGCGCGACCATCGGCGCGGTGATGGAGCTCTACGAGATGGGCGTGCTCACGAAGGAGCAGCTCGGCATCGAGGCGCCCTTCGGCTCCGCACGGGCGCTGGTGCAGTTCGCGGAAATGACGGCCAACGGCGAAGGCTTTGGCAAGGAGATCGGCCTCGGCTCGAAACGCCTCACCGCGAAGTACGGCCACCCGGATCTGTCGATGAGCGTCAAGGGCCAGGAGTTCCCGGCCTACGATTCGCGCGGCATCCAGGGCATGGGCCTCGCGTACGCGACGAGCAACCGCGGCGCTTGCCACCTGCGCGGCTACACGGTGGCCTCCGAAGTGCTCGGCATCCCGGTGAAGACCGATCCGCTCGCGGCCGAAGGCAAGCCGGAATTGGTCAAGGCCTTCCAGGACGCGACCGCGGCCTTCGACTCCGCCGGCATCTGCATCTTCACCAGCTTCGCCTGGACGCTGGCCGACGTGGCTCCGCAGATCCAGGCGGCCTGCGGCGAGGAGTTCAGCGTCGAGCGGCTCAACGAGATCGGCGAGCGCATCTGGAACATGGAGCGCGACTTCAACAACGCCGCCGGCTTCACGGCGAAGGACGACACGCTGCCCAAGCGCCTGCTGACCGAGCCGGCGAAGACCGGCCCGGCGAAGGGCCTGGTCAACAAGCTGCCGGAGATGCTGCCGAAGTACTACGAGGTGCGCGGCTGGAATGCCGACGGCACGGTGAAGCCGGAGACGCGCGCACGGCTGGGCTTGTGATGCGGCATCTGATCCTCGGCGCCGGCCCGGCCGGCGTGATCGCGGCCGAGACGCTGCGCAAGCATGCGCCGAGCGACGAGATCACCGTCGTCGGCGACGAGCCGGAGCCCCCGTACTCGCGCATGGCGATCCCCTACCTACTGGTCGGGCAGGTGAAGGAGCCGGGCACCTACCTGCGCAAGAGCGCGGCGCATTTCGCGCAGCTGCGCATCGCCTTGGTTCACGGGCGCGCGAAGTCGGTCGATGCCGGCGCGCGTGTCGTCACGCTCGCCGACGGCCGCGCGCTCGGCTACGACCGGCTGCTGATCGCTACCGGCTCGCAGCCGATGCGCCCGCCGATCCCCGGCATCGACGGCCCCGGCGTGCACCCCTGCTGGACGCTGGAGGACGCGCGCCACATCGAGCAGCTCGCCAAGCCCGGCGCCAAGGTGCTGCAGATGGGTGCCGGCTTCATCGGCTGCATCATCATGGAGGCGCTCGCGGCGCGCGGCGTCGAGCTCACCGTCGTCGAGATGGGCGACCGGATGGTGCCGCGGATGATGGGCGCGACCGCGGGGCAGATGATCAAGCGGTGGTGCGAGCGCAAGGGCGTGCGCGTCTTCACCGGCACCAGGGTCGAGGCGATCGAGCGCGCCGCGGGCCGGCCGATGAGCGTCGTGCTGTCGAACGGCCAGGCGCTCGATGCGGACCTGGTGATCAGCGCCACCGGCGTGCGGCCGAACATCGCCTTCCTCGACAACAGCGGCATCGCCTGTGAACGCGGCGTGCTCGCCAGCGAGCGGCTCGAGACCAACGTGCCCGGCGTCTTCGCCGCCGGCGATTGCGCCGAGGCCTTCGACCTCGCGACGAAGCAGCGCGTGATCAGCGCGATCCAGCCGAACGCGGCGGACCAGGCCGGCATCGCGGCGCTCAACATGCTCGGCCGCGGCGTGGTGCTCAAGCGCGTGCCGCAGATCAACGTGCTCGACACGCTCGGCCTCATCAGCACCAGCTTCGGCGACTGGCAGGGCGTGCCCGGCGGCGAGCAGGTGGAGCTGACCGACGACACGGCGTTCCGGCACCTCAGCCTGCAGTTCGATGCCGACCGGCTGGTCGGCTGCAACAGCATCGGCTGGACCGAGCACGTCGGCGTGATGCGCGGTCTGGTCGAAGGCCGGGTGCGCCTGGGCGAATGGCGCGATCGGCTGAAGGCCGACCCGACGCGCCTGACCGAGGCCTACATCGCCCAGGGACAGGCGCAATCCCACTGGGCCCAGACGGCGCCGCGCGCGCGCTGAAGCGAACGCCGCGCGCGACGGGCCGCGCACGATGAAGATCACCTTCAAGCTCTACGCGACCCTCACCGACCACCTGCCGCCCGAGGCGCGCACGAGCAACCGCGTCGAGCTCGAGGTGCCGCCCCAGGCGACGATCGCCGACGTGATCGCGCCGTTCGGCCTGCCGATGAAGCTGGTGCACCTGGTGCTGGTCAACGGCGTCTACGTCGAGCCGGCGCAGCGGGCCACTCGCACGCTGCAGGAGGGCGACGTGCTGGCGATCTGGCCGCCGATCGCCGGCGGCTGATGCAGCCGGTTCCCGCCGAGTTCGAGCGCGACACGGCCGGCACCGAAGCCGAATGGCTCGCCCGGCTGCCGGGCGCCTGCCATGGTCATGCGCTCGAGCTCGGGCCGTCGTCGGCGCGGGTCGGGGTCGATGCCGGTTGGCTGCGGCTTCACTGGCGCGTGCTGCCGCCGCGGCGCATCGCCTTGCTGAGCATGCCGCGCATGGCGGTGGCCTTCCGCTTCGATGGCGTCGACGCAGCCGGCCGCGAGCGCTTCATGCGCCGCTTCGATCTGCAGATGCAGCGCGGGGGCGGGTGACTACAGCCCGTACTTCAGCGCCGTCGCCTTGCCCCAGAACACCTTGTACGAGAACACCGTGTAGGCCGCGATCGCCGGCACCGAGATGCACACGCCGACCAGGATGACCTTCAGCGCGGCCGGGCTGCTGGCGGCCTGCCAGATGGTGAGCCGGTCGATCACGACGAAGGGATAGATGCTGTAGGCCAGACCGAGGAAGCCCAGCACGAACACCGCGATCAGCGCGGCGAACGGCAGCCAGCACAGCTCGCCCCGCACGATGGGCTTGCCGAGCACCACGCGCACCGTCAGCAGCAGCGTCGCGGTAGCGAGCGGGATCACCATCAGCGCGATGACTTCCGGCAGCGAGAACCAGCGCTCGCGGACCGTCTCGCTGATCCACGGCGTCGCCAGCGAGATGAGCAGCATGCCGACCACCACCGGCAGCCACGCGAGCCGGGCCCAGTGCACGGCCTTGGCCTGCAGCTCGCCTTCGGTCTTCATGATGAGCCAGGCCGCGCCGAGCAGCGCATAGGCCGCGGGCAGCGCGAGCGCGATCGCCGCGGCGAACACCGAGTAGTTCCAGCCGTCGTTGCGAAAGCCGCTGACGTAGCGCCCGAGCATCCAGCCCTGCGCGGTGGAGGCGAGCAGCGAGCCGGCGAAGAACGCGCGATCCCACAGTGGCTTGCGCGCGGTGCGCGCTTTGACGCGGAAGTCGAAGGCGACGCCGCGCAGCGTCAGGCCCACCAGCATCAAGGTGACCGGCAGGTAGAGCTCCTGCAGCACCAGGCCATGCGCGCGCGGGAAGGCGATCAGCAGGATGCCGATGCCCAGCACCAGCCAGGTCTCGTTGGCGTCCCAGAACGGGCCGATCGAGGCGATCAGCATGTCCTTCTCGTCCGGCGTGGCGCGGTGCATCAGCAGGCCGACGCCGAGGTCGTAGCCGTCGCTCGCGACGTAGATCAGCATCGCGAGGCCCATCAACGCCATGAAGATCACCGGCAGGGCCTGGTCGAAGCTCATCGGGTTCACGAGGCGCTGCCGCCGGCCAGCGCCTCGGCCTTGCGCCCTTCGGACACCTCGGCGACGCTGGGTTGCAGCACTTCCTCCGGCTTCGAAGCCATGTAGGCCAGCACGCGCACGTAGGCCAGGATCAGCACCGCGTACAGCGTGAGGTAGAGCCCCAGGCTCGTGCTCACCATGCCGGCGGTGACGCTCGGCGCCACCACGTCGGCGGTGCGCACGAGGCCGTGGACGATGAAGGGCTGGCGGCCGATCTCGGTGACGTACCAGCCGGCGAGCGTCGCGACCCAGCCGGAAAACGTCATGCCGGCCAGCACCCAAAGCAGCGGGCGCGGGAAGCGATCGGCCTGCCACTTCGCGCGGCGCGCGACGAACCAGCCGACCCAGCTCACCAGCAGCATCAGCACGCCCATGCCGACCATCACGCGAAAGGCCCAGAACACCGGCGCGACCGGCGGATGCGCGTCGGGAAACTCGTTGAGCCCGCGGATCTCGCCTTCGACGTCGTGCGTGAGGATCAGGCTGGCGAGCCCGGGGATCGGCACCGGGAAGCTCACGACGTTCTCGCGCGCCTCGCCGTCGGGCCAGGCGAACAGCAGCAGCGGCACGCCCTTCTCCGTCTTCCACACGCCTTCCATCGCGGCGATCTTCTGCGGCTGGTGCTCGAGCGTGTTCAGGCCATGCAGGTCGCCGACGAACATCTGCACCGGGATCGCGATCGCGGCGAGCGTGAGGCCGACGCGCATCACGCGCGGCGCCGAATTCGCCGACTTGCCGCGCAGCAGCTGCCACGCCGAAAGGCCGGTGAGCAGGAAGGCACAGGTCAGCGCCGAGGCGAGCAGCATGTGAGTGAAGCGGTAGGGGAACGAGGGGTTGAAGATCACCTCGAACCAGCTCTTCACGTGGAAGACGCCGTCGATCACCTCGTGGCCGGCGGGCGTCTGCATCCAGGAGTTCAGCGCGAGGATCCAGAACGCGCTGAGCGTCGTGCCGAAGGCGACGAAGAACGCCGCCATCATGTGCACCCGCTCGCTGACGCGACCGTGGCCGAACAACATGATCCCGAGGAAGCCTGCCTCGAGGAAGAAGGCGGTCAGCACCTCGTAGCCCAGCAGCGGCCCGGCGACGTTGCCGACCTTCTCCATGAAGCCCGGCCAGTTGGTGCCGAACTGGAAGCTCATCGTGATGCCGCTGACCACGCCGAGCGCGAAGGACAGCGCGAACACCTTGGTCCAGAAGCGGAAGGCGCCGAGCCAGGCGGTGTCGCGCGTGCGCAGCCAGCGCCAGCGGAAGAACAGCAGCAGCCAGCCGAGCGCGATCGTGATCGTGGGAAAGAGGATGTGGAAGCTGATGTTGGCGCCGAACTGCGCACGCGCCAGCGTGAGAGCGTCCATGGGATCGAAGCTCCGTGTCGTCGCGTCGCGCCAGGGGATGCCGGCGCGACCGCAAGACTCTAGCGAAGGCGGCGCGTGTCGATAATCCGGCGATGCAAGACCCGGCCGCCGCCTCGCTCAAGGATCTCGCCGGCAAGCGGCTGGTGCTGGGCTTGTCGGGCGGCATCGCCTGCTACAAGGCGGCCGAGCTGCTGCGGCTCTTCGTCAAGGCTGGCGCCGAGGTGCAGGTGGTGATGACGGCTGCGGCGCAGCAGTTCATCACGGTGGCGACGATGCAGGCGCTGTCGGGCCGGCCGGTGTTGACCGACACCTGGGACGAAAGCTCGACGCCCGACCGCATGCCGCACATCCACGCGACCCGCGCGGCCGACGCGATCGTCGTGGCGCCGGCGAGCGCCGACTTCATCGCCCGGCTCGCGCAGGGCCGGGCCGACGAACTGCTCGGCCTCATGTGCCTTGCCCGGCCGATCGAGCGTTGCGCGCTGCTCGTCGCGCCCGCGATGAATCGCGAGATGTGGAGCCATCCGGCGACGCAGCGCAACCTGGCGCAGATCACGGCCGACGGCGCGGTGCTGCTCGGCGTTGGCTCCGGTGCGCAGGCCTGCGGCGAGTACGGCGACGGCCGGATGCTCGAAGCCGCCGAGCTGCTCGACGACGTCACTGCCTTCCTGTCGCCGAAGCCGCTCGCCGGCGATCGGGTGCTGATCACCGCCGGGCCGACCTTCGAGGCCATCGATCCGGTGCGCGGCTTGACGAACCGGTCGAGCGGCAAGATGGGCTTCGCGCTCGCCCGCGCCGCGCGCGAGGCCGGCGCTCAGGTCACGCTGGTGGCCGGTCCGGTGCATCTGCCGACGCCGCGCGGCGTGACGCGGCTCGACGTGCAGAGCGCCGAGCAGATGCTGAAGACCGTGCTGCCGCTCGCGGCCGATCACGGCATCTTCATCGCGACCGCGGCGGTCGCCGACTGGCGGCCGAAAACGCTGGCTCCGCACAAGATCAAGAAGGAAGCGGGCAACAGCGGGAAGAAGGAAGCCCCCAGCTTCGAGCTGACCGAGAACACCGACATCCTCGCGGCCGTCGCCGCGCTGCCCCGTGCGCCGTTCTGCGTCGGCTTCGCCGCCGAGAGCGAGAACCTCGCCGCGCATGCACGCAGGAAGCTCGAAGCGAAACGGCTGCCGCTGGTCGTGGGCAACCTCGGTCCGCAGACCTTCGGGCGCGACGAGAACGCGCTGCTGCTCGTCGACGCGAACGGCGAGCAGCCCCTGCCGGCCGATGGCGGGAGTGCGGACAAGCTGATGCTCGCGCGGCTGCTGGTCGCCGAGATCGCGCGGCGCCGCGCTTCGATCCGCACCTGAGCCGCAGCGAGCGCGCAATGGTGACGAGCAGGCCCCGGATCGACGTTCGCGTGCTCGACCCGCGCCTTGCCGAGCGCATGCCGGGCTACGCGACGGAGGGCAGTGCCGGCCTCGACCTGCGCGCCTGCCTCGACGCGCCGCTGGTGCTCGAGCCCGGCCGCACCGCATTGATCCCGACCGGCCTTGCGATGCACATCGCCGACCCGGGCCTTGCCGCGCTGATCCTTCCGCGCTCGGGGCTCGGCCACAAGCACGGCATCGTGCTCGGCAACCTGGTCGGCCTGATCGACAGCGACTACCAGGGCCCGTTGATGGTCAGTTGCTGGAATCGAAGCCACGCGCCGTTCACGATCGATCCCTTCGAGCGGATCGCGCAGCTGGTGATCGTGCCGGTGGTGCAGGCGGACTTCCGCGTGGTCGAGAGCTTCGAGGTTTCCGAGCGCGGCGCTGGCGGCTTCGGGTCGACCGGCAGCAACTGAGCGCTGCTCTCGCAAGTTCGGGCGGCGCGCACCGCGCCGGAGGGTTGGGCCGCCTCGAGCGGCGGCGGGCTCAGTGCAGGTGCGGCGACGGCGGCATCGCGCTCAGCACGCTGAGCGCGGAGGTGCTGACCGAGCCGGCTTCGACTTCCTCGGCCGTCGCTTCCCGCACGTCGCGCACCGTCAGAGCCAGCACCAGCGCCATGCCGGCCAGCGGGTGGTTGCCGTCGAGGACCACGTGGCTGTCGTAGACCTCGGTGATCGTGTAGATCGCCTCGGCCGGCATGTCGCGGGTGGTCGCGCCTTCGGGCAGGCCGTCGAACTGCATGCCGGCTTCGATGTGCTCGGGGAAGACGCTGCGCTCCTCGAAGAAAACGAGGTCGGCGTCGTAGTCGCCGAACGCGTGCTCGGGCTCGAGATGCAGCGTCGCGGCGAAGCCTTCCTCCTGGCCGACCAGGGACTCCTCGACCTTGCTCAGCAGATCGTCGCCGCCGACGAAGAACTCGACCGGCTCGGTCAATTCGTCGATGAGCTGGCCCTGGGTGTCTTCGAGCCGCCAGGTCAGGCTGACGACGCACGGGGGAGTGATCTGCATGGCCGGGTCATGATCGCACAATGAATTTCATGGGAAACGGAGCGGACCTCGACGCGCCGCTCGCGCTGCTGGGCGGCGCGAGCGCGCGTCGATTCATGCAGCGCCATTGGCAGAAGAAGCCGCTGCTGGTGCGCGGCGCGATGCCTGGCGTGCAGCCGCCGACGACGCGCGCGGCGCTGTTCGAACTCGCGGCGAACGACGACGTCGAGTCGCGGCTCGTGATGCAGGACGAACGCGGCTGGCGCCTGCGACGCGGGCCGTTCGCGCGGCGCGCGCTGCCGGCGGCGCGCCGGCCCGGCTGGACCTTGCTGGTGCAGGGACTCGATCTGCACGAACCGGCCGCGCAGGCCTTGCTGAGGCCGTTCCGTTTCGTGCCGGCGGCGCGGCTCGACGACCTGATGCTGTCCTGGGCCAGCGATGGCGGCGGCGTCGGGCCTCATCTCGATTCTTACGACGTCTTCCTGCTGCAAGTCCAGGGGCGCAGGCGCTGGCGCTGGGGGCGTGCGCGCGACACCCGCTTCAAGCCCGGGCTGCCGCTGAAGATCCTCGAGCACTTCGAGCCCACCGAGGAGGCACTGCTCGAGCCGGGCGACCTGCTCTACCTGCCGCCCGGCTGGGCGCACGAAGGCGTCGCCGCGGGCGAATGCATGACCGCCTCGATCGGTTTCCGTGCGCCGACGCGCGCCGGGCTCGCCGCCGAGCTGCTCGGGCGGCTGGCCGATGCGGCGCCGGCCGCAGGCGACGGCGCGCTGTACCGCGACCCGGCGCAAGCCGCGAGCGCCGAGCCGGGCCGCATGCCGCCGGCGCTGCAAGCCTTCGCGCGCGATGCGGTCGAGCGGGCGCTGCGGCGCCCCGGTGCGATCGAACTCGTGCTCGGCGAAGCGCTGAGCGAACCCGGCGCGCGCGTCGGCTTCGACGCGGCCGAGGGGCGCAGCGCCTGCGGAGGGGTCGAACTCGCACGGGGCACGCGCATGCTCTACGACGACACGCACGTGTTCATCAACGGCGAGTCCTGGCGGGCAGGCGGGCGTGACGCGAAGCTGCTGCGCCGGCTGGCCGACCGTTTCGCACTCGACGCCGCGGGGGTCGCCGGCGCGAGCCGCGAAGCCCGCGCGCTGCTTGACGATTGGCTTGCGGCCGGCTGGCTGCAGGAGCGCGCCGCAGGAGACCCGGCATGACCATCGACGCCGCACCGGCCGCCTTCGAAGGCCGTGAAGCTTTCGCCCGCGCGCTGATCCACGCGATGCAGCACAGCGCCGAGCGCGGCGCCGCACAGATCTGGTGGGCCGACGCCGATTTCGCGCACTGGCCGCTCGGCCGCGCCGAACTGCTCGACGCGCTCGGCGCCTGGGTGAGGACCGGCCGCCGGCTGACCTTGCTCGCCGCCGGCTACCGGGATTTCGCCGCCCGCCACCCGCGCTGGGTCGCCTGGCGGCGCGTCTGGTCGCACAGCGTGCAATGCCTCGCAGTGCACGAGGAACTGGCGACTCAGGTGCCGACGCTGCTGTTGAGCGCCGATCTCGCGGTGCGCGCCACCGATCCGCTGCGCCTGCGCGGGCAGTTGGTGCACGAGGCGGCGGAGCTAGCACGCTGCCGCAAGCTGATCGAGGCGCTGTCGCAGCGCAGCGAGGACAGCTTCCCGGTGACGACCCTCGGGCTTTGAGCCCGCGGCCGTGCCGGCCCCGGGGGTCGCGGCATGCCCCGATGGCACAATCGCTGGCTAGGCAAAGGCTGCCCGAGCGGCCTGGGTCTTGGAGAATGCGGTGCTGCTTCATCGAGCTTTCGCGTTCCGACAACCACCGGTGTGTTCAGCCCTTCCTTGAATTGAGGACCCCCACATGAAGAATTCGCTCCTGTTGGCTTCCCTGGTCGCCGCCGTTGCCCTTGCCGCCTGCGGCAAGAAGCCGGAAGACGCCGCTGCCGCTGCGCCGGCCGCTCCCGCCGCTTCGGCAACGGGTGCCGCGGCCTCGGCCGCCGGCGATGCGGCAGCCGCCGCGGGCGCCGCCGCCTCGGCCGCCGTCGGCAGCGCGACCGACACCGCCGCCTCGGCCGCCGCAGGCGCTGCCGCCGGTGCCGCTTCGGCCGCCGGTGCCGCTGCCGACGCTGCTTCGGCTGCCGTCGACGCCGCCAAGAAGTGATGCCTCGCGGCCACCGGCCGCGCGCATCGAGCAAGCCGCCCCACGGGGCGGCTTTTTGTTGGGCGGCTCAGATGCTTCGAAGGAGTCCAGCGCGTCTGGGCAGACCGCGCCCGAGGCGCGCCATCAAGGCGCGAAGCACAGCCGCAGCTCGGGCTAGCGCGAAGCACCGGCAACGCCGAAGGCGTGCCTCGGGGTGAGGGGGCGTGCCGGGCTCGTTCACCGCTTTTCAGCGCAGGTCGAGCCAGCCGAAGCCCTCGTCGTGCGTGGCGACGACGATGTCGTCCGGCCGCGTACCCAGCACCGCGGCGAGCGCGCCGCTGGCCAGCTCGCGCCGGTTGTTCTGCAGGCTCAGGTGCGCAGCGACGACGTGCCGCAGCCGCTCGTGGCGGCACGCCGCGAGCACCTCGGCCGCCGCGTCGTTCGCCAGATGGCCGAAGCGCCCGCTGACGCGTGCCTTCAAGGACGCCGGGTAGGCCGACGCCGCCAGCATCGCGCGATCGTGGTTGCATTCGAGCAGGAGCGCCTCGCAGCCGGCGAGCGCCGCCGTCGCATGCGGCGTGACCGAGCCGGCGTCGGTCAGCACGCCGAGACGCCGCGCGCCGTCGCCGCAGACCAGCTGCAGCGGCTCGGCCGCGTCGTGTGGCACGGTGTAGGGCCGCAGCTCGAGCGCGCCGACGGCGATCGGCTCGCCGTCGCGCGCGAAGTGCAGCAGCCCGGCGTCGAGCGCCGGCTCGCCGGCGGCCCGCCAGGTGCCGCGGCTGGTCCACAGCGCGATGCGATGCCGGCGCGCGAGCGCGAAGGCGCAGCCGATGTGATCGCCGTGCTCGTGCGTGACGAAGATCGCGTCGATCGCCTCCGGCGCGACGTCCGCGCGCGCGAGCCGCAGCGCCAGTTCCTTCAGCGTGAAGCCGCAGTCGATCAGCACGCGCGTGCCGTCGCCGCCGCCGGCCTCGACGACCGCCGCGTTGCCGGTGCTTCCGCTGCCGAGGCTGCAAAAGCGCATCGGCGGCTACTTCCGACGCAGCCTTAGCGCAGGTCGGTGACGAGGCGCTCGAGGATGCGCTTGGCGGCGGGGCCGGTCTCGGTCGCGCCCTGGTTGTTCAGCACCGTGACCGTGCTCGTGTCGGTCTGGCCCTTCACCGCGATGCGGTAGCGCGCGAGCGCGTTGGCCTTGTCCTTGTCGTTGCCGCCGCCGAAGATCCGGCTGAAGAAGCCCGGCTCCTTCGCGTCTTCCGAGCCCGGCTCCACGTAGCGCACGAAGTACAGACCCTGAGCGCGGTCGCGGTCCTCGACGGTGAAGCCGCCGCGGTCGAGCGCGAGGCCGACGCGGCGCCAGGCGCGATCAAAGCCGTCGTCCACCTGCAGGCTGCTGCCTTGCTCGCCGCCGACCATTCGCGCACGCGCTGCGGGCGGAGCGACGGCCGCAGGCGCTGCGGCCGCCACCGTGGCCGCAGCCTCGGCGGCCCTGGCCTGCTCTTCCTTCGCGCCCAGCTTGAGCATCAGGCGCGACAGCATGATCGCCTCGAGCTCGGGATCCGAAGGCCGCGGCTGCCACATCGTGCTGCCTTTGCGCTCGTCGGTGTAGACCTCGACCATGCCGCGATGGCTGATGTAGATCTCGCTGCCGCCGTCGGCGCCGCGTTCGATGCGGGTGCGGAAGCGGTCGCGCTCGCCGGTGTCGTAGAGGCCG
Organism: Methylibium sp.; assembly: GCF_035762065.1. Classification (GTDB taxonomy): domain Bacteria; phylum Pseudomonadota; class Gammaproteobacteria; order Burkholderiales; family Burkholderiaceae_C; genus Methylibium. Next base: position 45,866 of record NZ_DASTPW010000036.1, read on the forward strand.
TCGAAGACGCGGCCGATGGTGCTGCGGATGAAGTCCTGCGGCAGCTTCGCGCGGTTCTCGTTCCAGTTGGTCTCCATCACGCCGACGTCCTTCTGCTCAACGTCGAGCGCGAAGCCGCGCTCGGCCCAGAAGGCCTGCAGTTGCGGCCAGAGCTGCTCCGGCGTCTGCTTGGTCGCGATCCAGCGCTGCGCGCCGGCGCGCTCGAGCTGCACGTCGCCGTAGGCCGCCGGCGCGACGGCGTTCGGCGCACTGGCGGCGGCACCCGGTGCCCCCGGCGTCGTGACGCCCGGCGCGGCCGGCGTCTGCAGCGCCGCGGCGCTGATGCTGCCGCCGGTGGGCTGGTAGCGGCTGTCGCGGTTGAGCTGCGTGAGATCGGGCGGGACCTCGAGCGAAACGGATTTCGCCGCGCTGGTCTTGTAGTCGACCTTGTCGCCCTGCAGCTTTTCGTTGATCGACGAGCAGCCGGCCAGGCCGAGCGCGCACGCAAAGAACGCGCCGGCGGCGCGCGAGACGGGAGAAAGCTTCATCGGATGGAGGACTCTCAGATCAGCCCGGCCGCTTGCATCGCGGCACGCAGCGCGGGCTGCAGGGCTTCGGACATCGGCGTCATCGGCAGCCGCAACGCCGGGCCGCAGCGGCCCAGCTCGTTCAACACCCACTTGACGGGAATCGGGTTCGATTCGGCGAACAGCGCGCGGTGCAGCGGCAGCAGCTCGAGCTGGAGCTCGGTGGCGCGCTTCGCGTCACCGGCCAGCGCGGCCCGGCACAGCTCGGCCATCGCGCGCGGCGCGACGTTCGCGGTCACGCTGATGTTGCCCTGGCCGCCGAGCAGCATCAGCGCGACCGCCGTGCCGTCGTCGCCCGAATACAGCGCGAAGCCGGGTGGCTTTTCCTTCGCGAGCCACAGCGCGCGCTCGATGTTCGCCGTGGCTTCCTTGATGCCGACGATGCCCGGCACCTGCGCGAGCCGCAGCACCGTGTCGTGCTGCAGATCGGCAACGGTGCGGCCCGGCACGTTGTAGAGGATCACCGGCAGGTCCACGGCCTCGGCGATGGCGCGGAAGTGCCGGTACTGGCCTTCGGGCGTCGGCTTGTTGTAGTAGGGCACCACCTGCAGCGTGCAGTCGGCGCCGGCGGCCTTGGCGTGGCGCGTGAGTTCGATCGCCTCGGCGGTCGAATTGCCGCCCGTGCCGGCCATCACGGGGATGCGGCCGGCGGCCTGCTCGACGGTCGCGCGGATCACCTCGATGTGCTCGGCCGGCGCGAGCGTCGCCGACTCGCCGGTGGTGCCGACCGACACGATGCACGCGGTGCCCTCGGCGACGTGCCAGTCGACCAGGCGGCGCAGCGCCTCGACATCGACGCTGCCGTCGTCGTGCATCGGCGTGACGAGCGCGACGATGCTGCCAGTGATGGGCTTCATGACGGATTCCTCGGGAAGCGCGGAATTCTAGCCAGCCACCCTGGCCGACTCGACGCTGCGCTACAGGGGATAACGCGGTGGCACAGCCCCGGACGCTGGGGATGACCCGGGCTCGCGTGCCGCCGCGATGCGCTGCACGAAGCGCTCGGGCGCGCCGAGGAAGCCGTCTTCGTAGCCGATGACGCGCAGCGCCGGCCGCAGCGCGTCTAGCAGCTCGCCGGGGCGCAGCAGGAAGTCGGGGTTCGAAGGCTTGCCGACGCTGGCGTTGCCGAGCGCGAAAGTCTCGTAGACGAGCAGGCCACCGTCGGCGAGCGCTTCGACGATCGCCGGCAGCAGCGGCCGCCACAGGTAGTTGGTAACCACCACCAGGTCGAAGCGGCGGCCGGCCAGCGGCCACGGGCCGGCTTCGAGATCGGCCACCAGCAGCTCGGCGCCGCTGCCGCGCAACGCGGCCATCGCGTCGGCATCGCGGTCGATGCCGGTGACTCGCACGCCGCGCGCGGCGAGCCAGCGCAGGTGCCGGCCGTGCCCGCATGCCAGATCGAGCGCGGTGTGCGGGGCGCCGAAGCCGCGCGCCCAGCGCAGCACCCATGGCGAAGGCGCGAGGCCGGCATGCGCGCTCATCGAGGCGTCTCGCGCTGCAGCGCCGCGCGCGCCGCGGCGTCGATGCGGCCGAAGCGCGCGACGGCCGCGGCGATCAGCCCGGTGCAATCCGCCTGCTGCGCCACGTCGCAGCGCTGCACCAGCACCGGCGTGCCGTGCGCCTCGCACTGCGCGCCGACCTGCGCGAGCTTGTCTTCGCCGCGCGCCGCCAGCACCAGCGCGAGCGCAGCGCCATCGCGCGCCGCGAGCTGGCGCGCCAGCTCGGCGCCGATGCCGTCGGACGCGCCGGTCACGACCACGACCTTCGAGGTCATCGCGCGATCAGAAGCAGGCCCACACGCGGTTGGCCAGATCGACGATCACGTCGGGCCGCAGGTAGCTCGCGAACACCAGCGCCAGCACCAGCGCGGCGGCGGACCACAGCAGCGAACGTCGCAGGGCAGGGCGGTTCATCGCGCGACGATCATGCGGCCACCGGCCGGGCGCGCACGATCGCGGTTTCCCGCACCGGCAGGTTGATCAAGGCCGCGAACACGCCGAGCGCGATGCAGATGCCCCAGACCACGTCGTAGTTGCCGCTCAGGTCGTAGAGCCGTCCGCCGAGCCAGGCGCCGAGGAAGCTGCCGACCTGGTGCGAGAGGAACACGAAGCCGCCCAGCATCGAGAAGTGCCGCACGCCGAAGATCTGCGCGACCAGCGCGTTGGTCGGCGGCACCGTCGACAGCCAGAGGAAGCCCATCGCCGACGCGAAGACGTAAACGCTCGCCGGCGACAGCGGCAAGGCGAGGAAGGCCACGATCACCACAGAGCGCAGGAGGTAGATCGCGGCGAGGATGTGCCGCTTCGCGAGCCGCTGGCCCAGCACGCCGGCCAGGTAGGTGCCGAACACGTTGAAGAGGCCGATCAGCGCGAGCGCCACCGTCGCGACCTGCGGCGACATGCCGTGGTCCTTCAGGTAGCTGGGCATGTGCACGCCGATGAACACCACCTGGAAGCCGCAGACGAAGTAGCCGGCCATGAGCAGCTGGAAGCTGCGGTAGCCGAAGGCCTCGCGCACCGCCTCGCCGATGCTCTGGTGCACGACGCCCGGCGTCGCGGCGAGCTTCGGCTCGCGCAGCCCGAAGGCCAGCGGCACGATCGCGAGCGATGCGCATCCGAGCAGGATCAGCGCCTGCTGCCAGCCGAAGAAGCCGATCAGGCTGCTTTCCACCGGCACCATCAGGAACTGGCCGAAGGAGCCGGCCGCCGCGGTGATGCCCATCGCCCAGCTGCGTTTCTCCGGCGCCACGTTGCGCCCGATCACGCCGTAGACGATCGCGTAGGTGGTGCCCGCCTGCGCCATGCCGAGCAGCAGGCCGCCGGTACCGGTGAACGCGAGGCCAGAGGTCGCGAGCGCCATGCCGACGAGGCCGACCGCGTACAGCGCCGCGCCCGCGAGCAGCACGCGGAACGCGCCGTAGCGATCGGCCAGCATGCCGGCGAACGGGCCCGCCAGGCCCCACATCAGGTTCTGCACCGCGAGCGCGAAGGCGAAGGTCTCGCGCGTCCATCCGCGCTCCATCGTCACCGGCTGCAGGAACAGGCCGAAGCCGTGCCGGATGCCCATCGACAGCGTGACGATCGCGGCACTGCAGATCAGCACCTGCGTCATCGAAAGCGCGTGGGCTCGAGTTGCCGCTGGAGTCATCGAACCACTATATCGAGCAGGGCACGGCCTCGGCCGCTTTTCGCGGCGCAGCGCCGTGCCTCGAGGGCCGTCGCGATGCATCGATGCGCCGGCGTGCGGCGCTTCGCGCACGCGCACCTCGGTTCGCATCCGGGACGGGACGCCCGTCGACAACGCCGCAGGATGCGTCCGTCGCCCTCGCGTCACCCGTGCTCCGGCCATGCGCCTTCCTGGACTTTCACGCCATCTGCGGCCGCCGGCACGCGCATCTGCGGCCACGGAGGCGTCCGTACCGTCGCAGCGGCGCGCGCAAACCCGCCCGGGGCTCGACCCCGGTGGCCTGCCGCCTCGACGCCCAGCAAATGCAGGCGCAGATCACGCGCGGCCGTCCCACCCTTTTCCCGGCGTGTCGACGCCGGTCGCGGGCCAGCCGCCGCTCGATCGATCCGACGACATCGGGCGCATCGCTGCGGATGTCGCCGCCGTCTTCGACGCCCAGGCCGACGAGCTCCGGGCCGTGCTCGATACGGTCGGTCCGGTATCGAGGCGGGCACGCATGCATCTCGAACTGGCGCTGCAGTCCTACGACGTGCTGCGGCTACAGCCACTCGCGCAGGCCACGCCCGAGCACGCTGCGCAGCTCGCGGTGTCGCTCGTGGGCGGTGCGCGCACGGCGATCGACCGGTTGATGCAACACGATGCGACCGGTGCCTCGCAGCAGCCGGCCGCCGCCGCGCTTGCTGCCTTGCAGCCCTTCGTCGCCCGGGCCGAAGCCTTTCAGGCCGCCAAGCCATTCGCGGATCTGGTCGAGCGCCTCCAGTTGCGGCGCAGCGGCACCTATTTCCAGCTCGGGCCGGCGTTCTCGGAGAGCGTTCGCCAAGCCCGGGAGGTGGTTGACGACCTCGCACGCCTGATGCGCGCCGTGCGGCCGATTTCGCGATCGGCGGCCCGCGAGCTGGAGAACGCGGCGCAGCTGCTCAAGGCGTCGGTCGACGCAGGGCAGGCGCCCGACGCGCCGACGAGCGCGCGGGCCGCCGAGTGGGTCGGTGCCGCCAACGTACGCCTGCGCGAGCGTGCCGCCTCCGCCCTTACAGGATCGACACAGATGGCGCACATCGCGAGCCTGCTCGAGCCTGTGCGCGACAAGCTCAACAGCGTTCATGCGCGGCAACTGCTCGCCGCCGCGACGCATCCCAGGTCCCTCACGGCGCAAGAGGTCGGCCGGCTGCGCGCGGCGGCCGACGCGCTGAACACGCTGCGCTTCAACCCGCCGGCGAACGCCACGACGCGGGACGACGTGGCTGCTTGGAGGCTTGCACTGGAGGGCGCTCGCCTGGAGATCGCGCGCACGATGTCCGCCATCGCGCATCGGGACTTGCTGCCGCCTGCGCCGGCGAACCTGGCGTCGAGCCGCCTGCTGCGGGCTTCCGCGCTCCTGCTGGAGCATGCCGATCCGCGGTTCGTGTCGGTGGCTGCGACTGACTCCCGCGGCCGGCATCTGCTGATGTCGCTCCTGATGGCCGCGCACGCGCACCAGCGGTGGACCGCCCATCTCGGCAAGCCTGCGGCGCAGCTGCTTCCGATCGTGTACGACGAGCAGGAAACCAGCAGCTTCGCTACGGTGTTCATGGGCGCGATGGGTGGTAGTTCTCATCTGCGCGTCGGAGGCGCGGCGCTTCACGTTCCGAACATGGCGGTGATGGCTCACGAGTCGGTGCACATGGCACAGAACAACGCGAGGCGCATGCCGCAGTGGGGCGGCTCGGTCGGCCCCCGCCGCCCGGACGACCCGCTGCCACCGAGCCGCGTCGGCCATTTGGAAACCAGCGTTTCGCTGCGCCCGGGAGACGCCGCCCCGCCAACGCCGACAGGTGCGAGCAGCGATGTCCAGGAGTTCGTCGCGGCGCTGAGCTACGTGAACAATCCGCGCGAGATCCAGGCTTTCATGGAGGGCGCGGCGGTCCACCGGCTCGGTGATCGCGACGCCGCCGGCGCTTTCCCGCCCTCGCTCTTTCCATTGCCTGCCTGGAGCCGGCTCGCGGCATTGCTCACCGAGGCCGCCTCGACGCTGCAGGCGCCCGTCGCCGACGGTGCGTTCCTGTTCGACGCCAGCGTGCATCCGGAAGCCGCCGGCCATGCCGAACGCATCCTGCATGCCACGGCGAGGCTGCACGACGCGCGCGCGTCGAAGGCATGGTCGGCCGGGCACGACACCGACTTGTTCCGCGTGATGGACGGGCTTGCACGGGCGCAGGCGAACGACCCCGCGGCAAGCGGCACGGTCCGGCTCGCGGCCATCGCATCGCAGCTGGTGGACTTCGCGGACCGCGTCGCCTACGCGGCGGGCGACGCGATCCACTCGCCCGCCGGCGTCGACGCCGCGCCGCAGCGTTTCGCCGAGGCGTCGCGCGCGCCGGGGGCGACCCTGGTCTCGCTCGTCGGCGCCGAGGCGCGGCGCGTGCTGCGGCGCGAGCTCCGGGGGATCGAAACCCTCCCGGACGCGCTGGCCGCCTCCAAGAGGGACAGCGGCTTCACGACCGCCGTCCGGCAGATCGTGTCGAAGCACGCGCAGGGCGTCGTGCCGACGCCCGCCGAGGTGGGCGACGCGGTGATGCGCCTGTCGGCGTCCTTGCTCGGCGTGCCTCTCGAGACCGTGCCCGAAATCCTCGCGCCCGAGGTCAACCTGTACCGCGCGCCTTCGATGCAGCTGTGGCATGTGCCGGGGCTGAACGTCGCGCCGGGACAAAGGCGCAAGGCGGTCTTCGAAGCCGCCAGCTGGCAGCTGCACGTGCCGCTGCAGATCTTGAGCGAGCCGGCGAAGCTGGAGTCGCGGCTCGCGGGCATGGCCGCCGAGGTGGCCTATGCCACGGTCGCGCTGCGCATGCTCCGCGCGGAGCCCGAACGGGCGCGCGCCGCCCTCGGCCTCGACCTTCCCATGAGCTGGCTCGCCTCCATCGCCGAGGCCGCCGAGCGTGTCCTGGCGCCTTTCGACCGGGCGGTGAAGCCGCCGCCGGCGCTGGCGCTGCGCCTGCTGCTGCACGAGCTTCCGCCGCTCGCGACCGACAGCCAGTGGCATCTCGGCGAGCGTGCGGCGGTCAAGGCCAACGCAGCGAGCGATCCCGTCTCTCGCGAGGCGTACGAGGCGCGCTCGCTGCAGAGGTGGCAGCTGCAGTCCGTGGCATGGCGCCGCGCCGTCGTCGCGGCCGGCGCGCAGGAGGCGGCCTCGTCCGCTTGAGGCGGGCCGTGGGCCGCCCCGCGCCGCGCGCGGCCCCCGGGAGACCCCTCAACGGCTCCCTAGAATCCGCCGCCGCTGAGGATCGCATCCATGGACATTCCTTCCGCCGCAGCCAAGCGCGCTGCAGCCGCCCGCTACGGCGAGGCCTCGATCCGGGTGCTGAAGGGCCTGGAGCCCGTCAAGCAACGCCCGGGCATGTACACCCGCACCGACAACCCGCTGCACATCGTGCAGGAGGTGATCGACAACGCCGCCGACGAGGCACTCGCCGGCCAGGGCCGGCGCATCGCGGTGACGCTGCACGCCGACGGCTCGGTGAGCGTCGAGGACGACGGCCGCGGCATCCCGTTCGGCCTGCATCCCGAGGAACAGGTGCCGGTCGTCGAGATCGTGTTCACGCGGTTGCACGCCGGCGGCAAGTTCGACAAGGGCGCGGGCGGGGCCTACAGCTTCAGCGGCGGGCTGCACGGCGTCGGCGTCAGCGTGACGAACGCGCTCGCGACGCGGCTCGCGGTCACGGTGCATCGCGACGGCAAGGTCGCGACGCTCGCGTTCGGCCACGGCGGCGAGGTGGTCGAGCCGCTGGCCGTGCGCAAGGCCGCGGGCGCGGATCGCCGGCAGGGCACGACGGTGCGCGTGTGGCCCGATGCGAAGTACTTCGAAAGCGCCGAGCTGCCGCGTGCCGAACTCGTCCACCTGCTGCGCAGCAAGGCGGTGCTGATGCCCGGCGTGACGGTCACGCTGGCGGTCGAGAAGACGCAGGAGACCCAGACCTGGCAGTACCAGGGCGGCCTGCGCGACTACCTGCTGCAGACGCTCGCCGCCGATCCGGTGATCCCGCTGTTCGAGGGTGCGCACTACGCCGAAGCCGCCGAGACCGAAAACTTCGCCGAAGGCGAGGGCGCCGCCTGGTGCGTCGCCTTCACCGAAGACGGCCACGCCGTGCGCGAGAGCTACGTGAACCTGATCCCGACGGTGGCCGGCGGCACCCACGAGTCGGGCCTGAAGGACGGCCTGTTCCAGGCGGTCAAGGGCTTCATCGAGCTGCACGCGCTCATGCCGAAGGGCGTGAAGCTGATGCCCGACGACGTGTTCTCGCGCGCGAGCTTCGTGCTGAGCGCGAAGGTGCTCGACCCACAGTTCCAGGGGCAGATCAAGGAGCGGCTCAATTCGCGCGACGCGCTGCGGCTTGTCTCGGCCTACGTGCGCCCGGCCTTCGAGCTGTGGCTTAGCCAGCACGTGGAGCACGGCCGCAAGCTCGCCGAGCTGGTGATCCGCCAGGCGCAGGCGCGCCAGCGCGCCGGCCAGAAGGTCGAGAAGCGCAAGGGCTCCGGCGTCGCGGTGCTGCCGGGCAAGCTGACCGATTGCGAGAGCCGCGACCTCGCGCTCAACGAGATCTTCCTCGTCGAAGGCGACTCGGCCGGCGGCAGCGCCAAGATGGGCCGCGACAAGGAGACGCAGGCCATCCTGCCGCTGCGCGGCAAGGTGCTCAACAGCTGGGAGGTCGAGCGCGACCGGCTGTTCGCCAACAACGAGATCCACGACATCGCGGTTGCGATCGGCGTCGATCCGCACGGCCCGCAGGACGCGCCCGACTTGAGCGGCCTGCGCTACGGCAAGGTCTGCATCCTCAGCGACGCCGACGTCGACGGCTCGCACATCCAGGTGCTGCTGCTGACGCTGTTTTTCCGGCACTTCCCCAAGCTGATCGAAGCCGGGCACGTTTGCGTCGCGCGGCCGCCGCTGTACCGGGTGGACGCCCCGGCGCGCGGCAAGAAACCGGCGGCGAAGCTGTACGCGCTCGACGACGGCGAGCTGCACGCCGTGCTCGACAAGCTGCGCAAGGAAGGCGCGCGCGAAGGCAGCTGGTCGGTCAGCCGCTTCAAGGGCCTGGGCGAGATGAACGCGGAGCAGTTGTGGGACACGACGCTCAATCCCGAGACGCGGCGGCTTTTGCCGGTCGCCTGGGGCGCGCACGACTTCGGTGCGACTGAAGGCTTGTTCAACCGGCTGATGGGCAAGGGCGAAGCCGCGGCGCGGCGCGAACTGATGGAGCTGAAAGGCGACGCGGTCGAGGTCGATGTGTGAGGGGTTGCGCGCGGCGGGCGTCGGCGCCGCGCGTGGGCCTTCTGCGGGCGGTCGTACGCGCATAACAATCCGCCGCCCTCGGTACGCAAGCTGTCGCCACCGTGCACCCAACGCCTCACCCGATCGAGCCCGGCCCGCCCGGCACGGGCCACTTGCCTAAAGCGCTGCTGGACGAGCTGCGCTTTCGAGCCGATCCGTTGGCCGACGCCACCATCGCGCGCATCCTCGGCCCCTGGGCCGAAACGCTCGAAGGGGCCGATGCCGCCGAGCTGATCGATCGGCAGCAGCCGCGCTGGCAGCGCCTCGAGGCGGTCACGCGCGCCTTCGCCGGCTGGGCCTGCAATGCCGACGTGCAGGCGTGGCGGCCGCCGGCCGATCTGCCCCGGGACATCGCCGCGGCCTTGGTCGACTACCTGAGCGGGGCGTGCACGCTGCCGACGTGGGCGGATGCCGCGCTCATCGCGCGTGCCGAGCAGGTGTTCTTCGAGCACGGGCCGCTGTCGTGCGCGCTGCTGTTCTGCGCCAGCCTGCCGGAGTGCTACGTCGTGCCCGACCTGGCCGAGGTGCTGCACGCCACCGGCCAGCTGGAGCAGCGCACCGAGTACCGCGTGCGCTCCACCGCCGCGATGGTCTTCCCCGTGATGATGCGCGGCGGCCTCGCCACGCCGCAGGGCGGCGGCGTCGCGCAGGTGCTCAAGGTGCGGCTGATCCATGCGACGGTGCGCAACCTGCTGCTGCGCGGCGAGCCGGCGCAGGCGGTGGCCGCGCTGTCCGCGTCGGGCCCCGAGCGGGCGGCCGCAGGTGCCGGCTTCGTGGAGCCGCTGGCTGCGCTGCGCGGCACGCCGCACATGCATCACGCGCTGTACGCGCATGGCTGGAAGCTCGGCGACGACGGTCTGCCCTGCAACCAGGAAGAGCTGGCCTACACGCTGCTGACCTTCGGCTACGTGTTCCTGCGCGGCCTGCGCACGCTCGGGCTCGGCCTGAGCGCGCACGACGAGGCGGCCACGCTGCATGCCTGGAACGTGATGGCGTCGCTGGTGGGCGTCGAGGAGCGCCTGATGGCGCACACGATGGCCGAGGCCGAAGCGCTGTTCGCGCAGCTGCAGGCGCGCGGCCGCGCCGATCGCGTCGCGCCCGATCCGCGCGCGCCGCTCGGCCGCGCCCTGATGCGGACGCTGGCCGACGCGATCCCGCTCGGCGCGGCGAAGAGCTTTCCGCTCCTGCTGTCGCGCGAGCTGTGCGGCGCGGCGACGTCGCGCGACATCGGCATCGACGGCGCGAGCCTGCCGGTGCCCTGGACCGCGCGCGCGCTGTTCGGCTGCATCCGGCTCGCGGTGCGCGGGATCGACGCGCTCGGGCGCTGCTTCTCGCCCGAGTTCTCGATCACGCGAACCTGTGTGCGCATGCTCGGCTACCACTTCGTCAGCCGGCTGCTGATGGACCAGACGCGGCCGCTGAAGCTGCCGGAGCCGGTGCGCAGCCAGGTGCGGCGGACCATGGCCGCCTGGGGTCACGATCCGCGCGCGCCGCGCTGGCTGAACACGCTCGAAGACGGCTTCACGGTGAAGGGGCAGTGGGATGCGTCGCCTCGTTGAGACCTGGCTCGTGCTGCTCGCGCTGGTGCTGGCAGCCGGTGCCGCACATGCCGGGCCCGCGGCGACGCCGCTGCTGCTGGACGACCGCAACGAGCGCGTGCACGCCTGGCCGGCGGTCACGACGCTGAGCGATGCGTCCAAGGCCTTGACGCTGGAAGGCGCCATCGCCGCGCGCGACGCCCTGACGCGGCCGAGCACCGCCGCGGCCACGCTCGGCCTGCGCCGCGACGCCGTCTGGGTGCATGTGCCGATCGCGGTGTCGCCCGAGTCGGACGGCCACTGGCTGCTCGACATCAACTACGCCGTGCTCAACCGCATCGACGTGCACCTGCTCGACGCACAGGGCGCGCCCGTGCAGCAGGCGCGGCTGGGCAACCTCCAGCCGCTCGCCGAGCGCCCCCTGCCGAGCCGCGCACACACCGTCGAACTGGCGTTGTCACCCGGCGCACGCTACGAGCTGTGGCTGCGCGTGGAGACCCTGGGCGCAATGATCCTGCCGATCAGCTTCAACAAGCCCTCGGCGTTCCTGAGCCGCGCGCTGGCCGAGCAGATGCTGCAGGGCCTGCTTGCCGGCATGGGCCTGTGCCTCGTGTGCTACAGCCTGCTGCAGTGGTTCAGCGTGCGCGAGAGCCTGCTGATCAAGTACGCGCTGCTGATCGGCGGCGGCATCCTGTTCTCGGTCGTCCAGTTCGGCATCGGCGCGCAGTACCTGTGGCCCGGCAACCGCTGGCTGGAGACCCACCTCGCCGCGCTGTCCGCGCTCACCGCCGCCGCGGGCACCTTCCTCTTCGTCGAGGACGTCCTGCGCGGCACCGAGCGGCACCGCTGGTTCAGCCCCGTGATGAAGGGCGGCGCGGCACTGCTCGGCGCGGTGGGCCTGGCGTACGCACTTGACGTGATCGACGTGCACGCCGTCAGCGCCGTGATCGGCACCGTGGGCCTCGCACCCGCGCTGATGGGCCTGCCCGGCGCCGTCCAGCGCGCCCGGCGCGGCGAGAGCGTCGGCTGGTACTTCATCGTCGCGTGGATCGGCTACTTCATCACCACCGCCGTGATGGTGGCGGTGATCCGCGGGCGCGCGCCCGCCACGTTCTGGACCCTGCATTCGTTCCAGTTCGGCGCCACGCTGGACATGCTGATCTTCCTGCGCGTGCTGGCGTTGCGGCTGTACGCCGTGCACGACCAGGCGCTGCTGCGCGCCACCGAGCGCGACCAGGCGCTGTCGCTCGCCCAGACCGACGCGCTGACCGGCCTGCCCAACCGCCGAGGCCTGCACGCGGCGCTGGAGCGCTACCTGCCGCAGTGCGGCCCGACGCAGCTGCTGGCGGTCTACCTGCTCGACCTCAACGGCTTCAAGCAGGTCAACGACCGCCACGGCCACGAGACCGGCGACCACCTGCTCGTCGCCGCCGGCGAGCGGCTGCGCAACAGCCTGCGCACCAGCGACATGGTCGCGCGCCTGGGCGGCGACGAGTTCGTGGTGCTCGCGATGGGCCTGCATTCGGACGAGCGGGCGCGCGACCTCGCGGCGCAGCTCACGCAGGCGTTCGACGAGCCGCTGGTCGCGCTGGGCCTGCCCTACCGGCTCGGCGCCACCGTCGGCCATGCGCTGGCGCCGCGCGACGGCACCGATGCCGACACGCTGCTCCGGTGCGCGGACGCGGCGATGTACGCCGGCAAGTCGAGGAGCCGCGAGGTGGTCGGCGAATCGACGACCCAGGGCGGCTCGTTCGACACGGCGCCGGCGAGGTTGTAGAGCTCGCCGGGGAGGCCTGCGGGCGGTCGCCGACCGCGCGCGGCGTCCCGCACGCGCCATTGGGTACCCTGCGGGCTCCGTCGCCACGACGCTCGAACAGGGCCGCGCATGAGCATCGCGTTCTGGGCCGGCCTGCTGCTGGCGCTGGTGTTCGTGCTGGTGCTGGTGATCTGGTCGATCCGCCGGCACCGCGATCCCTCGCTCAAGATCGAGTGCGACTTCCCGGTCGACGAGCTGATGCCCAGCCTCGCCGGCCTGACGCTGGGCACGGTGGTCGGCGGCAACAGCGTGGAGGTGCACGAGAACGGCGCGTTCTACGACGTGCTGCTCGCGCGCATCGCTGCCGCGCGCCGCTCGGTGCACTTCGAGACCTATCTGTGGAAGGACGGCGTGCTGGGCCGGCGCGTCGCCGAGGCGCTGATCGAGCGCGCCCGCGCCGGCGTGCAGGTGCGCGTGCTGCTCGACGCCCAGGGCTCCAGGAAGGCGGGCGACGCGGTCGTCGCGCGCATGCGCGCGGCCGGCTGCCGCGTGTGCTTCTTCCACAAGACGAAGCTCCACAACCTCGGCGTGATGAACGACCGCGACCACCGCAAGATCGTCATCCTCGACGGCAGCGAGGCCTTCGCCGGCGGCCACTGCATCGTCGACGACTGGCTCGGCGATGCCGAGGACAAGCAGCACTTCGCCGACGTCAGCGTGCAGCTGCACGGGCCGATCGTGCACAGCCTGCAGAGCGTCTTCAGCGAGAACTGGGCCGGCGAGACCGGCGAGCTGTTCCTCGGCGACGACGTGTTCCCGCCGCTCGGGCCGGCCGGCGACGTGCGCATCCACGCGGTCTTCGCGAAGCCCGAGAACTCGGCGCCGACCGTGAAGATCCTGCATCACACGGTGATCTGCCTCGCGCGCAAGCGCATCTGGATCCAGAACCCGTACTTCATCCCGGAGCCGGCGGCGATCGATGCGCTCGGCGCGGCGGTCGAGCGCGGCGTCGACGTGCGCGTGCTGATGCCCTCGACCAGCGGCTCGGACAACCCGATGGTCCAGCACGCCGGCCACCGCAACTTCGAGAAGCTGCTGCGCTGCGGCGTGCGGCTGTTCGAGTACCCGCACACGCTGCTGCACCAGAAGATCATGACGGTCGACGGCGTGTGGAGCGCCGTCGGCTCGAGCAACTTCGACGACCGCAGCTTCGAGACCAACGACGAGATCAGCCTGTCGATCGCCGACGTCGCGCTGGCCGCGCGGCTCGACGGCATCTTCGAGAAGTACGTTCAGCGCGCCGACGAGATCGAGCTCGAGCGCTGGATGCGCCGCGGCTGGGGCCACAAGCTGAAGGACAACGTCTCCTACCTGATCAACGAGGTGCTGTAGTCCGTCTCCCGTGGGCGACGGCGTGGCTCACACCTCCGGCACGCCGGTCGTGCCGGGCGTCAGCTCCGGCCCCGGCGCGCCGAGCGGCACCGTGTCGGGTGTCGGCGGCGTGACCTCGGGGCCCGACGGCGGCGGCGTCGCGTCGGGCTGGGCGGGCGGGGTCACGTTCGGGCCGACCGGCTGGGGCACGACGTCGGGCGGCGGCGCGGTCGGCGAAGCAGGGGGCGTGGTGGGCATGGGGGTGTCGGCTCGAGGCTGGGCCGCCGTTGGCTGGAGGGTCCGGCCAGCAGCAACGCGCGTTCCCGCCACCGCGCGCCGGAGCATCCAGTTCGCGCCTGCTCACGTAGAAGGGCGCGGCGGCATCATTCGCCGCCGCGCGCGGCCGCCGTGCCGGCGCAGCAGGAGACCTTCGAGATGACTTCATCAAGCACCGCGACCGCGCTCGGCTGGGTCGAGCAAGGCCTCGTGCCCGATCGCGTCGTGCGGCTCGGCATCCGCCGGCTGCTCAAGCAGCGGCTCGCCGAGATCGGCGACGGCGACGCCGAAGCCGCCGCGCGCAGGACTGCCGACTTCGTCGCGTCGATGAGCGCCGCGCCGCTCGCGCTCGTGCCCGAGAAGGCCAACGAGCAGCACTACGAGGTGCCTGCGGCGTTCTTCGCCGAGGTGCTCGGCCGGCATCGGAAGTACAGCAGCTGCTGGTGGCCCGAATCCGGCAGCGGCCCTGACGGGACCGCGGGGGTGAGCACGCTCGACGAGGCCGAGGCCGCCGCGCTCGGCGAGACCTGCGCGCGTGCCGGTCTGCGCGACGGCCAGCAGGTGCTCGAGCTCGGCTGCGGCTGGGGTTCGCTGTCGCTGTGGATGGCGGAGCGCTTTCCGTCGAGCCGGATCACCGCGGTGTCGAACTCCAACTCGCAGCGCGAGAACATCGAAGCCGAAGCGCGGCGCCGCGGCCTCGCGAACCTGCGCGTCGTGACCTGCGACTTCAACACCTTCGAGACGACCGATCGCTTCGACCGCATCGTCTCGGTCGAGATGTTCGAGCACCTGCGCAACTGGCCGGCGGCCTTCGCGAAGGTCGCGAGCTGGCTTGCGCCCGAGGGCCGCTTCTTCATGCACGTGTTCGCGCACCGGTCGACGCCCTACGCCTTCGTCGAGCGCGACGCGACCGACTGGATGAGCCGCCATTTCTTCAGCGGCGGGATGATGCCCAGCGACGACCTCGCGCTGCATTGCCAGCGCGACCTGTCGCTCGTCGATCGCTGGCGCTGGGACGGCCGGCACTACCAGAAGACGTCCGAGGCCTGGCTCGCGAACATGGACGCGAAGCGCGACGCGGTCTGGCCGGTGCTCGAGGCGACCTACGGCGCCGACCAGGCCGCGCTGTGGTGGACGCGCTGGCGGCTGTTCTTCATGTCGGTGGCCGAGCTCTTCGGCCACGGCGAAGGGCAGCAGTGGTGGGTCAGCCACTACCTGTTCGAGCGCAACGGCATCCCGCGCGCATGAGCCTCGACGCCGCGGTGCCGGCCGTCGGCGCGCCGGCCGGCGAGCGCGAGCCGACGCGCGCCTGGGCGCTGGCCAACCTCGTCGCGACGCAGCTCGGCTGGTTCGCCTGCGTGCTCGGCGCGGCGCACGGCCAGCCCTGGCTCGGCACCGCGACCGCGGTGCTCGTCGTCGCGTGGCACCTGGGGCGTGCGCCGCGAGGCCGCGTCGAAGCTCGGCTCGTGCTGGCGACGATCCTGCTGGGCAGCAGCTTCGATGCCGCGCTGCAGGCCACCGGCGCGCTCGCCTTCGTCGGCGGCCACTGGCTGCCCGGCCTCGGCCCGCACTGGATGACGGCGCTGTGGGCGCTGTTCGCGGTGACGCTGAACGTCCTGCTGCGCTGGCTGCACGGGCGCTGGGCGCTGTGCGCGCTGCTCGGCGCGATCGCGGGGCCGCTGTCCTTTGCCGGCGGCGCGCGGCTCGGCGCGGCGACGCTGAGCGAGCCCGTGCTCGCGCTGGGGCTGATCGGCGCCGGCTGGGCGGTGATGCTGCCGTTGCTGGTGGCCTTGGCGATGCGCTTCGACGGCGTCGGCACCGAAGGCGCGGTGGCGAAGCGATGAGCGGGATCGCGAGCTTCGGCGGCTGGGCCGTCGCGCTGCACGGCCTCGCGTTCGCTGCGGCGATCGGCTTCGCCACCTGGGTCGCGAGCCTCGTGCGCCGCGACGTGAGCCTCGTCGATCGGGTCTGGTCGGTCTGCATCGCAGGTGCGGGCTTCGCCTACGCGGCGGCGCTGCCCGCGACCGGCCCGCGCGCCGGCTGGATGCTCGGCCTCGTCGCGCTGTGGTCGCTGCGGCTCGCGCTGTACATCACCGTTCGCAACTGGGGCCACGGCGAGGACCGGCGCTACCAGGCGATCCGCGCCCGCAACCAGCCCGGCTTCGCGTTCAAGAGCCTCTACCTCGTGTTCGCGCTGCAGGCGGTGCTGGCGTGGATCGTCTCGGCGCCCCTGCTCGTCGGCGCCGCGAGCGTGGAGCCGTGGACCGGGCTCGACACGGCCGGTGCCGCGCTCGCCGCGTTCGGCATCGCGTTCGAGGCGATCGCCGACGAGCAGATGCGCCGCTTCAAGGCCGATGCCGCGAACAAGGGCCGGGTGATGGACGGCGGCCTGTGGGCCTGGAGCCGCCACCCCAACTACTTCGGCGAGTTCTGCGTCTGGTGGGGCATGGGCCTGATGGCGCTGGCCGCGGGCGGCGGCTGGAGCCTCGTCTCGCCGCTGCTGATGAGCGTGCTGCTGTTGAAGGTGTCGGGCGTCAGCCTGCTGGAGAAGGACATGAGCGAACGTCGGCCCGCCTACCGCGACTACATCGCGCGCACCAGCGCCTTCTTCCCGCGGCCGCCGAAGCAGGGCAGCGCGGCATGAAGCGCGTGCTGGTCGCGCTGCTGTGCGCCGCTTCGTTCGCCGCGCACGCCGAGCGGCCCGCGAGCGGCAGCTGGAACTTCCGCGTGCTGCTCGACGGCAAGCCGATCGGCACGCACCGCTTCACGCTGAAGGGCGACGGCGAGCGTCGCAGCCTGGAAGGCAAGGCCGCGTTCGACGTGAAGGTCCTCGGCCTCACCGCCTACCGCTACCGCCACGAGGTCGAGGAGCAATGGCAAGGCGACTGCCTCGTCGCGCTGAGCTCGAAGACCGACGACGACGGCAAGGCGCTCGCGGTGCAGGCGAAGAAGGATGGCGACGCGCTCGCCGTCAAGTCGAACGACGGCAGCGAGATGCTCGAAGGCTGCGTGATGAGCTTCGCCTACTGGCACCCGGCGATGCTGAAGCAAACGCGGCTGCTGAACGCGCAGACCGGCAAGTACGAGCGCGTGAAGATCGAGCCGCTCGGCGACGCGAAGCTCGACGTTCAGGGCAGGCCGGTCGATGCGAAACGCTGGCGCATCAGCGGGCCGGAGTCGCCGGTCGAGCTGTGGTACTCGGCCGACGGCGACTGGCTCGCGCTGGAATCCAAGGTCTCCCGCGGGAAGCGGACGCTGCGCTACGTGCGGGAGTAGGCGGCCCGCGGCGCCGCGCGGCGTGCTGGTCGGACAATGCGCGGCCCCGTCCCGTCTCGCACTTCTGCCCTCGCATGAGCGACCTCTTCGATCCGCCCGCACCGGCCGAACCCGCCGACACCCTCGGCCTGGCCCGGTACGCCGAGCAGGCCTACCTCGAATACGCGCTGTCGGTCGTCAAGGGCCGCGCGCTGCCCGACGTGTGCGACGGCCAGAAGCCGGTGCAGCGCCGCATCCTCTACGCGATGGAGCGGCTCGGCCTCGCGTTCACCGGCCCGGCCGGCCCGAAGGCGATGAAGTCGGCGCGCGTGGTCGGCGACGTGCTCGGCCGCTACCACCCGCACGGCGACACCGCCGCCTACGACGCGATGGTGCGGATGGCGCAAGGCTTCTCGCAGCGCTACCCGCTCGTCGACGGCCAGGGCAACTTCGGTTCGCGCGACGGCGACGGCGCGGCGGCGATGCGCTACACCGAGGCGCGCCTCGCGCCGATCACGCGGCTGCTGCTCGACGAGATCGACGAGGGCACCGTCGACTTCGCACCCAACTACGACGGCAGCACCACCGAGCCGAAGCAGTTGCCGGCACGCCTGCCCTTCGTGCTCCTCAACGGCGCGAGCGGCATCGCGGTCGGCCTTGCGACCGAGATCCCGAGCCACAACCTGCGCGAGGTCGCCGCCGCCGCCGTCGCGCTGCTCAAGGACGACAAGCTCGGCGACAACGACCTGTTCGCGCTGCTGCCCGGCCCCGACTTCCCCGGCGGCGGCCAGATCATCAGCGCCGAGGCCGACGTGCGCGACGCCTACCGCAGCGGCCGCGGCTCGCTGAAGGTGAGGGCGCGCTGGTCGATCGAAGACCTCGCGCGCGGCCAGTGGCAGCTGGTCGTGCACGAGCTGCCGCCCGGCACCAGCACGCAGAAGGTGCTCGAAGAGATCGAGGAGCTGAGCAACCCGAAGCTCAAGGCCGGCAAGAAGGCCTTGAGCGCCGAGCAGACCCAGCTGAAGACGACGCTGCTCGGCGTGCTTGACGCGGTGCGCGACGAATCCGGCAAGGACGCGGCGGTGCGCCTGGTGTTCGAGCCCAAGAGCCGCAGCGTCGAGCAGCAGGCGCTCGTCAACGTGCTGCTCGCGCACACCAGCCTCGAAAGCTCGGTGCCGGTGAACCTGACGATGGTCGGCGCGGACGGGCGGCCGACGCAGAAGTCGCTGCGCGCGATGCTTTCCGAGTGGATCGCGTTT
Source organism: Methylibium sp. (assembly GCF_035762065.1). Lineage (GTDB taxonomy): Bacteria > Pseudomonadota > Gammaproteobacteria > Burkholderiales > Burkholderiaceae_C > Methylibium. The sequence continues at coordinate 64,375 of NZ_DASTPW010000036.1, forward strand.
CGCAAGGCGACGGTGGAGCGCCGCACGCGCCACCGGCTCGACAAGGTGCTCGGGCGCATCCACATCCTCGAAGGCCGGCGGCTGGTGCTGCTGAACATCGACGAGGTGATCCGCATCATCCGCAACGCCGACGAGCCGAAGCCGGCGCTGATCGATCGCTTCGGCTTGAGCGAGCGGCAGGCCGAAGACATCCTCGAGATCCGGCTGCGGCAGCTCGCGCGGCTCGAGGCCATCAAGGTCGAGCAGGAGTTGGCGTCGCTGCGCGAGGACCAGGCGAAGCTCGAGGACATCCTCGCGAGCCCGGCCACGCTCAGGCGCACGATGGTCAAGGAGATCGAGGCCGACGCGAAGCAGTACGGCGACGACCGCCGCACGCTGATGCAGGCCGACAAGCGCGCGGTCGCGGAGATCAAGGTGGCCGACGAGCCGGTCACCGTGGTCGTCAGCGCGAAGGGCTGGGTGCGCGCGCGCCAGGGCCATGGTCACGACGCGGCCAGCTTCGCGTTCAAGGCCGGCGATGCGCTCTACGGCACCTTCGAATGCCGCACCGTCGATGCACTGCTGGCCTTCGGCAGCGATGGCCGGGTCTACACCGTCGCGGTCAGCGCGCTGCCCGGCGCGCGCGGCGACGGCCAGCCGCTCACCTCGATGATCGAGCTGGTGGCCGGCACGCAGGCGCTGCACTACTTCGCCGGGCCCGCCGACGCGACGCTGCTGCTCGCGAACACCGGCGGCTACGGCCTGCTCGCGCAGGCCGGCGACCTGCTGTCGCGCCAGCGCGGCGGCAAGAGCTTCCTGAGCCTGGGCGAAGGCGAGAAGCCGCTGCCGCCGAGCCGCGCCGACGGCGCGACGCAGGTGGCCTGCCTGAGCCTTTCCGGCCGCCTGCTCGTCTTCCCGCTGGCCGACTTGAAGCTGCAGCCCAAAGGCGGCCGCGGGCTGACGCTGATCGATCTGGAGGCGAAGGACGCGCTGGTCAGCGCCGCGGCCTTCGACAAGACGCTGCGCGTGCTCGGCAGCGGCCGCGCGGGCAAGCCGAGGGACGAGACGCTCGGTGCCGTCGCGGCCGGCGCCTACCGCGGCGCGCGAGCGCGCAAAGGCAAGGCGGCCGACCTCGGCTTCAAGCCGACGCTGCTGCTGCGCGGCTGACGGGCCGGCTCGGCCCGGGCGCGCACTCGCGTTCCGGGCGCCGGCTTCCCGGGCTGGCGCAGCCTCGCGGCGTCAGAAGCTTTCCCACTCGCCGTCGTCGCCCGACTTCGCGCTCGCCGCGCGCACCGGCTCGGCCGGCTTGCGGGCCGCGGCGGCGGCGGGTCGAGCGGCCGGCGGCGCCGCGGGACGGGCGGCGACGGCCGGACTCGCGGGCGCCGGCTTGCCGGCGGAGGCCGGCGTCGCGGGCCGCTTGGCCGCGACCGGCGCAGCCTTCGGCGGCACCGGCTTGGCCGCGACGGCCGCGTTCGGGGCCGGCAGTCGCGGCGGCTCCTTCTTCGCCTTCGCGACGGCCGCGTCGGCTTCCTGCTTGCTCAGCTTGAACACGCCGACGATGTCGGCCAGCCGGCTCGCCTGCTGCTTCAGGCTTTCGGCCGCGGCCGCGCTTTCCTCGACGAGCGCGGCGTTCTGCTGCGTCGTCTTGTCGAGCTCGCTGACCGCCTGGCCGACCTGGCCGATGCCGCTGGACTGTTCGTTCGTCGCGCTGGAGATCTCGCCGATCAGGTCGGACACGCGCTGCACCTGCCGCACGATGTCGTCCATGCTGTGGCCGGCGTCGTTCACCAGCCGCGAGCCGGTCTCGACCTTGTCGACGCTGTCGCCGATCAGGGCCTTGATCTCCTTGGCCGCGTTCGCCGAACGCTGCGCGAGCGAGCGCACTTCGCTGGCGACGACCGCGAAGCCGCGGCCCTGCTCGCCGGCCCGCGCCGCCTCGACGGCCGCGTTCAGCGCGAGGATGTTGGTCTGGAACGCGATGCCGTCGATCACGCCGATGATGTCGGCGATCTTCTTCGACGACGCGGTGATGTCCTGCATCGTCGTGATCACCTGGCTCACCACCTGACCGCCCTGCGTCGCGGCCGACGACGCGGCGCTCGCGAGCTGGTTGGCCTGCTGCGCGGTGTCGGCGTTGTTGCGCACGGTGCTGGTCAGCTCCTCCATCGACGCGGCAGTCTGCTGGAGGTTGCTGGCCTGCAGCTCGGTGCGCTGCGACAGGTCGGCATTGCCGGTGGCGATCTGGCTGGAGCCGGTGGCGATGCTTTCGCTGGACTGGCGCACCTGCCCCACCACGCGGGCCAGGTTCTCGTTCATCGTCTTCAGCGACTTGAGCAGCGAGCCGATCTCGTCCTCGCGGTCGACCACGATCTCGGCGGTCAGGTCGCCCTTGGCGACGCTGTCGGCCAGCGCGATCGCGCGGCCCACCGGCTTCGAGATCGAACGCGCCACCAGCCAGCCCGACAGCGATGCGGCGAGGATGCCGAACAGCGTCGCGGCCACCATCATCATCGTGGCCTGCTGCGCAGTCTTCTCGGTGAGCTTGCCCGCGTCGGCCATCAGGGCGGCCTGCGCGTGGGAGAACTGCTCGAGGGCGTTCAGGTACTGGCGGTGCTGGGGCCGCAGCGTCTGCATGAGCATGGAACGCGATGCGACCATGTCGCCGGTGCCGACGAGGTCGCGGTACACGGCCAGCGTCTTGACGTACTCGCTTCGTTCGGCCTGCAGCTCGGCGAACAGCGCCTTGCCGGCCGCCGTGTGGAGCATCGGCTCGAGCTTCTTGTAGATCCCGACCACCTTGTCGCGCGAAGCGTCGAACCGCTTCCATTCGGCGTCCAGCTGCTCGGGCAGGCTGAGCAGCTGCACGTTGCGCACGATGCGCGACTGCTCGTTGAGCTCGTCCTTGATCTCTCCCGTCAGCACCACCTTCACGAACAGGTCGTTGTCCATCTCGGCGACGTGCTCACGGATGTCGTTCAGCGACAAGTGCGCGACGACGGCCATGCCGATCATCAGGAGCACGGAAAAGCTGAAGGCCAGCGCGAGACGGACGCCGATCTTTGCGTTGCGTAGCGATGTCATGTTCGTCCTCGAGAAGCGCCCGCATGACTTCTCGGGCCCGGCCATCTTCGGCCGGCGAGTCGAAGACTGAAGCGTGAAAACGGGGGCGAAAGCCGCCTACTTCGCGCCGGCGCGCTTCTTTCCGACAGGCCGGCCCAAGGCGAGCAGACCGGCCACGCCGAGCAGCACGAACAGCAGCCCGCTCCACACCTCGAACGGCAGGCCGAGCAGGCGGGACGCCGCCGCATCGACGCAGGTCGCGGTCACCTGGAACAGCCAAGGCACCCGCGTCTCGAGGCCCGTGGCGCCGAGGAAGCGGTCGGCCAGCGTGAACGCGCAGCTCGCGTCCCGCGCCGCGACCTGGTGCTGGAACACCGCGGAGGCGATGCCGCCCGCGCACAGCGCCACGACGGCGAGCGCGGCCGCAAGCCGGCTGCCGCGCCCCGGCAGCAGCGCGCCGAGCGCCGCGACGACCGCGATGCCGAGGTAGATCACCCGCTGGAAGACGCACCACGGACACGGCTGCATGCCGAAGCCGTGCTGCGCGACGAGCGCCGCCGCGACGGCGGCCACGCTGGTCGCGGCGATCACGCCCAGCAGCCGCGCGCTCACCGCGCCGCCCCGCGGTCGGGGCCCGGGCAGGCGGCCGGGTTCATGCCAGCTCGGCGATCAGCTCGATCTCGACGCAGGCGCCCATCGGCAGCTGCGCGACGCCATAGGCGGCACGCGCATGCGCGCCGCGCTCGGCGCCGAAGACCTCGCCGATCAAGTTGGATGCGCCGTTGGTCACCAGGTGGTGCTCGGTGTAGTCGGGCGCGCTGTTGACCAGGCTCACCAGCTTGACGACGCGCCGGACCCGCTCGAGGTCGCCGTCGCAGGCCGCGGCCAGCGTGCCTAGCAGATCGATCGCGACCGCGCGCGCGGCCTGCTGGCCGGTGGCGGTGTCGGTGTCGCGGCCGAGCTGGCCGACCCAGGCCTTGCCATCCCGCTTGGCGATGTGGCCCGAAAGGAAGACGAGCTTGCCCGCGTGCACGAAGGGCACGTAGGCGGCTGCCGGCACCGCCACCGGCGGCAGCGTGATGCCGAGATCGGCAAGGCGTTGGGCGATGGTCATGGCGTGGCTCGCTTCGAAACGTGGGGGCCGCATCCTAGGCCAGGCGCCGTGCTCCCTACACTGCCCCGATGCTCACAGCGGCCTTTCATGCGTCGGGCCGCGGGCTCGTCGCCGGCGCGCTGGGGCTTGTCGCCGGCAGCGCCTTGCAGCTTCAGCAGCCGGCGCTGTGGGCACTCGATCGCTATGTGCTGCTCGCGCTGGCGGGCCTGCTCGTCGCGGCCTTGGGTCACTGGGGTTCCACGCGTCGGCGCGGCTTCGTCGCCCTTGCCGCCATCGCGATGGGCATCGCGGCGCTGGCCTTCGGTGCCACCGGCCTGCGCGCGACGGATCGACTCGCCGACGGCCTGCCGGCCGAGCTGGAAGGCCGCGACATCGAGGCCACCGGCGTGATCGCGAGCCTGCCGCAGCGCGGCATCGATGGCTGGCGGTTCCGCTTCGAGGTGGAGTCCGCCCGGCTCGACGACGCGGCCATCGCGCTGCCGGCGCGCCTGGCGCTCGGCTGGTACGCGGCACGCGGCGGCGGCGCGAGCGCGCTGCCCGAGCTGCGCGCGGGCCAGCGCTGGCGGATCACGGTGCGGTTGAAACGCCCGCATGGCGCGCAGAACCCGCACGGCCACGATCTCGAACTGCAGCTCTTCGAGCAGGGCGTGCGCGCCAGCGGCTACGTGCGCGCCGGCAGCCATCGCCTGCTCGACGAGCACGCCGGCCACCCGCTCGCTCGCGCGCGGCAGGCGGTGCGCGAGGCGATCGGCCGCCGGCTCGGCGCGTCGGACGCGGCTGGCCTGCTGGCGGCGCTCGTCGTCGGCGACCAAGGCGCGATCGATCGCGAGGACTGGGCGCTGTACCGCGCCACCGGCGTCGCGCACCTGATGTCGATCAGCGGCCTGCACGTGACGATGTTCGCGTGGCTCGCCGGCCTCGCGACCGCGTGGCTGTGGCGCCGCTCGTCGCGCGCGATGCTGTGGTGCCCCGCGCCGCGGGCCGCGCGCTGGGGCGGGCTCGCGGCGGCGCTGGCCTATGCCGCCTTCGCCGGCTGGGGCGTGCCGGCGCAGCGCACGGTGCTGATGCTCGCGGTCGTCACCGCGCTCGCGAGCTTCGGGCTGCGCTGGCCGGCGCTCGCGGTGTGGCTCGCGGCGATGGCGGCGGTGACGCTGGCCGACCCGTGGGCGCTGCTGCAGCCGGGGTTCTGGCTTTCGTTCGTCGCGGTCGGGCTGTTGATGATCTCCAGCGCGCCGGCGCCGCGACGCGTCGAAGGCGCCTGGCCGCGGCTGCGGGCGGCGATGCAAGGCGGGCTGCGCACGCAGGTGGTCGCGACGCTCGGCTTGGCGCCGCTGACGCTGCTGTTCTTCCAGCAGCTGTCGCTGGTCGGCTTCGTCGCGAACCTGGCCGCGATCCCGCTGGTGACCCTGGCGATCACGCCGCTCGCGATGCTGGGCGTGCTGCTGCCGCCGCTGTGGCTTGCGGCCGCCGCGCTAGCCGACGTGCTGCATGCGCTGCTGCAGGCCCTGGCCGCGCCCGGCTGGGCGCTGTGGTCGGTGCCCGCGGCGGCGGCCTGGGCGGCGCCGGCCGCGGTGCTCGCGGCCGCACTGCTGATCGCGCCGCTGCCGTGGCGGCTGAAGCTGCTGGCGCTGCCGCTGGGCCTGCCGCTGTTCGCGCCGACGCCCGAGCGGCCCGCGCCGGGGGCCTTCGACGTCATCGCGGTCGATGTCGGCCAGGGCACCGCGGTGCTGGTGCGCACCGCCGGGCACGCGCTGCTCTACGACGCCGGCCCGCAGTACTCGCGCGAGTCCGACGCCGGCGAGCGCGTGCTCGTGCCGCTGCTGCGCGCGTTGGGCCACGCGCGGCTCGACGCGCTGCTGCTGAGCCATCGCGACACCGATCACGTCGGCGGCGCCCCCGCGCTGCTGAAGGGCGTGGGCATCGGGCGGCTGTCGAGTTCGCTCGCGGCCGATCACCCGCTGCTGGCCGAAGCCGCACGGCGCGGCATCGCGGCCGCGCCGTGCGTCGCCGGCCAGCGCTGGCGGTGGGACGGCGTCGATTTCGAGCTGCTGCATCCCGAGGCCGAGCGCCTCGAGCGCGCCGAGGCCGGCCGGGTGAAGCCGAATACGCTGAGCTGCGTGCTGAAAGTGAGCCGCGCCGCCTCCGGCGACGCAGGGGTGAGCCGCGCCGCCTCCGTCGACGCGGGCGTGCGCCGCGCCGCAGCGGTCGCCGGGCCGCGCTCGCTGCTGCTCACCGGCGACCTCGAGCGTGAGCAGGAACTGGCGCTGGTCGCGCGCGATGCCGCCGCGCTGCGTGCCGAGCTGATGCTGGTGCCGCATCACGGCAGCAAGACGTCGTCGAGCCCCGCCCTGCTCGATGCGGTCGGGCCGCGCGTCGCGATCGTGCAGGCCGGCTACCGCAATCGCTTCGGCCATCCGGCCGCCGAAGTGGCCGAGCGCTACGCCGAGCGCGGCATCGAGCTCGTGGCGAGCCCGCGCTGCGGCGCCTGGACGGCCGATGCGCGCGGCACCCGTTGCCGCCGCGCCGAGGCGCCGCGCTACTGGCAGCATCCCGACTTCCTCGCTCACCACAATGGCGTGGAAGTTGCTATTTCTGCCGAGGCCGAGCCCGGCGGCGAGCAAGCGGCCGAAGAATGAACGGCGCCGGGTCGGGCCCTGCAGTGAGGAGAGTGCCTTGTCGATCCACGTCGCGCTGAACCACGTCACGCACTACCGCTACGACCGGCGCGTCGCGCTCGGACCGCAGGTGGTGCGGCTGCGCCCGGCGCCGCATTGCCGCACGCCGATCCTGAGCTACTCGCTGCGCATCGAGCCGGTCGTGCACTTCGTTAACTGGCAGCAGGACCCGTTCGCGAACCACCTCGCGCGGCTGGTGTTCCCCGCCAAGACCACCGAGTTCAAGGTCACGGTCGATCTCGTTGCCGAGATGGCGGTCTACAACCCCTTCGACTTCTTCCTCGAAGAAGGCGCGGAGCACTTCCCCTTCGACTACGAAGAGGCCACGCGGCGCGAGCTCGCCCCCTACCTGGTCAAGGGCGTGTTCACGCCGCGCTTCGAGGCCTTCGTCAAGAGCGTGCCGCGCCACGACCCGAAGGGCGCGGACAGGCAACGCACGATCGATTTCCTCGTCGGCCTCAACCAGCGGCTGCAGCGCGAAATCCGCTACCTGATCCGCATGGAGCCCGGCGTGCAGACGCCCGAGCAGACGCTCGCCAACGGCTCCGGCTCCTGCCGCGACACCGGCTGGCTGCTGGTGCAGGCGCTGCGGCACCTGGGCCTCGCGGCGCGCTTCGTCTCGGGCTACCTGATCCAGCTCAAGCCCGACGTCAAGTCGCTCGACGGCCCCTCCGGCGCCGAGAGCGACTTCACCGACCTGCACGCCTGGTGCGAGGTCTTCCTGCCGGGCGCCGGCTGGATCGGCCTCGATCCGACCTCGGGCCTGATGGCCGGCGAGGGTCACATCCCGCTGGCATGCACGCCGGAGCCGTCGAGCGCGGCGCCGGTCTCGGGCGCGGTGGACGCGAGCGAGGTCGAGTTCGGCCACACGATGCGCATCAGCCGTGTCTTCGAGTCGCCGCGCGTCACCCGGCCCTACAGCGAAGCGCAGTGGGCCGATGTGCTGGCGCTGGGCCATCGCGTCGATGCCGCGTTGAGCGCGGGCGACGTGCGGCTCACCCAGGGCGGCGAGCCGACCTTCGTCAGCGTCGCCGATCGCGAAGGCGCCGAATGGAACACCGCGGCGCTCGGGCCGACGAAGCGCGGCTTCGCGAACGAGCTGGTGCAGAAGCTGCGCGCGCGCTACGGCGCCGGCGGCTTCCTGCACTTCGGCCAGGGCAAGTGGTATCCCGGCGAGCAGCTGCCGCGCTGGGCGCTCAGCATCTTCTGGCGCCGCGACGGGGAGCCCTGCTGGGCCGACCCGACGCGCTTCGCCGACGAACGGCTGCCGTCGTCGTACACCGAAGAGGACGCGAAGCGCTTCATTGACACGCTCGCCGGCAAGCTGGGCCTGGCCGCCGCGCACATCCGGCCCGGCTACGAGGACAGCTGGTACTACCTGTGGCGCGAGCGGCGGCTGCCGGTGAACGTCGATCCCTTCGACGCGCGGCTCGACGACGAGCTGGAGCGCGCGCGCCTGCGCAAGGTGTTCGAGCAGGGCTTGAAGAAGGTGGTCGGCTGGATGCTGCCGCTCGCGCGGGCCGAGGGCGCGCCGGCGCTCGCGGGCCCGCGCTGGACCACCGGCCCCTGGTTCCTGCGCGACGAGCGCATGTACCTGATGCCCGGCGATTCGCCGATGGGCTGGCGGCTGCCGCTCGATTCGCTGCCGTGGGTGAGCAAGGCGGACTTCCCCTACCTGATCGAGGCCGACCCGTTCGCGCCCGCGGCGCCGCTGCATTCGCCCGCCGCGTTGCGTGCGCAGTACGGCGAGCATGCGATGGGCGAGTCCGCGCGCGGCCTCGCCGGCCTGCGCGGCCCCGTGCGCGCCGGCGAGCCGCCTGGAGGCGACGCGCCGCCCGGGCCGCGCGGCCGGACCGACGCGGGCGCCGCCGGCCGTGCGCCCGCCCGCTTCGAATCCGCGCAAGGGTCCATCCGCACCGCGCTCGTCGTCGAGGCCCGCGGCGGCATCCTCTACGTGTTCATGCCGCCGCTGGCCGCGCTGGACGACTACCTCGACCTGCTGGCCGCCGTCGAGGCCAGCGCGGAAGCGCTCGACGTGAAGCTCGTGCTCGAGGGCTACCCGCCGCCGCGCGATGCGCGGCTGACGATGCTGCAGGTCACGCCCGACCCCGGCGTCATCGAAGTCAACATCCATCCGGCGCACGACTGGGCCGAGCTGGTCGACCACACCGAATTCCTCTACCAGGCGGCGCACGAGACGCGCCTGTCCACCGAGAAGTTCATGCTCGACGGCCGCCACACCGGCACCGGCGGCGGCAACCACTTCGTGCTGGGCGGCGCGACGCCGCCCGACTCGCCCTTCCTGCGCCGGCCCGACCTGCTCGCGAGCCTGCTCGCCTACTGGCACAACCACCCGTCGCTGAGCTACCTGTTCAGCGGCATGTTCATCGGGCCCACGAGCCAGGCGCCGCGCATCGACGAGGCGCGCAACGACCAGGTGGTGGAGCTCGAGATCGCGCTCGAACAGATCGAGCAGCGGCTCGCCGGCCAAGGCCACGTCGCGCCGTGGATGGTCGATCGCGCGCTGCGCAACATCCTGGTCGACGTCACCGGCAACACGCACCGCGCCGAGTTCTGCATCGACAAGCTCTACTCGCCCGACGGCCCGACCGGCCGGCTGGGCCTCCTCGAACTGCGCGCCTTCGAGATGCCGCCGCACGCGCGGATGAGCCTGGTGCAGCAACTGCTGCTGCGCGCGCTGATCGCGTGGTTCTGGCACGAGCCCTATCCCGGCCGAGCCGGCCGCGGCCCCGGCCCGGTGGCCGGCCAGACGCGGCTGACGCGCTGGGGTACCGAGCTGCACGACCGCTTCCTGCTGCCCAGCTTCGTGCAGCAGGACTTCGACGACGTGCTGGCCGACCTCGGGCGCGCCGGCCACGCCTTCGACGCTGCCTGGTTCGCGCCGCACTTCGAGTTCCGCTTCCCGCGCATCGGCGAGGTGGCGGTCGGCGGCGTGACGCTCGCGCTGCGCTGCGCGCTCGAGCCCTGGCACGTGATGGGCGAGGAGGGCTCGGCCGGCGGCACGGTGCGCTACGTCGATTCGTCGCTGGAACGGCTCGAAGTGCGGGTCAGCGGGCTCAACGGCAACCGGCATGTCGTCACCGTCAACGGGCAGGCGCTGCCGCTGCAACCGCTGGGCACGGCCTCGGTCAAGGGCCAGAGCGGCGGCACGCAGGTCGCGGGTGTCCGCTACAAGGCCTGGGCGCCGCCTTCCGCGCTGCACCCGACGATCCCGACGCATGCGCCGCTGACCTTCGACGTGGTCGATGCCTGGAACGCCCGCTCGCTCGGCGGCTGCCGCTACCACGTCGCCCATCCCGGCGGCCGCAACCACGACAGCTTCCCCGTCAACGCCTACGAAGCCGAAAGCCGCCGGCTCGCGCGCTTCTTCACCATCGGCCACACGCCCGGGCCGATGCAGGTGCGGCCTGCCATGCCGAGCCGCGAATTTCCGTTCACGCTTGACCTGAGAAAGAGTGGGTGAGCCCACCTCTATCCTCGACGCCTCTTTCGTTCCTTGCTCGTCGAGCGACCTCGCCGTGCTCCAGTCCTCGCTCGAATTCGATGCCGCCGCCAACCGCGCCGACGCGGCGGTCTACCGCGTGCTGCATGCCGGCCGGCGGGCCGATGCGGGCCATCACGACGAGCTGCTGCAGGAGAGCGGCCAGTCGCTGCGGCCGGCGTGGCGGCGCTTCTTCGGCCTGCTCGGCGACGCGGGCGCGGACGGTGCCGCCGGGCTGAACCGTCGCGCCGAGCAGGTGGCGCAGCAGATCCACCGCAACGGCGTCACCTACAACGTCTACGGCGCGGGCGGCGCAGGCCAGCGGCCGTGGTCGTTGGGGCTGCTGCCCATGCTGATCGAGCCGGCCGACTGGCGCACGATCGAAGCCGGCGTCGCGCAGCGCGCGCGGCTGCTCGAGGCGATGCTGGCCGACTGCTACGGCGCGCAGACCCTGCTGCGCGAAGGCCTGCTGCCGCCGGCGCTGGTGCTCGGCCATCCGGGCTGGATCGGCGCGCTGCACGGCGTCGAGCCGCCCGGCGGCGTGCGGCTGCACCTGGCCGCGTTCGACATCGCGCGCGGCCCCGACGGCGCGTGGTCGGTCGTCTCGCAGCGCACGCAGGCGCCTTCAGGCCTGGGCTACGTGCTGGAGAACCGGCTGATCGTCTCGCGGCAGTTCCCGGAAGCCTTCCGCGAACTGCGCGTCGAGCACCTCGCTTCGGGCTACCGCGCGCTGCTGGACACGCTGCTGCAACTCGCCGCGCCGCTCGCCGCCGCCGACGGCTGCGGCACGCCGCGCCTCGCGCTGCTGACGCCGGGGCCGTACAACGAGACCTACTTCGAGCAGGCCTACCTCGCGCGCTACCTCGGTCTGTCGCTCGTCGAAGGCGGCGACCTCACCGTGCGCGACGAGCGCCTCTACCTGAAGACGGTGCAGGGCTTGGCGCCGATCCACGGCCTGCTGCGCCGGCTCGACGACGCCTGGTGCGACCCGCTCGAGCTGCGCGCCGATTCCGCGCTCGGCGTGCCGGGACTGCTGCAAGTGGTGCGTGCCGGCCGCGTGGTGGTGGCCAACGCGCTCGGCGCCGGCTTCCTCGAATCGCCCGGCGTGCAGGGCTTCCTGCCGGCGATCGCCGAGCGGCTGTTCGGTGAAGGCCTCGCGCTGCCGGCGCTGCCCACCTGGTGGTGCGGCGAGCAGGCGGCGTGGGACGCGACGCGCGACGCGCTCGGCGAGCGCGTGATCCGCCCGACCTACCCGGCCAACACCACCGCCGGCGCCCCCGCGCGCAGCTTCGAGCCGCTGATCGGCGCGACGCTCGATGCGGCCGAGCGCGCCGCCTGGCGTGCGCGCATCGATGCCGACCCCGACGCGCACACCCTGCAGCGCGACCTGAAGTTCTCGCAGACGCCGTGGTGGGAGTGCGGGCTGTTCCAGCCGCGCACCGCGATGCTGCGGGTCTATGCGATCGCCGAGCCGGGCGGCCACGGCCCGCGCGACTTTCGCGTCCTGCCCGGCGGCATGACGCGCATCGGCACGCGCGACCCGCACATGGTCTCGATGCAGCACGGCGGCGCGAGCCTGGACACCTGGGTGCTGCGCGACGGACCGGTCGACACCTGGTCGATGCTGCCGCAGCGGCTGCGGCCCGAGGAGATCGCGGCGCAGCGCCGGCCGGTCGCGAGCCGCACCGCCGAGAACCTGTTCTGGATGGGCCGCTACACCGAGCGGTGCGAGCACCTGGTGCGCCTCGCGCTGTCGACCGCCGCAGTGGTGGACGACGACGCGGACGCGCCCGACGCGCTGCTCGATGCCGTCTCCGAGCTCGCGCGCACCAGCGGCCTCGCGCCCTGGGGCGTGCCCTCGCTGCGGCAATCGCCGCGGGTCTTCGAGCGCTCGGTGGTGCAGGCGCTGGCCGACGCGAAGGAGCAGCACAGCGTCGCCTACAACCTCGCCGCGCTCGCACGCAGCGCCGGTGCCCTGCGCGAGCGGCTGTCGCCCGAACACGGCCGGCTCGTGCGCGCGATGGCGGAGGACTTCGCGCGCCACATGCGCGGCTGCGCGCCGGCGCCCGAGCGCCTGGACGGCGACGACGGCGCGGCCGACGCCGACGCAACGGCGCCCGCCCGCGGCTTCGGCAGCGACGAGCTGCGCAGCGCGCTCGAACACCTCGCGCACCAGCTGGCCGCGGTCACCGGCGCGCAGAGCGACCGCATGACGCGCGACGACGGCTGGCGGCTGATGACCGTCGGCCGGCTGGCCGAGCGGCTGATCGCGATGAGCGGCACGCTCGGCGTGTTCGCCGGAGGCGGCGCGCTGCACGGCGCGCAGGGCTTCGACCTGCTGCTCGATCTGTTCGACAGCACGATCACCTACCGCGCCCGCTACCCGGGCCGGCAGGAGGCGCTGGCGCTGCTCGACCTGCTGGTGCTCGACGAGGCGAACCCGCGTGCGCTTGCCTGCGTGCTGCGTCGCCTGCGCACCGAAGTCGCGAAGCTGCCCGGCGGCGAAGCGATGACCGGCGCGCTGCTCGCGCTGCTGCCCGAGCGCGGCGCGATCCGGCTTCAGGACCTGTGCCGCAGCGACGCGGCCGCCGAGGAGTCGTGCGTGGACGACGCGGCGGTCGTGGCGCTGGCCGAGCGGCTCGGCGCGGCGGGCGAGCGCCTGTCCGACGAGATCGGCCGCTGCTACTTCGCACCCGCAGGTTTCGATGAGCAGCACCTGGCGAGCTGACGCCGCCTCCCGTTGCCGCTTCGCGGCGTTCCACGCCCTCGCAGCGCTCGGGCGGCTCGCCCGGCATTCGGGTGCGCGCAGGCGGACCCTCTCGTGCGGCTCGCCCCGCCGGGAGGGCGCCGCTGGCGGTGCGGCGAAGCCGGGTCGGCGGCGACCGCTGGTGGGGCTTCGCCATGGTTGAGGCTGCCTTGGCGAAGGCCATCGCCGCGCCCGCCGCGGCGGAGCTCGAGGTCGTTCACGAGACGCGCTACCGCTACACGCGGCCCGTCGAATTCGCGCATCACATCGCGATGCTCTGCCCGCGCGACGACGCGCTCGTGCAGCAGCGGCTCGCGTTCGAGCTCGCGATCGAGCCGCCGCCGCCCGCCGTGCGCTGCGAGCTCGACGTGCATGGCAACCGGCGCCATCTGTTTTCGCTCGCCGCGGCGCACGAAGCGCTGACGGTGCGCGCGACGAGCCGGGTGCGCGTCGTGCCGTCGCGCCCGCGCGAGGCCGCGCCCGCGTGGGAAGCGGCGCGCGACGGCTGGCGCTACGTCTCGGGCCGGCCGATCGACGCGGCGGCGTCCTTCGTCTTCGCCTCGCCGCTGGTGCCGATCGAGCCGCGGCTGCGTGCCTGGGCCGCGCCGTCGTTCACCGCGGGCCGGCCGCTCGACGAGGCCGCGATCGAGCTGATGCACCGGCTGCACGCCGAGTTCGACTACGCGCCGGCCAGCACCCATGTCGCGACGCCGCTGATCGACGCCTTCGGACAACGGCGCGGCGTCTGCCAGGACTTTGCGCACATCCTGATCGGCGCCCTGCGCGCGCTGGGGCTCGCCGCCCGCTACGTCAGCGGCTACCTGCTGACCGAGCCGGCCGGCGCGCCGGCGCGCTTGGTCGGCGCCGACGCCTCGCATGCCTGGATCGCACTCGCGCTGCCGCGCGCGGCCGGCCCGGGCGCGGCAGCGGCGATCGACTGGCTCGAACTCGACCCGACCAACGATTGCATCGCCGGCGCCTCGCACATCCGCGTCGCGCACGGCCGGGACTACGCCGACGTGACGCCGCTGCGCGGCGTGATCCGGGGCGGCGGCCGGCACGTGCTGGAGGTCGGCGTCGCGACGCGCCGGCTCGGATGACGAGGGCCCCATGGTCGATGGCATGGACTCTGCTAACCACCTTCGCGTGCAGGAGACGACGATGAGCTACGACGAGATGCACGATCGCGAGACGCTCGTTCGCGAGCATTACGCGGGGTATGCCCGCTGGCTCGAGCAGCAGTCGAACGAGGCGATGAACGGTCGCCGCGAAGAGGCGGAGATGATCTTCCGCCGCGTCGGCATCACCTTCGCCGTGTACGGCGCGAAGGACGAGGACGCGAACGGGGCCAAGGAGGGCACCGAGCGGCTCATTCCCTTCGACCTGATTCCGCGGATCATTCCCGCGCACGAATGGCGAGAGATGGAGCGCGGCCTCGCGCAGCGCGTCACCGCGCTCAACCGCTTCATCGAGGACGTCTACCACGGCCAGGAGATCCTCGAGGCCGGCCTCGTGCCGCGCGAGCAGGTGCTGCACAACGCTCAGTTCCGCCCCGAGATGATGGGCGTCGACGTGCCGGGCAAGGTGTATTCGCACATCGCCGGCATCGACATCGTCCGCGCCGCGAACGCCGACGGCTCCGGCAGCTACCACGTGCTCGAAGACAACCTGCGCGTCCCCAGCGGCGTGAGCTACATGCTCGAGAACCGCAAGATGATGATGCGGCTGTTCCCCGAGCTGTTCAGCCTGCATCGCGTCGAGCCGGTCGCGCACTACCCCGACCTGCTGCTCGACACGCTGCGGGCGGTCGCCCCCAGCGGCGTCAACGAGCCCACGGTCGTCGTGCTGACGCCGGGCGCCTACAACTCGGCCTATTTCGAGCACGCGTTCCTTGCGCAGCAGATGGGTGTCGAGCTGGTCGAGGGCCAGGACCTGTTCGTGAAGGACGACCACCTGTACATGCGCACGACGCAGGGGCCGCGCCGCATCGACGTGATCTACCGCCGCGTCGACGACGACTTCCTCGACCCGAAGGCCTTCCGGCCGGACTCGACGCTCGGCTGCGCGGGGTTGCTCGACGTCTACCGCGCCGGCAACGTCAACCTGTGCAATGCGGTCGGCACCGGCGTGGCCGACGACAAGTCGATCTATCCGTACGTGCCGAAGATGATCGAGTTCTACCTCGGCGAAAAGCCGATCCTGCACAACGTGCCGACCTGGCAGTGCCGCGAGGCCGGCGACCTGCAGTACGTGCTCGCGCATCTGAGTGAGCTGGTCGTCAAGGAGGTGCATGGCGCCGGCGGCTACGGCATGCTGGTCGGCCCGGCCGCGAGCAAGGCCGAGATCGCGGCATTCCGCGAACAGCTCGTCGCGAGCCCGAGCAACTACATCGCGCAGCCGACGCTTTCGCTGTCGACCTGCCCGACCTTCGTGGCGAGCGGCGTCGCGCCGCGCCACATCGACCTGCGGCCCTTCGTGCTTTCGGGCAAGACGGTGCAGATGGTGCCGGGCGGGCTCACGCGCGTCGCGCTGAAGGAGGGCTCGCTGGTCGTCAACTCGTCGCAGGGCGGCGGCACGAAGGACACCTGGATGCTCGAGGGCGACGATGCGCCGGCGCCGGCCCGGGCGCCATCGCAGTCGCAGTCGCAATCCCAGTCGCTCTGAGGAGGCCGCCATGCTGTCGCGCACCGCCGATCACCTCTATTGGATGGCCAGGTATACGGAGCGGGCCGAGAACACCGCGCGCATGCTGGACATCAACTACCAGACCTCGTTGCTGCCGCAGTCGAGCGAGGCGGCCGAGCAAGGCTGGCGCGGCCTGCTGTCGATCAGCGAGCTGACGCGCGACTACCACGCGAAGCATGCGGGCCTCGCGCAGCGCGAGATCATGGGCTTCATGGTGCGCGACGAGTCCAACCCGTCGAGCATCCATTCCTGCCTGCGCGCGGCGCGCGAGAACGCACGCGCGGTGCGCGGCACGCTGACCACCGAGGTCTGGGAAACCGCCAACACGACCTGGCTCGAATTCAAGCGACTGCTCGCGCGCGGCAGCTTCGAGCGCGACCCGAGCGAGTTCTTCGAGTGGGTCAAGTTCCGCTCGCACCTTTCGCGCGGCGTCACCTACGGCACGATGCTGCAGGACGAGAGCTTCCACTTCCTGCGGCTGGGCACCTTCCTCGAACGCGCGGACAACACCGCGCGGCTGCTCGACGTGAAGTTCCACGGCGCGCGGCCGATCCCGCCCGGCAGCAGCGGCGACTACTTCGGCACGCTCCAGCACACCGAGCCGCTCGAGATCGACTTCTATTACTGGAGCGCGATCCTGCGTTCGGTCTCGGCCTTCGAGATCTATCGCAAGGTCTACCGCAACGTGATCCAGCCGGAGAAGGTCGCGGAGCTGCTGATCCTGCGCCGCGACATGCCGCGCTCGCTGCTGGCCTGCATGGAGGAGGTGGTGTCCAACCTCGGCTACGTCGCCAACGAGCACAGCGGCGAGACCCAGCGCCGCGCCGGCCGGCTGCGCGCCGACCTGCGCTTCGGCCGCATCGACGAGATCCTGGCGACCGGCCTGCATGCCTTCCTGACCCAGTTCCTCGATCGCGTCGGCGACCTCGGCGTGGGCATCAGCCGGGACTTTCTCGTGCCTGTGTGAACTTCTCGAGCAGGGCTTTCGACGTCGGCGCCATCGGGTCCGAGACGTCGATGTCGGCGAGGAAGGGCTCGACGACGGCGATCACGTCCATCTGCCGCGCCGCAGCGGCGCTGAGCGCCGGTACGGCGCCGGCGGTCTTCGAGGCGGTGGCTTGCTCAGGCATTCGAGGGTCCTCCCTGCTGCGATGACGATGGGCCCGCGTTCGGCGGGAAGGGCGACTCGTTTTCCGCCTTGAAGCGTTGCAGCAGCTCGCTGGCACGGTTGAACACCGGCAGGTAGTCCTGCAGACGCTGCGTCTGGGCGTTCAGCGCCGCGTACGCCGTCGTCGGTGCCTCCAAGCCTTGCTGCCTCGCCAGGTCGTGGAAGCGGTTGACGATGGCGTCGAACGTCGCGGGCTCCTCGTGTTTGAGCGCCTGAACGTAGGCCTGCACGTCCGTCGCGGCCGGGCCTTCCTGGTCGGCTGTGACGAACTTCGACGAAAGACCCCGCAGCGCCGTACCGATGGCGCGGGTCAGGTCCTCGTGCGGGCGCTGCTGCGCCGCCAGCGCATCCATCGCGGCCCTCGACCTCTCGCTCGGGCTGCCCCGGCTGAGCTGATCGAGCTCCGCGTCGATCTGCGCGATGCGATCGAACGAATGCTGAACCGCCGCGACCATCTCCTCGCGACATTCGATGCGGGCCGCCGCGAGGTTCGTAACGAGCTGCACATCGATCGTGCTCAATTTCTTGTCCAGGCGTTCCACGTCGCGCATGGCCGCCCTCATGCGTTGCGCGGGGGTTTGGGGCAGCTCGCCGCGAGCGCGCGCGTCGTCGATGTCGGCTTGCAGCAGCGCCCTTGCCTCGGCAACGTTTCGTGCGCGCGGGCTCTGGCTCGGCGACTCCGAAGCGTCCTTCGGCGTCTGTGCCCCGGCCTGCTCGCCATGCTCGTCGACGTAGCGCTGCGCACGCAGCAGCTCGGAGGCACGAATCAGCTGCCCGGCGGTTTGCTCCAGTTGCTGCAGCAGCGCCGCAGGCGCCTCCATCTGCATGGAACCGCGGCCGCGGGCACCCGCCGCGAGCGCGGTGTTGATCTCCTTGCGCGTGAGGCCGATGTCGGATGCGCCGTCGGCCCGAGAAATCGGCTGCGTGAAACGCATGCTTCCCGTGTCCGGCCCGAGCAACTGCGGATCGAGAGGCAGCCGATCCGTGCGCATCGAGCCGCCGGGCAGCTGCTCCATTTGCCGACTGATCGGCAACCTGGGCCCTTGACCTCCGGGGGTGCCGGCCGAGTACTTTTCGTGAACGGGGTCGTTACGCGGGCCAACTGGTGGCGTGTTCCGCTGGGAGTCGCGCCGCGAATCATCGAGCGGACGGTCGGACTCGAACCCGTCGTCCATGCCTTCTTCAGCGCCTTCGTCGATGCGCTCGAGCGGCGGCCGGCGGTGGGCGCGGGCGGCGGCGTCGTCCTCCGCAAGAGCGTTCCGCTGGGAGGCAAGCGCTTGCAACTGGCCCGACCACGGCACGTAGTTGAACAGGATGTAGGTCGTCAGCACCAGTTGGTTCTTAAGCTCGTCGACGAAGCCCCGGGCGCGTGGATCGCTGATCGCGGTCGACTCCGGCATCTTGAAACCGAGGGTGCCGAAGAGGCGTCCGAGGTTGTAGATGGCGACGCGCGTGGCGGTCTGGTCCAGCTGGCGCCGCTGCGCAGCTACCGACGGTGGTGAGAACTCGAACTGGAACACTTGACGGATACGTTCTTGGTCGTCGCCGACGGCCTGGCGGCGCGCGATCACGTCGAGTTCGGTCGGGCCGTACATGTCGAGGATCTCGGGCACGGTGTGGAAGACCGTGTTCGAGAGCGCACGCAGCAAGTCCGGCCCATTGGCGCCGGGCACGCCGGCACCGGCCGCGGCCCCTGCGTAGTCATAGGCGATGTTGAACACCTGCTGCTGGAAGGAGTAGCGCGCAGACTGGAACATCAAGGGCCCCTGCCTCACGAGGCCGCGGTCGGGGTTCGCTTCGTCCGCTTGACGCAGATCTTGCGGCGTGTGGACCGAGACGAAGCTGAACATCGGCGAGAGAAAATCACGCATCACCGAATAGATCTCGTTGCGCCACATGCCCGCGGTGAAGTCGGCGAGATCGTTCCTTTCGATGTTGGGCAAATGGCCGGCATCTTTGGCCATGGACATCGCCAGAAGGGTCGTCGGCACGCCGGCGAGTACGACGGCGGTCCCGACAGTCGCCGCTTGGAAGACGGCGTTCGCGTTGTAGTTGGGATGCTGCGTGCCGGCATACCCATGGCCCGTCTGCTCCGGGGTGAAGCGCTGCGCGCGGGACCTCATCACATACGCGCCAACGGCTACCCGAGTGAAGCCGATCGCCACCAATGCGCCGGCCATGCCTTGCTGGAATTCGGGATCGTTCCTGGCTCGCTGGCCGATGTATTGCGACGCGATCTCGGCGGTGAACCGGGCCACGCCGGTCGAGAGCGTCTGCTGCAGCGTGTGCCCGAGCACCGGCAGCAGGTTGTGCGCGCGGGTGATGTTCGGACCGAGGAGCGCGTCGGTCACGGTGGCTGCCGAGCGCCCGACCCACGCCACGCCCTGTCCCACCGGGCCGTTGGCGGTCGCGCGTCCCGCGACCATCGCGCCTCGTCCCAGCGCCGCGGCGCCACGACCCAGCGCGGCGGCGCCGCGCCCTGCCGCGCGCCCGACTTCGGCGGTCAAGTCGTTCGCGGTGCGGCGCAGAAGACCGGGTGGTCCCGCGGTCGTCGTGGTCGTCGTTGTCTGCGGGGTGCGGTTGGGATCGGGGTTCTCGACGTCGTACCGGGGCCCCCGGCCGGTGCTGCCGCCGATGCGTGTCATGCCTGCACCTCTTCGCTCGCAGCGGGTGCGCCTTGCACGCTCTGCTGGAGGTGCAGCGACTCGCGCAGCGTGCGGACCAGACGCGCGAGCATGCCGAGCACCTGCACCGCGGCGTTCACCTCGAGCTCGGCCGGGCGCAGCGCGACCGAAACGAACACGACGTCGGAGCCCACCGAGAGGCCGAAGCTGGGCGCGGCCGGCCCGCTCAGCAGCATCTGCACCTCGAGCAGCCGGCGCAGGATGGGCGCCGCCTCGACGTCGCCTGCCGGCAGGCTGCCGAGGGGCACCTGGAAGAGCAGATCGGACTGCGGCGCGGTCAGGCTCGGATGGATCGCGACGATGACGTCGTCGAGCATCAGCGCACTGGCTTCGATGGCGGCTTGCGGGTCGCTCATCCCGCCCAGGCGGCAGAGCTCGGTGAACCAGGGTACGAACGACGCGGGGATGGGCATGGAAACCTCCTGACGAAAGTCCATGCTGCCGGCCGCGGCAGCGTGCCGCGCATCCAAACCGAAGCGGCGTCCGACCGCGCGAAGTCGGCGGCGGCGCGCCGGCAGGCGCTGGCCCGGCCCCGCGCCGCCCGGCCTACTTGAGCGGCGCTCGCGACTGCCCGTAGCGTCCGACGAGCTGTCCGGTCGCGATGACGTGGCCCTTCGCCGCCGCGAGCACCTGGTCGCGATCGGCACCGGGCGGCACGTCGAGCATGGTGTCGAGCGCAAGCACCTGGAAGTGGTAGCGGTGCGCGGCGTCGCCGACCGGCGGGCGCGGGCCGTAGTAGCCCGGCGAGCCGCGGCTCGTCCTGCCCTGCAGCATGCCTTCGGGCTCGGTCAGCCGAGGCTGTTCCTGCAGGCCCTCGGGCAGCTGCGTGCTTGTCGCGGGAATGTTCCAGGCGACCCAGTGCACGAACGGCGTGATCGGCTTTGCATCGGGGTCCTCCATCACGATCGCGTAGCTCTTCGCGCCGGGCACCGGCGTCCATTGCAGCGCGGGCGAGACGCCGTCGGCGTACTCGCTGTGCCGGGCGGGCATCTCGGCGCCGTTGCCGAAGCTCCACGACCGCACGGTGATCGTGCCGCCGCTCGGCATGCCCGTCTGCGCCCGCGCTTCCTCGCGCTCGCGCGTGAGCGGCACGCCGAGCCCCTTGCGCGTCTGCTGCTGCATCGCGGTCGCCGGCGGGCCAGACAGGGGCGCCTGTGCGCGCGCGTCGGTGCCGGCGTAGGCGATGCGGTAGATCACGCCGTTGCCGTCGTCGGCCATCAGCATCGAGCCGTCGCCCGCGATCGCCAGGCCCACCGGCCGTGCGATATGCGTGCGGCCGCCGTCGGTCAGGAAGCCGCGCACGAAGGGCTCGATGCCGGCCGGCTTGCCGTCGCGAAAGCGCACGCGAACGATCTCGTAGCCCGACGGCGCGCTGCGGTTCCACGAGCCTCGCATCGCGACGAAGGCGTCGCCCGCGTACTCGGCTGGCAGGCCCGCACCGCGGTGGAACGCCATCTGCATCGGCGCCGCATGCGCGGTGTAGCCGAGCGTCATCGGTGCGCTTTGCGCCTTCCATCGCTCCTTGGTGATCTCGCCGACCGGCGTGGTCGGCGGGTTGATGGCGCCGTCGGCGTACACGTGCGGCCAGCCGTACTGCTTGCCGGCTTCGATCCGGTTCAGCTCCTCGGGCTGGATGTCGTCGCCGAGGAAATCGATGCCGTGGTCGAAGCCCCACAGCTCGCCGGTCTGCGGCTGCCAGTCGAAGCCGATGGTGTTGCGCAGGCCGGTCGCGAAGATCGTGCGGCTCTTGCCGTCGGGCGACACGCGCAGGATCGTCGCGTTCTCGGGGTTGCTCTCGTTGCAGGCGTTGCAGGTCGAGCCGACGCTCAGGTAGAGCATGCCGTCGGGGCCGAAGGCGATCGTGCGGTTGGGGTGCTGGCCCGAATCGGGCAGGTCGCCGAGCAGCATCGTCGCGGGGCCGAGCGTGCCGTCGGGCTTGATGTCGGCCGCGAACAGCTCCTTCACCGTGACGAGGTAGAGCCTGTTGTCCTTGATCGCAAGGCCGTGCGCGCCGGGCCGCGAGATCACCTGCACCGGCTCGCCGTCGGCACGGCCGTCGCGGTCGGCGTCCTTGAGCAGCAGCACGTCGCCTTGATCGCGGCGGCTCACGTAGACATAGCCGTCGCGCGAGATCGCAAGGATGCGCGGGTTGCGCAAGCCGGTCGCGAACGGCGCGATCGTGAAGCCGGGCGGCAGCTGCAGGCCGCGCAGCGCGGCCTCGCTCGGGCCGACCTTGGCCGGCTTGAACACGTTTGTGCTGATGGCGGCGCGCGTGCCGTCGCCTTGCTGCGCGAGGGCAGGGAGGAACGCGCCGGCGAGGGCGGCCGTGCAGAGTGTCGCGAGGCGGGCAGGCAGACGATTCATGGCGGTCTCGTTCAATACGACGCGAGCGTTTCGGCAAGCCCGGTGCCTGCCCGCATGGCCCCCGGGCACCGGACGAGGCAAGATCGCCGCGGATGAACGCTCTAGCCCCACGGCTCGGCATCGAGCTGCCCATCGTCCAGGCGCTGATGGCCGGCCTGCAGCTCGCGGCGCTGCCGCTCGCGGTCGGTGCGGCCGGCGCGCTCGGCTCGCTGCCCGCGGCGCTGCTCGATGCCGCGACGCTGAAGCGCGAGCTCGACGTGCTGCACGCTGCCGGCCGCCCCTACAACCTCAACTTCTTCTGCCATGCGCCGCCCGTCGACGACCCGGCGCGCGAAGACGCTTGGCGTGCCGCGCTGGCGCCGCACTACGCCGCCCTCGGCCTCGACATCGCCGCGGCGAAGCCCGGCGCGTTGCGCCAGCCGTTCGACGACGTCGTCGCCGATCTCGTCGAGCCCTACCGCCCGCGCATCGTCAGCTTCCACTTCGGCCTGCCCGAGGCGCGGCTGCTCGCGCGCGTGAAGGCCTGGGGCGCGTTCGTGCTGTCCTCGGCGACCACGATCGCCGAAGCCCGCTGGCTCGAAGCGCACGGTGCCGACGCGGTGATCGCGCAAGGCCTCGAAGCCGGCGGGCACCGCGGCATGTTCCTGACCGACGACCTCACCACGCAGCAGGGCACGTTCACGCTGCTGCCGCAGATCGTGCGCGCGGTGCGCGTGCCGGTGATCGCGGCCGGCGGCATCGCCGACGCGAACGGCGTGCGCGCCGCCTTCGCGCTGGGCGCCTCCGCCGTGCAGGCCGGCACCGCCTACCTGCTCAGCGACGAGGCGACCACCGCACCGGTGCACCGTGCCGCGCTCATGAGCGAGGCCGCGCGCCACACC
Source organism: Methylibium sp. (assembly GCF_035762065.1). GTDB lineage: Bacteria > Pseudomonadota > Gammaproteobacteria > Burkholderiales > Burkholderiaceae_C > Methylibium. The sequence continues at coordinate 87,233 of NZ_DASTPW010000036.1, forward strand.
GCGCTGACGCGGCTGCACAGCGGCCGGCCCGCGCGCGGCATCGTCAACGGGCTCACCCGCGCGTTCGGCCCGATGCACCCGATCGCACCCGACTTCCCGCTCGCCTCGCGCTCGCTCGCGACCTTGCGCGCCGCGGCCGAGGCACAAGGGATCGGCGACTACTCGCCGCTATGGAGCGGGCAGTGCAACGACGCGCTGCTGGCGCGGCCGGCGGCCGAGATCACGCGGGGGCTGGCCGAAGGATGGCCGGGCTGACTCACGCGTTGCTCGTCGACCTCACCTCGTCGATCGTCGTCAGGCCGAGCAGCACCTTCTCGATGCCGTCCTGGCGCAGCGTCGCCATGCCTTCGGCGAGCGCCTGGGCCTGAAGCTCTTCGGCGCGCGCGCCGGTCTGGATGAGCCGGCGCAGCGGGCGGCTCACCGTCATCAGCTCGTGCAGGCCGAGGCGGCCGCGGAAGCCGCTCTGGCCGCAGGCGTGGCAGCCGGCCGCGTGGTAGTGCATCAGCCGGCCTTCGCGGCCGTGGCGGGCGAGCCAGTCGAGCTTCAGCGAGGCGCGGCGTTCGTCGTGCTGCGCGTCGTTCTCCGCCGGCGGCAGCACCGCAAGGTGGTCGCCGAGCAGCTCGTCGAATTCGTCGTCGGTCATCGGCCGCGAGCTCTTGCACTCGTTGCACAGCCGGCGCACCAGCCGCTGCGCCAGCACCAGCAGGAGCGAGTCCGCGAAGTTGAACGGGTCCATGCCCATGTCGAGGAGGCGGGTCACCGTCTCGGGGGCGCTGTTGGTGTGCAGCGTCGAGAGGACGAGGTGGCCGGTGAGCGAGGCCTCGATCGCGATCTGCGCCGTCTCCTGGTCGCGCACCTCGCCGACCATGATCACGTCCGGGTCCGCCCGCAGGAAGGCACGCAGCGCTTTCGCGAAGGTCCACTCGATCTTCGGATTCACCTGCACCTGGCGCAGGCCGGGCTGGGTGATCTCGACCGGGTCCTCGGCCGTCCAGATCTTGCGTTCCGGCACGTTGATGTGGCTCAGCGCGGAGTGCAGCGTGGTGGTCTTGCCGGAGCCGGTCGGGCCCACGCACAGCACCATGCCGTAGGGCCGCTCCATCGCGGCCTTCAGGCGTTCGAGGTTGCGCGACGTGAGGCCCAGCTTGTCGACCGGCACCGGCTTGGCCGAGGCCAGCAGGCGCATCACCACGTCTTCGAGGCCGTTGTTGGTGGGGATCGTCGCGACCCGCAGTTCGAGCTTGTGCGCGGCCGAGAACTTCGCGAAGTTGATCTTGCCGTCCTGCGGCTTGCGGCGCTCGGAGATGTCGAGGTCGCACATGATCTTGATGCGCCCGACCATCGCGTTGCGGTAGGTGTGCGGCAGCTCGAGGTAGGGCTTCATCACGCCGTCCTTGCGGAAGCGGATCTTGAGCTTCTCCTTGCCCGGGTGCGTCTCGATGTGGATGTCGGAGACGCCTTGCTGGTGCGCCTCGATGATCATCGTGTGGATCAGGCGCACGAGCGAGTTGTCGCTCTGCTCGATCTGCTTCTCGCTCAGTTCGTGCTTGTGCGCGGCATCGGCGTTCTCGCGTTCGAGGCTTTCGAGCAGCTTGCCGGCGTCGAAGGCGTCGAAGTCCACCGTCGACGCCTCCGTGGCGCCGGCCGCTTCGAGGCCGATCTTGCGGTAGGCCTGCGGCACTGTCGCGGCGATGTCCGCCTGGCGCGCCAGCACGGGGACGATCTTGCACTGGCTCACCATCGCCAGCTCGTCGAGCACGGCGCGCTGCGTCGGGTCTTCCATCGCGCAGACGAGCGTCGCCTCGCGCAACAGCAGCGGCAGCACGTTCAGCCGCTGCGCCGCGGCAGGCGGCAGCTTCTTCAGCGCCTCGGGATCGACCGCGAAGTTCGCGGCGTCCACGACCGGGTAGCCCATCTTGCGCGCCAGCGCGGTCTGCAGGTCCTGCCGCGAAACCCAGCCCAGCCGGATCAGCAGCTCGCCGATCGGCACGCTGCGGTCCTGCTTCTGCTGCGCGAGCGCGTCCTCGAGCTGCCTGGCGTTGATCAGCTTCAGCGCGATCAGCGCCTCGCCGATGCGCATCATCGGCATCTTGCTCTGCTGCTCGATCGCGGTCAGCAGCTGGGCCGGCGAGACGATGTTCTGCGTGATGAGGATGTCGCCGAGCTTGCGCTCGCGCATCTGCGATTGCAGCTCCATCGCCTGCTCGACCTGTTTCGGCGTCGCGGCGCGCGCTTCGACGAGCACCTCGCCGAGCTTGGGGCCGAGCTCGCGCGATTCGATGCTCTCGGCCGGCACGAAGATGCGGGTGACGCGGCCGGCGTCGTCGAGCGGCGGGAACAGGAAGAGGCCGTAATCGGTCTCGACGTGGCCGATCGTTTCGCCTTCGAAAAGCTCGGCGTTCTTCAGCGCGATGCGAAAGCGCGTGCGCGGGCGCTGCGCGAGTTGCGCGAGGCGCGGGTCGCCGCCGTCGCTTGCCTGCGGCGCGAGCGGATCGACCAGCGCCAGCGTGCGGAACTGGCCGAACTGCAGCGTCAGCGTCGTGCGTGCCGGCGGCACCTGGACGTTGGCCGCGCGCTCGTCGGGCACGAACTGGATCAGCCGCGCGTGCAGCAGCTTGCCGTTCAAGCCGGCGATCACGCAGGGCAGCGCCTCGGTCTGCTCGCTCGCCGGCGGGTAGCCGACGAAGGGCGGCGTCGGCCAGCCGAAGCTCGCGTGGCGCAGCTTCGAGGAGGCCGAGGCCTCGTCGCCCGAAGGGTCGGTCGCAACGATGCTCAGCGGAGGCGTCGACAGGTCGGTCATGGCGCGAAAGCACAGCCGCAGGCGAACCAGCCTGCCGCCGTATCCTAGGCAGCGACTTCCTTCGGCAAAGGCTGCAATTGAGCGGTGATCGGCCGCCAGTTCACGCCGCACGATGCGCCCTGAGATGACGACCTGGCAGTTCTGGATCGACCGCGGCGGCACCTTCACCGACGTGATCGGCCGCGCACCCGACGGCGCGCTGCACACGCTGAAGCTGCTGTCTGAGAACCCCGGGCAGTACGCCGATGCGGCGGTCGAGGGCATGCGGCGGCTGTTGCGGCTCGAGCCCGGCGCACCGATCACGCCGGCCGAGGTCGAGTGCGTGAAGATGGGCACGACGGTCGCCACCAACGCACTGCTCGAACGCAAGGGCGACCGCACGCTGCTCGTCACCACGCGCGGCTTCCGCGACGCGCTGCGCATCGCCTACCAGGCGCGGCCCAAGCTGTTCGAGCGGAACATCGTGCTGCCCGAGCTGCTGTACGAGCGCGTGGTCGAGGCCGACGAGCGCGTCGGCGCGCACGGCGAGGTGGTGCTGCCGCTCGATCGCGAGGCGCTTCGTCCGGCGCTCGAAGCCGCGCACGGGAGCGGCATCCGCGCGGCCGCGATCGTGTTCATGCACGGCTGGCGCCACGCCGCGCACGAGCGGGCGGCCGCCGAGCTGGCGCGCGAGGTCGGCTTCACGCAGGTGAGCGCGAGCCACGAGGTGAGCCCGCTGATGAAGCTGGTGTCGCGCGGCGACACGACGGTGGTCGACGCCTACCTGAGCCCGATCCTGCGCCGCTACGTCGAGCAGGTCGCGCAGCAGATGCCGGGCGTGCGGCTCTTCTTCATGCAGAGCAGCGGCGGCCTCACCGAGGCCCATCGCTTCCAGGGCAAGGACGCGATCCTGTCGGGCCCGGCCGGCGGCATCGTCGGCATGGTGCGCACCGCGGTGGCGGCAGGCCACACGAAGCTGATCGGCTTCGACATGGGCGGCACCAGCACCGACGTGAGCCACTACGCCGGCGAATTCGAGCGTGCCTTCGAAACGCAGGTGGCCGGCGTGCGCATGCGCGCGCCGATGATGAGCATCGACACCGTGGCCGCCGGCGGCGGCAGCTTGCTCACTTTCGACGGCGCGCGACTGCGCGTCGGGCCGCAGAGCGCCGGCGCCCACCCGGGGCCGGCGAGCTACCGACGCGGCGGGCCGCTCGCGGTGACCGACGCCAACGTGCTGCTCGGCAAGCTGCAGCCCGCGCACTTCCCGAAGGTGTTCGGCCCGCGCGGCGACGAGCCGCTCGACCGCGAAGTCGTCGCCGCGAAGTTCGACGCGCTCGCCGCCGAAGTGCGCCGCGCCACCGGCCGCGAGGCCACCGCCGAATCGATCGCCGAAGGCTTCCTGCAGATCGCGGTGCAGAACATGGCGAACGCCATCAAGCGCATCTCGGTCGCGCGCGGCCACGACGTGACCCGCTACACGCTTCAGTGCTTCGGCGGCGCCGGCGGGCAACACGCCTGCGCGGTGGCCGATGCGCTGGGCATGCAGCGCGTGTTCGTGCACCCGCTGGCCGGCGTGCTCTCGGCCTACGGCATGGGTCTGGCCGACCGGATGGCGATGCGCGAGGCGAGCATCGAGCGCTCGCTCGATGCCGCGGGGCTGCAGGCCGCCGAGGAGCGGCTCGCGCAGCTTGGCGCGGCGGCTTGCGAGGAGCTCGCGAGCCAGGGGGTCGCGCGCGCGGCGATCGAGCTGCGGCGCCGGGCACACCTGCGCTACCAAGGCACGGATACCGCGCTGGTGCTGCCCTTCGGCGCGGCCGACGCGATGCAGCGCGACTTCGAGGCCGGCTACCGGCGCCGCTTCGCCTTCCTCATGCCGGACCGCTCGCTGGTGATCGAGGCGGTGTCGGTCGAGGCCGTCGGTGCCGGCGAACGCCACGACACCGCAGCCGCCGCCGCCGAGCCCGCGCCGCAGCGGCCGCCGCGCGACGCCGACGTGCGGCTGTACAGCGGCGCGCGCTGGCACGACGCCGCGCTTTTCGTGCGCGAGACGCTGCCGGCCGGCGCGACGATCACCGGCCCGGCCATCGTCGCCGAACGCAACGCGACCACCGTCGTCGAGCCCGGCTGGCAGGCGGTGCTGAAGGCGGGCGGCGCGCTCGAACTGGTGCGCGTCGCCGCACGCGAGGCCCGGCACGCCGTCGGCACGCAGGCCGATCCGGTGTTGCTCGAGGTCTTCAACAACCTCTTCATGAACATCGCCGAGCAGATGGGGTTGCGCCTGCAGAACACCGCGCACTCGGTGAACATCAAGGAGCGGCTCGACTTCTCCTGCGCGCTGTTCGACGCCGAAGGTGCACTGATCGCCAACGCGCCGCACATGCCGGTGCACCTGGGCTCGATGAGCGAGTCGATCCGCACGGTGATCGAACGCAACCCGTCGATGCGGCCCGGCGACGTGGTCATGCTCAACGACCCGTACCACGGCGGCACGCACCTGCCCGACGTGACGGTCGTGACGCCGGTGTGGATCGATGCCCCCACGCTCGCTCCGCTCGCTGCCCCTGGAGCGGTCGCGTTTCGGACCGGGAGACCCGGATCCGAAGCCGATCGCGTCGACCCGAAGCCGAGCTTCTACGTCGCGAGCCGGGGCCACCACGCCGACATCGGCGGCATCACGCCCGGTTCGATGCCGCCGTTCAGCACGACGATCGCCGAAGAGGGCGTGCTGTTCGACAACTTCCTGCTGGTGCGCGACGGCCAGATGCGCGAGGCCGAGCTCCTCACCCGTCTGAACGCCGGCGAGCACCCGGCGCGCAACCCGGCGCAGACGGTGGCCGACCTGCGCGCGCAGATCGCGGCCAACGAGAAGGGCGTGCAGGAGCTGCGCTCGATGGTCGAGCAGTTCGGCCGCGAGACCGTGGCGGCCTACATGCGGCACGTGCAGGACAACGCCGAGGAATCGGTGCGTCGCGTGATCACCGCCTTGAACCTGGTGCCCTCACGCACGCCCGAAGGCGTGCTGCCGTCAGAGGGGGCGGGCCTCGCTCGGGCGAAGCCCTCGACGCGGCCGAACGGCGCCTTCGAGCTGCCGCTCGACAACGGCGCGCGCATCGTCGTAAAGGTGACCGTCGATGCGCAAGCACGCGCCGCGACGATCGACTTCACCGGCACCAGCGCGCAACTGCCGAGCAACTTCAACGCGCCGAAGGCCGTGACGATGGCCGCGGTGCTCTACGTCTTCCGCACGCTGGTCGACGACGAGATCCCGCTCAACGCCGGTTGCCTGAAGCCCATCGAGGTGGTCGTGCCCGAAGGCTGCATGCTCAACCCGCGCCACCCGGCGGCGGTGGTGGCCGGCAACGTCGAGACCAGCCAGCACGTGGTCGACGCCCTCTATGCCGCGCTCGGCATCATGGCGAACGCCCAGGGCAGCATGAACAACTTCACCTTCGGCGATGAGGATCGA
>NZ_DASTPW010000037.1:0-31567 GCF_035762065.1 Methylibium sp.
CTCGGCCTACCTGACGGTCAGCGAGGTGTTCCCGCTGGAGATGCGCGCGCTGGCGATCTCCATCTTCTACGCGGTGGGCACGGGCGCCGGCGGCTTCGCGGCGCCGGCGCTGTTCGGCGCGCTGATCGAGACCGGCGAACGCGCCAACGTCTTCGCCGGCTACGCGGTCGGTGCGGCGCTGGTGATCGTGGCCGCCGCGATCGCGTGGCGCCACGCTATCGACGCGGAGCGCAAGCCGCTGGAGGAGATCGCCGAGCCGCTGGGCGCGCAGCCGGCCGGGCGCGGGCTCGTGCGCTGAGCGCCTTCGACGGCGCGGCATCGTTCCGTGCAAGGACGAACCGCGTGCGCCTGCGTGCCGGCGTCACGCAGGCGATGGTGGCTGGGGAAAGCCCGTGTAAGGCCGCGGCGCACCGGCGCGACCGAACGCGCGTCGCAGCAGCACTGCGACACCCCTCCACTCCGAGCAGATGCACCGATGAAAAACAACCTCGCCCAGCCCGGTCGCGCGTTCGCGGCCGTGGCCGCCGCCCTCGCCTCGCTGGCCGCGCCCGCCAGCGCGCAGGTGGACCCCGTCCGCATGATCGACAGCTTCGAGCGCGCCGGCGGCAAGTTCGACGGCTACCGGCGCTCCGGCGCCAAGGGCGTGTGCGCCGCCGGCGAATTCGTCGGCAGCGCCGAGGCGCGCGCCTTGTCCACCGCGTCCGCCTTCAGCGGCAAGCCGGTGCCGGTGCTCGTGCGCTTCTCGGTCGGCGGCGGCAACCCGAAGGCACCCGACAACGCGAAGAGCCAGCGCAACATGGCGCTGCAGTTCGACCTGCCCGGCGAAAGCTGGCTGATGGGCAACATCTCGGCGCCGGTGTTTGGCGCGGCGACGCCGGAGCAGATGCTCGCGCGGCTCGAGGCCATCGCGCCGGACCCCGAAACCAAGAAGCCGAACCCCGAGAAGGTGAAGGCCTTCAACGACGCCAACCCCGAGACGCTGCTGCAAGGCAAGTACTTCGCGAGCCAGCCGGTGCCGGCGAGCTTCGCGAAGCTCAACTACTGGGGCGTGCACGCCTTCGGCTTCGTCGACGCGGCGGGCAGGAAGCAGTTCGGCAAGTGGATCTTCGAGCCGGTCGGCGGCACCCAGGGCCTGAGCGACGAGGAGGCCAAGGCGAAGGGCCCCGACTTCCTGGCCGACGACCTGCGCCAGCGCGTCGCCGCGGGCAACGTGGCGTTCGACTTCAACCTGCAGCTCGCCCAGCCCGGCGACAAGCTCGACAGCGCAGTGACACCGCTGCCCGACGATCGCAAGAAGGTGACGCTGGGACGGCTGACGATCAAGTCGGTCGCGGCCGACGCCACCGGCCCCTGCGTCACGATCAACTTCAACCCGATGGTGCTGCCCAAGGGCGTGGAGCCCTCGGCCGACCCGATGCTCGCGGCGCGGGCGGCGCCGTACGCGGTGTCGCAGGGCCGGCGCTTGAGCGAAGGCGCGAAGCAGTAGCCGGGCGCGAGCCGGCGGGCCTGCCCGCCGGCCAGAGCGGGCTCACGGCCGCGCGGCCGTGGGCCCGTGCTGCGCCATCAGCGCGGCCATCCAGTCGACGAACACGCGCAGCTTGGCGCTGACGTGGCGCGTCGGCGTGTAAGCGATGTGGATCGGCATCGGCGCCAGGCGCCAGTCCTCGAACAGCGGCACGAGCTCGCCGCGCGCCACGTGCGGCTCGGCCATGTAGCGCGGCAGCCAGAGCGCGCCCAGGCCCGCGAGGCCCGCGGCGAGATAGGCGTTGCCGTCGTCGACGGCCAGCACGTAGCGGCCCTCGACGGTGAGGCTCTCCGCGCCGCGGCGCATCGTCTGCGCGAGCGACCGGCCGGTGCGCGCCCACAGGAAGCCGACGATGCGGTGCTGCGCCTCCTCGAGCTCGCGGATGCCGCGGCGTGCCGGCGCGTTCGAGGTAGCCGGGCGCCGCGTAGATGCCGAGCTGCAGCTCGCCGACACGGCGCGCGACCAGCGAGGGATCGGCGAGTTCGCCGCCGCGCACGACGCAGTCGACGTTCTCGCCGATGAGGTCCACCACACGGTCGCTGACGCCCATGTGGAAGCGGATGTCGGGGTAGCGGGCGTGGAAAGCCGGCAGGGCCGGCACGATGAGCAGGCGCGCGAGCGGGCTCGGCACGTCCACCCGCAGCAGGCCGCGCGGCGCGGTCGAGGCGCTCGACAGGCTGCCCTCGGCATCGTCCAGCTCGGCCAGCAGCCGGATCACGCGCCGGTAGTAGGCGGCGCCTTCGTCGGTCGCCTTGACGCGGCGCGTCGTGCGGTGCAGCAGCTTCACGCGCAGCCGCGCCTCGAGCTGCTGCACGAGCGTCGTGAGCGTGGCCTTGCTCATCGGCAGCGTCTCGGCCGCCTTGGTGAAGCTGCCGGCCTCCACCACGCGCGCGAAGGCCTGCATCGCATCGAATCGGTCCATCAGGGGCTCCAGCGGGTGGGGCGGATTGTTCGGCCGGCGCGAACGGTGTGGGCGCGTCTTGCGCGTTGATCCGCGCGGGCCGCGTTCCTAGAGTGCCTGCATGGCTCGGTCGTCGAGCCCTTCAAGGAGATCGCCCATGCCCCGCCGCGACGCCGTGTTCCCGCCTGCCCGCCATGCGCTCTACGAGAAGCACCGCTATTCGCCGGCGGTCCGGTCGAACGGGTTCCTCTTCGTCTCGGGCCAGGTCGGCAGCCGTCCCGACGGCTCGCCCGAGCCCGATCTCGAGGCGCAGGTGCGGCTCGCGTTCGAGAACCTGAACGCGATCCTCGCGGAGGCCGGCTGCAGCTTCGACGATGTGATCGACGCGACCGTCTTCGTCGTCGATCCCGAGTCGAGCTTCGAGAAGATCTGGCACATCGCCGCCGACTACTGGGGCGAGGCGCCGCACCCGACGGCCACCGCGATCGGCGTGACCTGGCTGTCCGGATTCCGCTTCGAGATCAAGGTCGTCGCGAAGCTGCCCGAGCCCGTGGCCGGCTAGTGGGCGCAGCCGCTTCGCCGGGTTCAGGACGCCGGCGGCGGGCGCACCGCGGCCGCGAGCTGCTCGAGCGCCGCCGGATCCTCGATCGTCGTCAGGTCGCCCGGGTCGCGCCCTTCGGCCACCGCCTGGATCGCGCGGCGCAGCAGCTTGCCGGAGCGCGTCTTCGGCAGCGCGGCGACGAACAGCACGCGCGACGGCCGCGCGACCGCGCCGAGCTGCGCATCGACGGTCTTCATCACCTCGCCCTCGAGCTTGCTTCGCGCGGCCGCGTCGCCGAGCGCCGCGGCGTCCCGCGCGATCGCGAAGGCCATCGCGACCTGGCCCTTCATCGCGTCGGCGACGCCGACCACCGCGACCTCGGCGATGTTTGGATGGCTCGAGATGCTCTCCTCGATCTCGCGCGTGCCGAGCCGGTGGCCGGCGACGTTGATCACGTCGTCGGTGCGGCCGAGGATGAAGTAGTGGCCGTCGTCGTCGCGGATGCCCCAGTCGAAGGTCGAGTAGACGAGCTTGCCGGGGATGCTCTTCCAGTAGGTGTCGACGAAGCGCGCGTCGTCGCGCCACACCGTCTGCATGAAGCCGGGCGGCAGCGGCCCTTCGATGACGACGACGCCCTTCCGGTTCGCGCCGCGCAGTTCCTCGCCGGTGGATTCGTCGACCAGCTTCACCTTGAAGCCGGGCATCGGCACGCCGGGGCTGCCGAACTTCGAGCGCTGCGGCTCGACGCCGTTGGCGATGGTGAGGATCGGCCAGCCGGATTCGGTCTGCCAGTAGTTGTCCACGACCGGCCGGCCGATCGCGTCGGCGATCCACCGCGCGGTCGGCTCGTCGAGCGGCTCGCCGGCGAGGAACAGCGCGCGCAGGCTCGACAGGTCGTGGCGCTTGAGCGCCGCCGGATCCTGCTTTCTCAGCACGCGCACCGCGGTCGGCGCGCTGAACATCGAGACGACCTTGTACTTTTCGACGAGGCTCCACCAGACGGCGGCGTCCGGGCGGATCGGCAGGCCCTCGTAGAGGATGGTCGCCATGCCGGCGATCAAGGGCCCGTAGACGATGTAGCTGTGGCCGACGACCCAGCCGATGTCGCTGGTGGAGAAATAGGTCTCGCCGGCCTTGCCGAGGAAGACGTGCTCCATGCTCGCGGCCAGCGCGACCGCGTAGCCGCCGGTGTCGCGCTGCACGCCCTTGGGGCGGCCGGTGGTGCCGCTGGTGTAGAGCGTGTAGCTCGGATGCGTGGACTCGACCCAGGCGCAGGGCACGGCGGCGCCGAGGTGGCGCGCGCGTTCGGCGGCGTAGTCGACGTCGCGGCCTTCGACCCATTGCGTGCGTGCCATCGGGCTCAGGCCGCGATCGACCAGCAGCACCTTCCGCGGCTTGTGCTTCGCGAGCCGGATCGCCTCGTCGAGGAGGTTCTTGTAGGGCGTGAGCTTGCCGGCGCGGCTGCCGGCGTCGGCGCTGACGATCACCGCGGGCTCGGCGTCGTCGATGCGGCTCGCGAGGCTGCCGCTCGCGAAGCCGCCGAACACCACGCAGTGGATCGCGCCGATGCGCGCACAGGCGAGCATCGCGAACACCGCCTCGGGAATCATCGGCAGGTACAGCAGCACGCGGTCGCCCTGCCGGACGCCGAGGCCGAGCAGGATGGCGGCCATCGCCTGCACTTCGCGGCTCAGCTCGGCGTAGCTGTAGACGCGCTCCCGATCGACCTCCGTCGAGACCCAGATCAGCGCGTTCGCCTCGGGCCTCGACGCGGCGTGGCGATCGACCGCGTTGTGGCACAGGTTGGTCGTGCCGCCGACGAACCAGCGGGTGAAGGGCGGCTTCGAGTCGTCGAGCACCTGCACCGGCGGCGTGTGCCAGTCGATGCGCCGGGCCTGTTCGGACCAGAAGGCTTCCGGCTCGTCGATCGAGCGGCGGTAGAAGGCGTCGTAGTTCATGGCCGGTCCTGTTCACGTCGGCTGCGGCAGGACGCCGCGCCGTGACGAATGATGCGAGCACCGCGGCGCTTCGGTGAAGGGGCGCTGCGCCCGCTTGACCGGCCGGGGCGCCGCCGATATGGTCCGCGCCCATGTGCCGCCAGTCCGCTTTGTCAACCCCCAGGACGAGGCAGCGCTGCGCGTGGGCGGTGACGCTCGCGGTGGCGCTGGCCGGCGCGGCGGCTCACGCGGCGCCCGAGCCGGCCAAGGCGGCGCCCCCGAACAAGCAGGACGCCAGCAAGGCCACGGCCACCGCGGCGCCGGCTGGCGACCGCATCGCCCAGTTCCTCGGCGAGCGCGGCCTGATCGCCGGCGCCGCCACCGAACCCTCGCTGGTGCAGCAGGTGCGCGACGGCGCGGCCCATGCGGCCGACTGGACTTCGGAGCTGGTGCTGTCGGCGATGAACTTCCTGGGTGTGCGCTACCGCCGCGGCGGCGACAGCGCCGACGAGGGTTTCGACTGCAGCGGCTTCACCCGCCACGTCTTCGAGGCCAGCATTGGCCTCGTGCTGCCGCGCCGCGCGAACGAGCAGGCCAAGGCCAAGGCGCTCGAGCCGGTCAAGCGCGACCAGCTCGCGCCCGGCGACCTGGTCTTCTTCAACACGCTGCGAAGCGCGTTCTCGCACGTCGGCATCTACGTGGGCGACGGCAAGTTCATCCACGCGCCGCGCGCCGGCGGCCAGGTGCGGGTGGAGGACATGCGCGTCGCCTACTGGAGCAAGCGCTTCAACGGCGCGCGCCGGGCGGTCGTCGGCGCGACGCCCGCGCCGCGCGAGGCGGCGCCCGCGCAGGCGGCCCTGACGCCGGAGGCGCCCGCGAAGCCGACGGCGGCGACGGCTGCCGCGCCGCCGGTGTCGGCGCCCCCGGCCCCCGACGCGAGCATCGTCTACTGAGCGACGGCTCGCCCGGGCCTGCGGGCGGGCCTGCGGGCGGCCCTGCGGGAGCCCGGCTCTCGCCACCCGGCGTCACAATCGCGGCCATGGCCGAACGGAGCATTCCTGTCGTCGCGCTGGTCGATCACCGGCGCGCGGCACGGCCCATGCCGATCCCGCCCCGCGCCGAGCGGCCCGACGGCCAGGTGCTCGACCGCCGCGGCCGGCCGCTGCGCGACCTGCGCATCTCGGTCACCGACCGCTGCAACTTCCGCTGCAGCTACTGCATGCCCAAGGAAGTGTTCGACAAGGAGCACGCGTTCCTGCCGCATGCCGAGCTGCTGAGCTTCGAGGAGATCACCCGGCTCGCCGGCCTGTTCGCGCTGCACGGCGTGAAGAAGCTGCGCATCACCGGCGGCGAGCCGCTGCTGCGCAAGAACCTCGAGATCCTGATCGCGCAGCTCGCGCAACTGCGCACGCCCACGGGCGACAAGCTCGACCTGACGCTCACCACCAACGGCTCGCTGCTCGCGCGCAAGGCGCAGCTGCTGAAGGACGCCGGGCTCGATCGCGTCACGGTGAGCCTCGATGCGCTCGACGACGCGGTGTTCCGCCGCATGAACGACGTCGATTTCCCGGTGGCCGAGGTGATGCGCGGCATCGAGGCGGCGCTGGCCGCGGGGCTCGCGCCGATCAAGGTCAACATGGTCGTGCGCCGCGGCGTCAACGACGGGCAGGTGCTGCCGATGGCGCGCCACTTCCGCGAGCACTTCGCGCACCGCGTGGTGCTGCGCTTCATCGAGTTCATGGACGTCGGCGCGACGAACGGCTGGCGCATGGACGAGGTGCTGCCCTCGGCGCGGCTGCTCGAACGCATCGACGCGGCGTTCCCGTTGCGCGCACTCGACCCCACCGCGCCCGGCGAGACGGCCGGGCGCTGGGCTTACGCCGACGGCGCCGGCGAGATCGGCGTCATCTCGAGCGTGACCCAAGCCTTCTGCGGCGATTGCAACCGTGCGCGGCTCTCGACCGAAGGCAAGCTCTACCTGTGCCTGTTCGCGAACCAGGGCCATGACCTGCGCGCGCTGCTGCGCGACCCGGCGATCGACGACGCCCAGATCGCTGCGGCGATCGGCGCGGTGTGGTCGCAGCGCGCCGATCGCTACTCCGAACTGCGCGGCGCCGTGCCCGACGCGCCGCGCGCCAAGCTCGAGATGAGCTACATCGGCGGCTGAGCATGCTTGCGGCATCCGACATCACCGGACTCGTCCTCGCCGGTGGCCGCGGCAGCCGCATGGGCGGCGTCGACAAGGGCCTGCAGCCCTACCGCGGCCTGCCGCTCGCCCTGCATGCGCTGCTGCGGCTGGCGCCGCAGGTCGGCGCGACGATGGTGAACGCGAACCGCAACCTCGCGGCCTACGAAAGCTTCGGCGCGCCGGTGTGGCCCGATGCGGGCGAGGCTTTCGCCGGGCCGCTGGCGGGCTTCCTCGTCGGGCTCGAACGCGCCGAGACGCCCTGGCTCGCGACCGTGCCCTGCGACGTGCCGGCCTTTCCCGAAGACCTGGTCGCGCGGCTCGCGCATGCGGCGTGCGCGAACGACGCCGAGATCGCGATGGCCCGCACGCACGAGGCCGGCGGCCCGGCGACGCAGCCGGTGTTCTGCCTGCTGAGCACCGCGCTGCTCGAAAGCCTGGTCGTGTTCATGCGCGACGGCGGCCGCAAGATCGACCGCTGGACCGCGCAGCACCGCACGGTCACCGTGGACTTCGCCGATGCCACGGCGTTCGCGAACGCGAACACCCTCGCCGAACTGCAGCAACTGGAGTTGCGCGATGCCTGAGTTCGCCGTTCGCCGACTTCAACCCGCCGATCTCGGCGCCTACAAGAACCTGCGCGACGAGGCGCTGCGCCTGCACCCCGAGGCCTTCACCTCCGACCACGAAAGCCAGCGGCTGCGCACGCCCGAGAGTTACCTCGGCCGCCTCGGCCTGAACGACCCGCTCGGCGGCAGCTTCCTACTGGGCGCCTTCGTGCCGGAGGTCAGCGGCGAGCGGCTGGTCGGCTCGGTCGGGCTCGAGCGCGAAACGCGCCCGAAGACGCGCCACATCAGCACGCTGATCGGCCTGATGGTGCTGCCGACCTACTCGCACCGCGGCGTCGGCCGCGCATTGGTCGCGAAGTGCATCGACGAGGCGCGCCTGGCGCGCGGGCTCGAGCTGATCGTCCTGAGCGTCACCGCGTCGAGCGATCGCGTGGTGCGTCTCTACGAACGTTCCGGCTTCGAGCGCTACGGCCTGCTGCCGCGTGCGGTGCGGCTGGTGGACGCGCGCGGCGAGCGCTACTTCGACAAGGCGCAGATGTTCATGCGCATCTGAGCATGAGCGCGAAGCCAGGCTCCAGCGTCGAAGCGATCGCCTCGTGCATCGCCGGCTACGACCCGAACGCGCTGTCGGTCGAGCAGGCGCGCGAGTTCATCGCCCGTTTCGTGCCGCGCGTCGAGGCGGTCGAGAAGCTCGCGTTGCGCAGCGCGCTCGGGCGGGTGCTCGCCGCCGACGTCGTCTCGCCCATCGACGTGCCCGCGCACGACAACTCGGCGATGGACGGCTACGCGCTGCGCGGATCCGATCTCGCCGCCGGCGCGCCGACCACGCTGCGCCTCGCCGGCGCCACCGCGTTCGCCGGCGGCGCGGCGAGTGCCGCGCCGCCGTCCGGCAGCTGCGTGCGCATCATGACCGGCGCGGTGATGCCGGCGGGGCTCGACACGGTGCTGCCGCAGGAGTTCGCGCAGGCGCAAGGCGATGCCGTCACCGTGCCGGCGGGCGTCGTCGCGACCGGCGACAACCGCCGTCGCCGCGGCGAAGACCTCGCGCGCGGCGAAGTCGCGCTCGCGGCGGGCCGCGTGCTGAAGCCGGCGGACATCGGCCTCGTCGCCTCGCTCGGCCAGGCGGAGCTCGCGGTACGCCGCCGGCTGCGGGTCGCGTTCTTCTCCACCGGCGACGAGCTGCGCTCGATCGGCGAGCCGCTCGAGCCCGGCTGCGTCTACGACAGCAACCGCTACACGATCCACGCGATGCTCACGCGCCTGGGCGTCGAGCCGATCGACATGGGCGTGGTGCGCGACGACCCCGCCGCGCTCGAGGCGGCGTTCCGCAGCGCCTGCGAATGCGCCGATGCGGTCCTCACCTCCGGGGGCGTCAGCGTCGGCGAGGCCGACCACACCAAGCAGGTGATGGCCAGGCTCGGCGACGTGGCCTTCTGGCGCATCGCGATGCGCCCGGGCCGGCCGATGGCCTTCGGCCGCGTCGAGGCTGGCGCCTCCGGCGCGAACTCGGCGGTGCTGTTCGGCCTGCCCGGCAACCCGGTCGCGGTGATGGTCACCTTCTATGCCTTCGTGCGTGACGCGCTGCTCGCGATGGCCGGCGCCACGCCGCTGCCGCTGCCGCTGCTGCGCGCGCGCGCGACCGAGGCCGTCCGCAAGAAGCCCGGCCGCACCGAGTACCAGCGCGGCGTGGTCACCCGCGCGAGCGACGGCGACTGGGACGTGGCACTCACCGGTGCCCAGGGCTCCGGCATCCTGCGCAGCATGAGCGTCGCCAACGGGCTGGTCGTGCTGCATCACGCGCAGGGCTCGGTCGAGCGCGGCGGGCATGTCGACGTGATCCCGTTCGACGCGCTGGTCTGAGCCGCGGCCCGCTCGTCGGCCGGTGCAGAATCCGCGCCCCGCTCAGCTGCTCGATCACGACGGAGAAGGCCCGTGGATCTTCAAGTGCCGATCAAGGTCTTCGACGAACTCGAAGACGAAGTCATCCGTGCGACCGGCCTGCTCGACCTGGCGAGCGGCGAGGTCCGCAACCTGCAGTACGAGAACTACGACCTCGCCAAGCGCGGCCGGCCCTGCGACCTGCCCGACTACGACTTCACCAGCGGCACGCTCTCCAACGCCGGCAAGGACGTCGAGTTCCGCGTCGAGATCGACGTGTTCACCGGCAAGTACTCGGTGAGCCCGAGCGAGCTGCTGGAGTTGAAGGTCCGCGCGGCCAAGCTGTTCGCCGGCATCGGTGGCAAGGATCTGGCGGCCGGCGTGACCAAGCCGCCCGGCAAGCCGCACTGACGGCGGCGGTGGAAGGCGCACCGCGGCGGCGCCGGCCGACGCGCACCTCAGCAGGAGCCGATGCGATGACCACCGAACGACTCGATGTCGCCATCCTCGGCGCCGGTTCGGCCGGCCTGAGCGCGCTGCGCGCGGCGCGCCTGCACACGCCGAAGGCGCGGCTGATCGACCCGGGCCCCTGGGGCACCACCTGCGCGCGCGTCGGCTGCATGCCCAGCAAGCTGCTGATCGCCGCCGCCGAGGCCGCGCATGCCGCGCGGCACGCGGCGCCCTTCGGCATCGACGTGGCCGGCGTGAGCATCGACGGCGCGCGCGTCATGCAGCGCGTGCGCAGCGAACGCGACCGTTTCGTCGGCTTCGTGCTCGAAGACATGCACGCGCTCGAGCCCGAGCACCTCTGGCGCGGCCGGGCACGCTTCGTCGATGCGCACACGCTGGACATCGAGAGCGACGCCGGAACGCGCCGCGTCCGGGCCGACCGCATCGTGATCGCGACCGGCTCGCGGCCCGACATCCCGCCCGGCTGGCGCGAGGCGCTGGGCGACCGGCTGATCGTCAACGACGACGTGTTCGACTGGGCCGAGCTGCCGCGCTCCGTCGCGGTGGCCGGCGCCGGCGTGATCGGGCTCGAGCTCGCGCTTGCGCTGCATCGCCTCGGGGTGCGGGTGCGGCTGTTCGCGCGCGCAGCGCAGGTCGGCCCGCTCACCGATCCGGCACTCGCCGCCTCGAGCGCGCAGATCTTCGCTGCCGCGCTGCCGATCGAAGGCGAGGCCGAGATGCTGTCGCTCGGCCGCAGCGACGACGGCGGCGTCGAACTCACCTGGCGCACGCCGGCGGCGACGCGCACCGAACGCTTCGACCGGCTGCTTTGCGCGACCGGCCGCCGGCCGAACATCGACGGGTTCGGGCTCGAAGCGCTCGCCGCGCCGCTCGGCATCGCGTTCGGCAAGCGTGGCGTGCCCGAGCACGATCCGGCCACCGGCCGCATCGGCGAGACGCATCTGTTCATCGCTGGCGACGTCGCGAACGAACGGCCGCTTCTGCACGAGGCCGCCGACGAAGGCCACATCGCCGGCGACAACGCCGGGCGCTTCCCGCAGGTGCTGCCGCATCCGCGGCGCACGCCGCTCGCGGTGGTGTTCAGCGAGCCGCAATTGATGATCGCCGGGCAGAGCCACCGGGCGCTGCTTGCAGCGCGCACGCGCTTCGTGCTCGGCCGCGTGAGCTTCGAGAACCAAGGCCGCAGCCGCGTGATGCTGCGCAACCAGGGCGCACTGCACGTCTACGCCTGCCTCGCGACGCGGCGGGTGCTCGGCGCCGAGATGATCGGGCCCGCGGCCGAGCACCTCGGGCATCTGCTCGCCTGGAGCATCGGACAAGGCATCACGGTCGACGGTGCCTTGTCCCAGCCCTTCTACCACCCGGTGATCGAAGAGGGCCTGCGCACCGCCTTGCGCGATGCGAAGCGCGCTCTCGACAAGCAGGAGATCTGCGCCGAGTGCACGCCGGGCGACTGAACCCGCTCGCCTGACACGGCGCTGAAGCGCCGCCCGGGCCACGGCACTTGCGGCGCGCCTGCGCATCCCTCTTGCCCGTGCGGCGTGGTCGGCCCGGCCGATACCCCCGCGCTGCCCCGAAGAGATCAGGAGAGACCGATGCTGCTGTACCGATGGTCCGCACCTGCGGCTGCACTCGCGAGCGCCCTGCTCGCGGCGACGCCGCTCGCCGCCCGCGCCGACGCCGCCGAAGACATGAAGTACTGCGAGAGCCAGCAGGAGCCGGCGCGCAGCGTCTGCATCCGCGACGTGAAGAAGGCCGCCGATCCGAGCGGCGCGGGCGAGAAGAAGCTGCCGCAACCGAACAATCCCGACGGCAAGCCCTACAAGGTCGTCGGCGGCACCCGTGTCGACGCCTTCACGATGGAAGGCTTCCGTGCCTGGCGCAACGGCGCCTGCGACCGCTGCCACGGCGCCAACCAGGAAGGCATGGTCGGGCCTTCGCTGATCGCCAGCCTGAAAACGTTGAGCAAGGCCGACTTCGCCGCCGTGATCAACAACGGCCGGCTCGACAAGGGCATGCCGAGCTTCGGCCAGAACCCTGCGGTCGCGCAGCACATCGATGCGCTGTATGCCTACCTGAAAGGCCGCTCGGACGGCGCGATCACGAAGGCGAAGGTCGAGCCGCTCGATTGACGGCAGCCGCCGCCGGCTCGGCGACGCTCGCGCGCGGCGCGAGCCCGAAGGCCCGGTCGACGAGCATCGCGAGCGCCGCGCCGACGCACTGTGCGGCGACGAAGCCCGGCACGCTGGCCGGCGCGATGCCGGCGAAGCTGTCGCTGAACATGCGGCCGAAGGCCGCGGCCGGGTTCGCGAACGACGTCGAGGCGGTGAACCAGTAGGCCGCGCCGATCCAGGCCGCGACCATCGCCGGCGCCTTGGCCGGCGGCACACGGAGGATCACCAGCAGCAGCCCGAAGGTCGCGACGACCTCCGCGAGCCACTGCCCGGCGCCGCCACGCGGCTTGCCGGACCACTGGAACAGGCTCATGTCGAACATCGCATGGACCAGCCAGGCGCCGAGCGCCGCGCCGATCAGCTGCGCGGCGACGTAGGGGCCGAGGCAGCGCGCGGGCAGCGTGCCGCGCGCGGCCATCACCAGGGACACCACCGGGTTGAAGTGCGCCCCGCTCACCGGCGCGAACACTTCGATCAGCACCACCAAGCCGCCGACCGTGGCGAGCGTGTTGGCCAGCAAGGCGATCGCGACGTTGCCGCCGGCCAGGCGTTCGGCCATCACGCCCGAGCCGATCACCACCGCCAGCAGCAGGAGCGTGCCGAGGCCTTCGGCCAACAGCCTGCGGAGCATCTCGCCCACCCCCGCCGTGTCAGCGCTTGCCGATTTCTCTGAGCTCGCGCTCGATGCGGTGCTTGTCGAGCGAGGCCAGCGGCAGGGCCAGCATCAGTTCGATGCGGCGCTTGAGCGTCAGGGCCGCATCGAGGAACGCCTGCGCCTTCACTTCGTCGCTGCCCTCGACAGCCGCCGGATCCGCGACGCCCCAGTGCGCCGTCATGGGCTGGCCCGGCCAGAAGGGGCAGACCTCGCCGGCCGCGTTGTCGCAGACCGTGAACACGAAGTCCATCACCGGCGCGCCCGGTGCGGCGAACTCGTCCCAACTCTTGCTGCGAAAGCCGTCGATGGGCATGTGCCAGGTGGCGAGCGTCTGCAGGGCGAACGGGTTGACCACCCCCTTCGGCTGGCTGCCGGCGGAATAGGCCTTGAAGCGGCCGCGAGCCAGGTGGTTCGTCAGGCCCTCGGCAAGGATCGACCGCGCGGTGTTGCCGGTGCAGATGAACAGCACGTTGCGGCTCGTGGCTTCGCTCATGGATCGCCCCTCAGCAGCAGGACGAGGACGGCTTCACCACGATGCCGACCGGCTTGCCTTGCGGCGCCGGCTGCGCGCAGCAGGCCGAGGCCGTCGTTTCGACCGCCGGCTTCTCGCCGTACACGGGGATGTCGCCGAGCGTGCGGAACTGCTCCCAGGCGATGCCCTGCGGGTCGGTCAGCCAGTACTTGTCGCTGCGGGCGTAGCAACAGCTCGCCTCGCCTTCGTCGAGCAGCGCCATGTCGGCGGCGCGGGCGCGGTCCTTCAGCTCGGCAAGTTCGCCTTCGGTGTCGGTCTGGATGCCGAGGTGATCGACGCCGGGCTTGCCGCCGCGGGTGGAGATCGCGAAGTTGACGCGGGGGTCGTCGAGCATCCACTTGGCATAGTCGCGCTCGACGCGCGTCGGCTCGGCGGCGAAGAGCTTCGAATAGAAGCGGATGCTGGCGGGCAGGTCTTCGACGTGCGCGTGGACGTGGAATCGCTTCATGACGCTCCTTGCGAGGCTTGGGGTTTGCAAGACGCGGCCCGGCTCGCGTCGCACGACGCGCCCTGGCAGCAGTTCTCGGTGAGGTAGCCGAGCAGCGCGTTCATGCGCTCGTAGGCGGCTCGGTAGACGAGCGTGCGGCTCGACCGCTCCACGCTCGCGAGGCCGGCGACGGCCAGCTCCTTCAAGTGGAACGACAACGTCGTCGCGGGGATGCCCAGCCCCTCCTGCATGACGCCGGGCGTCAGCCCCCGCGGACCGGACACCACGAGCGCGCGGAACACCTTCAGGCGGACCGGATGGGCCAGCGCGGCGAGCGACTGGATGACGTCGTGTTCGAGCACGACACGACTCTACGAGGATCCCCGCAGGATCGCAAGCTCGACGGTCAGAGCGGTTTGCCGGCGCCGGCCAGGTCGGTACGGGCCGGCGTCTCGTTCGGACCCGGCGCGCTCTTGCGCGCGAACAGCGTGTAGACCGTCGGCACGACGAAGATCGTCAGCAGCGTGCCGACCGTCATGCCGCCGACGATGACCCAGCCGATCTGCTGCCGGCTTTCAGCGCCGGCGCCGGAGGCGATTGCGAGCGGCACCGCGCCGAGCACCATCGCACCGGTGGTCATCAGGATCGGTCGCAGGCGCAGCGTGGCCGCTTCGATCACCGCGTCGATCGTGCTGCGCCCGGCGTTGCGCAGCTGGTTAGAGAACTCGACGATCAGGATGCCGTGCTTGGTGATCAGCCCCACCAGCGTAATCAGGCCGATCTGCGAATACACGTTCAGCGTGCCGCCCGCAAGCCGCAGAGCGAGCAGCGCGCCGACCATCGACAGCGGCACCGCCAGCAGGATCACGAAGGGATCGATGAAGCTTTCGAACTGCGCGGCCAGCACCAGGAAGATGAACAGCAGCGCCAGCACGAACACCGCGCCGAGCGCGCCGCTTGAGGCGCGGAACTCGCGCGAGATGCCGTTGAGCTCGGTGCTGTAGCCGGCCGGCAGCACCCGCTCGGCGGCCTCGTCCATGAAGGCCAGCGCCTCGCCGAGCGTGTAGTTCGGCGCGAGGTTCGCGGTGATCGACACCGAGCGGCGCTGGTTCAGGTGGTTCAGCTCGCGCGGCGCGACGCTGGGCTCGATCTTCACCAGCGCCGACAGCGGGATCATCGCGGCGTTGCCGGCCGCGTCCGGCTTGCCGCGCACGTAGAGCCTCTCGATGTCGTCGGGCGTCGAGCGGCCGCTCGGCACCGTCTGCACGATCACGTCGTACTGCTCGGCGTCGCGCTTGTAGCGGGTGACGTTGCGACCGCCGAGCATGGTCTCGATCGTGCGCGCGACCGCATCGACCGACACGCCGGCATCGGCCGCGCGCTCGCGGTCCACGGTGATGAAGATCTCCGGCTTGTTCAGCCGCAGGTCGACGTCGGGCTGCACGAAGCCCGGGTTCTTGGCCATCTCGCCGAGCATCTGCTGGGTGACGCGGAACAGGTCCTCGTAGCTCTCGGAGGTGAGCAGCACGAAGTTGATCGGCCGCTCGCGGAAGCCGCCGCCGAGCGAGGGCGGCGTCACCGGGAAGGCGTTGATGCCCGGCAGCGCGCCGAAGCGCGGGATCCACTCGGCGGTGATCGAGGGCGTGCTGCGCTCGCGCTCGGACCAGTCGCGCGTGCGCATCACCGCGATGCCCTGCGCCACGGTGGGGGTGCCGGCGATGACGAAGGTGCGGTCGATGTCCGGATCGGCGGTGACGATGTTTTCGATCTCGGCGAGGTAGCGCGAGGTGTAGGCGAGCGTCGCGCCGTCGGGTGCGCTGACGCTGGTGAAGATCACGCCGCGGTCCTCGATCGGCGACAGCTCGCTCTTCATCGCCAGGAACAGCCAGGCGGCGGCGCCGGCGGACGCGGCCATCGCCAGCACCACGACCCAGCGGTGCGCGAGCGACCACGCGAGCGCGCGGCCGTAGCCGCGGGTGATCGCGTCGAGGCCGCTTTCCATCACGCGGTCGAAGCGGCTCGGTGCGGGCTTGTGGCGCAGCAGCTGGCTGCACATCATCGGGCTGAGCGTCAGCGCGACGAAGCCGGAGACCACCACCGCGCCGGCCAGCGTGAGCGCGAACTCGGCGAACAGCCGCCCGGTGCGCCCGGGCGTGAAGGCGATCGGCGCGAACACCGCGGCCAGCGTCAACGTCATCGCGACCACCGCGAAGCCGATCTCGCGCACGCCCTTGATCGCCGCCTGGAAGGGCTCCATGCCCTCCTCGATGTGGCGGTAGATGTTCTCCAGCACGACGATCGCGTCGTCGACCACGAGACCGATCGCCAGCACCAGCGCGAGCAGCGTCAGCGTGTTGACGCTGAAGCCGGCCAGCGCGATGAGCGCGAAGCTGCCGATCAGGCTGACGGGGATCGTGACCAGCGGGATGATCGACGCGCGGAACGTGCGCAGGAAGACGAACACCACCAGCGCGACCAGCACCACCGCCTCGGCGATCGTGCGGTAGACCGACTGGATCGAGCGGTCGATGAACAGCGTGTTGTCGTTCGCCACCTGCACCTGCACGCCGGGCGGCAGCTCCTGCTGCAGCTGCGGCAGCAGCGCGCGCACGCCGGCGGCCAGCTCGAGCGGGTTCGCGGTCGCGTTGCGCACGACGCCGGTGGACATGGCCGGCCGGCCGTTGAAGCGCACGCTGCTGCGCTCGTCGGCGGGCGCTTCCTCGATGCGCGCCACGTCGCGAAGCCGGACGGTGTGGCCCGCGCTCGCCTGCTTCAGCGCGATCTGGCCGAATTCCTCGGGGCGGGCGAGGTCGGTGCGCGCGGTGACGGTGAACTCGCGCTGCTGGCTCTCGATGCGGCCGGCCGGCACCTCGAGGTTCTGCTTGCGGATCGCGTCCTCGACGTCCTGCACGGTCAGGCGGTGCGCGGCGAGCCGGTCGGCGTCGAGCCACACGCGCATCGAATAGATGCGGTCGCCGCGGATCTGCACGTCGGCGACGCCGGGCACCGTCTGGAGGCGCGGCTTGACGATGCGGGTGATCAGCTCGGTCATCGCCAGCGGCGACATCGAATCGCTGCTGAAGGTGAGCCAGATCGTCGGGGAGGCATCGGCCTCGACCTTGGTGATGATCGGCTCGTCCACCGTTTCGGGCAGCCGGCCGCGCGCACGCGCGGCACGGTCGCGCACTTCGGCCGCGGCGGTGTCGGGGTCCTTCGACAGGCGGAAGCGCACCGTGATCTGGCTCTGTTCGGCACGCGAGATCGAGGTCAGCAGATCGACGCCGTCGATGCCGGCGATCGAGTCTTCGAGCGGCTTGGTGACCTGCGACTCGATCACCTCGGACGAGGCGCCGACCAGCGTCGTGTTGACGGTGACGACCGGCTCGTCGATCTGCGGGTACTCGCGCAACTGCAGCCGCGTGTACGAGACAAGGCCGACCAGCACCAGCAGCAGCGACAGCACCGTCGCGAAGACGGGGCGGCGGATCGAGGTTTCGGCGAGCTGCACGGTGCTCAGCCGGCGATCGGCGCAGGCTCGGCGTGCGCGGCCTTCTGCGCGGCCGCGCCGCGCGGCGCGCTGGCCGGCGCGGAGCCGGGCGCGGCCGGCGCGGCGCGCGCCAGCTCGACCAACTGCAGCGGCAGCCCATCGGCGCGCACCAGCCGGCCGTGGCCCGCGGTGACGACGCGGTCGCCGGCCGCGATCGGCGCGCCGACGAGTTCCACGCGCCCGTCGCGCCGCAACCCCGTCTTGACCTCGACGCGCTGCGAGCGCGGCCCGTTCGGGCCGTCGATCACCTTCACCAGCAGCTCCTTGCCGGCGAACGGCACGATCGCTTCCTCGGGCACCAGGATCGCCCCGGGCCGTTCGCTCAGCACGACGCGCACGCGCGCGAACATGCCCGGGCGCAGCAGGCCGGCTTCGTTCGCGATGCGCCCTCGCGCGAGGATCGCGCGGCCGTCGGCACTGACCTGCGGCTCGAGCGCTTCGACCAGCGCGGTGAAGTGCTGGCGCGGCAGCGCGTCGAAGCTCACCTCGACCGGCTGGCGCAGCTTCAGGCGTGGCGCGTAGCGCTCGGGGAGGCTGAAGTCGACGTAGACGCTGGAGGCGTCGGTGAGGCTCACGATGTCGGCGCCGTCCTTGACGACGTCGCCGACGTTGACCGCACGGATGCCGGCCTGGCCGTCGAAGGGCGCGACGATGCGCAGCCGCTCGGCGGTCGCGCGTGCCAGCGCGACCTGGGCCTCGGCCACCTTCAGGTTCGCCTGCGCCTGATCGACGACGCTCTGCGTCACGAAGTTCTGGGCGACGAGTTCCTGGTTGCGCTCGAGCGTGGTGCGCGCGATGTCGCGCTGCGCCTGCGCCTGCGCAAGCTGCGCCTGCACGAGCGCATCGTCCATCTGCACCAGCAGCTGGCCGCGCCGGACCGTCTGGCCGTCGGCGAAACCGAGCTTGACGATGCGCCCGCCGACCTCGGGCCGCACCGTCACGCCCTGGCGCGCACGCAGGCTGCCGACGGCGATCGCGTCGTCGCTCAGGTCGCGCGCTTCGGCACGCGCCACCTCGACCGGCACCGGGCCGCCCGGCGCCGCGGCGGTCGAGGCGCGGGCGTTCCCGGCGGTGACGTCGGTCTTGCCCGCCGGCTCGCGGTGCTGCCACCACCAGCCAAGCAGCGAGACAACGATCAGGCCGATCGCCGCGAGGCTCCAGGTCAAGCGCTTCGAGTTCGTCATCGTGGGTTCATCGGGCTCGCGCGGCAACGCGATCGCATGCCCCCTTCAGCGCCCGGCGCAGCCGCGGTTGGCCAGCGCGTCGGCGCGCTCGTTGCCCGGATCACCGGCATGGCCCTTGACCCAGCGCCAATCGACGCGGTGCAACGCGGCCAGCGCTTCGAGCCGCTGCCAGAGCTCGGCATTCTTCACCGGCTTCTTGTCGGCCGTCTTCCAGCCGCGCTGCTTCCAGCCGTGGATCCATTCGGTGATGCCCTTGCGCACGTATTCGCTGTCGGTGTGGAGCGTGATGTCGCAACTGCGCTTCAGCGAGGCCAGTGCCTCGATCACCGCGGTGAGCTCCATCCGGTTGTTGGTGGTGGAGGCTTCGCCGCCGAAAAGTTCCTTCTCGTGGCCGGCGCTCGAAAGCCAGGCGCCCCAGCCGCCCGGCCCGGGGTTGCCCTTGCAGGCGCCGTCGGTGTAGATCGTGACGACGGGGCGGGCGATGCGCGGGCGGGTCGCTGCGTCGGTGCCGGCCGGCGCGTTCAAGCCTGCTCCTCGGCGAGGCGGCGCCAGCGCTCGATCCACCGGGCGCTCGCATCGCCGCCGGCCCGATGCGTGTGGCTCGCCACCGCCGGTGCCGGGCTGCGCGCCTTGCGCGTGCGCTTCGAGGCGGCCGCGGCGATCACGCGCATGCCGCGCACCCGCTTGACCGCGCTGACCGCGTAGACGGCGCCGAACATCGGCCACCAGCGGTCGCCGGCCTTTTCCATCCAGCCAAAGCGATCGAGCCAGGGCTTCGATGCGAGCGGCGGCCGGTAGCAGCCGAAGCCGCCGCGCTCGACCTCGAAGGACAGCAGCCGCAGCCAGTCGCGCAGCCGCCGCAACGCGATCAGCTCGCCGGCCGGCGGCAGGAACGGCGCCTTCGAGCCACCGAAGCGCCGGCCCCAGCGCCCGCCCCATTGGCGCAGGCCCCAGAGGCTGTGCGGGTTGAAGCCGAGGATCACGACGCGGCCCTCGGGCACCAGCACGCGATCGACCTCGCGCAACGTGTGGTGCGCATCGACCGCGAGCTCGAGCGTGTGCGGCAGCACCACGAGGTCGAGGCTGTGATTCGGAAACGGCAGCGCATCGAAGTCGCACTGCAGCGGGCCCACCGAGCCGGGGCTCGCGAGCGGGCCGAACTGGCTCGAGACCTCGCCGGGCGGCTGGCTTGCCGGGCCTTCGTCGGCGCCGCCTTCGAGCCCCGTGGGCGCCAGTCCTTCGAGCGAGCCGGGCGCGCAGGCGAGCCAGCGATGCGGCATGCGGTTGGCCCGCAGCGCATCGAGTTGCGGCAGGCCGAGCTGCAGCGCGTGGAAGCCGAAGACGTCGGCGACGTGCGCATCGATGCGGGCCTGTTCCCACTCGAGCAGGTAACGACCCGGCGGGCTCGTCAGCCACTCGGTCAGGCCGGGGCCGCTACCTATACTCGACGACGTTTGCGCCATGGAACTGATCGCCCTTCCCGCCTTCAGCGACAACTACATCTGGATGCTGCACGACGGCCGCGAGGCCTTGGTCGTCGATCCGGGGGAAGCCGCTGCGGTGGAGCATGCGCTCGAAGAGCGCTCCCTGCGGCTCGCGGCGATTGTAGTGACGCACCATCACGCCGATCACACCGGTGGCATCGATGCGCTGCGGCCGCGCCTGCACGGCGCGGTGGTCGGCCCGGCGCGCGAGCGCATCCCCGAGCCCTACACGCCACTGGCGCACGGCGACCGCGTGCGGCTGCTCGGCCTGAGCTTCGAAGTGATCGACGTGCCCGGCCACACCGCGGGCCACATCGCGTACTTCGCGCGGCCGGAGCCCGGCAGCGGCCATGCGCCGCTCCTGTTCTGCGGCGACACGCTGTTCAGCGCCGGCTGCGGCCGCCTGTTTGAAGGCACCGCCGCGCAGATGCACGCGTCGTTGTCGCGCCTGATGGACTTGCCCGGCGACACCCGCGTGTGCTGCGCGCACGAGTACACGCTGTCGAACCTGCGTTTCGCGCAAGCTGTCGAGCCGGGCAACGCCGACGTCGCCGCCTACGTCGGCCTGTGCGAGGACCTGCGCCGCGTCGGCCGGCCGACGCTGCCCAGCACGCTCGCGCAGGAGCGCCGCATCAACCCCTTCCTGCGCACCGGCGTGCCCGAGGTCCGTCGCGCCGCATGCGCCCACGGCGCCGCGAGCGAAGCCGCGCCGGATGTCTTCGGAGCCTTGCGCCAATGGAAGAACGAGTTCCGCTGAAGCGCGCGACGGCCGCGGCGCTGCTGCTGGCGGCGCTGCTGTCGGCCTGCGCGGTCGCGCCGACCGCCGCGCCACCCGAAGCCACCGTCGCCACCGCGAACCTGCCGGCGCCGACGGCGAGCACGCCTCCTCCGGTCGAAGCGCCCAAGCCCGCGCCCGCGCCGCCGCCGCCCGAGCCGGCGGATCCGGCGGCCGCGGCCGGCACGCCGACCGACCCGGTGCGACCGGAGGAGCCGGTCGACCTGGACGTCAAGCCTGCCGATCGCGACCTGTGGGAGCGCATCCGCCGCGGCTTCGCGATGGGCGACCTCGACACCGACCTCGTGCGTGCGCAGGAGCGGTGGTACGCGAGCCGCCCCGACTACGTCGCGCGCATGACCGAGCGTTCGAGCCGCTACCTGTTCCACATCGTCGAGGAGATCGAACGCCGCGGCATGCCGACCGAACTCGCGCTGCTGCCCTTCATCGAGAGCGCGTTCAATCCGCAGGCGATGTCGAGCGCGAAGGCCTCGGGCATGTGGCAGTTCATCCCCTCGACGGGCAAGCACTACGAGCTGACGCAGAACATCTTTCGCGACGACCGCCGCGACGTGCTCGCCTCGACCCGCGCCGCGCTCGACTACCTGCAGAAGCTGCACGGCATGTTCGGCGACTGGCAGCTCGCGCTGGCTGCCTACAACTGGGGCGAAGGCAGCGTCGGGCGCGCGATCGCGAAGAACCAGAAGGCCGGTCGCGCGGGCGACTATCTGAGCCTCTCGATGCCGGCCGAGACGCGCAACTACGTGCCGAAGCTGCAGGCGGTGAAGAACCTCGTCGCGCGGCCGCAGGACTTCGGGCTCGAGCTCGCGCCGCTCGAGAACCACCCGTACTTCCTGAGCGTGCCGATCCAGCGCGACATCGACTCGGCGCTGGTCGCCCGCCTCGCCGGCCTGCCGATGGCCGAGTTCCACGCGCTGAACCCTTCGTTGAACAAGCCGGTGATCCTTGCGGCCGGCACGCCGCAGGTGCTGCTGCCCTACGACAACGCGACCGCCTTCATGCAGGCGCTGCCCAAGCACCGCGGCACGCTCGCGAGCTGGACCGCTTGGACGGTGCCGAAGACGATGCGTCCCGCCGAAGCCGCCAAGCAGGCCGGCATGAGCGAGGCGACGCTGCGCGAGGTCAACCGCATCCCGCCGCGCATGCTGATCCGCGCCGGCTCGACCCTGCTGGTGCCGCGCCATGCCGAGCGGCACGGCGACGTCTCCGAGCGCGTCGCCGACGGCGCGACGATGCACCTCGTCGCCGACGGTCCGAAGACCCGCCGTGCCTCCGTCAAGGCGCGCAAGGGTGACAGCGTCGCCTCGATCGCGGCCCGCTACAAGCTCAGCGCGGCGAGCGTCGCGAGCTGGAACAAGGTGTCGGCGGGCGCCAAGTTCGCCGCCGGGCAGGCGGTGGTGGTCTACCTGCCGGCCAAGGCCGCATCGAAGAAGGCACGGACCGCGGCCAAGTCCGCAGCCAGCCGCAACGGCAGGTCGGCCGCGGTCGCCAAGCCGAAGGCGAGCAGGACCCGCTGAGGCGGCCGCCTCAGCGCAACGGCAGGAACAGGATCACCGCGTTGACGATCAGCGCGCAGATCCAGATCACCGATCGAAGGTTCGCGACGTTCGCCAGGTAGGCCGCGACATAGGCCGTGCGCAGCGCCACCCACAACGCCGCCAGCAGTGCGAGCGTCTCGTGGGGCACGTTCAGCGCCAGCGCGATCGCGATGGCGCCGACGAAGAAGGGCAGCGCCTCGAAGCAGTTCTGCTGCGCGGCGTTGGCGCGGGCGCGGTAGCCCGTCTGCTTCGCGAGCCAGTCGCGCGGCGCGGCGTTGTCGAAGCCGCCTTCGCGGCGCGGCTTGC
The DNA here is from genome assembly GCF_035762065.1 of Methylibium sp. GTDB lineage: Bacteria > Pseudomonadota > Gammaproteobacteria > Burkholderiales > Burkholderiaceae_C > Methylibium. Next base: position 22,651 of record NZ_DASTPW010000037.1, read on the forward strand.
CCATCGCCCCGCCCTTGGCGATGCCGGCGCAGACCACCGGCATCACCGCGGCGATGAAGACACAGAGCAGCAGAAAGAACATCGAAGCGACCTTTCGGGTTGAACGAGACGATCCGCGCCTGCGGTCACCGGCGATCGCTCAGCGCATGCGCGATCGTGCCGAGATCCACGTACTCGAGCTCGCTGCCGACCGGCACGCCGCGCGCGAGCCGCGTGACCTTGACGCCGGAGCCTTCGAAGGCCTTCGCGATCGCGTACGCGGTCGCTTCGCCTTCGGCGGTGAAGCTCGTCGCGGCGATGATCTCCTCGACCTCGCGCCGCTCGCTCGCCTCGTCGACGCGATCCACCCGCGCGATGAGCTGCGGCAGCCCGATGTCGCCCACGCCGATGCCGTCGAGCGGACTCAGGCGCCCCATCAGCACGAAGTACAGGCCGCGGTAGCTGCCGCTGCGCTCGATCGCCGCCTGGTCGGCCGGCGTCTCGACGACGCAGAGCTGGCGCCGCTCGCGGGCCGGGTCCAGGCAGGTCGCGCAGACCTCGGCCTCGGTGAAGGTGTGGCAGCGCGCGCAGTGCCGCACGCTGCGCACCGCATCGCCGAGGGCCTGCGCGAGGCCGAGCGCGCCGTCGCGGTCGTGCTGCAGCAGGTGGAAGGCCATGCGCTGCGCCGACTTCACGCCGACGCCGGGCAGGCGGCGCAGCGCGTCGATCAGCAGGGTCAGCGCGTCGGGCGACGAGGCCACGCCGGCTCGATCAGAACGGGAACTTCATCCCCGGAGGCAGCGGCATGCCGGCGGTCAGCTTGCCCATCTTTTCCTCGCTGAGCGCCGCAGCCTTGCGCACCGCGTCGTTGAAGGCCGCGGCGACCAGGTCCTCGAGCATGTCCTTGTCGTCGGCGAGCAGGCTCGGGTCGATGGAGACGCGCTTGACGTCGTGCTTGGCGGTCATCGTGACCTTGACAAGCCCGGCGCCGGCCTCGCCGCTCACTTCGAGCAGGGCGAGTTCGTCCTGCGCGCGCTTGAGGTTGTCCTGCATCGCCTGCGCCTGCTTCATCAGGCCGGCGAGTTGGTTCTTCATCATGGCAAGGCTCCTGCGAAATCAAAGGGGCCGCACCGAACCCGGCACGATGCGTGCGCCGGGATAGCGGGCGGTGAGCTGGATCACCAGCGGGTCGTTGTCGATCGCCTGTTGCGCTTCGCTTTGCCGGCGCGTGCGTTCGGCGGCGTCGCGCAGCGCGACGCTGTCGCTCACCGGGCCGGCGCGCATCTCGATCTCGACCGGGTGGCCGAGTTTTGCGGCGAGCGCCGCCTGGAGCTTCTGCAGGTGCGCGCTCTGGCGCAGGCTGTCGCTGTCGGTGCGCAGCACGACGCGGTGCTCGTCGTCGTCGAGCGACAGGCATTGCGCCTGCAGCGCCAGCGCGCGCGGCAAGGCCGTGATCGTCTCGGCGGCGACCAGCTCGCGCACCAGCGCGGCCCAGCGGTCGCCGGCGGGCGTGGGCTCGAAGCTTGCGGGTGATGCAGCCGCGGTCGCGGCCGGCACGGCAGGCTGCGGTGCGGCGAGCCGCGGCGCCGGCTCGTCCTCGTACGGAATGTCTTCCATCCACGGCGGCACGCCGGGCTCGCCGGCATCGGCGGGCGCTGCCGGCTCGGCGGCCTTCTTCTCGACGACGACCGGGCGTGCCGCGTGTTGCGGCGGCGCCGGCTCGGCCGCTTTCGCCGCGACCGCGGTGCTCGCCGACTTCGTGCTGCGCACCAGCGGCGCGGCCTTCGGCTTCGCCGGTGCAGCCGACGTGGGCCGGAACGCGAGCATGCGCAGCAGCAGCATCGTCAGGCCACCGTACTCGTCGGGCGCCAGCGCGAGCTCGGCGCGGCCGTGAAGCGCCAGGCTGTAGAGCAGCTGCAGCTCGTCGGCGGGCAGCAGCTCGACTCTTTCCGCAAGCGCCGCGGCCTCGGGGTCGCCATCGTCGATCGTGTCCGCAAGCTGCTGAGCGACCGCCAACTCCTGCAGCACGACCGCCATCTCTTCGAGCGTGCCCTCGGCCGAAGCGCCCTGCTCGCGCAGCGCATCGACGATCGCGACCAGCCCGGCCCCGTCGCTCGCCGCCAGCGCGTCGAGCAAGGCGAACACGCTCGCGCGGCCGACGCTGCCGAGCATCTGCCGCACCTCGGCTTCGCGAAGCGCGCCAGCTCCGTAGGCGATGGCCTGGTCGGCGAGCGACTGGGCATCACGCATCGAGCCGTGAGCGGCGCGCGCGATCAGTTTCAGCGCCGCCGGCTCGGCTTCGATGCGCTCCTCGTTCAGCACATGGCCGAGGTGCGCGACGATGGTCTCCGGCGCCATCGGCCGCAGGTTGAATTGCAGACAGCGCGACAGCACCGTGGCCGGCAGCTTCTGCGGATCGGTCGTCGCCAGCACGAACTTCAGGTACTCGGGCGGCTCCTCGAGCGTCTTCAACATCGCGTTGAAGGCATGGCCGGTGAGCATGTGCACTTCGTCGATCATGAAGACCTTGAAGCGCCCGACCACCGGCTTGTAGACGGCCTGCTCCAGCAGCTGCGAGACCTCCTCGACGCCGCGGTTGCTCGCCGCGTCGAGCTCGGTGTAGTCAGGGAAGCGGCCGGCATCGATCTCGCGGCACGACGGGCAGGCGCCGCAGGGCTGGGCGGTGATGCCGCCGCGGCCGTCGGCACCCACGCAGTTCAAGCACTTGGCGAGGATGCGCGAGACCGTCGTCTTGCCGACGCCGCGCGTGCCGGTGAACAGGTAGGCGTGGTGCAGCCGCTGCGTGCCGAGCGCATTGGCGAGCGCCTGCACCACGTGCTCCTGGCCCACCATGCCGTCGAAACTGCGCGGGCGGTACTTGCGCGCCAGGACCCGGTCACTCACTTGTGCATCCTTCGCGCTGCGCGGGCCCCGCCGAGCGGGACTTCGCGCTCGGGAGAACCTCGCTGCTCATGCGCGGGATTCTAGGCAGGCGGTCCACTCGCCTGCGCTCGCGGATTCAGCGCAGCAGGCGCGCCGCGGTGTCGATCAGGTCCTGGTAGTGGAAGGGCTTCGCGAGGTAGGCGTCGCAGCCCGATTCGAGGATGCGCTCGGCGTCGCCTTTCATCGCCAGCGCGCTCAGCGCGAGCACCTTGATGCCGGCGGTGGCGGCATCGGCGCGCAGCGCACGGGTCGCCGCGAGTCCGTCGAGCCCGGGCATCTGCACGTCCATCACCACCAACGCCGGCAGCCGTTCGCGCGCGAGGCGCAGGCCGGCTTCGCCGTCGCCCGCGGTGATCACTTGATGACCGGCCTTTTCCAGGACCAGCTGGGCCAGCTTCAGGTTCGCGGGGTTGTCGTCGACGACCAGGACCGTGCTCATGCGTGCTCCGAGTGCGGTTTCGACGCTGCGCCGTTCAGGCCAGCGCCGCGAATTGGCTGCTGCGCCGCTGGGGCTCGGGCAGCGTGAAGAAGAAGCGCGCGCCCTGCCCCGGCCGCGACTGCGCCCAGATGCTGCCGCCGTGGCGCGCGACGACCCGCTGCACGATCGCGAGGCCGATGCCGGTGCCCTCGAAGCTGGCGTTCGTGTGGAAGCGCTGGAAGGGCCGGAACAGCCGCTCGCCGGCGGCCTCGGCATCGAACCCTGCGCCGTTGTCGGCGACGAAGAAGACCGGCCGGCCCTCGCGCTGCTCTTCATCGGAAGCGCGGCCGAACTCGATGCGCGCATCGTCGCGGTGCGCGCTGTACTTCATCGCGTTGCCGAGCAGATTGCTCAAGGCGGCGCGCAGCATGCCCGCGTCGCCGAGCGCGCGCAGGTCGTCCGCCAGCGCCCAGTCGACCGGCCGCTTCGGCTGCGCGGCGGACAGTTCGCGCGAGACCTCGCGCGCCAGCGCGGACAAATCCACCGGTTGCGGCTTGAGCTCCGCGCGCGCCATGCCGGCCAGCGCGAGCAGGTCGTCGATCAGCGCGTTCATGCGCCGGCCGCTCGCGACGAGCTTGTCCAGGTAGCCGAGGCCCACCGGATCGAGCTGCTGGGCGCTGCGCATGCGGATCAGGTCGGCGAAGCCCAGCATCTGCGACAGCGGCGTGCGCAGATCGTGCGAGACCGACCAGCTGAAATGCTCCAGCTCCGTGTGCGCGGCGCGCAGCTCGCGAAAAGCCCGCTCCATCGCGAAGTGCTGAGCCTGCGTCTCCTGGCGCAGCCGGTACAGCCGGATGAAGGCCGCGGCCTTCGCGCGCAGGATCACCGGCACCACCGGCGACAGCAGGTAGTCCACCGCACCGAGCCGGTAGCCGCGAAAGGCGTCGTCCTCGTGGGTGTAGACGGCGGAGACGAAGACGATCGGCGTGGTCACCGCCGGGTCGGCCTCGCGCAGGCGCAGCGCGACGTCGAAGCCGCTCATGCCGGCCAGGTGCACGTCGAGCAGCACCATCGCGTACTCGTGTTGGGCGCAGCGCTCGAGCGCCTGCTCGCCGCTCGAGCAGCTGTCGATGTCGGCGCCGAGGTCCTTCAGGACAGCGCGGTACAGCCGGATGTTCGGTTCATGGTCATCGACGATCAGCAGCTTGGGCGTGTCGGAGCTCATGGTGCGTGAAGGATCGGCTTCGTCTACGGATGGTGGACACGCGCGCGGGCCATCGCGCGGCGCACTTCGGCCAGCAGGCTGGCCGGCTGGAACTCGGCTTTTTCGATGATGCGTTGCACGCGGCCGTGCAATTGCTCGCGGTCGTGGGCGGTCACCAGCTTGGCGGTGAGCACGACGATCGGCAGCTCGGCTGTATCGCCGCGCCGCGCGAGCGCCTCGATCACGTCGAAGCCCGACACGTGCGGCATCATCAAGTCGAGCACCAGCAGATCGGGCCGCTGGCTCGCAAGCAGCTCCAGCGCCTGCTGTCCGCCGTAGGCGCACAGCGTGGTGAAGCCAGCGGACTCGAGGTGCTTGCACACCAGCGTGACGGCCTTCGGGTCGTCGTCCACCACCAGCACGCGGCCGCCGCCGTTGTACGGCGCGAGCCCCGCGGCGGCGAGCGCGGCGAGCAGCTCGTCCTTCGCGACCGGCTTCATCAGCACCTGCGAGGCGCCGAGCGCGAAGCCGCGCTGCGGCTCGTCGGTGATCGAGACGATCACGACCGGGATGTGGCGCGTCGCCTCGCCTTCCTTCAGCCGCGCGAGCAGGTCCCAGCCATCCATGCCGGGCAGGATGATGTCGAGCACGATCGCCTGCGGCTGCAACTCCGCCGCACGCCGCAACCCCGCCTCGGCATGGCGCACGACCTCGATGCGAAAGCCCTGCTCGCGCAGCTGGAGCTGGATCAGGCTGGCCGCACGCGCGTCGTCCTCGATCACCAGCACGAGCGGCGCTTCGTCGTTCACTTCCGGCGCGATGCTCGCGCGCTCGGCCCCCGCACCGGCATCCGATGGCGCGATGCCGCCGCCGGCGAGCTCGCGCCAGGGGATCCAGACGGTGAAGCGCGTGCCCTCGTTCGGCGTGCTGCGCGTCATCAGGCCACCGCCGTGCAGCTCGGCGAGGCGCTTGACCATCGTCAGGCCCAGCCCGGTGCCGGCGAACTTGCGCGACAGGCTCGAATCGATCTGCACGAACGGCTGGAACAGCTCGCGCAGGCCCGCCGGGGTGATGCCGATGCCAGTGTCGGAGACCTCGATCTCCAGCCATTGCGAAGGCGTGAGGTCGGCCGGCAGGAAGACGCGGGCGTCGTCCGCCTCGCGTACCGCATCCAGGCGGCTGCGCTCGACACGCGCCAGGCTCACGCCGACGTGCCCGCCGTCGGGCGTGAACTTCACCGCGTTGGACATCAGGTTGTAGAGCAGCTGCTTGAGCTTGCGCGCATCGGCGCACAGCGCGCCGAGGCCGGGCATCACCGTCTCGCTCAGCCGGATGCGCCGCAGCGCGGCCTTGTCGCGCACGACCGCCATGCCGCTTGCGACCAGCTCGGCCGGCATCACCGGCCCGAGCTCCAGGGTCATCTGGCCGGCCTCGATCTTGGACAGATCGAGCACGTCGTTGATCAACAGCAGCAGGTGCTTGCCGCTGTCGTGGATGTCCCCGACGTACTCCTTCTGCTCGGCATTCAGCTCGCCGGCCAGTCCGTCGCGCAGGATCTCGGAGAAGCCGATCACCGCGTTCAGCGGCGTGCGCAGCTCGTGCGACATGTTGGCCACGAACTCGCTCTTCATGCGGCTGCCGCGTTCGAGCAGCGCATTCTTTTGATGGATCTCCTCGGCGCTTTCCTGCAGGCGCTGGGCAAGCTGGCTCAAGTCCTCGAGCTGGCCGAGGTTGTGCAGGGCGACGCCGAGCTGCGCGGCGATGCGCTCCACGAACTCGCGCTCGCGTTCGCGCAGCCTGCGCGCGGCCGCGAGCACCAGCACGCCGAGCTGCTTGCGCTGGTGCAGCACCGGCGCGAACAGCATCGCCGCCGGCTGCAGCGCGGCCAGGCCGGTCTCGATGCGCATCGCCGCGCCGGCGTCGAAGCTTTCGAGGTAGCGCATGGCGCCGTCGCGCAGCGCCGCGCCGACCAGGCCTTCGTCCGACCGCAGCACCGGCTTCGCATCCGCCGGCGCGCCCCGCGCGGCGACGTTGAGCAGTTGCCCGCCCAGCTCGTGATGCTCGTAGAACACCGCGGCCGGGAACAGGCCGGTGTCGGCCAGCAACGCGAGCGTGCCGTCGAGCGCTTCGCGCCGGTCGTTGGTGGCGTTGTAGAGCGTCAACACGCGGGCGTGCGCCGCGTCGAAGCCGCGCTCGTCGGCCGCCGCGGTCTCGGCCGACTGACGCGCGCGCCAGTCGGCCTGCAACCGCCAGAACATCACGGCGAGCAAGACCACGAGGCCGGCGACGAGGCTGACGAAAGTCGCCTGCGCGGAGTCGGTGCGGCGGCCCTCGACCGCCTGGCGCTCGCCGAGCAGCCGGCGTTCCTCGGCCACCATCTCCGCGAAGGCCGGGCGGAACTCGCCGCGGAGGTCGGCGCCTTCGTCGAGCAGCGCCGCCGCCGGCATCTCGACGCCCGAGGCGAGCTGCGACTGCAAGGCGGCATAGCTTTCGACACGCCGCTCGACCAGGCCGCGCAGCGCGACGATGCGTCGCTGCTGACCGGCGTTGTCGGCGGTCAGTGCCGCCAGTGCGTCGAGCGTGCGTTGCACCTCCGCGATAGCGCTGTCGCGCTGGCGTGCGAATTCGGAACGCAAGTCGACCAGATAGGAGCGCTGGCTTGCTTCAGCGCGGAACAGCTGTGCCTCGGCGGCGCCCAGCGCCGCGATCACTTCCTGGGTATGGCCGACGAAAGCGACCGCGCGCAGCGTCTGCTGCGTGTACTGCCAGGTCGCCACCGCAAGCGCAATGACCGCGCATGCGGCGATGCCGAGACCGAAGAGCGTGAACTGGCGAACCGGGACTGGCTTCATGCTTCCTTGCACACCGGGGACCGTCAGGCGCGCGCCGATAATCGCCGCGGATGAAGCCCGCCACAAGCCCGCAAGCTCCCGCTCCGCTTCGCTACGAGGACGCCGGCGTCGATTACGACCTGATCGACCCGCTGAAGGTGAAGGCGCAGCGCGCGGCGAAAGCGACGTCGGTGCAGCTGGGCGTGCACGGCTTCAGCGAGGTGGCGGCCTCGCGCGGCGAGTCGGCCTACGTCGTCGATGTTGGCCCTTTCTACTTGGCGAGCATCGTCGAATGCCTCGGCTCGAAGGCCCTGGTCGCCGACGAGATGAAGACGCTGACCGGCCGCAGCTTCTACGCCGCGATCGCGCAGGACACGATCGCGATGGCCGTCAACGATCTGATCACCGTCGGTGCGACGCCGCTGGTCGTGCAGGCCTACTGGGCCGCCGGCGGCAGCGACTGGTTCGCCGACGCCGAGCGCGCGCAGGCGCTGGTCGAAGGCTGGAAGCGCGCCTGCGAGACCTGCGGCGTCGCCTGGGGCGGCGGCGAGACGCCGGCGCTGGCGGGCATCGTCGAGGCCGGGCGCATCGACCTCGCGGCCTCGTGCACCGGGCTCGTCAATCCGAAGTCACGGCTGTCGGTCGGCGACAAGCTCGCGCCGGGCGACGCGATCGTGCTGCTCGCCTCGAGCGGCATCCACGCGAATGGCCTGAGCCTCGCGCGCAAGCTGGTCGAGCGGCTGCCGCAGGGCTGGCTCACCGAGATCGAGCCGGGCCTCGGCTACGGCGAGGCCCTGCTGGCGGCGACGACCCTGTACTCGCCGGTGACCGAGGCGCTGTGGAAGGCCGGCATCGCGCCGCGCTACTGCGCGAACATCACCGGCCACGGGTGGCGCAAGCTGCTGCGCCACCCGGCCGAGCTGAGCTACCGCATCCACACGCTGCCGCCGGTGCCGCCGGTGCTGCGCTTCATCGCCGAGCACGCCGGCCACGACGCCCGCGAGGCCTACTCGACGCTGAACATGGGCGCCGGCTTCGCGCTCTTCGTCGCGGCCGACGAGGCCGAGCGCACGGTGCAGGTCGCGCGCGCGCAGGGCGTCGACGCCTGGGTCGCCGGCCGCGTCGAGGCAGGCGCGAAGCAGTTGCAGATCGAGCCGATCGACGTGCGTTTTTCCGACGACGACCTGCAATTGCGCTAGCGCCGCTCAAGCGGCCCGCCGGGATGCCGATAGCTGCCGAACGACATCGAGCGGCTTTCGACACGATCCTCCGGCATGGCGCACGACCTCTTCGCATGGCACGCGTCTGCATGGCAGTGGCTCGGCCTGCTGCTGCTGAGCTCGGCAGCCGCCGCGCTCGCGCTTGAACTGGCCCGGCGCGCGATGCGCCACCGCGGCGCCGCGCGCTCGATGTGGCTGGGCTGGGGCGCGCTCGCGCTCGGCAGCGGTCTGTGGTCGGCCCACTTCATCGCCGCCTCCGGCGCGCCGGGCGCGGCCGGCTACGGCGAGGCCCTGCTGGCGGCGACGACCCTGTACTCGCCGG
>NZ_DASTPW010000038.1:0-81142 GCF_035762065.1 Methylibium sp.
CGCTGCGCGCCGCGGGCCCCGCCGCGCGTTCGCGGCCGAGGCACGCGCTGCTGGCCGACGTGGACTTCGCGCATTCCAGGTTGCGGGGCTGAGCCCAAAGGGGAGCGGGCGGGTCGGGGTGGATGAGAGCGAGCCCCTGACCACCACGTCCCGCTCTCCTTCTTTTTCTTCCCCGCTCCGTTGCCGATCCTGACGCAGCACTCGGGCGTGCCGCGGGCCGGACAACGCTAGGCGGCGACGGGCGCCACCGCGCCGTGGCCGTCGAGCAGCGCGAGCAGCCGCTCCACATCGACCGGCTTGGTCAGGTACTCGTCGAAGCCCGCGTCGCGCGCGGCGCGGATGCTCTGCGGCAGCGCGTCGGCCGACAGCGCGACGCGCGGCACGCCGGCCAGCGCCGGCTCGTCCCGCAGGGCCTCCAGCACCTGCAGGCCGCTCATGTCGCCCAGGTGCATGTCGATCAGCAGCAGCTGCGGCGCCGGCGCGCTGCGCGCCAGCTCGATCGCCTCGCGGCCGTTGCGCGCGATGCTCAGGGCGCAGCCGGGACGCAGCGTCAGCAGCTGGCGCATCAGCTCGACGTTGAGCTCGTTGTCCTCGGCGTAGAGCACGGTCAGCGTCGCCGGGCCGGCCGCCGCCCGGGGTGCCGCCGGGGCGGCGGGCGCTGCCGGCTCGGGTGGCGCGGGCGTGTCGTCGCAGGGCAGGTCGACGACGAAGGTCGAGCCGCGGTCGCTCTCGCTGTGCACGGTGATCGAGCCGGCCATCAGCTCGACCAGCCGCAGCGTGATCGCGAGGCCGAGCCCGGTGCCGTCGACGCTGCCGCGCTCGGCGCCGAGCCGGTTGAAAGGCTCGAACAGATGCGCCTGCTGCGCGGGCGTGAGGCCGAAGCCGGTGTCGGTGACCGCGAGGCTGACGCGATCGAGCGCGGTGTCGATCGCCACCGTCACCCGGCCGCCCGGCCGGTTGTACTTGATCGCGTTGCTGAGCAGGTTCACCAACACCTGGCGCAGCCGCATCGCGTCCGCGCGCACCTGCAGCCCGGCGAGCGAGGCGCTGCCGCCGACCTCGAGCCGCACGCCGCCGGCCCGTGCGGTGGGCGCGACCAGCGCGAACGAGTCCTCGATCAGCTTGCGCACCGGCACCGGCCCGATCGAGAGCGGCAGGCTGCCGCTTTCGATGCGCGAGAGGTCGAGCACGTCGCCGATCATCGCCAGCAGGTGCTGGCCGGCGTGCTCGATGTGCGCGATGCGCGCGCGCTGCGTGTCGGCGAGCGGCGCGTGCGGGTCGCTCGCGAGCAGCTGCGCGAAGCCGAGCACCGCGTTCAGCGGCGTGCGCAGCTCGTGGCTCATGCGCGAGAGGAACTCGGTCTTCGCCGCGTTGGCGCGCACCGAGGCCTCGGCGGCGACCACCGCCTCCTCGTAGCGCTTGCGCTCGGTGATGTCGTCGATGTAGCCGTGCCAGAGCGTCGCGCCGTCGGCCAGCCGCTCGGGCGTGCCGCGGCCGAGCACCCAGCGCCGCCCGCGCAGGGGCAGCTCGACCTCCCATTCGAGCGCCCACGGCGCGAGCGCGCGCCCGCAAGCCTCGAGCGTGCCCCAGACCTTGCCGCGCTGGCCCTTGACGACGCGCTCCATCATCAGCCGCGCGTCCTGCCGCACCGGGCCTTCGGGGTCGAGCTCGAACAGGTCGCGCATGCCTTCGCTGGCGTAGGGCACGGTGGCCCGGTCGGCGGTGTCGATGCGGAACTGGAGCAGCACGCCCGGCACCTTGCTCGCGAGCTTGACGAACTGCGCCTCGCGGGCGCGCAGCTCGGCTTCGGCGCGCTTGCGCTGGTCGATGTCGGAGACGATCGCCACCGTGTAGAGGAACTCGCCGCGCGCGTCGCGCGCTGCGGTAAGCGCGAGCTGCACCCACACGGAACTGCCATCGCCACGCAGGTAGCGCTTCTCGCCGAGCAGGTGATGGATCTCGCCGCGCACCAGCGGCTGCATCTGCGCGGCCCAGGCGGCCCGATCGTCGGGATGGGTGAGTTCGTCGGCGCGCATGGCGAGCAGCTCCTCGGCCGGCCGGCCGACCAGCTCGCACATGCGCGCGTTGACCTCGATGAAGCGGCGCTGCGGATCGACGCGCACGATGCCGACGCCGCACAGCTCCAGGTTGGTGTGCCAGCGCCGGTCGTTCTCGCTCAGGCGCGCTTCGGCGGCGCGGCGCTGGCGGTCGAGCTGCACCGCGGCGATCACGCCGGCGACGGCCTGGAACATCGGGTCGAGCCGTTCCAGCATCGCGGTGTCGTAGCCGCCGGGTCGGTTGGCGAGACCGACCATGCCGACCATCTCGCCGCCGTAGTGCAGCGGCAGGCCGAGGAAGCTGTTGAGCGGCAGGTGACCCGAAGGCATGCCGCGGCCGGCGCGCGGATCGTTCGGGGCGTCGTTGGCGATCACCGGCTGTGCGGTGACGAGTGCGGCGCCGAACAGCGTCTTCAGGTTGCGGAACTCGATGCCGCGGACCCGCTCGCGCTCGACGCGCTCGCGCGAGGCGTCATCCCAGGCGATGTTGGTCATCGTGAAGATGCGCAGGTAAGGCACGCCGGGCTCGTCGTGCCAGACCTCGCCGATGAAGCCGTACTCGCTTTCGCAGAGGGCCAGCAGCTCCGGCAGGATGGGATCGAGCGCCCGGTGCGGCTCGACGCTGCGCACGAAGCTGGCCTGGATGCGGCGCACCACCGCAGCCAGCGGGGGGCGATCGGATGGCTCGGTTTGGGGGGACGACACTGCCAATGAACCCCGGAAACGCGGCGCCGCGGCGCCACGGGACGGCGATCATGCTGCGAAGCCCCACCGCGTGGAAGCGAGGAAGGACCCTCGCAGGCGGCCGCCCGACGCCAGCCGTGCGGCATCGTCCACGCCGCGTGCGTTTCGCCGTGGCGCTCAGGCGGCGAGCGCCGGGTAGTCGGTGTAGCCGCGGGCGCCGCCGCCGTAGTAGGTGGCGCGGTCCGAGGGCGCGAGCGGCAGCTCGCGCCGCAGCCGCTCGACCAGGTCGGGATTGCTGATGAACGGGCGGCCGAAGGCCACCACGTCGGCTTCGCCGGTGGCGACGGTGCGCTCGGCGAGCGCACCGTCGTAGCCGTTGTTGACGATCCACGGCGCCTTCGCGAGGCGGCGCAGCGCGGCGTAGTCGAAGGCCTCGCCTTCGCGCGCCGGCACGTCGCGCGGCCCGCCGGTCGCGCCTTCGATCACGTGCACGAACGCGAGGCCGAGCCCGCCGAGCCGCTCGGCCACGTGCTCGAACAGCGGCTGCGGGTCGGCGTCGCTCACGTCGTTGGCCGGCGTCACCGGCGACAGGCGGATGCCGGTGCGGCCGGCACCGATCTCGGCGGTGACGGCCTGCATCACCTCGACGAGCAGCCGCGCGCGGTTCTCGATCGAGCCGCCGTAGGCATCGGTGCGGTGGTTGCTGCCGCTGCGCAGGAACTGATCGAGCAGGTAGCCGTTGGCCGCATGGACCTCGACACCGTCGAAACCCGCCTCGATCGCGTTCGCCGCGGCGCGGCGGTAGTCGGCGACGATGCCCGGCAGTTCGTCCAGGCGCAGCGCGCGCGGCTCGGAGACGTCCTCGAAGCCGTTGGCGGTGAAGGTCTTCGTGTTCGCGCGGATCGCCGACGGCGCGACCGGCACCTCGCCTTCGGGCAGCAGCGACACGTGCGAGATGCGCCCGACGTGCCACAGCTGCACGACGATCCTGCCGCCCGCTTCGTGCACCGCGCGCGTCACCGCCTTCCAGCCCTCGACCTGCTCGGCGCTGTAGATACCCGGCGTGTCGAGGTAGCCCTGGCCGAGCGGCGAGATCTGCGTGGCCTCGGTGACGATCAGCCCGGCGCTCGCGCGCTGCGCGTAGTAGGTCGCGGCCAGCGGCGATGGCACCCGGCCCGGCGCGGCGCGGTTGCGCGTCAGGGGCGCCATCGCGATGCGGTTGGCGAGCTGCAGCTCGCCCAGGCGCACCGGGTCGAACAACGAGGGGCGGTCAGGCATCTTGGACACGGGATGGGCACTCCGTCACGGTAGGAAGCGGCGGACTCTAGAAGCCGCCCGAAACGCCCGCTGCTGCAAGCCTTCTCGCTTCGTGCTTGCCCCTACGATGGCCCGCATGGCCATCGACCAGACCCTGCGCGCCCTCGACATCGACCTGCCCGCCTGCCCGCAGGTGCTGGTGCAACTCTCGGTGCTGATGCACGACGAGGGCGCCAACCTGCGCATCATTGCCGAGCTGATCGAGACCGACATGGCGCTCGCCTCGGCGGTGGTGCGCACCGTCAATTCCGCCTACTTCGGCCTGCAGCGTCGCGTGGAGTCGGTGCCCGAGGCGGTGCGCTACCTCGGCACGCGCGAGGTCTCGGCGCTGACGTTCGAGATCGGCCTGCGTGGCGCCTTCCCGCCGCGGCCGATGCTCAATGCGCTGTGGGAGCGCGCCGGCCGTCGGGGGCTCGCGATGGGACGGGCCGCGCCCGCGCTCGACCTCGACCCGTGGCTCGCGCACACCGCCGGCCTGTTCGCCGAGAGCGGCCAGGCCGCGCTCGTGATGCACGACACCGAAGGCTACGAAGCCCTGCTCGCCTCGACGCCCGATGCCTTCGCCCAACTCGAGGGCGAGACCGCGCTGTACGGCGTGAACCACGCCGCGCTCGGCGCGGCGCTGTGCCAGGTCTGGGGCCTGAGCTCGCAGGTCGCCGCCGCGGTGCGGCTGCGCCCGGCGGTGCTGCAGAGCCTGGCCGACGCGGGCCAGTCCAAGCACCCCGACACCGATGCCCCGTGGCTCACCGAGCCGCTGGGCACGCAGCAGCTGCTGGCGCTCGGCGCGATCGTCGATGCCGGCCTGGCCGGCTGCGACGAGCCGACGATCGCGCGCTACAGCGCGGCGGTCGGCCCGGTCGCCGGGCTCGATGCCGGCGCGCTGCGCGAGGCGGCGCTGGCGGGGGTGGCGCGGGTGCAGGCCGGCTGAGTCGTCACCCGGCCTCGGCGCGCGAGCGCGGGGCCCGCCTCCAGGCCCTCGCGCCGCCCGCCTGTGTCGCCTCGGCGTCTAGGGATAAGCCCGGCTCGTTGCGCCGCAACACGGCACCTACAGTGGGTCGCTCTCCTCGCGCCCCGCATGAGCGACCTCCTCCTCGAAACCCGCGATCTGACGAAGGAATTTCGCGGCTTCGTCGCCGTCGACCGGGTGAATCTGAAGGTGCGCAGCGGCCACATCCATGCGCTGATCGGCCCGAACGGCGCGGGCAAGACGACCTGCTTCAACCTGCTGACGAAGTTCCTCGCGCCCACCCGCGGCACGATCCACTTCAAGGGCCACGACATCACCGGCGAGACGCCCGCGCACATCGCGCGCCGCGGCGTGATCCGCTCCTTCCAGATCTCGGCGGTGTTCCCGCACCTCACCGTGCTGGAGAACGTGCGCATCGGCCTGCAGCGCGCCACCGGCACCTCATTCCACTTCTGGAAAGGCCTGAGCGAGCTGCGCACGCTCGATGCGAAGGCGCTCGAGCTGCTCGAGCGCGTCGATCTGCGCGAGATGGCGCACTTGAAGGCCGCCGACCTGCCCTACGGCCGCAAGCGCGCGCTCGAGATCGCGACGACCATGGGCATGGAGCCCGAGCTGATGCTGCTCGACGAGCCGACGCAGGGCATGGGCCACGAGGACGTCGAGCGCGTCACCGCGCTGATCAAGCGCGTGGCCGAAGGGCGCACGGTGCTGATGGTCGAGCACAACATGAAGGTGGTCGCGAGCATCGCCGACCGCATCACCGTGCTCGCGCGCGGCGCGGTGCTGGCCGAGGGCGACTACGCCGAGGTGTCGAAGCACCCGGCGGTGCTCGAGGCCTACATGGGCAGCGAGGCGACGGAGTTGCAAGGTGCCCACTGACACCGCGGCCCCGGCGCTGGAGATCCGCGACCTCAACGCCTGGTACGGCGAGAGCCACATCCTCCATGGCGTGAACCTCAGCGTGCCACGCGGCCAGGTGGTGACGCTGCTCGGGCGCAACGGCGCGGGCCGCACGACGACGCTGCGCTCGATCATGGGGCTGGTGGGCCGGCGCCAGGGCTCGATCAAGGTCCACGGCGACGAGACGATCGCCCTGCCCACGCACCGCATCGCCCACCTGGGCATCGGCTACTGCCCGGAGGAGCGCGGCATCTTCGCGTCGCTTTCGGCCGAGGAGAACCTGCGCCTGCCGCCGCCGCTGAAGGCCGGGCGGGGCAAGGCGATGAGCGAAGCGGACCTCTACGCGATGTTTCCCAACCTCGCCGAGCGCCGCGCGAGCCAGGGCACGCGCCTGTCGGGCGGCGAGCAGCAGATGCTCGCGGTCGCCCGCATCCTGCGCACCGGCGCCGACATCCTGCTGCTCGACGAGATCTCCGAGGGCCTGGCGCCGGTGATCGTGCAGGCGCTCGCGAAGATGATCCGCGCGCTCAAGTCGCAGGGCTTCACCGTGCTGATGGTCGAACAGAACTTCCGCTTCGCGGCCAAGCTGGCCGATCACTTCCACGTGATCGAGCACGGCCACGTCGTCGAATCGTTCCCCGCGTCCGAGCTCGCCGCCAAACAGTCGGTGCTCGACGAGCTGCTCAGCGTCTGAACCGGACGCACCCCCCATTTCCTTCGAAGGAGTTCCGCATGAAGCTCGCACTGCAACGCATCGCCCGGGCCGCCGTCCTCACGCTCGGCGGCGTGGCCGCGGCCCAGGCCCAGGTGTCGGGCGACGTGGTGAGGATCGGGATCATCACGGACATGTCGGGCCTGTATGCCGACATCGACGGGCCCGGCGGCGTCGAGGCGATCAAGATGGCGGTGGCCGACATGAAGGGCATGGCCGCGGGCAAGAAGGTCGAGGTCGTCTATGCCGACCACCAGAACAAGGCCGACGTGGCCGCGAGCAAGGCGCGCGAGTGGTTCGACACGCAAGGCCTCGACATGCTGATCGGCGGCACCAATTCGGCGACCAACCTCGCGATGACCAAGGTCGCGGCCGAGAAGAAGAAGCCCTTCATCTCGATCGGCGCCGGCACCTCGCGCATGAGCAACGAGGACTGCACGCCGTATTCGATCCACTACGCCTACGACACCGTGGCGCTCGCCAACGGCACCGGCAGCGCGGTCACCAAGGCCGGCGGCAAGAGCTGGTACTTCCTGACGGCCGACTACGCCTTCGGCCAGTCGCTGCAGAACGACACCACGGCCGTCGTCACCAAGTCGGGCGGGCAGGTGCTCGGCAGCGTCAAGCACCCGCTGTCGGCGTCCGACTTCAGCTCCTTCCTGCTCCAGGCGCAGAGCAGCAAGGCACAGATCCTCGGCCTCGCGAACGCCGGCGGCGACACGATCAACTCGATCAAGGCGGCCAACGAGTTCGGCGTCACCAAGTCGATGAAGCTGGCCGGGCTGCTGATGTTCATCAACGACATCCACTCGCTGGGCCTCAAGACGACGCAGGGCATGTACATGACCGACAGCTGGTACTGGAACCAGAGCCCCGAGGCGCGCGCCTGGAGCCGGCGCTTCTTCGAGAAGATGAAGCGCATGCCGTCGTCGCTGCAGGCGGCCGACTACTCGGCGACGATGCACTACCTGAAGGCGGTCGACGCCGCGAAGACCGACGACGGCGACAAGGTGATGGCGCAGATGAAGGCCACGCCGATCAACGACTTCTACGCGAAGGGCACGATCCGCAAGGAAGACGGCCGCGGCGTGCACGACATGTTCCTGCTGCAGGTGAAGACGCCGGCCGAATCGAGCGAGCCCTGGGACTACTTCAAGGTGGTCGAGAAGATCCCCGGCGACCAGGCGTTCACCAAGCTGGCCGACAGCAAGTGCCCGCTCGTGAAGAAGTGATGTCGGCCCCGACGCCTGTCGCTGCGCGCCTGCGCTGCTCCCCGAGCGGGCGCGGCCGGCCACGGGGCGGCCCGGCGGCCGGCCGGGGCGCGTCGACGGCCGATTGAGCAGCGGCCATGGAAGTTTTCGGCATCCCGCTGTCCGCGTTCCTGAGCCAGCTCCTGCTGGGGCTGGTGAACGGCTCTTTCTACGCGATGCTGTCGCTCGGGCTGGCCGTGATCTTCGGCATGCTCAACATCATCAACTTCGCGCACGGCGCGCTGTACATGATGGGCGCCTTCCTCGCGTGGATGGGGCTTGAGTACCTGGGGCTCAATTACTGGGTGATGCTGCTGGTGGCGCCGCTTGCGGTCGGGGCACTGGGCATCGCGATCGAGCGCCTGCTCTTGCAGTGGCTCTACCAGCTCGACCACCTGTACGGCCTGCTGCTGACCTTCGGCATCACGCTCGTCACCGAGGGCGTGTTCCGCAGCTTCTACGGTGTCTCGGGCCAGCCCTACCCGGTGCCCGACGCGCTGCAGGGCGCCACGAACCTCGGCTTCATGGTGCTGCCGAACTACCGCGCGTGGGTGGTGGCGGCGTCGGTGGTGGTGTGCCTCGCGGTCTGGGCGCTGATCGAGAAGACCTCGCTCGGCGCGACGCTGCGCGCCGGCACCGAGAACCCCAAGCTCGTGCAGGCCTTCGGCATCAACGTGCCGCGCATGGTGACGCTCACCTACGCCGGCGGCGTCGCGCTCGCGGCCTTCGCGGGCGTGCTGGCCGCGCCGATCCTGCAGGTCTCGCCGCTGATGGGCAGCAACCTGATCATCGTGGTGTTCGCGGTCGTGGTGATCGGCGGCATGGGCTCGATCCTCGGCTCGATCCTCACCGGCCTCGGACTGGGCATCGTCGAGGGGCTGACCAAGGTGTTCTATCCGGAGGCGTCGAACACGGTGGTCTTCGTCGTGATGGCGATCGTGCTGCTGGTGCGGCCCGCCGGCCTGTTCGGGAAAGAGAAGTGATGGCCGCTGTGCCCGCACCGGCCGCCACCGCCGCGCGCCCCGCGCGCTCGCCCTTGCTCGGCTACGCGCTGCTGTTCGCCGCGGTCGCGGCGCTCCCCTTCCTCGGCGCGTACCCCATCTTCGTGATGAAGGTGATGTGCTACGCGCTCTTCGCCTGCGCCTTCAACCTGCTGATCGGCTTCACCGGCCTGCTGAGCTTCGGCCATGCGGCCTTTCTCGGCGCCGCCGCCTATGCCGCCGGGCATGCGCTGAAGGTGTGGGGGCTGCCGGTGCCGCTGGGGCTGGCGTTCGGCGTCGGCGTCGCGGCGCTCGC
This sequence comes from Methylibium sp., assembly GCF_035762065.1. Classification (GTDB taxonomy): domain Bacteria; phylum Pseudomonadota; class Gammaproteobacteria; order Burkholderiales; family Burkholderiaceae_C; genus Methylibium. The sequence continues at coordinate 9,184 of NZ_DASTPW010000038.1, forward strand.
CGGGCTGGCGTTCGGCTGGCTCGCGATCCGCCGCAGCGGCATCTACTTCTCGATGATCACGCTCGCGCTCGCGCAGATGCTGTACTTCTTCTTCCTGCAGGCGCCCTTCACCGGCGGGGAAGACGGCTTGCAATCGGTGCCGCGCGGCACGCTGTTCGGCCTGAACCTCGGCAACGACCTGACGCTGTACTACCTGGTGCTCGCGATCTTCGCGGCGGCGTTCTGGCTGATCTACCGCGTCGTGCACTCGCCGTTCGGCCAGGTGCTGACCTCGATCCGCGAGAACGAGGCGCGTGCCACCTCGCTGGGCTACGACGTCGACCGCTTCAAGCTCGTCGCCTTCGTGCTCAGCGCCGCGCTCGCCGGCCTGGCCGGCGCCACCAAGACGCTGGTGCTCGGCTTCGCGACGCTGACCGATGCCGTCTGGACGACCTCCGGCGCGGTGATCCTGATGACGCTCGTGGGCGGCATGGGCACGATGGTCGGCCCGATCGTCGGCGCGCTGGTGATCATCGCGCTGGAGAACAAGATCGGCGACGCGGGCCGCTGGCTGGCCGAACTGACCGGCATCGGCTGGTTCAACGGGCTGGGTGAATCGGTGACGCTGGTGACCGGGCTGATCTTCATCGTCTGCGTGCTGGCGTTTCGCCGCGGCGTCGTCGGAGAAGGCCTACGGCTGTGGGAGCGCTGGCGCGCCCGCTGAGCCGCGCAAGCCCGCGCGCCGAGGTGCAAATTGACACGGCACGACGCGGGCCGCCCGCTATCGTGCGCCACCGGCCGCCGGCCCTGCGATGCGGCTCATCGCTCCACGAAAGATCCCCCGAGATGCCTGACGAACTTCGTGCCGGAGCTTCATCGACCTTGCGGCCGTCGCGCGCCCGGCGGCGGCAGCGCATCGCGGCGCTCACCGCGATGGCGGCCCTGCTGTCAGCCTGCGGCGGCGGAGGCGGGGGCGGCGACAGCCCTGCACCCGCACCGCCCTCGCCACCCACCAGCTCGACCTGCGCAGCACCGGCGCCCAACCCGGCGCTCGGCGTGAACCCGGGGCCGGTGCCGAGCCCGCCCGCGCCCAGCGGCGCCTTCGTGATCGTCGGCACCGCGACCTACGACTTCGTGCCGACCAACAGCACCGGCCGCGGCCTCGACTACGCCGGCACGACGCCGCGGCCGATTCGCGGCGCGACGGTGCAGCTGCTCGACGGCGCGAACAACGTGCTGGCCACCACGACGACCAGCGAGACCGGCTCCTACGGCTTCGGGCTGCCCAGCGCCCAGCCGGTGCGGGTGCGGGTGCGCGCGGAGATCCGGCGCAGCGGCTCGCCCAACGGCGACCGCAACTTCACGGTGCTCGACAACACCGCATCGAACGCGCTGTACGTGCTCGACTCCGCGCCGCTGACGCCGGCCGCCGGCTCGAACACCGTCAACCTGAACGCCGCGTCCGGCTGGGGCGGCAGCAGCTACACCGGCACGCGCAGCGCCGGTCCCTTCGCCATCCTCGACGTCGCCTATGCCGCCCAGACCAAGGTCGCGAGTGCCGATCCGACCGTGACGCTCGCGCCGCTGCAGCTCTACTGGAGCCCCAACAACCAGCCCGCGGTCGGCAGCAGCGGCGGGCCCGACTTCCCTGCCGGCCTGATCGGCACCTCGTTCTTCACGTCGAGCGGCAGCACACGTTCGCTCTACCTGCTCGGCGCCGCCAACACCGACACCGACGAGTACGACAGCCACGTCGTCGCCCACGAGCTCGGCCACTACCTGCAAAGCGCGCTGTCGCGCGACGACAGCCCCGGCGGCGCGCACTCCACGCAGGACGAGCTCGACTTGCGCCTCGCGTTCTCGGAAGGCTGGGGCAATGCGTGGTCGGGCATGGCGCTCGGCAGCCCGCTCTACACCGATTCGCAGGGCAGCGGCCAGGCCGCGGGCTTCGCGATCAACGTCGGCACACCGCCGGGCGCCGGCGACCGCGGCGCCTATTCGGAAAGCTCGTCGCAGTACCTGCTGTGGACACTGCACCAGGACCCGGCGGTCGGCTTCACGCCGATCTACTCCTCGATGCGCGGGCTCGCCGCGGCGCCGACCTTCACGACGCTCTACAGCTTCGCCGCGCAGCTGAAGACGGCGCTCGCGAGCGCGGCCGCCTCGATCACGAGCCTGTGGGCCGGCCAGCAGATCGTCGCGCAGGACGCCTGCGGCAGCGGCGAATCGAACGCCGGCGCGAACGCGAGCAACCTGCCGGTCTACAAGGACTACGGCGCGACGGCCGGTGTGGTGCAGAACTATTGCGTCAACACCAGCAGCGATCCCGACAACGACGGCAACAAGCTCGGCCGCCACGTCTACGTCCGCTTCGCCTTGAGCGGCGCGCGCACGATCACCGCCACGCGCAGCGGCGGCAGCTTCACCGGCGCGTCGGATCCCGACCTGGTGCTCGTGCGCTCCGACGGCAGCCGCAGCTTCGCGAACGCCGAGACCACGCCGACGCAAGCCCTGGTCACGACCTTGCCGGCCGGCACCCACGTGCTCGGGCTCGAGGACTTCAATCTCGAGGCGCCGGCGAACACGCCCGCCACCAGCTGCTTCAACCTCACGGTGAACTGATGAACGGCCTCGCTCGCCTCCCCCGCCTTCCTCGGCTCGCGCGCCCGCTGGCGTTTGCGCTGGCGGCCGCGCTCGCCTCGACCGCCTCGGCCGGCTCCGACGGCATCCGGCCGCCGAACGCCACTGCGCCGTCGAAGCCGGCCGCGCCGCGCTGGACCGACGCCGCCGCCAAGCACGGCGGCTCCGGCATCCGCCTTCGCTACGAGGTCCCTGCCGCGCTGCAGGCCGGCGTACCGGCCGAACTGCAGCTGCAGTTCAGCGGCATCGGCGCCGCGGACGCCCGTGTCGAGCTGCGCGCACCGCAAGGCGCGAGCCTGACCGACACGAGCGGCAACGCCGTCGGCAGCGTCGCGCTGCCGGCCGGCCGGACGACGACGCTGCGGCTGCGCCTCACCCCGGCGCTCGACGGCCTGCAAACGCTCGACGTCTTCACCTCGCAGGCTCAGCGGCTCAGTGCGCAGTCGGTGCCTTTGAAGGTCGGCAGCGGCAAACCGGACCTGAAGACGATGGGCAAGCCGCAGACGATGCCCGATGGCGAGAAGGTGATCTCGCTGCCTGCGCAGACGCGCTGAAGCGCGTGGCGCGTGGCGCGTGCGGCATTCGACGCAGAGCCGGTCTTCGTGGTCCTTTTCGGCGGATGCCGCGACGCCCGCCTGAGTAGTCTTTCGCGCGTTGCGCCCTGCGCGTTGACGCCGCTCGAACGCGGCTCGCCGGACATGTTGGACTCCGCCCTCGACACCCGGAGGCCCGCGCCGCTCGCCCGCGAGCGCTTGCAGCGCCTGTGCTCGATCGCCGCGTGGATCGCCGCCGCGACGGCCTGCGGCGGCGGCGTCGACTCCCCGGTACCGCCGCCGGTTGCGGTGGAAGCACCGGCGCCGGGGCCGGAGCCGACCCCCGGGGCGCCCGCCCCGGGCCCGAGCCCGGCCCCCGGACCCGGTCCGGCGCCGGCCCCCGGGCCGGTGCCGCCTTCGCCGGCTCCGTCGCCGACACCCGGCGGCTTCACGATCAGCGGCCGCGCGACCTACGACTTCGTGCCCGCGCGCGCCAACGGCATCGGACTGGACTACGCCGCCACCGTCGCCCGGCCGATCCGCGGCGCGACCGTCTGGCTTGTCGATGCCGACGACCTCTTCATTGCGGAGGCGACGACCGACGCCGACGGCAACTACCAGTTAACGACCACGACGGCGCGGCCGATGTTCGTGCGCGTGTACGCCGAGATCTTCCGCAGCGACGGTGCGCCGGGCGGCGGGCGCAACATCACGGTGCGCGACAACACCGCCTTCGACGCGCTCTACCAGCTGCAAGGCGCGGTGTTCACGCCCGCGGCCGCCGCCACCACGCAAAACCTGCATGCGGCCTCCGGCTGGGGCGGCAGCAGCTACACCGGTCCGCGCGTCGCGGCGCCCTTCGCGGTGCTCGACGTGGCGTATGCGGCGCAGGCCAAGGTCGCCTCGGTGAGCACGGTCGACCTGCCGACGCTCTTCATCGCCTGGAGCCCGTCGAACCGCGCGATCGACGGCGACGTGACGGCCGGCGAGATCGGCGCCTCGCGCTACGAGAACCCGGTGTCGATCTACCTGCTCGGCGCCGCCGATGCCGACACCGACGAGTACGACCGCCACGTCGTCGCTCGCGAGCTTGGCTCCTGGCTGCAGACCGCGTTGTCGCGCGATGTCGTGCTCGAAGGAACGCACGGCAGCGCCGACCGGCTCGACATGGTCGATGCTTTCTCGCACGGCTGGGCCACCGCCTGGGCGGCCATGCTGCTGGACGACCCGGTGTTCACCAACGCGAGCGGCGCCGGCCAGGCCGGCGGGTCGGCCGTCAACCTCGGCACCGCGCCGGCGGCGAACCGCGGCTGGTATGCGGAAGCCTCGGTCGCGCACCTGCTGTGGGCGGCGCACCAGACGAGCGGCATCGGCTACGCGCCGATCCATCAAGCCTTCGTCGCGCTGGCGCAGGCGCCGACCTTCCCGAGCATCTACAGCTTCACCGCCGCGTTGAAGGCCCGGGCGCCGGCCGCGGCGGCGACGATCGACGGCCTGTGGGCCGGGCAGAACGTCGTCGCGCAGGACGCCTACGGCGCCGGCGAATCGAACAACGGCGGGAGCGCGGCCAACCTGCCCGTCTACAAGACCCATGTCGCCGCTCTCGGCGCAACGCAGAACTATTGCGTCAACGGCAGCAACGGCACGCCGAACAAGCTCGGCAACCGCGTCTACATCCGCTTCGGCTTCAGCGGCACCCGCACGATCACCGCCACCCGCATCAGTTCGACCGGCAACGCGCTAACCGACCCGGACTTCCGCCTGATCACTGCCGCAGGCGAGCAGGATTTCGCGCTGTCCGGCGATCCCGATGAAGAAGTACTGCCCGACGTGGCACTGCCGGCCGGCACCCACGTGATGGCGCTGTACGACTACAACATGCTCGACAGCGGCAGCAGCGGCACGAGCTGCTTCGACGTCAGGGTGGACTGAGCGCCGGCGCGGCGCGGCGCGTCACGGCGCGCGAGCTTCAGCGCCCGCGTGCGCCGAACAGCGCCTCGCCCACGCGCACGATCGTCGAGCCTTCGGCCACGGCGGCTTCGAGGTCGGCGCTCATGCCCATCGACAGCGTGTCGAGCGCGAGTCCTTCGTCGGCGTTCAGGCGATCGAGCAGTTCCCGCAGCGCACGATGTGGCGCGCGCTGGGAGGCGGCATCGGCGGCCGGCTCGGGGATCGCCATCAGGCCGCGCAGGCGCAGGCCAGGCAGGGCCGCGACCGCCTTCGCCAGCGCGGCGGCCTCGGCCGGCGCGACGCCGCTCTTGCTCGGCTCGCCGCTGATGTTGACCTGCAGGCACACCGAAAGCGGCGCCATGCCGGCCGGCCGCTGCTGCGAAAGCCGCTCGGCGACCTTGAGCCGATCGACCGAATGCACCCAGTCGAAGGCCGCGGCGACCGCGCGCGTCTTGTTGCTCTGCAGCGGGCCGATCAAATGCCACTCGACCGCGTGCCGCGGCACGCCGAGCGCGGCGAGCGCCTCGATCTTGTCGAGCCCCTCCTGGACATAGTTCTCGCCGAAGCGCGCGAGCCCGGCGCCAAAGGCGTCACGCACCGCCGAGGCCGGCTGCAGCTTGCTCACGCCGAGCAGCGTGACGCTTGCCACGTCGCGCCGCGCCGCGGCGCAGGCGCTCGCGATGCGGCCCTTCACGGCCTCCAGCTTGTCGGTGATCGTCGCCATAATCGTTTGAACACTCTGTCGCGAGGCCGTGAAGCGGCTCGCCGACCCCCATGGACATCACCCAGCTGCTGGCCTTCTCGGTCAAGAACAAGGCCTCGGACCTGCACCTGTCGGCCGGACTGCCGCCGATGATCCGGGTGCATGGCGACGTGCGGCGCATCAACGTGGATCCGCTGGACCACAAGAACGTGCACGACATGGTGTACGACATCATGAACGATGCGCAGCGCAAGGCCTACGAGGAGACGCTCGAATGCGACTTCTCGTTCGAGATCCAGGGCCTCGCGCGTTTCCGCGTCAACGCCTTCAACCAGAACCGCGGCTCGGGCGCCGTCTTCCGCACCATCCCGAGCAAGATCCTGACGCTCGAGCAGCTCAACGCGCCGAAGATCTTCGCGGAGCTTTCGCTGCGCCCGCGCGGCCTGGTGCTGGTGACCGGGCCGACCGGCTCGGGCAAGTCGACCACGCTGGCCGGCATGGTCAACCACATGAACGAAAACGAGTACGGGCACATCCTCACCGTCGAGGACCCGATCGAGTTCGTGCACGAATCGAAGCGCTGCCTGATCAACCAGCGCGAGGTCGGCCCGCACACGCTGAGCTTCAACAACGCCCTGCGCTCTGCGCTGCGCGAGGACCCCGACGCGATCCTCGTCGGCGAGATGCGCGACCTGGAGACCATCCGCCTCGCGCTCACCGCCGCCGAGACCGGCCACCTCGTCTTCGGAACGCTGCACACGAGCAGCGCGGCGAAGACGATCGACCGCGTGATCGACGTCTTCCCCGCCGCCGAGAAGGACATGGTGCGCGCGATGCTGTCGGAGTCGCTGATCGGCGTGATCTCGCAGACGCTGTGCAAGCTCAAGGACGGCTCGGGCCGCGTGGCGGCGCACGAGATCATGCTCGGCACGCCGGCGATCCGGAACCTCATCCGCGAGGCCAAGGTCGCGCAGATGTACAGCTCGATCCAGACCGGCAACGCGATGGGCATGCAGACGCTCGACCAGAACCTGTCCGACCTGGTGCGGCGCAACGTCATCACGCCGGCCGAGGCGCGCGGCAAGGCGAAGACGCCGGAGAACTTCCCGGGCTGAGGCCCGTATCGCGCTCGCTGCCGAGCCGTTCGCGATGAAGAAGTTCGAGCCCGCTCAGGACGGCGACGAGTCGCGACCCGCGCCGCTGGACGCCGACGAGCGGACCGAGGCGCCGACCGACGTGTCCTGGCCGGCGCGCGCCGCGAAAATTTCTGCCAAGCCGCACCCGCGCGACGCCGGCACGGCGCTCTTCATGCAGCTGTGGCGCAGCGACGGCCACGGCCTCGAGCTGAACGACGCCGAGATGCGCGCGCTTGCGCAGTACCTCGACTTCGCGCTGGTGCCGGCCGGTGCCGAGCTGATCGCCCAGGACGAGCGCGGCGACTTCCTGCTCGTGCTGCTGGAAGGCCGCATCGGCGTGGAGCACGTGCGGCCGAGCGGCGAGCGGCCGCGGCTGGCCGAGGCGCGCGCGGGCGACCTGCTCGGCGAGATGTCGCTGCTCGATGCCGGCCCGCGGTCGACCGCCTGCACGACGCGCACGCCGTGCCTCGTCGCGGTGCTCGAAGCGCGCCGGCTCGACGCGATGATGGAAAGTGCGCCGCGGCTTGCGCTGGCGGTCGTCACCGCGCTCGCGCGCAGGCTTTCGCTGCGCCTGCGCGAGGTGAGCGCGCGGCTGTCGGCCTTGCTCGGCGGCGCCTGACCGAACACACCGGGAGTTGGACCATGGAACGCGACCAGGCCTCGAAATTCGTCAACGACCTGCTGCGGCTGATGATCAGCCGCAACGGCTCGGACCTCTTCCTCACTGCCGATTTCCCGCCGGCGGTGAAGGTCGACGGCCGCGTCACCAAGGTCTCGCCGCAGCCGCTGACGCCGCAGCACACGATCGCGCTGGCGCGGGCGATCATGAACGACAAGCAGGCGGCCGAGTTCGAGAAGACCAAGGAGTGCAACTTCGCGGTCGCGCCGACCGGCATCGGGCGCTTCCGGGTCAACGCCTTCGTGCAGCAGGGGCACGTTGGCCTGGTGATGCGGGTGATTCCGCAGAAGCTGCCGACCATCGATTCGCTCGGCCTGCCGCAGATCCTGAAGGACGTGGCCGAGACCAAGCGCGGGCTGGTCATCTTCGTGGGTGCGACCGGCTCGGGCAAGAGCACCTCGCTCGCGGCGATGGTCGATCACCGCAACGAGAACTCGCAGGGCCACATCATTACGATCGAGGACCCGGTCGAGTTCGTGCATCCGCACAAGAACTGCATCGTCACGCAGCGCGAGGTCGGCCTCGACACCGACGGCTGGGAGATGGCGCTGAAGAACACGCTGCGCCAGGCGCCCGACGTGATCCTGATGGGCGAGATCCGCGACCGCGAGACGATGGACCACGCGGTGGCCTTCGCCGAGACCGGCCACCTGTGCATGGCGACGCTGCACGCCAACAGCGCGAACCAGGCGCTTGACCGGATCATCAACTTCTTCCCCGAGGAGCGGCGCGCGCAGCTGCTCATGGACCTGTCGCTGAACCTGAAGGGCCTGATCTCGCAGCGGCTGCTTCCGCGGCAGGAGGGCAAGGGCCGCGTCGCGGCGGTCGAGATCCTGCTCAACACGCCGCTGGTGGCCGACCTGATCTTCAAGGGCGAGGTGCAGGACATCAAGGACCTGATGAAGCGCAGCCGCGAGCTCGGCATGCAGACCTTCGACCAGAGCCTGTTCGACCTTTATGAAAGCCAGCAGGTCACCTACGAGGACGCGCTGCGCAACGCCGACTCGGTGAACGACCTGCGGCTGCAGATCAAGCTCAACAGCGCCCGGGCGCGCAACCAGGATTTGGCCGCGGGCACCGAAGGCCTCACCTACGGCTGATGAAATGAGCCACCCCCGTTGCGGCTTCGCCGCGCTCCCTCAAGGGGGCGCCGCCGGCAGACCGGCAAAGCCGGATCTGCGGCGGCTGCTCGCCAACGCAAAAACTTGAGACGTTCACGATGAGCGGCAAAACCTACGAAAGCGTGCCATCGCGCCGCGTCGCCTTCCTCGGCCTGGGCGTCATGGGCCATCCCATGGCCGGCCACCTGGCGCGCGCTGGCCATGCAGTGACGGTCTACAACCGCACCGCGGCCAAGGCTGAAGCCTGGGCGAAGGAGTACGGCGGCGCGCATGCACCGACGCCGATGCAGGCCGCCGCCGAGGCCGACGTCGTGTTCGCCTGCGTCGGCAACGACGACGACCTGCGGGCGGTCACGCTTGGCGAGAGCGGCGCCTTCGGCGGCATGAAGCCGGGCGCGGTGTTCGTCGATCACACGACCGCGTCGGCCGACATCGCGCGCGAGCTGGCGGCGGCGGCGCAGGACCGCGGGATCGGGTTCGTCGACGCGCCGGTCTCCGGCGGCAACCTCGGCGCGATCAACGGCCAGCTCACCGTGATGTGCGGCGGCGAGGCCGAACACTTCACGGCGATCCAGCCAGTCGCGATGGCCTTCGCGAAGGCGGTGACGCTGCTCGGCCCGGCCGGCAGCGGCCAGCTCGCGAAGATGGTCAACCAGATCGCGATCGCCGGGCTCGTGCAAGGCCTCGCCGAGGCCATCGCCTTCGGCCAGAAGGCCGGCCTCGACATGAGGGCCGTGCTCGGCGTGATCGGCAAGGGCGCAGCGCAGAGTTGGCAGATGGACAACCGTGGCCCGACGATGATCGACGGCAAGTTCGACTTCGGCTTCGCGGTCGACTGGATGCGCAAGGACCTCGGGCTGTGCCTCGACGAGGCCGGCCGCCACGGTGCGCGGCTGCCGGTGACGGCCCTCGTCGACCAGTTCTATGCCGACGTGCAGGCCGCCGGCGGCAGCCGGCTCGACACCTCGAGCCTCATCACACGGCTGCGCTGAGCTACCTGCCCGACGCCGGGGCCGACTTCGGCTGATCCTTGACCGAGGTCTGCGCCTGCGCGAGTTCGGCCTCGGTGATGATCTCGAAGACCTTCACCACCTTGTTCACGTTGGCGACGCCGCGGGCGATCTCGGTCCCGCGGATCGCTTCGCGCTCGGTGACGCGGCCCATCAGGAAGACGGTGCCGCGCTCCACCACGATCTTGTAGGCCGACGAGAAGGTGTCGCGCGCGTCGATGTAGCTCGCGCGCAGCCGGGTGGCGATCAGCGCGTCGCTCGAACGCTCGCCGAAGCTCGAGTTCGGACCGACCGTCAGTTCGTTGACGACCGCCTTGACGTTCTCGATCTTCGACACCGCAGCCTCGGCCGCGGCCTTGTCGGACTCGCTCGCGACCTGGCCGGTGAGCAGCACCGTGCGATTGAAGCTGGTGACGTTGACGTGGCCGAGGCCGCCGATCGCTTCCTTGATGCGCGAGCCGGACTTGAACTCGATCGACTGGTCGTCCACCTGTGCGCCGGTCGTGCGGCGGTCGCTCGCGACCACCGCGCCGCCGAGCGCCGCGCCGCCGATGAGCAGCGGTGCGCAGGCGGTGAGCGCACCGGCGAAGGCGAGCAAGCCGGCCAGCACCACGGGCCGGGCGATGCGGCGGGTCGAGCCCTCGGATTCGCTGCGGTTCATTCGGTCTCCTGTTCGCCGAGCAATTGCACATCGACCGCGTCGCAGATGCAGTGGATGGCGAGGATGTGCACTTCCTGGACACGCGCGGTGCGTTCGTGCGGCACGCTGATGTGCACGTCGGTCTCGCTCAGACGCTGGCCGAGCTTGCCGCCGCCGCGGCCGGTGAGCGCGATGACCGTCATGTCCTTGTCGTGCGCGGCATCGACGGCGGCCAGAACGTTGGCCGAATTGCCGCTGGTGGTGATCGCGAGCAGCACGTCGCCCGGGTGGCCGAGCGCCTGCACCTGCTTCGCGTAGACCGCGTTGAACTCGTAGTCGTTGGCGATCGCGGTGAGGATCGAGGTGTCGGTGTTCAGCGCGATCGCCGCCAGCCCGGGCCGCTCGCGCTCGAAGCGGCCGACGAACTCGGCGGCGAAATGCTGCGCGTCGCTGGCCGAGCCGCCGTTGCCGCAGGCGAGCACCTTGCCGCCTGCGGTGATGCAGCCGAGCACCGCCTGCACCGCGTCGGCGATCGGCTTGCTCAAGGCCTCCGCGCATTGATTCTTCAGGTCGGCACTGTCGAAGAAATGCCGCTGGATTCGTTGTTCAAGCATGGCGGGAATCATAGGTCAGGGCCTCGGAGCGACCAGGGGGCGCGAGGTTCCGCCTGCCCGCGTCGAAGCGGTGTCAAGCCGCGTCGAAGGCCGCACGCAGCCACGCGAGGCGCTCGCCGTCGATCGCGACCACGTCGAAGCGGCAGGCCGGCGCAGCGGGCCAGCGCAACAGATAGTGCTGCGCGGCATAGACGATGCGCCGCTGCTTGGACGCCGACACCGAGCCGGCTGCACCGCCGTGCGAGGCCGAGCGTCGCGCGCGCACTTCGACGAAGACCAGCGTGCCGTCGCGATCGCGCATCACCAGGTCGATCTCGCCGGCGCGCCGGCTGGGGCCGGCCGCCACGCGGTAGTTGCGCTCGACCAGCACGAGCCCGGCGCGCAGCAGGTGTGCGAGCGCGAGCGCCTCAGCGCCGTCGCCCTGCGCCTTGGTCGTGCGACCATGCCTTGCGGCTTTTCCGCCTTCTTCGATGGACGTCTCCCTGATCCGCAGTGCGGCAGCGCAGGCTGCCGGCGCCCAGCAGTATCCGCAAGGCGCGCTGTACGTCGTCGCGACGCCGATCGGCAATCTCGCCGACCTCAGCCTGCGCGCGATCCATCTGCTGGGCCTCGTCGATGCGGTGGCTTGCGAGGACACCCGGGTGACGGCCGGGCTGCTGCGGCACTTCGGCATCGACAAGCCGCTCGTCGCGGTGCATGAACACAACGAAGCCGAGGCGGCCGCGGCCGTGGTCGCGCGGCTCGCGGCCGGCGAGCGCGTCGCCTACGCGAGCGATGCCGGCACGCCTGCGGTCAGCGACCCGGGCGCGCGGCTGGTGGCCGCCGTGCGCGCGGCGGGGCATCGCGCCGTGCCGCTGCCGGGCGCGAGCAGCGTCGCCGCGGCGCTCAGCGCGGCAGGCGATGCCGGCGGCGCGGGCTTTCGCTTCGTCGGTTTCGCGCCCGCGAAAGCCGCCGAACGCGCAAGCTTCCTCGCGACGCTGGCCGGCGACGCGCAGACGCTGGTGCTGTTCGAGGCGCCGCATCGCATCGAGGCGCTGGCCGAGGCGCTGGCGCGAGCGATGCCCGAGCGACCGGCGAGCCTGTGCCGCGAGCTGAGCAAACAGTTCGAGCAGATCGAAACGATGCCCGCGGCGATGCTGCCGGCCTGGCTCGCCGCCGACGCGCAGCGGCGCCGCGGCGAGTTCGTCGTCGTGCTCCATGCCATCGAGCGCGCCGCCGAGGCCGGCCTCCCCGCCGCAGCCGAGCGACTGCTGGACCGGCTGCTCGAGGCGATGCCGCTGAAACAGGCCGTCGCGATCACCGCCGAAGCGACCGGCGCGCCGCGCAACGCGGTCTACGCGACGGCGCTCTCCCGCCGGACCGGCGCGCCCCAGGACGATCCCGCGATCGATCGCGGTCATTGAGATCGCCGTGGCCGCCGCGAGGGGCGGCTCCCTAGAATCGACTGATGATCACGCGCGAACCCACCGTCGAGCGTCTGGCGGTCGCCAGCCGCCTGCTGCTCGAACCCTTCGGCCTCGACGAAGCGAAGCTCGCGAACGCGCTGCGCACGATCGCCGAGCACCGCATCGACGATGCCGACCTCTATTTCCAGACGACGCGCAGCGAAGGCTGGAGCCTTGAGGAAGGCATCGTCAAGAGCGGCAGCTTCGGCATCGATCAGGGCGTGGGCGTGCGCGCGGTCGCCGGCGAGAAGACCGCCTTCGCGTACAGCGACGACATCTCCGAGGCCTCGCTGCTCGACGCCGCGCGCACCGTGCGCACGATCGCCGCCGCCGGCCAGAGCCGCCGCGTCAAGCTGGCCGGCCGTGATGCCGGCACCGTGGCCGCGAGCCGCGCGCTCTATGCGCCGATGGATCCGATCGCCACGCTCGACAGCGCCAGCAAGGTCGCGCTGCTCGAACGCATCGAGCAGATGGCGCGCCGGCGCGACCCGCGCATCGTGCAGGTGATGGCGAGCCTGGCCGCGGAACACGACGTGGTGCTGGTCGCTCGCGCGGTGGGCAAGGACTTCGTGCTGGCGGCCGACGTGCGGCCGCTGGTGCGCCTTTCGATCACCGTGATCGCCGAGCAGAACGGGCGCCGCGAGGTGGGCAGCGGCGGCGGCGGCGGGCGCTTCGGGCTCGGCTACTTCCAGGACGCGGAGCTCACGGCCTACGTCGATCAGGCGGTGAACGCCGCGTTGACCAACCTCGAAAGCCGGCCCGCGCCGGCCGGCGAGATGACGGTGGTTCTGGGTCCGGGCTGGCCGGGCATCCTGCTGCACGAGGCGATCGGTCACGGCCTCGAAGGCGACTTCAACCGCAAGGGCTCGTCGGCGTTCAGCGGGCGCGTCGGCGAGCGCGTCGCGGCCAAGGGCGTCACGGTGCTCGACGACGGCACGCTGCCGGACCGGCGCGGCTCGCTGAACGTCGACGACGAAGGCAACGCCTCGCAGCGCAACGTGCTGATCGAGGACGGCATCCTCAAGGGCTACATCCAGGACGCGATGAACGCACGGCTGATGAAGGTCGCCCCCACGGGCAACGGCCGCCGCGAAAGCTACGCACACGTGCCGATGCCCCGCATGACCAACACCTACATGCTGAGTGGCGGCAAAACGAAGGACGAGATCGTCGCTTCGATGAAGAAGGGCCTGTACGCGACGAACTTCGGCGGCGGCCAGGTCGACATCACCAGCGGCAAGTTCGTGTTCTCGGCGAGCGAGGCCTTCTGGGTCGAGAACGGGCGCATCCAGTACCCGGTGAAGGGCGCGACGATCATCGGCAACGGCCCCGATGCGTTGACGCGCGTCAGCATGATCGGCAACGACATGGAGCTTGACACCGGCGTGGGCACCTGCGGCAAGGAAGGCCAGAGCGTGCCGGTCGGCGTGGGCCAGCCGACGCTGCGCATCGACGGGCTGACCGTCGGCGGCACCGCCTGAACCACGCAAGCCGGCGCGGCCGCGACACCACAGACCGCGCGAAATCGAGCTTGTGAAGCGATGAAGGCCTCGACTACATTCGCGCCCATGCGTTCGGCAGCCTATTTCTTTGCGTTCTACTGGTTCTCGCACCGCCCCGGCGGAGGAGAGGCCAGCGCATAGCAAGAGGCGCAGCCGAATCCACCAACCGCCGGGCCCGAAGCCCGGCGGTTTTTTTTCGTCCGACCACTTTCGACAGGGAGCCCTTCGATGAACGCCCTCTCCGCCCAAGCGCCCGACGTCTGGGCCCCGCGCGCCGACAAGACCAGCGACACCGACGACGAGCGCATCGAAGACGTGATGCCGCTGCCGCCGCCGGAGCACCTGATCCGGTTCTTTCCGGTGCGCGGCACGCCGGTCGAGCAGCTGGTCGGCATGACCCGCCGCAGCATCCGCGAGATCATGGCCGGCCGCGACGACCGGCTGCTGGTGATCATGGGGCCGTGCTCGATCCACGATCCGGCCGCGGCGCTCGACTACGCGAGGAAGCTCAAGGCGCAGCGCGACAAGCACGCCGACACGCTCGAGATCGTGATGCGGGTGTATTTCGAGAAGCCGCGCACCACCGTCGGCTGGAAGGGCCTGATCAACGACCCCTACCTCGACGAGAGCTTCCGCATCGACGAGGGCCTGCGCATCGCGCGGCAGCTGCTGCTGGAAATCGGCCGCCTCGGCCTGCCCGCCGCGAGCGAGTTCCTCGACGTGATCTCGCCGCAGTACATCGGGGACCTGATCGCCTGGGGCGCGATCGGCGCGCGCACCACCGAGAGCCAGGTGCATCGAGAGCTGGCCTCGGGGCTGTCGGCACCCATCGGCTTCAAGAACGGCACCGACGGGAACCTGAAAATCGCCTTCGACGCGATCCAGTCGGCGAGCCGGCCGCACCACTTCCTGTCGGTGCACAAGAACGGCCAAGTCGCGATCGTCGAGACGCGCGGCAACAGCGACTGCCACGTGATCCTGCGTGGCGGCAAGGCGCCGAACTACGACGCGGCCAGCGTCGCCGCGGCCTGCGCCGACCTCAGCAAGGCGGGCCTGCCGCCGACGCTGATGGTCGATTGCTCGCATGCCAACAGCAGCAAGCAGCATCAGAAGCAGCTGGAGGTCGCGCGCAGCATCGCCGACCAGATCGCCGGGCCGAAAGAGACCAGCCGGCAGATCTTCGGCGTGATGGTCGAGAGCCACCTGCAGGCCGGCGCGCAAAAGTTCACCGCCGGCAAGGACGACCCGGGCGCGCTCGCCTACGGCCAGAGCATCACCGACGCCTGCCTCGGCTGGGACGATTCGCTGCAGGTGCTCGAGGTGCTGAGCGCGGCCGTCAAGGCGCGCCGGGGCTGAAGCGATGGGCGTGCGCGTTGTGCGGCTCGGCAGCCCTCGGGCGCCGGGCGAAGGCACGCGCATTGGCACCGTGCGGCGGCCGCCGCGCGGCGTGCCGAAGACGGCGTTCGCGTCCGGCGACTGGTACGACGTGTGGTTCCCGACGCTCGCGCCGAGCGCCGAGACCGTGAAGCTCGCGCAGGCGGCCGAGACGCCCGCACAGTGGGCCGCCTTCGCGCGCAAGTACCGCAGCGAGATGACGGCACCCGAGAGCGCGCATGCGCTGTCGCTGCTCGCCGCGCTGTCGAAGCACGGCGCCTTCTCGGTCGGCTGCTATTGCGAGGACGAGGCGCACTGCCATCGATCGATCCTGCGCGAGTTGCTGCTCGCGCACGGCGCCGTGGTCGACGGTTGAGGCTCAGTCCGCGTCGGACTTGAGGCGCTCGCTCTGCCAGTAGACGTCGTCGCCGCCGAGACTGTCGAGGTTCGCGCGGTTTAGCACGCGCGCCAGCACGAACAGCAGGTCCGACAGGCGGTTCAGGTACTGCCGCGCCGCGGGCCGCACGCCCTCGGGCTCGGCATGCTGCAGGGCGACGACGGCACGCTCGGCCCTTCGCGCGACCGTGCGGCCCACGTGCGCGAGGGCCGCGCTGCGCGTCCCGGCCGGCAGGATGAATTCCTTGAGCCGCGGCAGGGCCGCGTTGTGCTCGGCGAGCGCCGCGTCGAGCGCGAGCACGGCCTCGTCCTTCAGCAGCACATACCCGGGGATCGAGAGCTCGCCGCCGAGGTTGAACAGCTCGTGCTGGATCGCGACGAGCAAGCGGCGCACCGCCTCGGGCAGCGGCTCGCACAGCAGCAGGCCGAGCGTCGAGTTCAGTTCGTCGACATCGCCCATCGCCTGCACGCGCAGGTGGTCTTTCGGCACGCGCTGGCCGTCGCCGAGGCCGGTCGTGCCGTCGTCGCCGGTGCGCGTGGCGATCTGCGTGAGTCGATGGCCCATCGGGCGATGCTAGCGGAGCCGCTTCCTAGAATCGCGACGTTGTCCGATCCGCAGGAGGCGCGCGATGAATGCTCCGACCGAAAGCTTCGTGGCCGCCGCCGCGCGCACCGCGCCACCGGAGCTGATCGACGCGCTGAGGCACCGCTTCGGTGAACGCTGCTCCACCGCCCGGGCGGTGCGCGAACAGCACGGCCGCGACGAATCGCCGATTGACGCACCGCCGCCCGACGCGGTCGTGTTCTGCGAAAGCACCGAGGACGTGGCCGCGGTCGTCGCGCTCGCGCAGCGGCATGCGGTGCCGGTGATTCCGTTCGGCGTCGGCTCCTCGCTCGAGGGGCATCTGCTCGCGGTGCAGGGCGGCATCAGCATCGACGTGTCGCGCATGAGCCGGGTGCTGCGCGTCGATGCCGACGACCTGACCGCGACCGTGCAGGCCGGCGTCACGCGCAAGCAGCTGAACGAGGCGATCCGTCACGAGGGCCTGTTCTTCCCGATCGACCCGGGCGCCGACGCTTCCATCGGCGGCATGAGCGCGACGCGGGCGAGCGGCACGAACGCGGTGCGCTACGGCACGATGCGCGAGAACGTGCTGGCGCTGACCGTCGTCGTGCCCGATGCCGCGGAAGGCAGCCGCGTGATCACGACCGGCACGCACGCGCGCAAGAGCAGCGCCGGCTACGACCTCACGCGCCTGTTCATCGGCAGCGAAGGCACGCTGGGCGTGATGACCGAGATCACCCTAAAGCTCTACCCGCTGCCCGAATCGGTGAGCGCGGCGATCTGCCACTTCCCGTCGATCGACGCCGCGGTGCGCACCACGATCCAGACCATCCAGCTGGGCGTGCCGATCGCGCGCTGCGAGCTGCTGGATGCGAACACCGTGCGTGCGGTCAACGCCCACGACAGGCTGGGTCTGCGCGAGACCCCGATGCTGCTGATGGAATTCCACGGAAGTGTCGCGGGCGTGAAGGAGCAGGCCGAGACGGTGCAACAGATCGCCGTGGAGTACGGCGGCGAAGGCTTCGAATGGGCGACCACGCCCGAGGCGCGCACCAGGCTGTGGACCGCGCGCCATCACGCCTATTTCTCGGCGTTGCAGACCAAGCCCGGCTGCCGCAGCGTCACCACCGACACCTGCGTGCCGATCTCCAAGCTCGCCGAGTGCATCGAGGCGACGGTCGCCGAGGCGGACGCGAGCGGCCTGCCCTACTTCCTCGTCGGCCACGTCGGCGACGGCAACTTCCACATCGGCTACCTGATCGACCCGGCCAAGCCCGAGGAACGCGAGCTCGCCGAGTCGCTGAACCGCAAGCTGGTCGCGCGCGCCTTGCAGCTCGAAGGCACCTGCACCGGCGAGCACGGCATCGGCCTGCACAAGATGGGCTTCCTGATCGACGAGGCGGGCGCCGGCGCGGTGGCGCTGATGCGCGGGATCAAGCGCGCGCTCGATCCGGCCAACATCATGAACCCGGGGAAGATCTTCGCGCTGTAGAGGCGGCGCGGCCCGCGCGAAGCGGGCCGCAGCGATGCGCGCCGACCGCGGCTAGTCGCGGTGCACCGGCCCGGGCGCCGTCCAGCGCTTGGTCACGCTGCCGGCGGCGTTGACGCTTTCCATGTGCACGTCGAAGCCCCACAGGCGCGCGACGTGCTTGAGCACCTCGGTCGTCGTCTCGTGCAACGGGCGATCGTTGTGCTGGGTGTGGCGCAACACGAGCGAACGGTCGCCGCGGCGGTTGACGTTCCAGACCTGGATGTTCGGCTCGCGCGAGCCGAGGTCGTACTGGTGCGACAGGCTCTCGCGCAGCCGCCGGTAGCCGCTGTCGTCGTGGATCGCGGCGATCTCCAGTTCGCTTTCCTGTTCGTCGTCGCGCACCGCGAACAGGCGCAGGTCGCGCATCAGCTTCGGGCTCAGGTACTGGCCGACGAAGCTTTCGTCCTTGAAGTTGCGCATCGCGTGGTCGATGGTCGGCAGCCACTCTCCGCCGGCGATTTCCGGGAACCACGCACGGTCCTCGTCGGTGGGCGCTTCGCAGATGCGCTTCAAGTCCGTGTACATCGCGAAGCCCAGCGCATACGGGTTGATGCCGCTGTACGCAGGGTGGCCGACGGGCGGCTGGTAGACGACGTTGGTGTGCGACTTGAGCCACTCGACCATCATCCCGTCGCCGAGATGGCCGTCGTCGTACATCGTGTTGAGCAGCCTGTGATGCCAGAAGGTGGCCCAGCCTTCGTTCATGACCTGCGTCTGGCGCTGCGGGTAGAAGTACTGCGCGACCTTGCGCACGATGCGCACGATCTCGCGCTGCCAAGGCTCGAGCAGCGGAGCGTTCTTCTCGATGAAGTACAGCAGGTTCTCCTGCGGCTCCTCGGGGAATCGCTTGGCATCGTCCTGCTCGGCCGCCTTGCCCTTGGCCTTGGGCAGCGTGCGCCACATGTCGTTGACCTGCTGCTGCGCATAGGCCTCGCGGTCCTCGCGGCGCGCGAGCTCCTGTGCGAGCGAGAGCTTGGTCGGCCGCCGATAGCGGTCGACGCCGTGGTTCATCAGCGCGTGGCAGCTGTCGAGAAGGTCCTCGACCGCATCGAGCCCGTGGCGCTGCTCGCATTCGGCGACGTAGTTCTTCGCGTAGACGAGGTAGTCGATGATCGATCCCGCATCGGTCCACATGCGGAACAGGTAGTTGCCCTTGAAGAAGCTGTTGTGGCCGTAGGCCGCGTGCGCGATCACGAGTGCCTGCATCGCCATCGAGTTCTCCTCCATCAGGTAGCTGATGCAGGGGTTCGAGTTGATGACGATCTCGTAGGCCAGGCCCATGTGGCCGCGCTTGTAGTTCTTCTCGGTCGCGATGAATTCCTTGCCGTAGCTCCAGTGGCGGTAGTTCACAGGCATGCCCACGCTGGCGTAGGCGTCCATCATCTGCTCGGCGGTGATGATCTCGAGCTGGTTCGGGTAGGTGTCGAGGCCGTAGCGCTTGGCCGTCTCGCGGATCACCGCGTGGTACTGGTCGATCAGCTCGAAGCTCCAGTCGCTGGTCGACGGCAGCCGCTCCCGCACGGCGGCTTTCGGCGCATCGGACAGCGGCACGCTGACGGCGCGCCGCTCCGGCGGCAGTGGCAGGTCGGTGGACGGGAAGAGATCGCCGGTGTGCGTCTCCACCTCGGCCGGCTTCGGTTCGTGACGGCGACTCATCAGGCGGTCTCCTTCTTGAACAGCTCGCGGAACACCGGGTAGATCTGCGAAGGCTCGAGCACCTTGCGCATGGCGAAGTGCGGGTGCGTCTCGGCGATCTGCGAGTACTCCTCCCACAGGTTCTGCTCGGGCTCGGCGACCTGCACGTAGGCGAAGTAGCGGCACAGGGGCAGCAGCTGCTCGGCGACGATCTCCCGGCATCGGCCGCTGTCGTGGTGCCAGTTGTCGCCGTCGCTCGCCTGCGCGCCGTAGATGTTCCATTCGCTGGTCGGGTAGCGCTGGCGGATGATTTCCTCCATCAGCACCAGCGCGCTCGACACCACCGTGCCGCCCGTCTCGGTCGAATGGAAGAAGCCTTCCTCATCGACCTCCTGCGCCTGCGTGTGGTGGCGGATGAAGACGACGTCGATCTTCTCGTAGTGCCGGGTCAAGAAGAGGTACAGCAGGATGAAGAAGCGCTTGCTCAGATCCTTGCGCGCCTCGTCCATCGAGCCCGATACGTCCATCAGGCAGAACATCACCGCGCGCGTCGTCGGCACCGGAATCTTGACGCGGCTGCGGTAGCGCAGGTCGATCGGGTCGAGATACGGCACGCGGGCGATGCGCGCGCGCAGCATGTCGACGCGGGCCTCGATCTCCTTGATCTCATGCGCGCGCAGCTCGTGGCCCGGGTCGGTGCCGCGCTGCTTCAGGATGTCGAGCTGCGCCTCGAGGTGCCGCAGCTCGCGCCGCTCGTCGGCGCTGAGCGCGATGCGCCGGCCGAGCGCGCCGCGCATCGAGCGCACGACGTGCAGGTTGTTCTGCGTGCCTTCGCTGGTGAAGCCGGCACGCTGGGTCTTGAACTCGGGAGTCTCGGCGAGCGTCGTCTTCACCAGGTTGGGCAGGGCGAGGTCGTCGAAGAAGACCTGCATGAACTCTTCCTTGCTGAGGTGGAAGACGAAGTCGTCGTCCCCCTCGCCGGAATCACTCGCCTGGCCGCCGCCGCCCTGCCCGCCGCCGCCTTCGGGCCGCTTGATGCGGTCACCCTTGACGTATTCCTTGTTGCCCGGATGCACCGTCTCGCGCATGCCGCCCTGGCCGTGGCCGAACACCGGCTCGGAGACATCGCGCTTCGGCAGCGTGATGTCTTCGCCCTTCTCGATGTCGCGGATGCCGCGGCCGCTCACCGCCTTGCGCACCGCCTCGCGGATCTGCGTCTTGTGGCGACGCAGGAAACGCTCGCGGTTGCCGATCGACTTATTTTTGCCGGCGAGGCGACGATCGATGATCTGCGGCATCGGCAACTCTCGCGATCAACTGCTCTTGCGCACGCGCAGGTACCACTCGCACAGCAGCCGCACCTGCTTGGGCGTGTAGCCCTTCTGCACCATGCGGTTGACGAAGTCCTCGTGCTTCTTCGCCTCGTCGGCGCTCGCCTTCGCGTTGAAGCTGATGACCGGGAGCAGCTCCTCGGTGTTCGAGAACATCTTCTTCTCGATCACCGTGCGCAGCTTTTCGTAGCTGGTCCACGCCGGGTTGTTGCCGGCGTTGTTGGCGCGCGCGCGCAGCACGAAGTTGACGATCTCGTTGCGGAAGTCCTTCGGGTTCGCGATGCCGGCCGGCTTCTCGATCTTCTCGAGCTCGCCGTTCAACGCCGCACGGTCGAAGACCTCGCCGGTGTCCGTGTCGCGGTACTCCTGGTCCTGGATCCAGTAGTCGGCATAGGTGACGTAGCGATCGAAGATGTTCTGGCCGTACTCGCTGTAGCTCTCCAGGTAGGCGGTCTGGATTTCCTTGCCGATGAACTCCGCGTACCGGGTCGACAGGTGCTCCTTGATGAAGGCGAGGTATTTCTGCTCCGTCTCGGCCGGGAACTGTTCGCGCTCGATCTGCTGTTCAAGCACGTACATCAGGTGCACCGGGTTCGCCGCGACTTCGGTGGAGTCGAAGTTGAAGACCTTCGACAGGATCTTGAACGCGAAGCGGGTGCTGATGCCGCTCATGCCTTCGTCGACGCCGGCGTAGTCGCGGTACTCCTGGTAGCTCTTGGCCTTCGGGTCGGTGTCCTTGAGGCTCTCGCCGTCGTAGACCAGCGCCTTCGAGAACAGCGACGAGTTCTCCGGCTCCTTCAGCCGCGACAGCACCGCGAACTGGGCCATCATCTTCAGCGTGCCCGGCGCGCACTTGGCCTGGCTCAAGGACGAGCCGTGGATCAGCTTGTCGTAGATCTTGATCTCGTCGCTGATGCGCAGGCAGTACGGCACCTTGACGATGTAGATGCGGTCGAGGAAGGCTTCGTTGTTCTTGTTGTTGCGGAAGGTCTTCCACTCGCTCTCGTTGCTGTGCGCGAGGATGACGCCATCGAAGGGAATCGCGCCGAAGCCTTCGGTGCCCTTGTAGTTGCCTTCCTGCGTGGCCGTGAGCAGCGGGTGCAGCACCTTGATCGGCGCCTTGAACATCTCGACGAACTCGAGCAGCCCCTGGTTGGCGAGGCACAGGCCGCCGCTGTAGCTGTAGGCGTCGGGATCGTCCTGCGCGTAGGTCTCGAGCTTGCGGATGTCGACCTTGCCGACCAGCGAGCTGATGTCCTGGTTGTTCTCGTCGCCCGGCTCCGTCTTGGCGACGCCGACCTGCTTGAGGATGCTCGGCAGCCGTTTGACCACCTTGAACTTGCGGATGTCGCCGCCGTATTCGTCGAGCCGCTTCACTGCCCACGGCGACAGCACGCGATTCAGGTAGCGACGCGGGATGCCGTATTCCTTTTCGAGGATCGGGCCGTCTTCGGCGGCATCGAACAAGCCGAGCGGCGACTCGTTCACCGGCGAGCCCTTGATCGCGTAGAAGGGCACGTGCTCCATCAGCTGCTTGAGCCGCTCGGCGATCGAGCTCTTGCCGCCGCCCACGGGGCCGAGCAGGTAGAGGATCTGCTTCTTCTCTTCCAGCCCTTGGGCCGCATGGCGGAAGTAGGAGACGACCTGCTCGATCGCGTCCTCCATGCCGTAGAACTCGGCGAACGCGGGATAGCGCTTGATGATCTTGTTGGCGAACAGCCGCGACAGCCGCGGGTCGTTGCGCGTGTCCACCAGCTCCGGCTCGCCGATCGCCTTGAGCATGCGCTCGGCGGCCGTCGCGTAGGCGAGCGGCTCGCGCTTGCAGATCGCGAGGTAGTCCTCGAGGCTCAACTCTTCTTCGCGGCTGCGCTCGTAGCGCGCGGCAAAGTTGCTGATCACGTCCATCAATTCCTCCGGTTCATGAGGAGCGGCGTCGTGCGGTGTCGGTCGAGGATCGCTGAGTGAGGACCGCGCCACGCTGCTTGGTTCGAGGATCGGACTCTCGGATCGCTCGAGTCCGAACGATCATGCATCCTTGCATCGAGCATCGGCAACAAAGCGCGCCATTTCCCTGCCTGTTGCCGTGATGCTGTTCATCCGCACTTCGAAGGCTCCCGTGCAAATTGCATGCCCCGAACGCCGTTGAAGATCGTGTTGCTGTGAGGACCACCGCTTGCGCGAGGTTCCGCGAACGCGAGTTCGATCGAGCCGACGGCGCAATGGGCATGCAGCATCAACGCGCACGCATGCGCGCTCGATGCCTGGGGTTTGCGATGAGTCGCGTGCGCTGTGTCAGCGTGGCACGGTCGCGCGCAGTTTTTCGAGCAGCCCCGAAAGCTCGTCGAGCGAGGCGAAGGCGATCGCGACCTCGCCCTGCTCGCCCTGGCGGGTGCGTCGCTTGACGCGTACTTCGACGCTCGCGGCCAGCGCATCGGACAGCTCTTCTTCGATGCGCTGCAGGTCGCGCGACTTCGCGCGCGCCGCACGCAGCAGCGGCGTCTGCCGGCCCGGTGCGGCCTGGCGACCAACGATCTTCTCGGCATCGCGCACCGTCAGTTGCCGCGCGACGATCTCGTGGGCCGTCGTGATCTGCTCGGCACGGCCGAGCGACAGCAGCGCACGCGCATGGCCCATGTCGAGATCGCCGGCCATCAGCATCTGCTGCACCGGCTCGGCAAGGTTCAGCAAGCGAAGCAGGTTGCTCGCGGCACTGCGCGAACGGCCGACCGCCTTGGCCGCGCCCTCGTGGGTCAGCGCGAACTCGTCGACCAGACGCTTGAGCCCCTGCGCCTCCTCGAGCGGGTTCAGGTCCTCGCGCTGCATGTTCTCGATCAGCGCCATCACCGCGGCCGACTCGTCGGGCACGTCCTTCACCAGCACCGGCACCTCGTTCAAGCCGGCGAGCCTGGCCGCCCGGAAGCGGCGTTCGCCGGCGACGATCTCGTAGCGGCCTTCGCCCGGCGCGCCGACCGGCCGCACCAGGATCGGCTGCATCACGCCCTGGCTTTTGATGCTTTCGGCCAGCTCGTAGAGCGAGCCCTCGTCCATGCGGGTGCGCGGCTGGTACTTGCCGGGCTGCAGGCGGTCGAGCACGAGGCGTGTCGGGGCGTCGGCCACCGGCGCGGCGTCGAGCGCCTTCGGGCCGAGCAGCGCTTCGAGGCCGAGGCCGAGGCCTTTGGGTTTTTTGGTCGCCATGAGCAGGTGAAAGTGAGACCGGATCAGGCCGATCCGGCTTGGGCAGCGAGAGCGAGCAGCAGGCGGTGACCTTCCTCCCAGTCGCCCAACTGCGCTTCGCCATTGATGTGACCGCAGTTGCCAAGTGAGCACAAGCTTGCGTCCCAGTCGGCAGCCATCATCGCCGCGCGCTCGGGCGTGGCATAGGGATCGTCGCTGCTCGCGACCACGGTCGCCGCGAACGGCAGCCGCGCGCGCACGATCGGCCGCCAGGAGCCGAGCTGCGGCGGCATGTCGGCGCGTTCGATGTCCGGCGGCGCGACCAGCAAGGCGCCACGCACGCGTGCGGTCAGGCCGCTGTGCGCCGCCCAAGCGGCGACCAGCTGGCAGCCGAGGCTGTGCGCCACCAGCCAGCAGCTTTCACGGCCCGGCTCGAGCAGCACCTCGTCGAGCCGCGCCATCCAGTCGCCGCGGCGCGGCCAGAGCCAATCGGCCTGTTCGACGCGGTGGTAGCCGTGGCCTTGCTCCCAGCGCGTCTGCCAGTGCGTGTCGCCCGAGTTTTGCCAACCGGGCAGCAGCAGCACGGTGGCTGGCGCGGGGGCGGCGGGCCGCTCGGTCATCGCGCGGGGCCGGGACGCACCGACGGCAGGTCGATGCGGCTTTCGCGCGTGACGTGGCGCGCCAGCAGCGGCTCGGGGCGGCCGGCCTTGGCGATCGGGTTCGCCGGCTTGCCGGAGCCGACCGGGCAGGCGCCGGTGTCGATCAGCGCCAGCGCGGTGGCGAGCTGGCCTTCGGCCGGATCACCGAGCGGGTGATCGAGGTCGTCGGCCACGGTGCAGCTCGGCGCGAAGCCGCCGGCGTAGTCGCCCTGCCCCTTCTGGTTGACGCCCTGGAACTCGATCGGGAAATAGGAGACGCCGCAGTTGTCCCGCGCGGTGAAGCCGTAAGGCTTGCCGCAAGTGGCGCTGCCGACGAGGCGCACATCGATGTCGATGCCGCGCAGCCCGTTGACGATCGACTCGCTGGCCGAGCAGGTCGAGCCGCTCGCAAGCACCGTCACCCGCGAGAAGCCGAGGCTCGGCAGCGGGTTCTGCGTCGTGCAGGCAAGGTTGGCGTTCAGGTTGCAGGAGACGTTGAAGAAGCCGAGCGACGAACCCGGCGCGTTCGATTCGGCGCTGCGCTTGTCGTTGTATTGCAGGCGCTCGAAGAGCTTGCCGGCGGTCGGCGTCGCGCCGGCGATCATGTAGGCGAGCTGGCTCGCGAGGTACAGGTAGCCGCCGCCGTTGTAGCGGAGGTCGAGCACGAGTTCGGTGGCGCCCGCCGCGCGGAAGCCGTCGATCGCGGCGGCGAGCGGGGCCTCGGCAGTCGCGATGTGGTCGTTGAAGACCAGGTAGCCGACGGTGCGGCCACCGACATTGAAGGTGCGGCTCAGCGGCACCGGGGTCTTGGTGATTGCCGCTGAGGTCAAGCTGGCCGGCGGCAGCGTGCTTGCGCTGCGTCGAAAGACGAAGCTGTGCGCTTCCCCTAACACGGACGGAAACAGAGGCCGCAGCAACGTCTCGTACGGCGCGCCTTCGGCCGGCACGCCATCGACCGAAACCAGACGGTCTCCTCGCCTCAACCCCAGCGACGCCGCGGGTGAACCCGGCTCCACGTAGGCGATCGCCAAGCCCGACCACGTGGGATTCGCCGTCACATGGCTCCACTCGATACCGTAGCCGGCCGACACGCCGTTCTGCGCCAGTTGGTTCCAGAGCGCCGTCGGATAGGTGAAGCTGAACGGGTCCTTGCGCCGAGTCGTGCCGGCCACGAGCGCTGGCGTCTTCAAGGCTTCGAAGTAGTTGTCGATCGAGCGGTAGTAGCCCGCGCCGGTGTCGACGCTGTAGGCCGCCGCGCTCGCATCGACCGCGGGCACTTCGGCATACCAGAGGTAGGCCTGGTCGAAATAGGAGCGCAGCCAGCGCTTCTCGTCGGCAAGGCTGCCGGCGGTGGTCGGCCCTTCGGCGTCGCCACGGAACGGGTTGTTCGGCGAGCACTTCTGCGCGACGACCGGATCGCCCGCCGGCGCGGCCGGCGCATCGCCACCGCCGCCACCACCGCCGCCACCGCAAGCCGCGACCAGCACGGCCGCTGCCGACAGCGCCAGCCCGATGCGGCCGCGCCTGCGACCCTCGCTCAGTCCCGTCATGCCGCTTTCCTCAGGGTTGCCACGCGCGCGACCATCTCGCGCGCAAATTCGACGAAGGCTTGCGCGCCGCGCGACGCCGGGTCGAACACGACGCCCGGCAAGCCGTAGCTCGGCGCCTCGGCCAGCCGCACGTTGCGCGGGATCACGCTGTCGAACACCTTGTCGCCGAAGTGCGCCTTCAACTGTTCGCTCACCTGCTGCTGCAGCGTGATGCGCGGGTCGAACATCACCCGCAGCAGGCCGATGATCTGGAGCTCGGGATTCAGGTTGGCGTGAACCTGCTTGATCGTGTTGACCAGGTCCGACAGCCCTTCGAGCGCGAAGTACTCGCACTGCATCGGCACGACGACGCCATGCGCCGAACACAGGCCGTTGAGCGTCAACAGGCTCAGGCTCGGCGGACAGTCGATCAGCACGAAGTCGTGGTCGGCCGACACCTCGGCGAGCGCTTTCTTCAGTCGGAGGTTGCGGCGCTCCAGACCGACCAGTTCGACTTCCGCGCCGGCCAGCTCGCGGTTCGCGCCCAGCACGTCATAGCCGGCCTTGTCGCTGCGCTGGCGGGCCTCGGCGATCGAGGCGGACTCGAGCAGCACCTCGTAGACGGACATCGGCAGCTGGCGCTTGTCGATGCCCGAGCCCATCGTCGCGTTGCCCTGCGGGTCCAGATCCACAACCAGCACCCGTTGTCCGACACGCGCCAAGCCGGCGGCCAAATTGACCGTCGTCGTCGTCTTGCCGACGCCGCCTTTCTGGTTCGCGATGCAGAAGATGTGGGCCATGGCGCGTCGCCGGCGCGAACAGCCGGTTGGGATCAGCGGGGTGGGAGCGCGAGAGTGTCGCAGCCCGCCGCAGCAGCCGGACTGCGCATGGCCTGCCGCGCGCGGCGGGATGTTACGAGGCGCTTCGCGCCGGGTCCTTGGTGGTCGCTTTTTCTCGGGGGCGCATCCAGACCAGGCTGCGCTCGGCATTCAGACCCGGCACCGTCAGCGGTTCCACGTGAAACACCACAGCTGACGACAACTGCGCGGCCTCGTCGGCAATGCCCCGCGCCTTCATCGCAGCCCAACAGCCGCCGGGCGCCAGCGCCGATGCGCTTAGCCGCGTGAAGTCTTCCAGCGACGCGAAGGCGCGCGAGACGACGACCGTCCAGCTGCTGCGGGAGACGGTTTCGACCCGCCCATGCAGTGCGGCGGCCGACTTGAGCCCCAGTTCGACGATCACCTGCCGCATGAAGCCGACTTTCTTGCCGACAGCATCGATGCACGTCACCGGCCAATGCGGCTCGGCGATGGCAACCACCAGCCCAGGCAGCCCGGCCCCGCTGCCCACGTCCAGGATTTGCGGCGCGGTGGCTTGCCGGCGCAGCGGGGCGACGATCGCCAGGCTGTCGAGCAGGTGCTGGCGGACGACTCCCGGCCTGTCGCGCACCGCGGTCAGGTTGTAGACGGCGCTCCAGCGCTCGATCAGCTTCAGATAAGCCAGGAGCTGCTCAAGCTGAGCCGGCTGCAGCGACACGTCGAGTGCGGCTGCGCCGTCGCGCAGCTCCGCCAGCGCTTCGTCGTCGGTCATGCCGACCCGCCTCGAAGTACCGTCATTCGACTTCGGCGGCGGTGGCCGTTCGCCCTCGCCGCCGCCGCAGATGCACCAGCAGCAGCGAGATGGCTGCCGGTGTCACGCCGGAAATGCGCGCCGCCTGCCCCAGGGTCTGCGGCCTTTGCGCGGCAAGCTTCTGGCGAACTTCATGGCCGAGGGCCGGCACTGCGGCGTAGTCGAGGTCGGCCGGCAGCAGCATGGTCTCGAAGTGCGCCGCACGCTCGACGGCTTCCTGCTGACGGTCGATGTAGCCGGCGTACTTGAAGCTCGTTTCAAGCTGGGCGATCACTTCGTCGGCGCTGGCCACGCCGAGTTCGGCCCGCAAGGTTTCACGTGAAACTGCCTTCGCGGGTTGCTCTAGCGCGAACAAGGCCTGCACTTGGTCGAAGCTCACGCCCGGCCGTCGCAGCAAATCGCCGAGCGCGTACTCGCGCTCGAGCGCCTTGCCGACGCAGCGTTCGGCCGCGTCCCGCCCCACCCTTTCGGGATGGACCCAGCTCGAACGCAGCCGCTGCGACTCGCGCTCGACCGCATCGCGCTTGCGCGCATAGGCGTCCCAGCGCGCGTCGTCGACCAGCCCCAGGTTGCGGCCGATCTCGGTCAGCCGCGCATCGGCGTTGTCCTCGCGCAGCTGCAGCCGGTACTCCGCGCGGCTGGTGAACATCCGGTAGGGCTCGGTGACGCCCTGCGTCACCAAATCATCGGCCAGCACACCGAGGTAGGCCTGGTGCCGCCCGGGCACCCAGGCGTCGTGGCCCTGCACCTGGCAAGCGGCGTTGATGCCGGCGAGCAGGCCCTGCGCCGCCGCTTCCTCGTAGCCGGTCGTGCCGTTGATCTGCCCGGCGAAGTAAAGCCCGCCGATCAAGCGCGTCTCCAGCGTTGGCGTCAAGGCGCGCGGGTCGAAGTAGTCGTACTCGATCGCGTAGCCCGGCCGCAGGATGTGCGCCTGCTCCAGGCCGGCGATCGAGCGCACCGCGGCGATCTGCACGTCGAAGGGCAGCGAGGTCGAGATCCCGTTCGGATAGAACTCGTGCGTCGTCAGCCCCTCCGGTTCGAGGAAGACCTGGTGCGCGTCGCGCTCCGCGAAGCGGCTGACCTTGTCCTCGATGCTCGGGCAATAGCGTGGCCCGGTGCCTTCGATCCGGCCGGTGAACATCGGGCTGCGCGCGAAGCCGCTGCGAATGATCTCGTGCGTGCGCTCGCTGGTGTGCGTGATCCAGCACGGCCGCTGCTCGGGGTGTTGCTCGGCGCGGCTGAGGAAGCTGAACACCGGCAGCGGCTCGGCCGCCGGGCTGCCGTCGTTCGCGGGCATGCCGTCGCCGGGCTGGCGCGTCGTACGCGCGAAGTCGATCGTCCTGCCGTCGATGCGCGGCGGCGTGCCGGTCTTCAGCCGCCCCTGCGGCAGCTTCAGCTCCTTCAGCCGTGCCGACAACCGCAGCGCCGGCGGGTCGCCCGCCCGCCCCGCCGCGTGGCTTTCGAGCCCGATGTGCACCTTGCCGTCGAGAAACGTTCCGGCGGTCAGCACGACGCTGCGCCCGTCGAACCGGATGCCGGACTGCGTGACGACGCCGACCGCCCGGCCGCCCTCGACCACCACGTCGTCGACCGCCTGCTGGAACAGCCGCAGCTTCGCCTGGTTCTCGAGCCGGCGCCGGATCGCCGCGCGGTACAGCACCCGGTCGGCCTGCGCCCGCGTCGCCTGCACCGCCGGCCCCTTGGAACGGTTGAGGATGCGGAACTGGATGCCGGCTTCGTCGGTGGCGGCGGCCATCGCGCCACCGAGCGCGTCGATCTCCTTGACCAGATGGCCCTTGCCGATGCCGCCGATCGACGGGTTGCAACTCATCTGCCCCAGGGTTTCGAGGCTGTGCGTCAGCAGCAGCGTCGAGCAGCCCATCCGCGCCGCGGCCAAGGCCGCCTCGGTGCCGGCGTGGCCGCCGCCGATCACGATGACGTCGAAGCTTTCGGGGAAACGCATGGTGGACGGGGGCGCGGGGCACGCCGGCTTGAGCGAAGAAGGGAGCACGGAGATCGCCGCGCCGCCGCAATTTTAGGCAGCCGCTCCCTCGCTGCACTCCCCGCATCGAGAATCCGCCGATGCCCGACCAGCCCCTCGCCTGCCGCACCGGCTGCGCCGCCTGCTGCATCGCGCCGTCGATCAGCTCGCCGACACCGGCCCATCCGAACGGCAAGCCTGCCGGCCTGTGCTGCGGTCACCTCGATGACGCGCTGCGCTGCACGCTGTTCGGCCGGCCCGAACGGCCGGCCGTCTGCGGCTCGCTGCAGCCGAGCGTGGAGATGTGCGGCAGCAATCGTGAGCAAGCACTAGCTCGCCTGGAGTGGCTCGATAAGGCGACGGCATGAGCGGCGCGGCACACCGACTCGCGGGCTTCGACCTGAGCGGCAAGGCGGCGCTGATCACCGGAGCCAGCCGCGGCCTCGGCCTTGCAGCGGCGCAGGGTCTCGCCGAAGCCGGCGCGTCGGTCTGGATCAACGGCCGCGACCGCGCGGCGCTGGCCGCCGCCCGTGCCCGCATCCTCGCGGCCTGCCCGAGCGCGCAGGTCGAGCCGCTGCCTTTCGACATCACCGACGAAGCCGCCCGCGCAGACGCGCTCGAGCGCATCGCCGCAACGGCCGGGCGCATCGACATCCTGGTCAACAACGTCGGCGCCCGCGACCGGCGGCCGATCGAGGCGTTCGCGCTCGACGCGGTGCGCGGCCTGCTCGAAAGCAACCTCGTCGCGCCTTTTGACCTCGCCCGCGGCGCCGCCCGGCGGATGCCCGAGGGCGGGCGCATCCTCAACATCGCGTCGATCGCCGGCCCGATCGCCCGACCCGGCGACGCGGCCTACACGATGAGCAAGGGCGGCCTCGATGCGCTGACCCGCGCGCTCGCCGCCGAGTACGGGCCGCGCGGCATCGCGGTCAATGCGCTGGCGCCCGGCTACTTCGCGACCGAGGCCAACGCCCCGATGGCGGCGCTGCCCGAGCACGCCGCCTGGCTCGCACAACGCACCTCCTTCGGCCGCTGGGGCGCGCCGGGCGAGATCGCGGGCGCCGTCGTGTTCCTGTGCTCACCCGCGGCCAGCTACGTCACCGGCCAGACGCTGGCGGTGGACGGCGGCTACCTGGCCCACTGGTGATGCCGCGCCGCGTGGCCGGCGATCAGCCGGCGCGCTGCGCCTCGGCCAGCGCGGTGAGGAAAGCCTTGCGCCACCAGTGCACGTCGAACTCGCGCACCCGCTGCATCAGGGCGCGATGGCGTTCGACGCGCTCCTGGTGCGACATGCGCAGCGCGCGCTGGATCATCTCGGCGGTGCCGCCGGTGTCGTAGGGGTTCACGAGCAGCGCCTCGCGCAGCTGCTCGGCCGCGCCGGTGAAGCGCGACAGCACCAGCACGCCCGGGTCGGCCGGGTCCTGCGCGGCCACGTACTCCTTCGCGACCAGGTTCATGCCGTCGCGCAGCGGCGTCACCAGCGCCACGCGGCCGGCGCGGTAGAGCCCCGGCAGCCGCTTGCGCGCGAGCGTGCGGTGGATGTAGCGCACCGGCATCCAGTCGAGCTCGCCGTAGTCGCCGTTGATGCGCCCGGCCAGCAGCTCGAGCTGGGTGCGGATGTCGTCGTAGGCGCCGACGCCTTCGCGCGTCGGCGTCGCCACTTGAATCAGCGTCGCGCTGTTGCGGTTCTCGGGGTAGTTCGCGAGCAGCCGGCCGAAGGCGCGCAGCCGCTGCGGGATGCCCTTGGAGTAGTCGAGCCGATCGACGCCCACCAGCAGCTGCCGCTTCGCATACTGCTCGCGCAGCGTGTCGCGGGTGTCGATCGACTCGGCCGTGTCGGCGAGCGCGGAGAACTCCTCGACGTCGATGCCGATCGGGAAGGCGCGCACGCAAACCTGCCGCGAGAACGCGCGGAGGTGGTCGCGGCCCAGATCCTCGGCGCCGGCTTCGTCCTGCACGTAGCGGGTGAAGTGCGCGACGTCGGCCTGGCTTTGCAGGCCGACCAGGTCGTAGGCGAACAGCGAACGGATCAGCCATTCGTGCGCCGGGATCGCGGCCAGGATCAGGGGCGGCGGCAGCGGGATGTGCAGGAAGAAGCCGATGCGCTGCTCGCAGCCCAGCGCGCGCAGCTCGGCGGCCAGCGGGATCAGGTGGTAGTCGTGCACCCAGATCACGTCGTCGGCGCGCAGCAGAGGCAGCAGCTTCTGCGCGAACAGCCGGTTGACGCGCTGGTAGCCCTCGAAGTGGCCGTCGTCGAACTGCGCCAGGTCGAGCCGGTAGTGGAAGACCGGCCAGAGCACGCGGTTCGAATAGCCGTCGTAGTAAGCGGCGAGATCGTCGCGGCTCAGGTCGAGCGTCGCCAGCGTCACTTTGCCGGCGTGCTGCACCTGCAGATGGCCCGAGGGCGCGCCGTCGTCGGCGGTCTTGCCGCTCCAGCCGAACCACAGGCCGCCGCTGGTCGCCAGCGCCTCGCCGACCGCGACCGCAAGGCCGCCGGCGGCCGGCTTGCGCGGATCGGCCAGGCGGTTCGAGACCACCACCAGCCGGCCGCCCCCCGCCGCAGCCTTCAGGCCGCGCGCGGCGGTGCCGAGGGGAGCTTTCGGCGTGGCGAAGCGCTCGCCGCTCATGCCCGCGGCCTCATCCGGCGGGCGAGACCGCGACGGCGCCGTCGAGCGCCGCCAGCGAGTCCTCCAGCCAGCGCCGTACCGCCTGCGGGTTGTCGAGCCGGAAGCGTGCGCAACTCGCGCCCGCGCCGACCTTGACGCCGAAGCCACCGCACGCCTGCGCGGCCGCGAAGCCGTCTTCGTCGGTCGCGTCGTCGCCGACGAAGATCGGCAGGCGCCGCGCGAACGGTTCGCCGGCACGGAGTTCGCGCAGCGCGCTTGCCTTGTCGATGCCGGCCGGCTTGACCTCGGCCACGCACTTGCCGAGCAGCACCATCCAGTCGGGATACGGCCGCACCGCCGACTTCAGCGAGCGCAGGCACAGGCCGCCCAGCTGCGGCGCCTGGCGCCAATGCAGTGCGAGCGCCGCCTGCTTGTCCTCGACCCGCAGCCCCGGGTGGAGCCCCGCGAGGCGCTGCGCACGCAGCTTCACCGTGCGCGGCAGTTCGAGCGGCTGGCGGTGCAGCGCGCCGAGCGCGTCGCGCCATTCGATGCCGTGGATGCCGGCAGCCGGCAGCTGCAGGGGCGCGAGGAAGCGATCGAGCTCCACCAGCCGGCGCCCGCTGACCAGCGCGACCGCGCCGCCGAGCGCGTGCCGAAGGCGTTCGAGCGTCGGGAGCAGCCAAGGCTCGACCACCACCGCATCCGGCCGCGGCGCGATGGCCACCAGCGTGCCGTCGAAGTCGAGGAAAAGCGCCGCCTCGCGTGGCAGCGGCGGCGCGGGCGGGGCGAAGTCGGTCGGGGCTGCGGTGGCGGTCGGTGCGTCGAGGTTCACGGCCGGACCTTAGCGCCCGCCAGCGCTTCACCCCGGCAACAACCCCAAGCCGCACTGGGCCGGTGCGGCTTTGCTGCGGCCTCAGCCCGGCTGGCCCGCGTGCGCGACGCTGCGCAGGTCCTGCGCGACGCGCCCGCCCTGCAGCACGATGACCCGCTGCGCCGAGGCGATGGTTTCCGGCCGGTGCGCGACGATCACCCGCGTCATCTCCAGTCCGCGGATCGCCTGGTTCACCAGGCGTTCGCGATCGACGTCGAGCGCGCTGGTCGCCTCGTCGAGGAACAGGATCTTCGGCCGCTTGTAGAGCGCACGCGCCAGCAGGATGCGCTGCTTCTGGCCGCCCGACAGGCTCGCGCCGAGGTCGCCGATCAGCGTGTGGTAGCGCATCGGCATCGCGTCGATCTCGTCGGCGATGCAGGCCAGCCGCGCGCATTCGGCCACCCGCGCCGGGTCGGCCTCGGTGTCGAAGAAGCCGATGTTGTCGGCGATCGAGCCGGCGAAGAGCTGGTCGTCCTGCATCACCGTGCCGATCATCTGGCGCCAGTTGGCGAGGCCCAGCTGCGCGAGCGGCACGCCGCCGATGCGAATCTCGCCGGCGTTCGGCGCGTGGATGCCGAGGATCAGCTTCACCAGCGTCGTCTTGCCACAGCCGGAGGGGCCGACGATCGCGACCGACTCGCCGGGCTCGATCGTGAACCCGCAGTCCTTGAGCACCCAGGGCTCGGTCTCGGCGTAGCGGAAGGCGACACCGTCGACCTCGATGCGCCCCACAGGCTCCTGCGCGAGCGGCAGGGCCTCGGTGGCCTCGGGGGCGGTGAGCACGATGTCGGCGAGCCGCTCGCCTTGCAGCCGCAGCATCTTGAGTTCGACCGCCTTGTCGATCAGCGCCGAGACGCGCAGCGCGAACTGCTCCTTGAACGCGAGGAACGCGAACAGCATGCCGACGGTGAAGCTGCCCTGCATCACCAGCAGCGCGCCGATCGCGACGATCGCGATGCGCTCCAGCCCGAACACCAGCTTGTTGACCGACGCGAAGCCGAGATCGAGCTTCTTCGCCGCGACGTCGGCGTTCATCGCATCGACGACCAGGTTCATGAAGCGCGCGCGCCGCTCGTCCTGCCGGTTGTAGAGCTTGATCGCCTGCACGCCGCGCAGCGATTCGAGGAAGTGCGTCGAGCGCTTGGCCTCGTGGACGATGAACTCTTCCGTCGCCTCGCGCTGCGGCGCGAACCAGGCCCAGCGCAGCAGCGCGTAGATCGCCACCGCCCCGAGCGCGATCGCGGCGAGCAGCAGGCTGTATAGCGCCATCATCGCCAGCGTCACCACGACCAGCAGGCCGTCGAGCACCGCTTCGATGAAGCTGGTGGTCAGCGTCTGCTGGATCTTCTGGATCGCGCCGAAGCGCGACATCACGTCGCCCGCGTGCCGCTTCTCGAACCACGCGACCGGCAGCTGCATCAGGTGCGCGAAGACATTGGCGAGCCACTGCAGGCTCAGCGTGCTCGAGAGATAGAGCACCGCCCAGGAACGCAGCGCGCCGGTCGCCACCGTGATCAGCACCAGCAGGCCGAAGCCCAGCGCCAGCGTGACCAGCAGGTCGCGGTCGTTCGACAGCAGTGCGCCGTCGACGACCCACTGCAGGAAGAACGGCGCCAGCAGCTGGAAGGCTTCGAGAGCGAGCGCGAACGCGAAGATCTGGCCGAGCGAGCGCTTCAGGCCGTGCACCGGGCCGAGCAGCTGGCGCAAGGTCAGCGCGCGGCGTTCGTCGTGCGCGCGAAAGCCGGTGCCGGGGCGCAGCTCGAGCGCCACGCCGGTGAAGTGACGGCCGAGTTCGGCCATCGACAAGGTGCGCAGGCCGCGCGCCGGGTCGTGGATCACCGCCTTGCCGCGCCTGACCGCCACCAGCACGACGAAGTGGTTCAGGTCCCAGTGCAGCAGGCAGGGCAGCGCCATGCGGGCGAGATGCTCCGGCTCGGCGCGCAACGGCCGCGCGTTCAGCTGCAGCGCACCGGCCATGCGCACCAGGTCGGCCAGCGTCGCGCCCTTCGAAGACAGCGAGAAACGCTGCCGCAGCGTGCCGAGATCGCTGCGATGGCCGTGGTGCGAGGCGATCATCGCGAGGCAGGCCAGGCCGCACTCGGCCGCCTCGGTCTGCAGCACGAGCGGCGTGCGGCGGCCGCCGCCGAATCTCAGCGCATCGAGCATCGGCGCGTCAGCCCGGCGCCGCCCGCGTGCTGGCGAGGCGCCCACCGAGGCCGATCAGCGGCTCGAACATCCATTCGACGAGCCGGCGGCGGTCGAGCCGCACGTCGGCATCGAGCTGCATGCCGGCGGCAAGCGGCTGCGGCTCGCCATAGGCGGCGATCGTCTGCCGGTCGAGCGCGACGGTGATCCGGTACATCGGCTCGGTACCGACCGTCGCGTAGTTCGCGACGTTGGCCAGCGGCAGGGTCGCCAGCTCGCTCGGCTGCAGCGGCGTGCGCGAGACCTGCAGCACATGGCCCGTCTGGTGGCCGAATTTCTGGTAAGGGAAGGCTTGATAGCGCAGCGACACCGGCTGATCCGGCCGGACGAAGCCGAGCGCGCTCGACGGCGCATACAGGTGCGCCTGAAGCTGCGCGCCGGCCGGCAGCAGCGTCGCCAGCGTCGTCGTCGCGGTGACGGCCTGGCCCGGATCGACCAGCACCGCGCCCATCACGCCGTCGCTGGGCGCGCGCACGACGATGCGCTGGCGCGCCTCGGCTTCGGCGGCATCGCGCTCCACGCTCGCCATGTCGCGTTCGAGCGCGCCGGCGGCCGTCTGCGACTTCAACGGCAGCTCGCGGCGCTGCGCCTCCAGGCTGCCGATCTCGCGGAGCTGCCCGGCGCGCTGGCGTTCGAGCGCCTGCACCGCGGTGCGCACCGCGAGCTCCTCCTCGGCGCGGGACTGCACCTGCGCGGCCGACACGAAGGATTCGGCCTGCAGCGACTGCCACCGGGCGAGCGTCTCGCGGGCGAGCTGCAGGCGCTCGCGCTGCAGGCGCACTTCGCCGTCGAGCTGGGCAAGCTCGGCGCGGCGGTCGGCGAGCTGGCGGTCGATCGCACGAATCTGCGTCGCGGCGAGCTCGGCTTCGCGCCGCAGGGCCTCGCGCAGGCTGCGCGACTGGGCGTCGAGACTTTCCCGCACCGCAGCCTGCGATTCACCGCCGGCAGTGACGCGGTCGATTGCGAGCACGAACAGCGTGTCGCCACGGCGCACGGCCTGCCCTTCGACGACGCGCCGTTCGGCCAGCGTGCCGCGCTCTTGCGGCAGCAGGCGGATCACGCCCTGATCGGGCACCAACACGCCGGCGACACGAGCCTTGCGTTCGTAGTGAGCGAACACCAGCAGGATGCTCAGCCCGACCACCGCGAACAACACGAGCGCCACGCAGACCGACAGCGATACCGGCCGCATCAACGCGATCTCGCCAAGCCAGACCTGGCGCTGCGCTTCGACGGCTTCAGGCCGGAACAGGTCGGCCATGGGGTCAGCGCGACGTGCGGTGCGAAGCGGCCAAAAGCGCGACGGCGGACCTGCCAGGGGGCAGGTCCGCCGTAACAGACACGCGAATCAGCCAGGCCGCGCAGGGCTTGGCGATGCGCCTATCCGGAAACTTACCAGCCGTTACCAGGAGCTCTGGTAGCCGCACCAGCAACGAATTCGAGGTCTTCCAAGGCAATCGGCTGCGGCTGGGCAACGGCTGCTTGGTCTTCGGCGGTGTGCGTCGTTTCGACATCGCAAGCGATCAGGCGAATGGTTTCCATCGTGTGCTCCAGTCTGGTGTTACGCCGACCCCTCGGCGTGCTGACCAAATTGAAGCACCCCCCACGTTTATGGGGTACTGGAAACTCTTACAGGGTGGGCGTGATTTCCTCCCGTCACGCTCGCTAC
This sequence comes from Methylibium sp., assembly GCF_035762065.1. Lineage (GTDB taxonomy): Bacteria > Pseudomonadota > Gammaproteobacteria > Burkholderiales > Burkholderiaceae_C > Methylibium. Next base: position 46,270 of record NZ_DASTPW010000038.1, read on the forward strand.
CGATGGTTGCCTAGCGGAGGATTCCAAGCCGCAGTGCCTTGAGCACCGCTTGGTGCTTGTTTTGACAACCGAGCTTGTGCATCGCGGTGTTGATGTGAAGCACTGCCGTCCGCTCCGAGATTCCCATGATGGAGCCGACCTCCCAAGCGGTCTTGCCGTCCATCGTCCACTTGAGGCTGTCAAGTTCGCGAGGGCTCAGCTTTGGCCGCTCCAAGCGCAAGCTCTCGGGGACCAAAACGCGCATCGCGGTGTCTTGGGCATGAACGGCGAAAAGCTGGAGGTCGGCCACCATGCGCGTTACCTCGCCGCGATCCTTTGGGAGAGCCTGATCGCGATCGACACCGATCATGAAATGCCGACCTTCGGGCATGTGAAGCGCTAAGCAGATGCCAGTGCGAAAGCCAAAGCGCGCTTGCCCTTCCCATTTCGAGCCCTGACCTGCGGTCACGTATGTGCTCTGGTCCCAAATGATCGGCACGCTTTGTCGTTTGCAGTGCTGCAACACGGGATCGAGCTTCCAAGACTCCGTGTCGTCGATCATCTCGCTGTAGGCCGCGGGGGCGTTGTCGACGGCCACGAACTCCGTGTCGCCCACAGGATGGTCCACCACAGTGACAGCTGAAACCGTGTCGAAGCCGAGCTGCTTCGTAAAGCGCACTACCTCACGACGAAAGTCGTCGCGACTTTGCGCTTCGAGCACTGACTGATAGCTGCCTTGCAGCATCGCCCGCTAGACCTTTCCCGACCTCACGCTTCGTGAGCTAACTCACCGACAAGCGAGCCCCTGAAAGGGTTTACAGATGTCACCGGCGCATGAACTCAGGACACTGCCGGCAGCCATCACTTCCAGGGAAATCCCCCCCTGCCATCGATCATGACCCCCGCCTGGACCGTCGGCGCCTGGCCCACTGCATTGTGGCAGCCCGGGCGTGATCTGCCGCTGCACTTCGTCCACCTTGGCACGCATGTGTCGAGTCGGCTCAGTCCCGAATGGCCCAGCATGGGTCAGACGGTCTGGGGCGGTCGCGCCGGCGACGCCGCGGCGGGGATTTCCTGGGATTGGATCGAGGTCGCCGAGGGCATTGTCGCGATCGCCGACCCGATGATGATGACGAGCAACCTGCGCCTGATCGGCAGCGAAGGCGAGGTGCTGACGGCCCACGAAGCCGCGCCGCACCTGAACCGCTTCGTGCGCAGCCTGCCATGGCAGGCGGAGATCTGGCGCATGCTCGAACTCGAACGTCAGTCGGGCGCGCTCGTCGCCGCCGAGCGCAACTCGCGCACCGGCGCGACACCGAGCAGCATCGGCATCTCGATGCCCCTCGGCGGCACGCCGAATTGACGCGCCGACCGAGACGCCGTCAACGCACCGCCGCCTGCCGCAGCCGCAAGGCGACGTAGCCCAAACCAGCGGCCACCAGCACCGCAGCGACGAGCACGCTCGCGGCGATGCCCGCCACCGACAGGCCCTCGCCGCGCAGCACCTGGTTCATCAGGCTGTGCTGGCCGAGGGCCGGCACCCAGGCGAACCACGGCTTGCCGCCGCCTTGATCGAACACCGCGATCAGCGGCAGCAACGACACCGCCAGGATCACGCCGGTGCTCGCTGCCTGCGCTTCCTTGAAGCTCTTGCAGCGGATCGCCACCGCCATCAGCAGCGCCGCCACGGTGGCCGCCAGCGGCACCAGGACCAGCACGAAGGCAACCGCCTCGCGCGGCCCGAACTGGAACAGCGCGCGCAGCGCCTCGCTGCGGATCAGCCCCTGCGCCGGCAGGAAGCTCGCGGCACTCAGCACCGCGATCGCAAGCCCCACTGCTGCGACCGCGGCCCACTTGCCGAGCACCAGCGCGACCGGCCCGACGGGGTTCGACAGCAGCGGCTCGAGCGAGCCGCGCTCGCGTTCGCCGGCTGTCGTGTCGAGGGCGGCGCCGAGCGCGCCGTAGACCACCGCCATGATCACGAAGAACGGCACCATCCCGGTGAATTGCGCGCCGCGCGCGCCGGTGCCCGCGAGATCGCGCTGCTGCACGTCCAGGCTGCGCAGCGCCGCCGGCGGCACGCCGCGCACCGCGAGCAGCAAGGCCGCGCGCTCGCGGTCGAAGCCCTCGAGCAGCCGCAGCAGCCGCGCGCCATCGGGCCCGCTGTCGCGCTGCCCGCCGTCGCTCTGCACCGTGACTTCGGCCGGCTCGCCGCGCGCCAGCTGTTCCTCGAAGCCCGGCTCGACGATCAGCAGCGCAGGCATCGCCCGCCGCGCGGCACCGGCCGCAGGCGCCACCGGCTCGATGCGAAACCCCTGCCGCTCGATGTAGTTGGCCAGCGTCGGCGCGTGCTCGATGCCGCTCGCATGGACGACCCGCTGCTCGGCGCGCTCCTCGATCGCCGCGACGATCCCCGACAGCGCCGCCAGCAGCACCGGCCCCATCGCGACCGCGCTGAGCAGCACGACCATCAGCGTGCGTCGGTCACGCAGCGCGTCGAGCAGCTCCTTCTTCACCACGACGAACGCGTCGCGCAGCGTTCGCCTCATGCGGGCTCCGCTTCCTGCGCGGCGTCGGCGAAGGCCAGACGCACGAAGGCGTCCTCGAAGTCGGCCGCGCCGGCGCGTTCGCACAGTGCGCCGACGCTGCCTCGCGCGACGGTGCGACCCTTCGCGACGATCACCACGTCGTCGCACAGCCGCTCCACCTCCTGCATCACATGGCTCGACAGCACGATGCACTTGCCGCCGCCCTCGGGCCGGCTGAGGTGGCGCAGCACCTCGCGCAGCGCGCGGGTCGACAGCACGTCGAGGCCGTTGGTCGGCTCGTCGAGCACGATGTTGGCCGGGTCGTGCACCAGCGCGCGTGCGAGCGCGGTCTTGACCCGCTCGCCCTGGCTGAAGCCTTCGGTGCGGCGATCGAGCAGCGGCTTCATTTCCAGCAGGCCCGCCAACGTCTCGATGCGCGCCTGCGCCGCCTCGGCCGGCATGCCCTGCAAGGCCGCGTAGTAGGCGACGTTCTCGCGCGCGGTGAGCCGCGGGTAGAGCCCGCGGGCGTCGCTCAGCACGCCCAGGCGCGCGAGCGCGGCGCGCGGCGCGCGCGCGACGTCCAGGCCATCGACCTCGACGCGCCCGCCGTCGGGGCGAATCAGCCCGGCCACCATCCGCAGGCTCGTCGTCTTGCCGGCGCCGTTCGGCCCGAGCAGCCCGGTGATGCAGCCGTCGGCCGCACGGAAGCTCACCGCATCGACCGCCACCACGCGCACGGACTTGCGCCGGCGCCAGGCGAACACGGCCTTGCCCGCCGGTGCCGCGGTGAAGCTCTTCTGCAGCGACTCGGCGACGATCACGGCCGCGCTCCGGCCGGCCGCGTCAGCGCGTCGCCGGCGTCGAGCCCCGGCGGCACATAGGCCGGCGGGCGCGGCAGCCGCGCAAGGCAGCGGGCATCGACCGACAGCGCCTGCGCGTCGGTCTCCGCCTCGACGAAGCCGTGCAGCAGATCGCCGCCGCAGCCGCTGTTGAGCAGGCCATGGCCGGCGTTGGGGGCGACCGCATGCCGCGCTTGCGGGCCGAGCGCCTCGGCCACGCGCTGGCCGTGCCGCGGCGGCGTCACCGGATCGAGGCCGCCGCTCAGCAAGAGCACCGGCGCCGGGCTCGGCGCGATGCGGCGGAACTCGGCCGGCACCGCCCCGCGCGGCCAGCTCGCGCACAGCTCGCGATACGGCCGCGCATAGGCGGCGAGCAGCGTCTCGACGCCCGCGAGCGCCGGCCGCGGCGGCGGCTCGCCGCCGCTCGCTGCGGCATCTTCGGCGCAGATCACCGAGAAGTGCATGCCTTCGGCGATGCGCGTCGCGCGCGCGCCGCCGCCGGCGGCCGTCGCAAGCCCGGCGAGCGGCTGCCAGCGCCCGGCCGCGGCTTCATCGATCGCGAACGGCAGCGCCGCGGCCAGCGCCGGCGCGTAGAGCGGCCCGCGCACCATCGCGGCGACGAGCTCCGGCGTGAACGCCACCGTCGTCAGGCGGCCGCTGGCCGGGTCGAGCACCTGCGCCGGGCTGCTCGGCGCCTTCATCAGCGCGGCCCAGTGCGCGGCGAGCCGCGGATGCCGGCGCGCGCAGGCGGCGTCACGCCCGCAGCCGTCGATCAGCGCCTGCAGCGCGGCGGCGGTGTCGAGGCCGAGGTTCTCGGCCAATGCCATGTCGGGCGGGGCCACGCCGTCGATCACCGCACGCCGCACCCGTTGCGGCTGCTGGCGCAGGTACTCGAGCACGGCCCGCGTGCCGTAGGAGCCGCCGACGAGGTTGATGCGCTCGGCGCCGAGCGCGGCGCGCACCGCCTCGACGTCGGCCATCGCGATCGTCGTCGTGTAGTGCCGGAGGTCGCCGTGCGGCAGCTTCTGCAGGCCCTGCATGCAGGCGGCCAGCCGCGCGATGCCGCGCGCCACATCGATGCGCTCGGCGATCGGGCGGCGCGCCTCGGCGGCGCGATCGTCCTCGGCGCAGGCCAGCGGCGCGGAGCGGCCGGTGCCGCGCTGATCGACGAACACGAGATCGCGCCGGTACGCGAGCCGCGCGACGGTGGCCGCGAACGTCGGCGCCAGCGCGATCGCGCTCTGCCCGGGGCCACCGGCGAAGAAGAAGATCGGATCGCCCCGCTTGCCGCGCGCCGGTGCCGGCACCACGGCGTAATGCACCGCGATGCGCGCACCCTCGGGCCGGGCCGGGTCGAGCGCGCGATCGACACTGCCGCACAGCACCTCGTGCTTCAGGCCGGCGATGCGGCAGGGCTCGAGTGTTTCGTCGGCGGCACGCGCGCCGCCGCTGCCCATGAGCAGCGCGAGGACCAACGCCGACGACGCGGGCGACTTCATGCGCAGCGATTCTGGTGGCGCCGCTTCACCGCAGGAAGGCGTCGTAGGCCGTCTTCGCGATCAAGGCGGCGACGACCGCGATGAACGCACGGCGCACGAAGCCGGCGCCGTGCCGCAGCGCGAGGTGCGTGCCCAGCAGGCTGCCGGCGACGTTGGCCAGCGCCATCAGCAAGGCCAGCGGCCAGGCGACGTGGCCGGTGAGCGCGAAGGCGCCGAGCGCGGTCAGGTTGGTCGCGGTGTTGAGGAGCTTCGCACTGGCGCTCGCGTGCAGGAAGTCGTAGCCGAGCACGCGCACGAACAGGAAGACGAAGAAGCTGCCTGTGCCGGGGCCGAAGAAGCCGTCGTAGAAGCCGATCGCGCCGCCGATCGCGCTGGCCCAGAGCATCTCGCGGCGGCCACGGTGGCGCGGTGCGTGCTCGCGCCCGAGGTCCTTCTTCGCCAGCGTGTAGACCAGCAGGCCGGCCAGCACGAAGGGCAACACGCGGCGCAGGCCGTCGGCCGGCACCTGCGTCACGCCCCAGGCGCCGGCGAAGCTGCCGAGCCCCGCCGCTGCGGCGGCGACGAACAGGCTGCGCCAGGGCAGCTCGACATGCCGCGCATAGCGCTGCGCGGCCCACGCCGTGCCCCAGACGGCCGCAGCCTTGTTGGTGCCGAACAGCGTCGCCGGCGGCACCTGCGGATAGAGGCTGAACAGCGCCGGCACGAGGATGAGGCCGCCGCCACCGACGATTGCATCGACCATGCCGGCGAACAGCGATGCCGCCGCGGCGAACCACCACTCGCTGCCGTACGCCAAGACCGAAGTCATCGAAACGAGACCCTGAAATGCAAGAGCGCCGGGGGTACCGGCGCTCCTGGTGGCTTGGGGCGGGTCGGCCCCTGCCTTGATTTCTTGTGACCGCGGCGGTTGTCCAGGCCGGCTGCGGCTTCTTCGTCTTCTCTTCGCTTGTCTCCTCGGTCCCCCGCCTGATGGGTCGAGCCCATCGCGAGTGGGCTGAATGTAGGCAGGCGTATCCCGCACAGCATCGGGGTTTACCGCAGCGTCGTGGTGCGCCGCCGACACCTCGGCGACAGCGCGCTTCAGCCGCGCGCCGGCCGGTGCCCGTGCTCGGTGCAGATCCAGGCGGCGGCCTGCTCGGCGAGCATCAGCGTCGGGCTGTTGGTGTTGCCGCTGGTGATGGTCGGCATCACGCTGGCATCGACGACGCGCAGGCCTCCGACCACGCCCCCCGGACCGCGCACCCGCAGGCGCGAATCGACCACCGCCTCGTCATCGTCGACGCGCCCCATGCGGCAGGTGCCGACCGGATGGAAGATGGTCGTGCCGATCTCGCCCGCGAGCCGTGCCAGCTGCGCGTCGGACTCGTGCTCGATGCCTGGCTTCAGCTCCTGCGGCTGGTACTTCGCGAGCGCGGGCTGGGCGACGATGCGGCGCGTCAGGCGCAGGCTCTGGGCGGCGATGTGGCGGTCGCTGTCGGTGCTGAGGTAGCGCGGCGCGATCGCCGGCGCATCCTCGCAGCGGGGGCTGGTGATGTGCACCGTGCCGCGGCTCGTCGGGTTCAGGTTGCACACGCTCGCGGTGAAGGCGTCGAAGGGGTGCAGCGGCTCGCCGAAGGCCTCCAGGCTCAGCGGCTGCACGTGGTATTCGAGGTCGGGCCACAGCCGGTCGGGCGAGGACTTGGTGAACGCGCCCAGCTGCGACGGCGCCATGCTCATCGGCCCGCTGCGCCTGAGCAGGTACTCGAGGCCGATGCGCGCCTTGCCGTGCCAGGACGACGCGAGCGTGTTCAGCGTCCTGACGCCGCGCACGCCGAACACCGCGCGGATCTGGAGGTGGTCCTGCAGGTTCTCGCCGACGCCGGGCAGCTCGTGCCACAGGCCGATGCCGTGGCGGTGCAGCAGCTCGCCGGGGCCGAGCCCCGACAGCTGCAGGATCTGCGGCGAGCCGATCGCGCCGGCCGAGAGCAGCAGCTCGCCGCGGCTGTGCACGCGGGTGATGCCGTTCGGCGTGATCACCTCGCAGCCGCTGCAGCGCAGGCGGCCGTCGTCGCTGCGTTCGATCACGAGGCGCGTGACCTGCGCGCCGGTCCACAGCTCGAAGTTCGGCCGGCCGTAGCAGGTCGGGCGCAGGAAGGCGCGCGCGGCGTTCCAGCGGAAGCCGGCGCGCTGGTTGACCTCGAAGTAGCCGACGCCCTCGTTGTTGCCGCGGTTGAAGTCGCGCGTGGGCGGGATGCCGGCCTGCTGCGCCGCGAGCGCGAAGGCGTCGAGCACGTCCCAGCGCAGCCGCTGTCTTTCGATGCGCCATTCGCCGCCGGTGCCGTGGAACTCGGCGAAGTCGGCGTCCGCGTCGGCGGCGTGGTGGTCCTCGTGCCGCTTGAAGAACGGCAGGCAGTGCTGCCAGCGCCAGGCGTCGTCGCCGGTCACCTCGGCCCAGTGCTCGTAGTCGCGCGACTGGCCGCGCATGTAGATCATCCCGTTGATGCTCGACGAGCCGCCGAGCACCTTGCCGCGCGGGTAGCGCAGGCTGCGGCCGTTGAGGCCCGGTTCGGGCTCGGTGCGGTAGAGCCAGTCGGTGCGGGGGTTGCCGATGCAGTACAGGTAGCCGACCGGCACGTGGATCCAGTGGTAGTCATCGCGCCGGCCCGCTTCAATCAGCAGCACGCGCTTCGAAGGATCGGCGCTGAGCCGGTTGGCGAGCAGGCAGCCGGCCGTGCCGGCGCCGATGATCACGTGGTCGAAAACGGGGCCGTCGCTCATCGATCCGCCGTCATCGCGCAAGGTGGCTCGCGAGCACCGGGAACAGCTTGATCAGCCCCTCGGCCATGATCTCGACCGCCATCGCCGCGAGGATCAGGCCCATCAGCCGCGTCATCACGTTGATGCCGGTGCGGCCGAGCACCTTGGCGATCTTTGCCGACGCGAGGAAGGCGAGGTAGACCGCCAGCCCGATCACCACGCCGTAGAGCACCAGCGCGCCGAGCTGCATCCAGCCGCGGCTGCGCTCGGCGTAGATCACCATCGTCGAGATGGTTGCCGGGCCGGTCAGCAGCGGGATCGTCAGCGGCACCACCGCGATGCTGTCGCCGGCATCGACCTTGTCGTTGCCTTCGCGCACGTCTTCGGCGCTGGTGTCGGCCGGCTTGGCGTTGAGCATCTGCAGCGAGCTGATCAACAACAGGGTTCCGCCGCCGACCTGGAACGACGCGATGCTGATGCCGAAGAACTCGATGATCTGCAGCCCAGCCAGCGCGCTGACGGCGATCACCATGAACGCCGAGAAGGCGCTGACGCGGATCGTGCGCTGGCGCTGCGCCCGGTTGAAGCCGGTGGTGAAGCTGATGAAGAAGGGGATCGCGCCGATCGGGTTGACGATCGCCAGCAGCGCGATCAGCGGCTTGAAGTCCATGCGGCGATTCTGGCTTCGTCCTCCGGCTTGCCGCCGGCCAGCGCACGCGCATAGCGCAAACCCGCGACCGCGCGTGGGCCGTACCAGCTCAGCAGCTCGCCGTCGACCCGCTGCACGCGGGCCTGCGGGCACAGCGCCTGTGCCGCACGTTCGTCTTCGGCATCGAAGCGGCAGGGCTCGCTGCTCAGCAGCACGCGGTCGATGTCCGCGAGCCACCGCGCCCCGGGCTCGACGACCGGGTAGCGCGCCGCGCCGCTCGCACCGCCCAGGGCCGCCGGCCAGGTCTGCCAGCCAACACCTGCCAGCATCTTCGCGATGTAGGTGTCGCGCGCCACGGTCATCCACGGCTTGCGCCAGATTAAGTAGAGCACGCGCTGCGGCTTGAAGCGGCTGGCGGCGGTGCGCCCGAGCTCCTCGCGCAGCGACCCGCGCAGCCGGTTCGCCCGCTCGGCGACGCCCGGCTCGGCCGCGAAAACCGCGGTGAAGCGATCGACCAGCTCGAGATTGTCGGCCGGTCCGCAGGGATGCGTGACGATCAGCGCCGGCACGAACTCGCGCAGCGCCTCGGCGGTCTCGGCGCGGTTCTCGTCGATGTTGAGCAGCACGTGCGTCGGCGCCAGCCGGCGCAGCTTGGCGAGGTTGACGTCCTTGGTGCCGCCGACCTTGGGCACCGCCTTGAGCAGCTCGGCCGGATGGACGCAGAAGCCGGTGCGCGCCACCAGGCACCGCGCCAGGCCCAGCTCGCAGAGCAGCTCCGTCACGCTGGGCACCAGGCTTGCGATGCGCGGCGGCGCGGGGTTTGCAGCACTGCCCGGCATCCCTAAGCTCCGATACAACAGACGGGGTTGCCTGATTCACCCAAAAGCATGCTTCACCCATAATGGGTTTTCGTGCTTGGCTGCGGTGCCTTCTTTCGGATCGGTTTCCGGTGGGTCGAGGCTCCACAACAGACTTCGGGGTACCTCGGTACCGTTTTTTGAGGAAGAGAGGCGCTTCGCCATGGGCAACAAGCTGTACGTGGGCAATCTGGCCTACAGCGTACGAGACGACGAACTGCTGCAGTCTTTCAGCGAGTTCGGCACCGTGACCTCGGCCAAGGTCATGATGGACCGCGACACCGGCCGTTCCAAGGGCTTCGGCTTTGTCGAGATGGGCTCGGACGCCGAAGCGCAAGCGGCGATCCAGGGCATGAACGGCCAGTCGATGGCCGGCCGCGCGATCGTCGTCAACGAGGCGCGTCCTCGTGAGGAGCGCCCGGGCGGCTTCCGCGGCCCCTACGGCGGCGGCGGTGGCGGCGGCGGGTACCGCGGCGGCGGCGGCGGCGGTGGCAGCGGCGGCTACGGCGGCGGCGGCTCCAGCGGCGGCGGCGGTTATGGCGGCGGTGGCGGCGGCTACGGTGGTGGTGGCGGCGGCTACGGCGGCGGTGGTGGCCGCAGCGGCGGTGGTGGCTACGGTGGTGGCGGAGGTGGTCGCAGCGGTGGTGGCGGCTACGGCGGCCGTGGCGGTGGCGGCAACAGCGGCTACTGATCCGGTTGCCCGGTCGAAGAAGCGGCGGCGCGTGAGCCCGCCGCTTTTTTCATGCGCGGCCCACGCGCCCTGCGCGCCGCCTCACTCGCCGCGCCGCTTCTTGCGCCCGCGGCCGGCCAGCACTCGATCGAGCAGCGCATTCGGCAACAGCCGCAGCAGTTTCGCGACGATCGCCATCGGCCACGGGATCACCCGGTAGCTCGCGCCCGCGCCGATCGCCGCGAAGGCGCGATCGGCGAAGGCTCGGGGGCTCATCAGGAAGGGCATGCCGTAGCTGTTGCCCGCGGTCAGCGGCGTCGCCACGTACCCGGGCACCAGCGTCACCACCTTGATGCCGAACGGCCGGCATTCGCCGCGCAGGCTCTCGCAATAGGCGACGACGCCGGCCTTGCTCGCGCAGTACGCACCGTGGCCGGGCAGCCCGCGAATCGCCGCGACGCTGGCGACGCCCACCAGCGTGCCCGACCTTCGCGCGCGCATCGGCGCGACGAAAGGCTGGAAGCTCGCGGCGAGGCCGAGGTTGTTCGTCTCGAAGGTCGCGCGGATCACGTCGAGGTCGTCGAACTCCGCCGTATCGACGCCGACGCTGATGCCGGCGTTGCCGATCACCACCTCGGGCAGCCCTTGCCGGTCGATGCAGGCGCGGCCTGCCGCGGTGATCCCCGCGACGTCGCGCACGTCGGCCGCATAGACCGCCCAGCGATCACCGGCCCAGCCCTGCGCACGGCACCAGGCCTCGGTCTCGTCGCCGCGCCGCGCGACCAGCGCGAGCCGCCACCCCGCCTGCGCGAAGCGCGCGGCCAGCGCCTGGCCGATGCCGCTCGACGCGCCGGTGATGAAGACCAGCGGCGCGTCGGCGCTCATCGTGGCGCGTCGTCCGCCGGCGCCGGCTCGGGGCGCAGCTCGCCGCGCACGCGGCCGCCGAGCTGCCCGGCACGGTCGAGGTGGCCGTAGTCGAGCGAGCCGGCGCGCAATTCGCCGCGCGGCGTGATCAACGTGACCGGCAGGTGCGAGCGCACCCGCTCGCTTTCGGTCAGCAGCTCGAGGAACTCGCCGCGGATCTCCAGCCGCTCGCCGTCGGCCTCCCTCGGCGCCGGCTCGCGCACGATGCGGGCCTTGCCGGTCATGCGGATCTGGGTCGCGTCGCCGTTGCTCTGCGCGCGGTCCGAGCGGCCGGTGGTCACGCGGCCCGACTCGTCCACCATGCGCAGCCGCAGGCCTTCGATCTCGATCGTGTCGTTGTCGGGGTAGTGGTGCAGCACGTCGCCTTCGAGCCGGGAGCGCACCTCGCCGTTCGGCGCATAGTCGACGATCGAGAAGCGCTCCATCGTGTAGTCGGGCTCGTGGCGCGGCACGCGCTTGGCGTCGCCGTCGCCGGGCACCGGCGTGTTCTTCACCAGCCACCAGCTCAGGCCGGCAAGCAAGGCCATCAGCACCACCGGCAGGTAATTGAGCAGCGCTTCCCAGGCACGCGCGGTCCACGGGCCCTGCGCGCGGCGACGCGGCCGGCGCAGGTCGGGCGCGAGCGCGGTCAGTTCCTCGAACGGCGCCTCGGGCGCCGCGGCGACGCGCTCGTTCACGGCGTGCCGTCGAGCGTGCGTCGCTCGGCCTGCAGCAGCGCGGCATAGCGGCCGGCCGCCACCAACAGCAGATCGCAGAACTCGCGTGCCGCGCCCGCGCCCCCCATCAACGTGCTGACATGGTCGACGTTCGCCTTCACCTCCGCGTGCGCATTCGCCGGCGCGGCGGTGAAGCCGGCGCGCAGCAGCAGGGGCAGGTCGGGCCAGTCGTCGCCGATCGCCGCCACCTCGTCCCAGCCGGCGCCGAGCTTCGCGAGCACGCTCTCGGCCGCGGCGAGCTTGTCCTGCACGCCGAAGGCCGCATGCGCGAGGCCCAGGTCGGCAAGCCGCCTTCGCACCGCGGGCGAATCGCGGCCGGTGATCACGATCGGCTCGATGCCGCCGTGCTTCAGCAGCTTGAGCCCGTGGCCGTCCAGCGCGTGGAAAACCTTCAGCGTCTCGCCTTCGGCGCTGATGAACAGCCGCCCGTCGGTGAGCACGCCGTCGACGTCGAAGATCGCCGCCTTCATGCCCAGCGCCGGCCCCTGCGCCTTCAGCAGCAGCGCGGCCGGGAAGTTCAGCGCGGGCCGCAGCTCGCGCGGTGCGGCCGCATCGCGCATCAGATGACCTTCGCCCGCAGCAGGTCGTTCGAGGTGACCGCGCCGACCAGCCGGCCCTCGCCATCGACGACCAGCACGCTGGTGATCTTCGCGGTCTCCATCAGGTCGGCCGCCTCGACCGCCAGCGCATCGGCGCGCACCGTGCGCGGGCTCGGATGCATCGCCGCGCCGGCGTCGAGCGTGCGCAGGTCGCCGCCGCGCTCGATGAGCCGGCGCAGGTCGCCGTCGGTGAAGATGCCCAGCGGCCGGCCGCGCCCCGCGGCCAGTTCATCGACGATCGCGGTGCAGCCGATGCCCTTCGCGCTGATCTCGCGCATCGCCTCGACGAGGCTGGTGGCCGCCAGCACGCGCGGCACCGCGTCGCCGCTTCGCATCACGTCGCGCACGTGCGTCAGCAGCTTGCGGCCGAGCGCGCCGCCCGGGTGGGAGCGCGCGAAGTCGTCCTCGCGGAAACCGCGCGCGTCGAGCAGCGCGACCGCCAGCGCGTCGCCCAGCGCCATCTGCGCGGTGGTGCTCGCGGTCGGCGCGAGGTTCAGCGGGCAGGCTTCCTGTTCGACGCTGCTGTCGAGCACCACGTCGGCGTGCTGGGCGAGCGTGCTGTGCGCACGGCCGGTGATCGCGATCAGCTTCACGCCCAGGCGCTTCAAGGCCGGCAGCAGCACGGCAAGTTCATCGACCTCGCCGGAGTTCGACAGCGCGAGCAGCACATCGTCGCGCGTGACCATGCCAAGGTCGCCGTGGCTCGCCTCGGCCGGGTGCACGAACATCGCCGGCGTGCCGGTGGAGGCCAGCGTCGCGGCGATCTTGCGGCCGACGTGGCCGCTCTTGCCCATGCCCATGACGACGACGCGGCCGCGACACGCGAGGATGCGTTCGATCGCCAGCGCGAAGGCCTCGGCCATCGGCCCGGCGACACGTGCCTCGAGCGCGGCCAGCGCCTTCGCTTCGATCGCCAGCGCCTGCGCGCCGAGCTCGACGCTGCGGGCCGCGTCGACTCCGGTGGCGCGCGAAGAAGGCATCGTTAGCATCGAACGATTCTAGGCACGGGGCTCGCGCCGACCACCCTGCCGCGCCACCCCGCAACCCTTGTCGCCGCTCAATGGCCACGTCGCTCGACCTCGCCCTGCTCTACCTCGTCGCCGCGGTCGCGAGCGTCGCGGCGTGCCGCCAGCTCAAGCTGCCGCCGATGCTCGGCTACCTGGCCGCCGGCGTGCTCATCGGGCCGAACGCGCTGGGGCTTTCGGGCGACGCGGGCGGCGTCGAGTACCTCGCCGAGTTCGGCGTCGTGTTCCTGATGTTCGTCATCGGGCTCGAGTTCAACCTGCCGAAGCTGCGCAGCATGCGCACGCTGGTGTTCGGGCTCGGGCTGTCGCAGGTGTCGCTGACCATCCTTGCGGCGGTCGGCGGCAACGCGCTGCTCGCCTGGGGACTGGCGCTCGCGGGCCGCGGCTGGGGGCTCGGCTGGGAGAACGCGATCGCGCTCGGCGCCGCGCTCGCGATGAGCAGCACCGCGATCGTTGTCAAGCTGATGGCCGAGCGGCTCGAGCTGGAAAGCGAGCACGGCCGCCGGGTGATGGGCGTGCTGCTGTTCCAGGACCTCGCCGTCGTGCCGCTGCTGGTGCTGATCCCCGCGCTCGGCCGCAATGCCGATCTCGATGCAGACGGCATGACCCGCGTGCTCGGCCTCGCGGCGCTGAAGGCGGCGGCGCTGCTGACGCTGCTGCTGGTCGGCGGCCAGTGGGTGATGCGACGGTGGCTCACCTTCGTCGCCCGCGGGAAGAGCGAGGAGCTGTTCGTGCTGAACCTGCTGCTCGTCACGCTGGGCCTTGCGTGGATGACCGAGCACGCCGGCCTGTCGCTCGCGCTCGGCGCCTTCGTCGCCGGCATGCTGATCGCCGAGACCGAGTTCAAGCACCAGGTCGAGACCGACATCCGGCCCTTCCACGACGTGCTGCTCGGGCTGTTCTTCATCACGATCGGCATGAAGCTCGACCTGCGTGCCGTCGTCGAGCAATGGGCGCTGGTGGCGGTGCTGTCGCTGCTGCCGGTGCTGTTCAAGTTCGGCCTGGTCACCGCGCTCGCGCGGGTCTTCGGCGCGAGCGCGGGCGTCGCGCTGCGCACCGGGCTCTACCTTGCGCAGGCGGGCGAGTTCGGCTTCGTGCTGCTCACGCTCGCTTCCGACAACGGCCTGCTGCCGGCGCGGCTGGCGCAGCCGGTGCTCGCATCGATGGTGATCTCGATGCTGGCCACGCCGTTCATCGTGATGGCGAGCAACCGCATCGTGATGAAGCTCGCGGCGAGCGACTGGCTGATGCAGTCGGTCGCGCTGACCACCATCGCCAAGCGCGCGATCCATGCCGAGGCGCACGTGATCATCTGCGGCTACGGTCGCAGCGGCCAGAACCTCGCGCGCATGCTCGACCAGGAGCGCATCCCGTACATGGCGCTCGACCTCGACCCCGACCGCGTGCGCCAGGCCGCCGCGGCCGGCCAGAGCGTCGTCTTCGGCGACGCGGCGCGGCTGCAGAGCCTGATGGCCGCGGGCCTGGCGCGCGCCACCGCGGTGGTCGTCAGCTACCAGGACACCCCGTCGGCGCTGCGCATCCTCAGCCTCGTGCGCGAGCACGCGCCCACCGTGCCGGTGATCGTGCGCACGCTCGACGACACCGACCTCGAAGCGCTGCAGGCCGCCGGCGCGACCGAGGTCGTGCCGGAAGCCATCGAAGGCTCGCTGATGATGGCGAGCCATGTGCTCGCGCTGGTCGGGGTGCCGGTGCGCCGCGTGATCCGCATCGTGCAGGACCAGCGCGACGCGCGCTACGGCCTGCTGCGCGGCTGGTTCCACGGCGCGGACGACGACACCGTCGAAGAGCAGCACCAGGTGCGCCTGCAAAGCGTCACGCTGGCCGAAAGCAGTGCCTGCCTCGGCCGGCCGCTCGACCGGCACGGCCTGAAGAAGCTCGATGTCGAGGTGGCCGGCGTGCGGCGTGCCGGCGGCCACGCCGGCACGGTGGCCGCGGCCAACAACGATGCGCTGCTCGTCGCCGGCGACACGCTGGTGCTGACCGGCAAGCCGGATGCGCTCGCGCGCGCCGAAGCCTGGCTGTTGAAGGGCTGACCGACACAGCCGACGCCGCAGGACGACACTCGCCCACCGAACTGCGCACTTGCCTTCCGACACAGGAGTTCCCGATGTCCGATCACGCGACGACCACGCGGCGAAGCTGGCTCGGCGGCACGCTGGCCCTCACCGCCTCATGGCTGGCGCTCGGCCTGCCGGGTGCGGCGCGCGCCGCCGCGCTGCCTCGCCCCGTCGTCGAGGCGCTGCGCCGCGGCTCGGTGGTGGCCGCCTTTCGCCACGCGCAGGCGCCCGGCACCTTCGATCCGCCGGGCTTCCGGCTCGGCGAGTGCGCGACGCAGCGCAACCTCAGCGAGGAAGGCCGCGAGCAGGCGCGCCGGCTCGGCGCGCGGTTCCGCGAGCAGCGGCTGGCGCCGGCGCGGGTGCGTGCCAGCCCGTGGTGCCGATGCGTCGACACCGCCGAGCTGGCCTTCGGCGCGGACACGCCGGCGCGTCTCGAGATCGAAGCCTGGGACGCGCTCGCCTCGACGCAGCAGGACCGCTCGAACGCCGCGGCGCAGGTCGAGGCGATGCGGCGCGCCCTGGCGGCGGTCGCGCCCGGCCGCTTCGAGGTCTGGGTCAGCCATCAATCGACGCTCGGCCAGCTGGTCGGCGAGAGCACGGCTTCGGCCGAAGGCCTGCTGCTGCGCGCCGGGCCCGACGGTGCGCCGCGGGTCGTCGCGCGACTGCCGCCGCCCTGAGCGCTGCCGCACGAGGACGCCGCGATGGACGAACGCCAGCTGATCCGAAACGCCATCCGCACCGTGCCCGACTGGCCCGCGCCAGGCGTGCAGTTCCGCGACATCACGCCGCTGCTCGCGAACCCGAAGATGTTCCGCGTGCTGATCGACCAGTTCGTGCACCGCTACTTCGATGCGCGCCCCGACGTCGTCGCCGGCATCGACGCGCGCGGCTTCATCATCGGCTCGGTGCTCGCCTACGAGCTGAACCTCGGCTTCGTGCCGATCCGCAAGAAAGGCAAGCTGCCCTTCAGCACGGTCGAGGAAAGCTACGAGCTCGAGTACGGCTCGGCGACCGTCGAGATTCACACCGACGCGGTGAAGCCCGGCGACGCGGTGCTGCTGATCGACGACCTGATCGCCACCGGCGGCACGATGCTCGCCGGCAAGCGGCTGCTGGAGAAGCTGGGCGCGCGGGTGATCGAGGGCGCGGCGATCGTCGAGCTGCCCGAACTCGGCGGCGCGCCGCTGCTGCGCGCCGCGGGGCTGGAGCTGTTCACCCTCGTGAGCTTCGAGGGCCACTGAAGGCGACGCGCGGCGGCGCCGCTCAAGTCATCGGGATCTGGCGCTGCATGTTGGCGCGCATGCGCTGCGCCATCACCGTGCCGGCGGCGCGCAAGACCTCGAGGGCGATCATCGGCACGCGTTGACAGAGCTCCTCGAAGCGCGGCAGCCGCAGCGCCCACACCACGCTGGGCGTCATCGCCTCGACCGAGGCGGTGCGCTCGCCGTCGGCGAACAGGCCGAGCTCGCCGCACATCGCGCCGGGGCGCAGGATCGCGATCTTGTTGCTGCCCGGCGGGCCGCCGGTCGCGTAGACCTGCAGGCTGCCCTGGCCGAGGAAGTAGACGGTGCGGTCCATCTCGCCCTGCTTGAGCAGCAGGTCGTTCGCGCGCACCTCGTGGCGCGTGAGGAACTGCAGGAAGGTGCGCCACTGCGCGACGTCGAGCCGCGGCCGGAAAGCGTCTTCGGCGTTCAGCGACAGGATCACCTGCTGGAGTTCGTCGTGGGTCATGGTGTTGCTCTCGGTGCGCGAGGGGCCGGCGGCGGCGGGACGAACGAAGGGCCGACCCATTATCGGCAGCAGCCCTCGACCCCTTGAGCCCGGAGGTCGGCGCCACCGGCGCCGCTCGCACGTGATGCGCGTCACCGCCTGCGGCAGCGCGTGGCCCTCACTTGCCGATGCAGAAGCGCCCGAAGATCAGGCCGAGCAGATCGTCGGGCGCGACGCGGCCGGTGATCGCGCCGAGCGCGTCGTGCGCGGCGCGCAGGTCTTCGGCGAGCAACTCGAGCGGCACCTGGCCCCCAGCGAGCATCGCGCGCGCCGACGCGATGTGCGCCGCGCTGCGGCGCAGCGCTTCGAGGTGGCGGCCGCGGGCGACGAAGACGTCCTCGGCGCCGGGCTGCCAGCCGGCCTGCTCCAGCAGGCGCCGGCGCAGCGCGTCGAGGCCGCGGCCGTCCTTCGCGCTGATGCGCAGCGCCTCGGCCGCGGGCCCGGCACCGCGGCCCAGGTCGAGCTTGTTGAACACGTCGATCACCGCCGCACCCGCGGGCAAGCTCGCGGCGATCGCGCGCTCGGCGGCGTCGTAGCCGGGCTCGCCCACGCGCGACAGGTCGTGCACGAACAGCACCGCGTCACTCTCGGCGATCGCGGCCCAGCTGCGCGCGATGCCTTCGCGCTCGACGTCGTCGCCGGCCTGCGTGTCGGCGCGCAGGCCGGCGGTGTCGATCACGTGCAGCGGCACGCCGTCGATCTGCAGGCTCTGGGCGATGCGGTCGCGCGTGGTGCCGGGGATCGGCGTGACGATCGCCAGCTCGGCGCCGGCCAGCGCATTGAGCAGCGAGCTCTTGCCGACGTTCGGCTGGCCGGCGAGCACGATCTTCAGGCCCTCGCGCAACAGCGCGCCCTGCTTCGCGCGCGCGAGCGTCGCATCGAGCGCGGCGTCGACGCGCGCGAGGCGGCCGGCGGCGTCGGCGCGTTCGAGGAAATCGATCTCCTCCTCGGGGAAGTCGAGCGTCGCCTCGACGAGCACGCGCAGGCCCACCAGTTCGTCGTGCAGCCGCGTCACTTCGTGCGAGAACGCGCCGGCGAGCGCGCGCCCGGCCGAGCGCGCCGCGGCTTCGGTGCTGGCGTCGATCAGGTCGGCGACCGCCTCGGCCTGCGCCAGGTCGAGCTTGCCGTTGAGAAAGGCGCGCTCGGTGAACTCGCCGGGGCGCGCCAGGCGCAGCCGCGGCAGCCGCTCGGCGCCGTCGATGCGCTCCTGCGCCGCTTCGAGGCAGCGCGCGAGCAGCAGCTGCAGCAGCACCGGCCCGCCGTGCGCCTGCAACTCGAGCACGTCTTCGCCGGTGTAGCTGTGCGGCGCCGGGAAGAAGAGCGCAAGGCCATGGTCGATCGGCGCGCCGTGCGCGTCGAGGAAGGCGCCGTAGTGCGCATGGCGCGGCTGTAGATCGCGCGCGCAGATCGCGCGTGCCAGCGCGCCGAGCCCGCGCCCCGACACGCGCACGATGCCGACCGCACCGCGGCCCGCCGCGGTGGCCACGGCGACGATCGGATCGGCGCCGCGTCCTGCGGCGCCGATCGAATCAACGCCGTG
Source organism: Methylibium sp. (assembly GCF_035762065.1). Classification (GTDB taxonomy): domain Bacteria; phylum Pseudomonadota; class Gammaproteobacteria; order Burkholderiales; family Burkholderiaceae_C; genus Methylibium. The sequence continues at coordinate 64,679 of NZ_DASTPW010000038.1, forward strand.
GCCTGCCGTCACGCTGCGCGACTCAGGCGACGCCGAGCCGCTTGTTGATCACGTACTGCTGCGCGATCGACAGCACGTTGTTGGTGATCCAGTACAGCACCAGGCCGGCCGGGAAGAAGAAGAACATCACGCCGAACACCAGCGGCATGATCCACATCAGCCGCGCTTGCATCGGGTCCGGCGGCGTCGGGTTGAGCCAGGTCTGCAGCAGCGTCGTGGCGGTCATCACGACCGGCAGGATGTAGTACGGGTCCTGGACCGAGAGGTCCTTGATCCACAGCACCCACGGCGCGTTGCGCATCTCGACGCTCGACAGCAGCACCCAGTACAGCGCGATGAACACCGGCATCTGCACCAGGATCGGCAGACAGCCGCCGAGCGGGTTGACCTTCTCCTCCTTGTAGATGCGCATCATCTCCTGCTGCATCTGCTGAGGCTTGTCCTTCAGGCGCTCGCGCAGTTCCTGCACGCGCGGGTTGACCGCCTTCATCTTCGCCATCGACTTGTAGGCGCTGGCGTTGAGCGAATAGAACGCCAGCTTCAACAGCACGACGAGCGCGACGATCGCCCATCCCCAATTGCCGAGCAGGCCGTGCAGCTTGTCGAGCAGCCAGAACAGCGGCTTCGCGAGGATGGTGAACCAGCCGTAGTCCTTCACCAGGTCGAGTCCCGGGGCCAGCGTCTCGATCTTGGTTTCCTCCTGCGGGCCCAGGTAGAGGCGGCTCGCCACCGTCTTGCTCGCGCCGGGCTCGACGCTGCCCACGGTGAGCAGCTCGCCGACGGCGTAGAGGTTGGTGTCGACCTTGCGCGCGTAGAACTCGCGCGGCGTCTGCGGCGCATGCAGCCAGGCCGAGAAGAAGTAGTGCTGGACCATCGCGACCCAGCCGCTGTCGGCGGTCTTGACGTGCTCGGCCTTGCCCTTCTCGATGTCGGTGAAGTCCATCTTCTGGAACTTGCCCGCGTCGGTGTAGATCGCCGGGCCGGTGAAGGAAGTCGGCGCGAGGAAGATGCTCGGCGCTTCGACGTTGCCGTCGCGCACCAGCTGCAGGTAGAGCTGCGGCGTCACCGCGGCGCTGCCCTCGTTGCGGATCTCGTGGCGCACGTCGATCAGGTAGTTGCCGCGCGTCAGCGTGTAGGTCTTGCGCACGATCACGCCGCCGCTCTCGCCGGCTTCGAAGGCCACCTCCAGCGTGTTCTTGTCCGGCGCGAGCCGGGTCTCGCCGGGCACCGGCCTGAAGCTCGTCAGGTGGTTCGGCAAGCCGGGTGCGCCGACCAGCCCCGTCTGCGCGACGTACAGGCGGCTCGCCGAGCGCTCGAGCAGCACGACCGACTTGCTGCGGTCGGCCTGGTCGACCTGCGTCAGCAGTTGCGCACGGACGACGTCGGCGCCGCGGGTGTCGAAGGTGAGCTCGAGGATGTCGGTCGCGACGGTGACGGTGGCTGCGGTGGCCGCGGCCGGCGCGGCACCGGCCGGCGGCGCGCCGGCCGCGGTGCCTGCGCCCGACGACGGGGTCGGCACCGCGCCCGGCGCCGACGACGCGCCACCGTTAGCCGGCGCGGCCGGTGCCGCGCTGCGCACCTGCGGCTCGAAGAACGAGCCGCGCCCGTTCTGCTTGTTCCAGCCGTCCCACAGCAGAAACAGCGACATCAGGAAGACGCCCCAAAGCAGCGTGCGGCGCAAGTCGGTCATCGCATCGTCCCGGCCGCGGGCCGGTCTCTTGAAGAGGAAGAAGGAAGGCAGCCGCAGCGCAGCCCGTGCCGCGCGGCGCGGCCGAGCCAGCTCGGCGGCTGCGCTGGCACCGGCTCGAAGCCGCCCGTGGCGCCGGGGCGGCAACGCGCGAGCCGCGCGACGACCAAGGCGCCACCGCGCAGCGCGCCGTGGCGGCGCAGGGCCTCGAGCGCGTAGGCCGAGCAGCTCGGCTCAAAACGGCAGCCGGCGCCGAGCCAGGCGCTGAAGAACAGCCGATAGAACTTCACGAGGCCGACCAGCAGCCCGGTCGCGAGCCGGCTCATCGCTGCCGCTCCGGATCGCACGCTTTGGCGAGCAGCGCCTGCAGCTCGGCGCGCACTGCGCTGCGCAGCGCCGGCGAGGCCGCGCTCGGGTAGTGCGCGCGGTCGAACGGCCGGCTCAGGCGGATCACCCAGTCACCCGCCGTCCGGGCCGCGGCCGAGGCGGCCCAGACTGCACGCCCTTGGCGCCGCAGCAGGTTGCGGGTGACGGCATGCCGCGCCAGGCGCTTGGGCAGCACCAAGCCGAGCCGGGGGTGGTCCTCCACAGGGACCGAGGTGGCGGTGATCACGGGTGTTGACAAGTTGCCGGCAGCATGGTGAGCCACCGAGCCAGCTGGCCGGCGAGCCGGCGGCGCATGCACTGCGAAGTGCTCGCTGCGGGCCCGTGGGGCCTGCGCGAGCGCGCGCCGGAAATCGTCGGCTTGCATCGGCTTCCCGCGCGCGCCCGGCCTTGCGCGGATGACGCCGGCGCGGTCCACGGCAGCGGCGCGGTCAGCGCGGTCGGGCGCGCCAGGGGCCGGCGCAGTCGCTGGCGGCTTGCCGCCGGTCAGAGAGCCAGGCGCTTGCGGCCCTTGGCGCGGCGCGCGCTCAGCACGCGGCGCCCGCCGCGGGTCTTCATGCGCACGAGGAAGCCGTGGGTGCGCGCACGCCGCGTCTTCGAAGGTTGGTAGGTACGCTTCATGGTCGTCGGGCTGAAAAGGTGAAGGGGCGCAAAAAGCGAACCGCGGATTGGAACCGATGGCCGTAGGCCCGTCAACGCAGGGCCATGTCGGCGGCTGCGGCGCAGGCGGCTTCGCGCTGTGGATAACCGGTCGTGGCTGGCCCGATCGGCCGCTAGAATCCCGCCGCTTCGCCATGCATTGTCCACAACGAGCCATGAGTGCTGCCGATGTCTGGTCACGCGGCTGCGAGCGCCTCGCGACCGAGCTGCCCGAGCAGCAGTTCAACACCTGGATCCGGCCGCTGCCCGCGGCCGAGCTGCAGGAAAGCGCCGAGGCCACCGTCGCTGTGCTGAAAGTGCCGAACCGCTTCAAGCTCGACTGGATCCGCAACCAGTACGCCGCGCGCATCGAAGCGGTGCTGAGCGATCTGGCCGGCAAGCCGGTGCGGCTTGAGTTGCAGCTCGCCCAGCGCGAAGCCGCGCCGCGCGGGGAACGCGCGCCGGCGCTCAATGGCAGCGCCAGGCCGCCGGCGGCCAACACGCCGGAAAGCCTCGAAACGCTGGCCCGCTCGGTCAATGCGGAAGCGCAGGCGCGCCACCGGCTGAACCCGGCGCTCACCTTCGACACGCTGGTGCCGGGCCGCGCGAACCAGATGGCACGCACCGCCGCGCTGCACGTCGCCGGCGCGCCGGGTGCGATGTACAACCCGCTGTTCATCTATGGCGGCGTCGGCCTGGGCAAGACGCACCTGATCCACGCGGTCGGCAACGCGCTGCTGCGCGACCGCCCGACCGCCCGCGTGCTCTACCTGCACGCCGAGCAGTTCATCACCGACGTGGTCAAGAACTACCAGCGCAAGACCTTCGACGAGCTCAAGGCCAAGTACCACTCGCTGGACCTGCTGCTGATCGACGACGTGCAGTTCTTCGCCGGCAAGGAGCGCACGCAGGAGGAGTTCTTCAACGCCTTCGAGGCGCTGCTCGCGAAACAGGCGCACATCATCATGACCAGCGACACCTACCCAAAGGGGCTGGCCGACATCGACGAGCGGCTCACCAGCCGCTTCGATGCCGGACTGACGGTCGCGATCGAGCCGCCCGAGCTGGAAATGCGCGTCGCGATCCTGATGCGCAAGTCGGGCGCGGAGGGCAACCCGATGCCCGAGGACGTGGCCTTCTTCATCGCGAAAAACGTCCGCGCCAACGTGCGCGAACTCGAAGGCGCGCTGCGCAAGGTGATGGCCTATGCGCGCTTCAGCCAGAAGGACATCAACATCGCCCTCGCCCGGGAGGCGCTGAAGGACCTGCTTTCGATCCAGAACCGCCAGATCGGCGTCGAGAACATCCAGAAGACCGTGGCCGATTTCTACAAGATCAAGGTCGCCGACATGTATTCGAAGAAGCGGCCGGCCTCGATCGCGCGGCCGCGGCAGATCGCGATGTACCTCGCCAAAGAACTGACGCAGAAGAGCCTGCCCGAGATCGGCGAGCTCTTCGGCGGACGCGACCACACCACCGTGCTGCACGCGGTACGCAAGATCGGCGGCGAGCGCGGCAAGAACACCGAACTGAACCAGCAGCTGCACGTGCTGGAACAGACGCTCAAAGGCTGAGCAGGACCCAAGCATGCGAGCGGCAGGCGCGTCAACGCACAAGGCTGTGGATGGATCGAGCGCAAGCGGGCGGCTGTCCACAGCGGCTGCCCGCGCGACCGAGTTGTTCGCCTTCGATGCAGTCCCTCAAGCCCGCTTGAACACAGGCTTGCCCCGCGCTCAAGTCCTTGCTGCGCAAGGCGGTCGCGCGCTTGTCCACAGCGACGCGCCTGCCCTATCTACTAAGACCTAAGTTAAGAAACGACGAAGAGGTTGAACATGATCGTCCTGAAGAGCCCGCAAGAAGAAGTGCTCGCCGCGCTGCAGAAGGTCGCCGGCATCGTCGAACGCCGGCACACGCTGCCGGTGCTGGCCAACGTGCTGCTCAAGAAGACCGGCCGGCAGATCGAGTTCACCACCAGCGACCTCGAGATCCAGGTGCGCACCCAGGCCGAGTTCGATGGTGACGCAGGCAACTTCGCGACGACGGTCGGCGCGCGCAAGCTGATCGACATCCTGCGCACGCTGCCGGCCGACCAGACGGTGAGCCTGGCGAGCGCGCAGAACAAGCTGACGCTCGCCGGCGGCAAGAGCCGCTTCACGCTGCAGACGCTGCCGGCCGACGACTTCCCGCTGGTGCAGGAGGCCGCCGACTTCGGCCCGGCGTTCAGCGTGCCGCAGCGGTCGCTGAAGGCGCTGATCGCACAGGTGCACTTCGCGATGGCGGTACACGACATCCGCTACTACCTCAACGGCATCCTGTTCGTCGCCGAGGGCCGGAGCTTGACGCTCGTCGCGACCGACGGCCACCGGCTGGCGCTGGCGCAGGCGACGCTCGACGTCGAGATGCCGAAGCAGGAGGTGATCCTGCCGCGCAAGACGGTGCTGGAGCTGCAGCGCCTGCTCAAGGACGACGAGCAGACGATCGAGATGCGCTTCGCCAACAACCAGGCCAAGTTCGCGTTCAGCGGCATGGAGTTCGTCACCAAGCTGGTCGAGGGCAAGTTCCCCGACTACCACCGCGTGATCCCGAAGAACCACAAGAACCACGTGACGCTGGGCCGCGCGCCGCTGCTCGCGAGCCTGCAACGCGCGGCGATCCTCACCAGCGAGAAGTTCAAGGGCGTGCGGCTGAACATCGAGCCGGGCACCCTGCGCATCGCGTCGAGCAATGCCGAGCAGGAGGAGGCCAAAGAGGAGCTCGAGATCGACTACGCCGGCGACGCGATCGAGATCGGCTTCAACGTGACGTACCTGATGGACGCGCTGGCCAACATGGACCAGGAGATGGTGACGGTGTCGCTGCAGGACGCGAACAGCTCGGCCTTGGTGACGGTGCCGGAGCAGGCCGGCTTCAAGTACGTGGTCATGCCGATGAGGATCTAGCCCGGCGGGCCAGCTCCGCTGCGTACGTTTCGCACCCCCTGCCCCCGCCAAGCGGGGGTGCTCGTCAGATTGACGCCCGGGTCGCTGCTCGACCCTCTCTGCTCGACCCTCTCGAATGCCATCCATGAGTGAGACGAATCCGAACGAGCCGAACCCTGCGCCGCAACCGAACGGCCAGGACCCGAACGCCTACGGCGAGGGCTCGATCCAGATCCTCGAAGGTCTGGAGGCGGTGCGCAAGCGGCCGGGCATGTACATCGGCGACACCTCCGACGGCACCGGCCTGCATCACCTGGTGTTCGAGGTCGTCGACAACTCGATCGACGAGGCGCTGGCCGGCCACTGCGACGACATCGTCGTCACCATCCATACCGACAACTCGATCAGCGTCATCGACAACGGCCGCGGCATCCCCACCGGCGTCAAGATGGACGACAAGCACGAGCCGAAGCGCTCGGCCGCCGAAATCGCGCTGACCGAGCTGCATGCCGGCGGCAAGTTCAACCAGAACAGCTACAAGGTCTCGGGCGGGCTGCACGGCGTCGGGGTGAGCTGCGTCAACGCGCTGTCGAAGTCGCTGCGGCTCACCGTGCGCCGCGACGGCAAGGTGCACTTCATGGAGTTCAGGAAGGGCGTGCCGCAGGAGCGCGAACTGCAGCAGCGCGACGGCTTTGAAGTGAGCCCGATGAAGGTCATCGGCGACACCGAAAAGCGCGGCACCGAAGTCCACTTCCTGCCCGACGAGGAGATCTTCTCCAACATCGACTTCCACTACGACGTGCTCGCCAAGCGGCTGCGCGAGCTTTCGTTCCTGAACAACGGCGTCAAGATCAAGCTGGTCGACGAGCGCAACGCGAAGGAAGACGACTTCGCCTTCGCCGGCGGCGTCAAGGGCTTCGTCGAATTCATCAACACGGGCAAGAAGGTGCTGCATCCGAACGTCTTCCACGCGCTCGGCGAGAAGCCCAGCGAGCAGGGCACGACGATCGGCGTCGAAGTCGCGATGCAGTGGAACGACGGCTACAGCGAGCAGGTGCTCTGCTTCACCAACAACATCCCGCAGCGCGACGGCGGCACGCACCTGACCGGCCTGCGCGCCGCGATGACGCGGGTCATCAACAAGTACATCGACGACCACGAGCTCGCGAAGAAGGCCAAGGTCGAGATCGCCGGCGACGACATGCGCGAAGGCCTCGCCTGCGTGATCAGCGTCAAGGTGCCCGAACCGAAGTTCAGCTCGCAGACGAAGGACAAGCTGGTGTCCAGCGAGGTCCGCGCGCCGGTCGAGGACATCGTCGGCAAGCTGCTGACCGACTGGCTGCTCGAGAACCCGATCGACGCGAAGATCGTCTGCGGCAAGATCGTCGAGGCCGCACGCGCGCGCGAAGCGGCGCGCAAGGCTCGCGAGATGACGCGCCGCAAGGGCGTGCTCGACGGCATGGGCCTGCCCGGCAAGCTCGCCGACTGCCAGGAGAAGGATCCGGCGCTGTGCGAGATCTACATCGTCGAGGGCGACTCGGCCGGGGGCTCGGCCAAGCAGGGCCGCGACCGCAAGTTCCAGGCGATCCTGCCCCTGCGCGGGAAGATCCTCAACGTCGAACGGGCCCGCTTCGAGAAGCTGCTGACCAGCAACGAGATCGTCACGCTGATCACCGCGCTCGGCACGAGCATCGGCAAGGACGAATACAACCCCGACAAGCTGCGCTACCACCGCATCATCATCATGACGGACGCGGATGTGGACGGCGCCCACATCCGCACGCTGCTGCTCACCTTCTTCTACCGGCAGATGCCCGAGCTGGTCGAGCGTGGCCACATCTACATCGCGCAGCCGCCGCTCTACAAGGTCAAGTTCGGCAAGGAGGAGCAGTACCTGAAGGACGGGCTCGAGCTGGATGCCTACCTGCTGCGCATCGCGCTGCGCGAGGCCAAGCTGGAGACGGGCGTGGACGGCGCCGTGCTGCAAGGCGACGCGCTCGAAGCGCTGGCGCGGCAGTACGTGCTGGCGAACAACGTCGTCGACCGGCTCGCGAACTGGATGGACGTCGCCGCGCTGCGCGCGATCGCCGACGGCTTGACGCTGGACCTCGACAACCTCGAAGCCGCCGAGCAATCGGCCCTGGCGCTGAAGGCCGCGCTGGTCGATGCCGAGGTCAGCGCCGAGTTCGACGCGCGCACCGACAAGCACCTGCTGCGCATCGGCCGCCGCCACCACGGCAACACCAAGTCGAGCGTGATCCCGGCGGACTTCATCCACGGCGCCGACTACGAGGCGCTTGCCAACGCCGGCCGTGCCTTCAAGGGACTGGTCGCGAAGGACGCGGTCGTCAAGAAGGGCGAAGGCGAGAAGCAGAAGGAAGCGAAGGTCGGCGACTTCCGCGAAGCGATGGCCTGGCTGATGCAGCAGGCCGAGCACGCCGTCGGCCGCCAGCGCTACAAGGGTCTCGGCGAGATGAACCCCGAGCAGCTGTGGGAAACCACGATGGACCCCAACGTGCGGCGCCTGCTGCGCGTGCAGATCGACGACGGCATCGAGGCCGACCGCGTCTTCACGATGCTGATGGGCGAGGAGGTCGAGCCGCGGCGCGACTTCATCGAGAGCAATGCCTTGAGGGCGGCGAACATCGACGTGTGATACGTCGCCGGCTGCCCCCGGGTCAGCACCGGCGAAACGCTCGTCCCGTCGGCCGCCTCACTCTTCCTCGGCCCACATCACCCCATCGCGCGCCACCAGCGCGCTCGCCGCCGGCGGCCCCCAGCTGCCGGCCGCGTAGGGCCGCGGCGCCGAGCCGTCGCGCGCCCAGTGGTGCAGCACCGGCTCGACCCAGCGCCAGGCCTGCTCCTGCTCGTCGCTGCGCACGAACAGGTGCAGCCGCCCGGCGATCGCATCGAGCAGCAGCCGCTCGTAGGCGCCGACGCGCTCGGTCGCGAAGGCCTTGTCGAAGTCGAGGTCCAGCGACACCGGCGTCAGCAGCTCGCGCTGGCCGGCGCCCTTGGCCGCCAGCAGGTGCAGCTCGAGCCCGTCGCTCGGCTGCAGGTTGATCACCAGCTTGTTCGCGCGGCTGGCGCCCGAGAAGATCGCGTGCGGCACCGGCCGGAAGTTGACGACGATGTGCGCGTCGTGCTGTGCCAGCCGCTTGCCGGTGCGGATGTAGAACGGCACGCCAGCCCAGCGCCAGTTCTGCACCTCGGTGCGCAGCGCGACGAAGGTCTCGGTGGTGCTGCCCGCCGGCACGCGGACCTCGTCGACGTAGCCCGGCACCGGCTGGCCCGCGCAGTTGCCGGCGCGGTACTGGCCGCGCACGATGTCCTGCGCGACCGTCACCTCGGTGAAGGGCTTCAGCGAGCGCAGCACCTTGAGCTTCTCGTCGCGGTTCGCGTCGGCGTCGGTGCTCGAAGGCGGCTCCATCGCGATCATCGTCAGCAGCTGCAGCGCGTGGTTCTGGACCATGTCGCGCAACGCGCCGGTGCGGTCGTAGAAGTCGCCGCGCGTGCCCACGCCAATGCTCTCGGCCAGCGTGATCTGGATGTTGGCGATGCTCTCGCGGCGCCACAGCGGCTCGAACAGCGCGTTGCCGAAACGCAGCGCCGACAGGTTCTGCACCGAAGGCTTGCCGAGGTAGTGGTCGATGCGCAGCGCCTGGTCCTCGCGAAACACCGCGCGCACCGCGCGGTTGATCTCCTGCGCGCTGGCGAGGTCGTGGCCGAGCGGCTTTTCGAGCACCACGCGCACCGTGTCGCCGTTCAGGCCGGCGGCGCCGAGCTGGGTGCAGATTTGGGTGAACAGGTGCGGGCTGGTCGCGAGGAAGAAGACGACGCTGTCGGCGCCGCGCTGCTCGACCCAAGCGCGAAGCTTCGCGTAGTGCTCGGGCTGCGAAAGGTCCATGCGCTGGTAGTGCAGCAGCGCGGCGAAGCGGTCGAACTCCTCGGGGCTCGGCGGCTGCTTGGCCGCGTCGACGTCGCCGAAGCGCTGGCGGATGTACTCGCGGTACTCGGCGTCGCTGCGCTCGTCGCGCGCGATCGCGAGGATGCGGCCCCCGGCAGGCAATTTGCCGTGCCTGAAGGCCTGGAACAGCGCGGGCATGAGCTTGCGCCAGGTGAGGTCGCCCGTGCCGCCGAAGAGAACGAGGTCGAAAGACATGGTCGATACGCCGGCATGCGCGGCACCTGCTTGGATGCACGATAGTTTCGACGACAGCCGCCCCATCACCACCGCCGCCGGGCCCCAGCGCAGACGCTGTCCGGGCGGGCGGCCCAGCAGCCTTGGAACCCAGCAGGAGCCGGCGACATGACGACGATCCACCCCACCGTCGAGCGCGTGACGCGCCGCGTGCAGGAACGCAGCGCCGCGACGCGCCGCGACTACCTCGCGCGCATCGCGCAATGGAAGCAGCAGGGCCCGGCGCGCACCGGCGTTTCGTGCACGAACCTGGCGCACGCGATGGCCGCGGCGCCGGTCAACGACAAGCTCGCGATCCGCGCCCAGCGCGTGCCGAACATCGCGATCGTGTCGGCCTACAACGACATGCTGTCGGCGCACCAGCCGCTCGGCGAATTCCCCGAGATCCTCAAGCGCGCCGCGCGCGAGGTCGGCGCGACCGCGCAGTTCGCCGGCGGCGTGCCGGCCATGTGCGACGGCGTCACCCAGGGCCAGCCCGGCATGGAGCTGAGCCTGTGGTCGCGCGACGTGATCGCCCAGGCCACCGCGATCGCGCTGAGCCACGCGGTCTTCGACGCGGCGCTGATGCTGGGCATCTGCGACAAGATCGTCCCGGGCCTGCTGATCGGCTCGCTCGCCTTCGGGCACCTGCCGGTGATCTTCGTGCCCGGCGGGCCGATGACCTCGGGCCTGGGGAACGACGAAAAAGCCAAGACGCGGATGCTCTACGCCGAGGGCAAGGTCGGCCGCGAAGAGCTGCTGCAAGCCGAGATGGCCTCGTACCACGGCGCCGGCACCTGCACGTTCTACGGCACCGCGAACAGCAACCAGATGCTCATGGAAGTGATGGGCCTGCACCTGCCGGGCACCGCCTTCGTCAACCCGCACACGCCGCTGCGCGAGGCGCTCACCGCCGAGGCCGCGCGCCGCGTCGTGGGCCTCACCGCGCTGGGCGCGAACTACACCCCGATCGGCGAGATCGTCGACGAGCGCGCCATCGTCAACGCGATCGTCGGCCTGCTCGCCACCGGCGGCTCGACCAACCACACGCTGCACCTCGTGGCCGCAGCGCGCATGGCCGGCGTGCAGATCGACTGGAGCGATTTCGACGAGCTTTCCGGCATCACCCCGCTGCTCACGCGCATGTACCCCAACGGCAAGGCCGACGTGAACCACTTCCACGCGGCCGGCGGCATGGGCTTCCTGATCCGCGAGCTGCTCGACGCCGGGCTGCTGCACGAGGACGTCAAGACCGTGATGGGCCCCGGCCTGCGCACCTACACGCAGGAGCCCTGGCTCGAGCCGCTCGGCGGCGCGCCCGGCAACACCTCGCGGCTCGCCTGGCGCGCGCCCGCTGCGCGAAGCGCCGACACCAACGTGCTGCGCGGCGCCGCCGAGCCCTTCGACGCCCACGCCGGCGTGCGCCTGCTGCAGGGCAACCTCGGCCGCGCGATCTTCAAGGCTTCGGCGGTGAAGCCGGAGCACCGTGTCGTCACCGCGCCCGCGCGCATCTTCGAAGCGCAGGACGACGTGGTCGCGGCGTTCCGGGCCGGCGAGCTGCACCGCGACGTGGTCGTCGTCGTGCGCTTCCAGGGCCCGCGCGCGAACGGCATGCCCGAGCTGCACAAGCTGACGCCGAGCCTTTCGGTGCTGCAGGACGCCGGGCATCGCGTGGCGCTGGTCACCGACGGGCGCATGTCGGGCGCGTCGGGCAAGGTGCCGTCGGCGATCCATGTTTCGCCCGAGGCGCTGGCCGGCGGCGCGCTCGCGAAGCTGCGCGACGGCGACATCGTGCATGTCGACGGCGAAGCCGGCGTGCTCGAAGCCCGCGTCGATGCCACCGACTGGGCGGCTCGCGACGACGCGCTGCCCGAGCCCGGCGTCGCGGAACACGGCATGGGCCGCGAGCTGTTCGCGAGCAACCGCCGCATTGCGCTGGCCGCGGAAAAAGGCGCGATTTCCTGGGCTGGGTGATGGAGCACGCACGCATGAACCTCGACGACATCCTGAACGCCGCGCCGGTGATCCCGGTGATCGTGATCGACCACCTCGACGACGCGCTGCCGCTCGCGCAGGCGCTGGTGCGCGGCGGCCTGCCGGTGCTTGAGGTGACGCTGCGCACGGCGGCCGGGCTCGAGGCGATCCGGCAGATGAGCGCGATCGCCGGCGCGATCGTCGGCGCCGGCACCGTGCTCGATGCGCGCCAGTACGACGCGGCGATCGAGGCGGGCGCGCGCTTCGTCGTCTCGCCGGGCCTGACGGACGCGCTGGCCGCGCACGCGGCCAAGTCGCCGGTGCCGCTGCTGCCCGGCACCGCGACCGCGAGCGAGGTGATGCGCGCGCGCGAGGCCGGCTTCACCCGGCTGAAGTTCTTCCCCGCCGAAACGGCGGGCGGCGTCGCGGCGCTGAAGAGCTTCGCGAGCGTGTTCCGCGATCTGCGCTTCTGCCCGACCGGCGGCATCACCGCGGCAAGCGCGCCGCGCTACCTGGCGCAGGGCAACGTCGCCTGCGTCGGCGGCACCTGGCCGATGCCGGCCGAGACGATCCGCGAGCGCGACTGGGACCGCATCGAGCTGCTCGCCCGCGACGCGGCCGCGCTGCCGCGGCCCGCGCGCGCATGAACGGCACGCGGCTCGACGCCGAAGCGCGCTGCGTCGTCGATGCGCGTTGCGCGCTCGGCGAATCGCCGGTGTGGTCGGCCGACGAAGGCGCGCTGTACTGGGCCGACATCGACGGCTACGCGCTGCACCGCTGGCGCGCGGCCGACGGCGTGCACGACCGCTGGCCGATGCCGGCGAAGCTCGGCTGCCTGGCGCTGGCCGCGCGCGGCGGCCTGCTGCTCGCGCTCGGCTGCGGGCTGCATCGCTTGGAGGCGCCGGGCGGCGCGCTCGAACGCTTGATCCATCCGGGCGCCGCCCACCCGCGCCACCGCTACAACGACGGCAAGGCGGCGCCCGACGGCAGCTTCTGGGTCGGCACGATGGACGACCACGCCGAGCGGCTGCCTGAAAGCGGGCTGTGGCGCATCGACGCGAAGCTCGAAGCGCGCCGCGTCGCCAGCGGCTTTCGCACGCTCAACGGCCTGGCCTGGAGCCCCGACGGCCGCACGCTGTACTTCTCCGATTCGCGCGCCGCCACCGTCTGGTGCGCCGCTCACGACCCCGACACCGGCGCGATCGGCGAGCGCCGCGTCTTCGTCGCGATGGAGCCCGCCTGGGGCAAGCCCGACGGCGCGGCGGTCGATGTCGAGGGCTGCTACTGGAACGCCGGCCACGGCGCCGGGCGGATCAACCGCTTCGCGCCGGACGGCCGGCTGGTCGGCCATGTCGAATTGCCGGTGACGAACCCGACGATGCCCTGCTTCGGCGGCGCCGATCTGCGCACGCTGTACGTGACCAGCGCGCGCGCCGGGCTCGACGCCGCGGCGCTCGCGCGCACGCCATCGGCCGGCGGGGTGTTCGCCTTCGATGCCGGCGTGGCCGGCGTGCCGGTCGCGCGCTTCGCGGGCTGAAGCCGCCGCGCGGCGAAGGCGAGCCTCGGCGGCTCAGTCGCCGCCACGCTTGCCGCCGTCGCGCTTGTCGTCGTCGCCGTCGTCGTCGTTCTCGCCGCCGCCGTCGGCGTCGTGCCCGTCACCCCGCGGCTTGCGCGCGCCGAAGCCGATCACCGTGCCCTCGCGCCGCCGGTCGGCGCCGCCGTACTGCCGGCCGCTGCGCAGGTCGACCACGATGCCCTGCACCGAGCCGATCTGCGCGGTGCAGCCGTTCGTGCCGGCGGCACCCGGCAGCAGGTGGCCGAGCGCGCGCAACCCATCCTGCGTCGCGACCGTGAACTTCGGCTGCTGGAACGGAAGCACGCCTTCGCAGCTGACGGTGCCGAGCGCGCTGGTCACCGACAGCCGCGGCGCATCGATCGCCTGCTGGATGCTCATGCGGTGGTCGATCAGGTTGAGCGTCACGTTGAACACCGAATTGATGATCGTCGCGCCGCCCGGCGAGCCGTAGGCCAGGATCGGCTCGCGGCGCTTGAAGACGATCGTCGGCGTCATCGAGCTGCGCGGGCGCTTGCCGGGCGCCACGTCGTTCGCGCCGGGGTTGCCGGTGGCGGCGTTCTTCGCCGGGTCGAAGTTGAAGTCGGTCAGCTCGTTGTTGAGCAGGAAGCCGTAGCCCGGCACGGTGATGCCGGTGCCCCAGGTCGACTCGATCGTCGTCGTGAAGCTGACCACGTTGCCCCAGCGATCGACGACGCTGAAGTGCGTGGTGTGCGAGGGGCGCACCTCCTCCTTCAGCTCGGGCGCGAAGCGGGTGCGCTTGTCGCCCTGCATCGCGTCGTCGTAGGGCAGCGGGTTGCCGGCGGCCGGCGTGCTCATGCGCGACGTGGGGCTGATCATCGCGGAGCGCAGCGCGAGGTAGTCGCGGTTCAACAGCCCGCGCTCGGGCACCGGCACGAAGTCGGCGTCGCCCATCCACACCGCGCGGTCGGCGAAGGCCAGGCGCATCGCCTCGGCCATCAGGTGCAGCGTCGTCGTGCTGCCGAAGCCGAAGCCCTGGGAGGCGTCGCCGATCGGGAAGCGCTCGAGCATGCCGAGCATGCCGCCCACCGTGAGCCCGCCCGACGACGGCAGCGACATCATCGCCAGCGTGTAGCCGCGGTAGTCGAAGCGCGTCGGCTCGCGCAGCGCGACGCGGTAGTCGCGCAGGTCGGCCAGCGTCATGCGGCCGGCGCCTTCGGCCGGTGCCGGCGTGCGGCTGCGCTGCTGCGCGGCGACGATCGCCGCGGCGATCTCGCCGCGGTAGAACACCTCCGGGCCCTGCTTGGCGATCAGCCTGAACGCCTTGGCGAGATCCGGCTGCACCAGCAGGTCGCCTTCCTTCAGCGGCACGCCGCCGGGGCGGAACACCGCCGCCGTCTCCGGCTGGAAACTGGTGCGCCCGCCGTCGTTGGCGATGTCGTTGGCGAGGAAGCGGTTGATGCGGAAGCCCTGCTCGGCCACTTTCGCGGCCGGCGCGATCGCCTCGCGCAGGCGGATCGACCCGAAGCGCCGCAGCGCGTAATCGACCGCCGCCAGCGTGCCCGGCACGCCGACCGCAAGGCCGCTGGTCGAGGCGATCGCGAAGCGGTCGGCCGGCGCCACGCCGCTCAGCACGAATTGCGTCGGCGTCGCGGCGGCGGGCGCCTTCTCGCGGCCGTCGATCGCGAAGGTGCGGCCGCTCTTCCCGCCATTCGCGAGGTGAACCATCATGAAGCCGCCGCCGCCGATGCCCGAGAACTGCGGCTCCACGACGTTCAGCATGAACTGGATCGCCGCCGCCGCATCGATCGCGTTGCCGCCGCGCGCCAGCACGTCGGCGCCGGCCTGCGCGGCGAGCGGGTGCGAGACCGACACCACGCCGCGCCGGTAGGCGACGCCGTCCCACGGCGGCGCTGGCGGCACCGTCTCGGCGGTCGGCGGCAGGTCGATGCCCGGCGGGGTGCCCGGGGTTCGGAAGTCGTGGCGCTCGTTGGCGCAGGCGAGGCCGGCGACGAGCCCGAGGCTCAGGCCGGCGGCAAGCAGCGTCGTGTGCAGGGTGCGACGCACCGGGCGCGTCGTCGTCGAAGTGGCCAGGTCCTGATCCATCGCCGCCCGCCTTTCGTCGTGACGCCCGCCAACGGCAGCGAGCGCCGACGATTCAAGCACGCAGGCGCGGGCCGCTCAATGCATGGCAAAGGCGGTGACGCTGGTTTGCCGATTGCCAGCGGCGGTGTTCCTGCGGGCCGACGCAGGGCTCAAAGCACCGACGCTGCATCCTCGACGGCGCCGTTCTCCGGCAGCACCACCACCCATCCCCGGCCGCGCCCGAGCAGCGGCGCGACGACGCCGTCGTAGAACGCGACCGGCACGACGACGCAGCCGGCCGAGGCGCGCTTGTCGGCGGGCAGCGCCGAGGCGAGCCGGCGCAGCCGTTCGGCTTGCGAGGCGCCGGGGCGCAGGCGATGGATCGCCAGCGCGTTGTCGTAGTCGAGCCAGACGATCGCCTCGCCTTGCAGGTTGCGGCCGGGCTCGGAGTCGTAGCGGCCGGCCGGCGTCGTCATGTCGTCGAGGCTGAGCAGGCCGGCCTCGGTGCGCGCGCCGGTGCCGGGCAACGCACGATCGCCGGGGGTGCGGCCGATCAGCACGGTCGAGATGCCGGCCAGCGTGCCGTCGGCGCGCCAGACGCGCAGCGTGGCCGTGCGCTTGTCGACGACGGCATAGGGCCGGCCGCGGCGCTCGCGGTCGCCGCGCAGCATGGCGGCCAGGCGCTCGATCGGCTCGGCGGGCGCGATGGCGTCGGGTGCCGCGCGAGGCGCCGCGGGCGGCGCCGGCGGCGCGGCCACGGCGGCTTGCGCTGCCCACACCGTCACGAGTCCGAAGGCCGTCCGCCCCCACGCCCACGCCCGCCGAACTGCCTGCACCGTCGCTCCTTGCCCCTCATTCACGGGGGCGTGGGATACACATCGTCGCGGAGGCGACGCGGGCGGCCGCCGCCCGTGGCGGGCGCGATTGTGGCGAGGCGCCGCGCCCGGGCGGCAGCCCGGCGGCGCCCTAAGCGTGAGGGCTGCACGCCGGCCGGCTTTGCGTGAAGCGTGTGTAAGCCGGGCAGCGTTTGCTAACCATTGGCAAGACCTCGCGCCGGGCTGCG
>NZ_DASTPW010000039.1:0-6710 GCF_035762065.1 Methylibium sp.
GCGTCTGGCCGGGCACCGACGTCACGGTGCCGGTGCCGGTGCCGGGGGCGGTGCCGGGGGCGGTGCCGGTGCCGGTGCCGGTGCCGGGGCCGGGGGCGGTGCCGGGCGGGGCTGGGGCCGGGGCCGGAGAAGGCGTCGGGGCCGGCGTCGTCGGTGAAGGCGTGGGCGCCGGCGTCGTGACCGGCTGCGTGCCGCCGGTGGCCGGCGGCGCGTCGGTCGCTTCTTCGCCGCCGCCCTGGCAGCCGGCGAGCAGCGCGCCGATCAGCAGGCTCAGCATCGCGATGCGTCGCGGCCGTTCGAACACGGGCACGCGGGCCGGGGAGGACGAGGAAGTCATGGCAGCGAAGTTCGGGTCCGAATGACGCTGGACCGTATCAGCGGTCTCCTGCACAACCCCCCATTCAGAGGTCTCGGAGGTAACGGTTGGCAAGCCCTGCGGCATCGTGCCGCGAAGGCCTTCACAGGCTTCGCGCTACGTCGCTACGCGGCCGCTTCCTCGAGCTTCAGGCCCGTGAGCCGCCGCAGGGTTTCGAGCGCCGCCGCCTTGTCGTCGATGGGCAGCAGCTGCGCTTCGAGCTCGGCCACCTTCGCGCCGACGAGGAAGCGGTACCAGCCGCCTTGCAGCGCGTGGTAGACGAGCCCGGCGCGGCCGTCGAGGAAGCCGAGCTGCACGAGGTAGCGGAACAGGAAGTAGGCGGTCGAGCTCAGCGGATACGGGATGCGGTTGTAGACGCGCTCCTTCAGCCGCCGCTTGAACGCCGCCTGGTCGTCGCCGCTGCCTTCGAGCACCGCGTCGTCGCGCGCGAACAGGCGGTGGCGCTGGTTCAGCACCTCGACGGCCTCGCGCGTGGCATAGCGGTTGTGCTTGTCGATGAAGTAGCCGAGGTCGCCGAGGTTGTGGTCGGTGAAGTCGTGCTCGAAGTCGATGGTGCGGCCACCCTGCACCACCACGTGCTCGTCCATCCAGCGGTCCTCGACGCGGCCCTGCCCGCAGCGCCACAGCCGCAGCAGCCGCAGCGGGTAGCGCCCGCCGTGGCGGATCCAGCGGCCGAGGAAGACGTGGCGGCGCTTCAGCCGCACGCCGGCGACGTCCTCCGGCAGCGCCGGCAGCCTGCGCGCGATCTCGTCGGCGAGCTCGCGGCCGAGGTATTCGTCGGCATCGAGCCGCAGCACCCAGCGCGTCCCGATGCCGGCCTCGTCGAGCGCCCACTGGCATTGCCGCGCCTGGTTGACGAAGGGATGCGTCAACACGCGCGCGCCGAAGCTCGCGGCGATCGGCACGGTGCGGTCGGTCGAGCCGCTGTCGACGACCAGCAGCTCGCGTGCGATCGCGCGCACCGATTCGAGCGCGCGGGCGATGTGGCGCTCCTCGTTGTGCGTGAGCACGACGACGGTGAGGTCGAGCATCGGGTTCAGCCGAAGCGCGTGCGCGCCTTCAAGGGCCGCGCCGGGTTACCGGCGTGCACCGTCCACGGCGCAAGATCGCCGAAGGCGCAGCCGCGCGCGCCGAGCACCGCGCCCTCGCCCACCGTGACGCCCGGGCCGACGAAGGCCTCCGCGGCGATCCATGCGCGCGCGCCGATCGCGATCGGCGCGGCGGTCAGCTGGAAACGCGGGTCCTCGATGTCGTGCGTGCCTGCGCACAGGTGCGCGCCCTGCGAGACCAGCGCATGCTCGCCGAGCGTGATGCGGCCCATCGAGTAGACGATCACGCGCGGCCCGATGCACGCGAACGCGCCCATCTCCAGGTTCGCCGGCGACCACACGCGCGCGCTGCCGTAGACCTTGGCGCAGGGCGCGAGCCGCGCACCAAAGGTCCGCAACAGCAGGCAGCGCCAGCGGTTCAGCGCAGGCGGCGTCCACGCGGCCAGCAGCAGCCAGCAGCCGTTCCAGGCGATGCGGTACAGCCGGTTGCCGAGCGTGAAGCTCGGCGAGTCGGTGCGGCTTCGCTGCTCGGCACGCAGGATGCTCATCGTGCCGCTCCTCGCGCGCGCTCGACCGCGAGCCCGGGGGTGGGCGGCGTCGGCGTGCGCCCCGCGAGGATCTCCAGCAGGCTGTCGGCCATCGCCTCGACCGTGAAGTGCGCCTCGAAGGCCCGCCGCGCGTCGATGCGCATCTGCGCCTGAGCCGCGGGCGGCAGGGCCAGCCAGCGTCGCAGCAGGTCGGTGCAGCCGGCGAGCGTGTCCGGCGCGACCAGACCGGCGCGCGCGGCCTCGACCTCGCGCCAGATGTTGACCTGGTCGGAGATCAGCACCGGCACGCCGCATCCCAGCGCCTCGGCGACAACGATGCCGAAGTTCTCCTGGTGCGAGGGCAGCACGAAGGCCTCGGCCGCGTGGAAGGCGCCCCACTTCGCGTCGCCTTGCAGCATGCCGGGCCAGGTGATGCGTTCGCTCGCGCCGAGTCTGGCAGCCTGTTCGCGCAGCCGCGCGAGCCAGCCGGTCTGGTCGGGCCCGGCCATCACCAGGTGCAGCGAGGCATCGGAGGCCGCGACGCGCGCGAAGGCCTCCACCAGCAGATCGCAGCCCTTCTTCTCGTGCAGCCGGCCGACGAACAGCAGCAGCCGCTTGCCGCGCAGCGCCGGATGCAGCGCGAAGAAGCCCTCGCGCAGCCGCTCGGCGTCCTGCGGCGGCGTCGCGGTGCCGTAGGAGGCGACGGCTTCGCGCGCGCGGTACAGCCCGAAGGATTCGCGCGCGAGCCGCCGCTCCTGTTCGCAGGTGAACACCACCGCCTGCGCATCGCGCAGCACGCGGTAGTCGGCCCACGGCCAGTAGAGCCATTTCTTCAGATGCTTGAGCGGATACCGGCGCTTGAACCACGGGTCCAGCATGCCGTGCACGAAGACGTAGTACGGCACCGCCGAGGCGCGCAGTGCCCGCCACGCGCCGAAGGCGTGGTAGTTCCAGAGGCCGTGCACGATCACGGCGTCGTAGCGGCTCGCGTGTTCGCGCAGCCACGGCACCAGGCGCCGGTTGTAGCGGTAGCTGCCGAGCGACGAGGGCCCGAGCGCGTGGACCGGCAGGTCCGCGTCCGCGGCGACGGCGTCCGGCGCATCGAGGCTCAGCAGCTCGACGGCATGGCCGCGCCGCTGCAGGCAGCGCCCGCGCTGGCGCACGCCCTCGATCGGCCCGCCGCCGCGCGGATCGACCGACGGCAGCACGTGCAGCAGCCTCATGCCGCCGCCCCGGTGAAGTGCCGGTAGACGTAGCCGGCCCATTGCCGGTGATTGCCCAGCCGCGCGCTCAGCCCGGCGGTGAGCCAGCGCTGGGTGGGGATCGAGAAGCCGGTCTTCGGCCGCTCCAGGATGGCCGCCGGCAACGCCGGCGCCACCGCGCGCGCGACCGCGCGCTTTTCGTTGGCCCGCCCGAGCTGCGGCAGCGCGACGATGTTCGACAGCAGCTCCATGTCGGCCAGCGGCGTGCGGATCTCGAGCGAATGCGCCATGCCGGCCCAGTCGGCATCGCGCAGCAGCTGGTGGCGCATGTACCACTGCATCTCCAGCGCCGAGACCTGCAGCCGCTCGGAGGCGATGCCCTCGATGCTGGCGGCAAGCGTCGGCTCGGTCGCGAGCGCCTGCAGGCCGTCGCGCGCCATCGCGTCGCCGATCAGCCCCGGCAGCTCCCAGGGCATGTGCAGGCAGCGCCGCAGCATGTAGGCCCCGGCCATCGAGCTGCCGTATTCGAGCAGGCCGGCGTACTTCGGCGAGGTCAGCGCGGCGCAAGCCGGCGCCGCGGCGCGCCGCAGCAGCCGCCCGGCGCCACGAAACGCGCCGAAGCCGCGCAGCGCCCGGTGCAGCCGCGGCACCTGCTCGAAGCTGGGGTAGGAGCCGAGCAGCTCGTCGCCACCCAGCCCCGACAGCGCCACCTTCAGCCCCTGCCGCGCCGCGGCCTTGGCGACGAACCAGACGTTGACGCCGTCGATGCTCGGCTGGTCCATCGCCGCGAGGATCGCGTCGCGATCGGCTGCGAAGTCGGCCGCGCCGATGCGGCAGAGCTGGTGCCGCGCGCCGAGCGACCGCGCGGCCTCGGACGCGAGCGGCGCCTCGTCGTCCGGCGTGCCCGCGTACTCGTCGAAGCCCAGCGTCACCGTGCGCAGCTCGCCGGCGGCCGAGGCGGCGGCGGCGATCATGGTCGAGTCGAGCCCGGCCGAGAGGAACACGCCGACCGGCACGTCCGCCACCATGTGCGCGCGCACGCTGGAACGCACCGCCTCGGCGTTGGCGCGCAGCGCGTCCTCGGCCTCGCCCGCGGAGGCACCGGCCACGCGGCCCTGCGCGAGCGTCTCGCGGGGGCTGGCGAAGGCGACGGGCGCCGCGACGCGTCCGTCGCGCACCTCGATGCCGTGGCCGGCCGGCACCGCGCGGATGCCGCGATGCAGCGTGTACGGCTCGGGCACCGAGCCCCACAGCATGAAGCCGGCATGCCCGGCCGCGTCGGGCGCCGCGTCGACGCGCCCGGCCAGCAGCGCCTTGACCTGCGAAGCGAAGCGCAGCGTCGCGCCGTCGTCGGCGATGTACAGCGGCTTGATGCCCAGCGGATCGCGCGCGAGGAAGAGGCGGCGCTCGCGCTCGCTCCAGATCGCCAGCGCATACATGCCGCGCAGCAGCACCAGCATCGACGGGCCGCGCTCGACGAACAGCCGCAGCAGCACTTCGGTGTCGGAGCTCGAGCGCAGCGAGGCGCCGCCGTCATGCAGCTCGCGGCGCAGCGCCTGGTGGTTGTAGATCTCGCCGTTGAAGACGATCGTGTGGCCGCTCGCCGCGTGGTGCATCGGCTGCGCGCCGCCCTCGCTCAGATCGATGATCGCCAGACGGCGATGCGCGAACGCAATGCGGCCGTCGGCGTTGCGCCAGCGCGCGTGGCCGTCCGGGCCGCGGCTGCGCAGGCGCTCGTCGATGCGTGCGAGCTCGTCCCCGTCGACCGGCGCCGCGCCGTCGCGGTAGGCATGGATCCCGGCGATGCCGCACATCGTCTCAGCACCGTGCGGCGTGGACCGGCTCAGGCTGCGCGAGCGTGGCGAGCACCGCCGCGCGCACCTCGGCGACACCGATCGTCTCGACGCCTGCCATCCGGTGGATCGCGGTGTGGCCGACGCCGATCGGATGCCACAGCGCCGGCGGCTCGTGGCTGCCGAACAGCCCCACGCAGCGCACGCCGACCGCCGCCGCCAGATGCATCGGTCCGGAGTCGTGGCCGACGAAGGCGGCCGCGCTCTCCATCGCCGCGGCGCTCTCGCGCGGGGTGAGGGCGCCGCAGGCGTTGACCGCGCCCTCACCCCAGCGCGCGGCGGCATCGGCGCCGCGCGCGTGGTCCTCGGGCGCACCGACCACCAGCAGCCCGAAGCCGGGCCTCGCCGCGCGCAGTTCGCCGAGCAGCGCCTGCCAGCGCTCGACGCCCCAGTCCTTGATCGCGATCTTGCCGCCCATGTTGATCGCGAGGAA
Organism: Methylibium sp.; assembly: GCF_035762065.1. Classification (GTDB taxonomy): domain Bacteria; phylum Pseudomonadota; class Gammaproteobacteria; order Burkholderiales; family Burkholderiaceae_C; genus Methylibium. The sequence continues at coordinate 5,441 of NZ_DASTPW010000039.1, forward strand.
CGGCCGGCCGCCGAGCGCCGCGCAGACGCGCCGCGCGTTCGCGCGCTCGTCGGCGGTCAGCCGCAGGTCCCACAGCGCGCGGTCGGCGAGATCGATCGCACCCAGCGGCGCGAGGCAGCGCGCGAGCCGCGAGCCTTCGGACTCGAACAGCCCGCCGGCGTCGCGGCGGTTGCGGCGCAGGTCCTCGGCCAGGGGCGCGCCGACGATCGACGGCACGCCGCACAGCTTGAAGAAGGAAAGGTCGCGCCACAGGCCGAGCCGGCTGCGCGTGGGCATCAGGTAGACCAGCGCGCTCGGCGCCAGCGCGCGGATCTGCCGCGCGAGCCGCCACAGACCGGCCGGCGAGCGCAGCCCGACGGGGTAGGCGAGGTAGTCGTCGATCAGGCCGACGCCGCCGACCACCGCCTGCGCCGGCGCCGCCTTCGTGCTGACCGGCACGTTGGTCAGCAGCACGCGGCGGCTGGTCGCGTAGCACTGCGCGATGCGGTGCAGGCAGGGCAGCGCGACCACCGTGTCGCCGAGGCTGCCGATGCGGAAGATCAGCACCGTCGATCCGGGCGCCGTGCCGTCGGGCATCACCGGTCGCCTTCGGCGAGCAGGGCGTCGAAGTAGGCGATGGTCCTGCTCAGGCCTTCGGCCAGCGGCACGGTGGGCTGCCAGCCGCCGAGCACGTCGCGCGCCAGGCCGATGTCGGGGCGGCGCTGCTTCGGGTCGTCCTGCGGCAGCGGCAGGTGGCGCAGCCTGCTCTTCGACGCGGTGAGCGCGATCACCTGCTGCGCGAGTTCGAGCATCGAGAACTCGCCGGGGTTGCCCAGGTTCACCGGCCCGGCGAAGTCGTCGGGCGTCGCCATCGTGCGCAGCACGCCCTCGATCAGGTCGTCGACGTAGCAGAAGCTGCGCGTCTGGGACCCGTCGCCGAAGACCGTCAGCGGCTGGTTCGCGACGGCCTGGCGCACGAACGTCGGGATCGCGCGGCCGTCGTACGGGCGCATGCGCGGCCCGTACGTGTTGAAGATCCGGACGATGGCCGTGTCCACGCCCTGCTGGTTGTGGTACGCCATCGTCAGCGCCTCGGCGTAGCGCTTCGCCTCGTCGTAGACGCCGCGCGGGCCGATCGGGTTGACGTTCCCCCAGTAGGTCTCCGGCTGCGGGTGCACGAGCGGGTCGCCGTACGCCTCCGAGGTCGAGGCCATCAGGAAGCGGGCGGCGTCGGCGTGCGCCCGGTCGAGCAGCGCCATGGTGCCCGCTGAGCCGATCTTGAGGATCTCCA
>NZ_DASTPW010000040.1:0-161865 GCF_035762065.1 Methylibium sp.
GCGCGATCACGGGCGCCGTGGCCGCCGCCTCGGTCAGCAAGGTGGCGATGGCCTCCTTGCCGGAGCCAGTGATCCAGACCAAGCCGGACACCATGCCGCCGCTGGCACCCCGCACCGGCCGGCCGTACAACCCGGTGGTCACCCTCAACGGCTGGACCGCCCCTTGGCGCATGAACAACGGCGTCAAGGAGTTCCACCTGGTGGCCGAGCCGGTGGTGCGCGAGATGACGCCCGGCTTCAAAGCCCACCTGTGGGGCTACAACGGGCAGTCGCCCGGGCCCACGATCGAAGTGGTCGAGGGCGACCGCGTGCGCATCTTCGTGACCAACAAGCTGCCCGAGCACACGTCGATCCACTGGCACGGTCAGCGGCTGCCCAACGGGATGGACGGGGTGGGCGGCCTCACGCAGCCGCACATCGCGCCCGGCAAGACCTTCGTCTACGAGTTCGAGGCGCGGCGCCCCGGCACCTTCATGTACCACCCGCACGCCGACGAGATGGTGCAGATGGCGATGGGGATGATGGGCTTCTGGATCACGCACCCGAAGGGCCGCCATCCGCTGATCGACGCGGTGGACCGCGACTTCGTCTTCCTGCTCAACGCCTACGACGTCGATCCCGGCAGCTACACGCCGAAGATCATGACGATGCTCGACTTCAACCTCTGGAGCTGGAACAGCCGCATCTTTCCGGGCATCGATCCGCTCGTCGTGCGGCACATGGACAAGGTGCGCATCCGCATCGGCAACCTCACGATGACCAACCACCCGATCCACCTGCACGGGCATGAATTCCTTGTCACCGGCACCGACGGCGGGCCGACGCCGAAGAGCGCTCGCCAGTACGAGGTGACGACCGACATCGCCGTGGGCCAGATGCGGCAGATCGACTTCCTTGCCGACGAAGAAGGCGACTGGGCCTTCCACTGCCACAAGAGCCACCACACGATGAACGCGATGGGCCACGACGTGCCCACGATGATCGGCGTGGACCACCGCGGCGTGGCGAAGAAGATCACCGGCCTGGTGCCCGACTACATGGTGATGGGCGAGCGCGGCATGAAGGACATGACCGAGATGGAGATGCCGCTTCCCGACAACACCGCCGCCATGATGGCCGGGCAGGGGCCGTTCGGTGCGGTCGGCATGGGCGGGATGTTCAGCGTCGTCAAGGTGCGCAAGGACCAGAAGCGCGGCGCCTACGGCGACCCCGGCTGGTTCAAGCATCCGCCTGGCACCGTGGCCTACGAGTTCGGCGGCGCGCTGCCCGAACCCGCTCGCTTCAAGGCCGAAAGCAGCGGCTCCATGCCGGTCGTCAAGCAGGCACCGCAGGACGTCGAAGTGAAGGTCCGGAAGCCCTCCGGTGGCCATTCCGGCCATTGATCTCCATTCAAGAAAGGCACTTCATGCAAGTGATCAAGCCACTCCTGCTCGCCACCGCCGTGGCGTTCTCGTTCTCCGCCCTCGCGCATGAGGGCACGGACCACTCGAAGAAGGCCGGCCCGGTGAGGAAGGAGCAGAAGGACTGGGGCATCGCAGGCGACGCCAAGGCCGCCAAGCGCACGATCGAAGTCGGGATGGCCGACACCATGCGCTTCACGCCCGACAAGATCGAAGTCCGGCAAGGCGAGACGGTCAAGTTCGTCGTCAAGAACAACGGCAAGCAGATGCATGAGTTCGTGATCGGGACCAAGGCCGAGAACGACAAGCATGCGGACATGATGATCAAGTTCCCGACGATGGAGCACGACGAGCCCTACATGGCGCATGTGGGCCCCGGCAAGACGGGAGAGATCGTCTGGACCTTCAACCGCGCCGGCGACTTCGACTTTGCGTGCCTGATCGCGGGTCACTACCAGGCCGGCATGGTCGGGAAGATCAAGGTCGTGGCGGCGGGCTCGACCGCTGCTGCGAAGGCAGGCAAGCCATGACTCGGGCTCGCATCCATGGCACAGCGCGTCGGACGCTTCTCATGTTGGCGCTCTCCACGCCGTTCGCCTCTCGCGCGCAAGCTCGTACCGCGATGGAGGTCTGGAAAGGCCCCAAGTGCGGCTGTTGCAAGGACTGGGTGACGCATATGGAGAAGAACGGCTTCTCCGTCCGGGTTCACGACGACGGCAACACCGACGCCCGCGAGCGGCTGAAGGTGCCGATTGCCTTCGGCTCTTGCCACACCGCCTCCGTGGGCGGCTACGCGATCGAGGGCCACGTACCGGCGGCCGATGTACGCCGGCTGCTGAAGGAGCGGCCCGATGCGGTAGGTCTTGCCGTGCCCGGCATGCTGATCGGCTCACCAGGCATGGACGGTCCCGCCTACGGCAAACGGAAGGACCCCTACGACGTGCTGCTGATCGGCGCCGACGGCCGCAGCAGCGTTTTTTCCCGCTACTCCTCCAAGTGAAAGGTTCCGACATGAAGTTCATCCGACCCCTCGTTCTCGTTGCCGCCGCATCGGTGGCTGGTATCGCCTTCGCCGCGGGCGACCACGGCGGTGCGGTCAAGGTGCAAACCCAAGCTACCGCACCTTCCGCGTCATCCGCCGAGATGACCGACGGCGAGGTGCGCAAGATCGACAAGGAAGGCGGCAAGCTCACGCTGAAGCACGGCGAGATCAAGAACCTTGAAATGCCCGGCATGACGATGGTGTTCAACGTGAAGGACAAGTCGATGCTCGACGCGGTGAAGGCCGGCGACAAGGTCAAGTTCAAGGCCGTCAACGAGGCCGGCAAGTTCACGATCACCGAGATGCAGATGGCAAAGTAGGACCCGCTCGCTGCAGGACGGCCTCATGCCGCACGAGCTGAAGGGGTTCGACAAGCTGCCGCATGACACCTACACGCTGATCATCATCGGTGCCGTGTTCATCGCGGTGGCGCTGCCCGCGATCGTGGCCTTCTTCAAGTGGCGGCACCCTTCGAAGAAAAAGCCTCGCTCGTCGCGTGCACCGCCTAGGCAAGGTAAGCCGGGCGGCCGCAGTCGTTGAGCGCCTCACGCCTGGCCTCCGTTCAACCGGTGGCACTGGCGGGGTGCCGAGGTCGTCGGCCCGGTTGACTCAGTGGCGGTAGCCGGCATCACCGTGTTTGAGTTGCTTCGCGGGTGATGGCAGCAGCAACTGCCTCTCCTCGGTCACCGCAACGCCGCGTGCGCTTCGCTTGCAAGCATTGAACGACCGAGGCACTGCTGCAGCCAGAGAGGGAACGTGATTTGCCGCATGGTTCGAGCGCCTGTGCGCCCTCGGACATGCAGACCGAATCACGCCTCTCCTACTTGTTCGCCTTGCACCGCCAGCCATCTAGGCTGGGAGGCTTGCGGCGCCCGAGCCAGGGGCGATGGCCACCCCGGCGCTTTCACCGCTGGGTCGCGATGGTCGCGTTGCTGAGCTTCGTAGCGTCCGTTGGCGCCATGATGATTTGCGAGGTGCATTGCGTTGCTCAGATGCTCGCGGGAGGCCAAGGGTCGTCCCTAGCGCACGACCATGTCGATGAGAACTCGGCGTCGAAGGGGTTGGGGAGTCATCTCAAGGATGCCGGCCCTTGCCATTTGGCGGCGACGCCGATCTCCACCCTGGCGACATCGGACGCCACCGCAGTAGCCCCTCCACTGGAGGATCTGTGGCTGTCCGGATCGTCGCTCCCTTTCGCGTCGGTTATCTGGCCCCCGCCGAGACCCAGGCCGAAGTTCGTCTCCTGAAAAGCTTCTCGCCATCGCGGCTGACGCCGCGGCACGTTGTCGTTGGGCAGTCGCCCAACGCGGCACCCTTTTCTCAGGAGACTCTCATGCCCCACCAGATCAATCAAGCCTGCATCGAGGCTTGCAACGCATGCGCAACGGCGTGCGACCACTGCTTCGCGTCGTGCCTACAAGAGCAAGACGTCAAGATGATGGCGCGCTGCATCGCGCTCGACGCCGACTGCGCTGCAATCTGCCGACTCTCAGCCGGCTACATGGCTCGCGGCAGCCAATTTGCGAAGCAGGTTTGCCAGCAATGCGCGCAGATCTGCGACGCGTGCGCCGAGGAGTGCGGCAAGCACCGCATGGACCACTGCCAGGCCTGCGCCGAAGCGTGCCGCCGATGCGCCGAGGCCTGCCGAGCCATGGCGACTTGAGACGGCGCCGCTTGCTCTGTCCACCGCCTACCGGAGCTGCCTCACGGGGCAGCTCTACGACACCCCTATGGAGATGCACATGAAGTCTTTCAGAACCATCGCGGGCGCCATCGCGCTTGCCGCCACGCAGACATCTGCCCTCGCCGACGCCCCCGGCCAAGGACTCACCGCTCGATACGAGGTCGAGTTCATGCAGATGACCATCGATCACCACTACTCGGCGCTGCGCATGACCGAGTTGGCAGCGGGCACTGATCTTCAGCGCTCACCGGAGATCAGCCCGACGGAAGGCACTTCGCCGACGCCTGGCCTCGGCGCGACACCAGCCAAGGCAACGCTCGATGAACTGAAGTCGATGGCCCGCCGCAACAACCGGATGCAGCGCGAGGAGATCATGACGCTGCAGCGCTTCCTGCGCGATTGGTACGGCGTCGACTACCAGCCCCGCCTGCGTGAGGACGGCAAGGCTGCGATTGCGATCTTGGAGCAAGCGCAACCGGGCGCCGACTTCAACAAGGCGTTCTACGAAACCCTCAGCCGCCATCACTACATGTTGATGGAGCCTGTCAACGGCTGCATGACCGGCAGCGATCTGATGCACCACGACCTGCGCCGGGAATGCCGCGGCATGTGGCACAGCCAGATCGCGGACATCGAGATGATGCGCAACGAGTTGAAGAAACAGTTCGGCATCGCCGACTACCAGCCGTTCCGCGGCCTTGAGCCGCTGCGGAGCAACAAGGGCAGCCCGCGCGGCCACCGCAGCGGCAGCCAATGACTCGCTGGCACCAAAAGGAGTTTTTCCATGAAGCACAACGTACTGAAACGCCTCGGCGCTTCGACGGCACTGGCACTCGCCTGCGGACTTGCTTTTGCACAGAGCACGGAAGCGCCGATGAGCAAATCCATGGGCCAAGGCTCTCAGCAGATGCATGAGCAGATGATGAGCGGCATGCAGAAGATGCAGTCGATGCAGCCCGGCGGCGACACCGACAAGGACTTCGCCATGATGATGCGCATGCATCATCAAACGGCCATCGACATGGCGAAGGTCGAGGTCGAGCAAGGCAAGTCCTCCGAGATGAAGGCGCTCGCCCGCAAGATCATCAGCGACCAGCAGAAGGAAATCGCCCAGCTCGACAAGTGGCTGGCTACGAAGAAGTAGGTAGGCGATGGTGCGTCGCGGCGGTCAGGCCTCCGCGACGCGCTGCTCGCGCATCGAACCTTCCGCGCTCCGACCCCGCCTGCGCATCAAGAGATACACGGCCGGGATCACGAACATCGACAACAGCGGCGCGGTGATCATCCCGCCGACCATCGGCGCGGCGATGCGCTGCATCACCTCGGAGCCGGTGCCGCTGCCGAACATGATTGGCACGAGGCCGGCGACGATAACCGCGACCGTCATCGCCTTCGGTCGCACGCGCAGCACCGCGCCATCGCGGATCGCATCGAGCAGCGCGGTGTCGTCGAGCTCGCCGCGGGCAAGCCGCGCCTCCCACGCCTGCTTCAGATACAGCAGCATGATCACGCCGAACTCCGCCGCGACACCCGCCAGCGCGATGAAGCCGATCGCGCTCGCGACGCTCAGGTTGTGCCCCAGCAGGTACAGCAGCCAGAAGCCGCCGACCAGCGCGAAGGGAAGCGTCGCCATGATCAGCAGCGCCTCGTCGAAGCGGCGGAAGGTGAGGTAGAGCAGCACGAAGATGATCGCCAGCATGACGGGCACGACGGTCTTGAGCCGCGCCGTCGCGCGTTCGAGGTACTCGAACTGCCCCGACCAAGAGACCGAGTAGCCCGGCGCGAGCTTCACCTGCTCGGCCACAGCGCGCTGCATGTCCTGCACCGCCGAGCGCAGGTCGCGGCCGCGGATGTCGACATAGACGAAGCCGGCGAGGCGCGCGTTCTCGCTGCGCAGCATCGGCGGGCCGTCGGTGATGCGCACGTCGGCCACGTCGCTCAAAACGATGCGCGCGCCGCGGTCGGTGAGGATGGGCAAGCGGCGCAGCTTGTCGAGCGAATCGCGGATCTCGCGCGGGTAGCGCACGTTGATCGGGAAGCGCTGCAGGCCTTCGACGGTCTCGCCGACGTTGTCGCCGCCCACGGCCGCGCCGATTATCGACTGCACGTCGGCCACGTTCATGCCAAAGCGCGCGGCGGCGTCGCGGCGGATCGTCACGTCGATGTAGCGCCCGCCGCTCAGGCGCTCGGCCAGCGCGCTGCTCACGCCGGGCACGGGCTTCACCGCGCGCTCGATCGCGCCGGCGATGCGGTTGATCTCCGCGAGATCGGCGCCCGCGACCTTGATGCCCACGGGACTCTTGATGCCGGTGGCCAGCATGTCGATGCGGTTGCGGATCGGCGGCACCCAGATGTTCGACAGGCCCGGCACCTTCACGATGCGATCGAGTTCCTCGACGAGCTTGTCGGTCGTCATGCCGGTGCGCCACGCGCTCTTCGGCTTGAACTGGATCGTGGTCTCGAACATCTCGAGCGGCGCGGGGTCGGTCGCGGTCTCGGCGCGGCCGGCCTTGCCGTAGACCGTCTCGACTTCCGGCACGGTCTTGATGAGCCGGTCCGTCTGCTGCAGCAGCTCGGCCGCCTTGCCCGCCGAAAGGCCGGGCAGCGCGCTCGGCATGTAGAGCAAGTCGCCTTCGTCAAGCGGCGGCATGAATTCGCCGCCGATCTTCAGGATCGGCCACGCGGTGCTCGCGAGCACAAGCAGCGCGACGGCGATCGTGGCCTTCGGCCACGCTAGCACCGCATCGAGCAACGGCCGGTACAGCGCGATCAGTGCACGGTTCAGCGGGTTGCTACGCTCGTCGGGGATGCGCCCGCGGATCAGCCAGCCCATCAGCACCGGCACCAGCGTCACCGAGAGCCCGGCCGCCGCGGCCATCGCATAGGTCTTGGTGAAGGCCAGCGGCGAGAAGAGCCTGCCCTCTTGCGCCTCCAGCGTGAACACCGGAACGAAGCTCAAGGTGATGATGAGCAGCGAGAAGAAGAGCGCCGGCCCGACCTCCGCAGCCGCATCGCCGATCACGCGCCACTGTGCATCGCCTTGCAGCGTCTCGCCGGGATGCGCATGCCGCCAGGTCTCGATGTGCTTGTGCGCGTTCTCGATCATCACCACCGCGGCATCGACCATCGCGCCGATCGCGATCGCGATGCCGCCCAGCGACATGACGTTCGCATTGACGCCCTGGTAGTGCATCACTATGAAGCCGGCGAGGATGCCGAGCGGCAGCGTGACGATCGCGACGAAGGCCGAGCGCAGGTGGAACAGGAACACCGCGCAGACGAGCGCGACGACGACGAACTCCTCGATCAGCTTGTCGCGCAGGTTCGTCACCGCACGCTCGATGAGGTTCGAGCGGTCGTAGGTCGGCACGATCTCGACGCCCTTGGGCAGACTGGCTTGCAGCGAAGCGAGCTTGGCCTTCACCGCCTCGATCGTCTCCAGCGCGTTCTTGCCCGAGCGCATCACGATCACGCCGCCGGTGGCTTCGCCCTCGCCATCGAGCTCGCCGATGCCGCGGCGCATCTCGGGTCCGATCTGCACCCGGGCCACGTCGCCCAGGCGCACGCTCACGCCGGCGTCGGTCGAGGCGAGCGGGATCGCGCGGAAGTCGTCGAGCGATGCGAGCAGGCCCGAGGCGCGCACCATGTACTCGGCCTCGCCCAGCTCAAGCACCGAGCCGCCGGCTTCCTGATTCGCGTTGCGGATGGCCTCGACGACACGGCCGTGCGGGATCGCGTAGGCCGCGAGCTTGTCGGGATCGAGCACCACCTGGTACTGCCGGACCATGCCGCCGACGGACGCGACCTCGGCCACGTCGGGTACGGTCTTGAGCTCGTACTTGAGGAACCAGTCCTGCAGCGCTCGGAGCTGGCCCGCGTCCATCGCGCCGCTGCGATCGACGAGCGCGTACTGGTAGATCCAGCCGACGCCCGTCGCGTCCGGCCCGAGCGCCGGCTTCGCGGCGGCAGGCAGCCGCGACTGCACCTGGTTCAGGTACTCCAGCACCCGCGAGCGCGCCCAGTACGGGTCGGTGCCGTCTTCGAACAGCACGTAGACGAAGCTGTCGCCGAAGAACGAATAGCCGCGCACGACCTTCGCGCCAGGTACCGACAGCATCGTCGTCGTGAGCGGATAGGTGACCTGGTTCTCGACGATGCGCGGCGCCTGGCCGGCATAGGTCGTGCGGATGATGACCTGCGTGTCGGAGAGATCGGGCAGCGCGTCGAGCGGCGCACGCTGCACCGTCCACACGCCCCAGCCGGCCAGCAGCAGCGTCGCCATCAGCACCAGGAAGCGGTTACCGATCGACCAGCGGATCAGCGCGGCGATCATCGCGAGGCTCCCGACGCAGGCGCAAGCGGGACGATCCGGCTGACGACAGGGCCGTCGGTCGGGTCCATGACGAATTCGAACTCGACGCGGTCGCCCGCCGCCAGTCCTCGCGGCAGCCGCTCGGGCGGCGGCAGCGCGAACTCCATCGTCATCTCGGCCCACTTGAGGCTGGGGATCGGGCCGTGACTCAACGTCACCGCATCGCGACCGATGGCCTCGATGACGCCTTGGCCGCGATGCACCTCGGCTGGCTTGGCTGTCGCCGCTTTCGGGTCCCCGTTCAAGCGGGCCTCGACGCCGCGAAGGCTGGCTTCGGAGTCGATCAGGAACTGCGACGAGACGACCACGCGCTGGCCGGCTTCGAGGCCGCGCCTGATCTCGATCCGGCCACTGGTCTCGAGCCCGGTCTCGACATCGACCGGCCGGAAACGGCCGTTCTCCTCCGCCACCATCACCACCGCGCGGCGACCGGTCTGGATCACCGCCTCGGTCGGCACGAGGAGCGCCTTGCCCGCGCGCGCGTCGGTGAACTGCATCGTGACGAAGGCGCCCGGCACGAGGCGGCCGCCGGGGTTGTCGAACTGCACGCGTGCCTTGACCGTGCGCGTGGTCGCGTTCACTTCGGGCAGCAGGGTCTGCACGGTGCCGCGATGCACCCTGCCCGGATCGGCCGGGCTGCGTGCCTCGACCGTGCTGCCGGGCCGCACGAGCGCCGCCTGGCTCTCGGGCACTTCGGCGAGCGCCCACACGGTGCCTAGGCCGTTGATGCGCGCGAGCGTCATGCCGGCGCTCACCGTCATGCCTTCGCGCACCGCGAGTTCGGCGACCACGCCGCTCGATGGCGAAGTGAGCGTGATGCGCGGCTGCACGCGCCCGGCCGCTTCGACGCGTGCGATTTGCGGCTCAGTCATGCCCACAAGCAACAGGCGTTGACGCGCCGCCGCCAGCAGGGCCGAGTCGCCCGGCGCGATGCGGCGCATCGCGAGGTACTCCTCCTGCGCGGCGATCCAGTCGGGCACGTAGAAATCGACGAAGGGCTGGCCTTGCTTCACGCGATCGAGCGTCGCGCGCACATGCAGCTTCTCGACGTAGCCGCTCGCGCGCGCCTGCAGCACGGACTGGTCGCGCTCGTTCCACGCGATGCTGCCGACCGCGGCGAGCTTCGGCTGCAGCGTGCCTTCGACCACCTCGGCCGTGCGCACGCCCAGGTTCTGCTGGATGCGCGGGCTGACGGTGACGGTGCCCGCGTCTTCGCTCGCGCCTGCATAGACAGGCACTAGCATCATGTCCATGAAGGGCGACTTGGCCGGTGCGTCGAAGCGCTTACCCGGCACCATCGGGTCGTGGTAGTAGAGGATGGACTTGCCGGTCGCCGGATCGACCTGGCCGGCCTTCAGGCCCTGCTGGATGTGCCGTCGCGTCGCGGCCTCGCCGGCGGCGATGCTGCTCGTCGGGTCTTCGGCAGTCGATGCCGTTTGCACCGATGCCGGGGCCGTCATGCCTCGCTGCATGCCCGCGCGGTAGGCGGCATAGCTCGCGAGCGCGAGGGCCGCGACGATCGCGGCGGTGATCAAGGTGTGGCGAAGCTTCATGGTGCGGTCCTCGATGTCGTCGGGCCGTCCTGCGGCATCAGGAAGGTGAGTTGCGCCCACAGGCGCGCGATGTCCGCCTCGATGCGCAGGCGATCGAGGTGGACCTGCAGCGCGTTGCGCCGCGCTTCGAGCACGCCGGCCAGCGAGCCGCTGCCCGCGGCGTAGGCCGCAAGGGCGGCGGCGCTGCGCTGCTCGGCCAGCGGCAGCAAGGCCTCGTCGTGGCGACGAAGCCGGCGCTCCTGGTTGCGCCACGCCGCTTGCGAGGCGCGGATGTCGGCCTCGACCGCGCGCTCGGCGTCCTCGAGCCGCGCGCGCGCTTCGTCGAGCATCGCGAGCCTGGCTGCGTGTTCGCGGTCCTGCCGGTTCTTCTGGTCCCACTGCAGCGGCACCGAGAGGTTGATTGACACCATGTTCGAATAGGCCGGCCCGCGTTGGCTCAGCATCAACTCGACGCTCCAGTCGGAGCGGCGCTCGGCATCGGTTACGCGGGCTTCCGCCAGCGCGGCGTTCTCTTGCGAAAGCCGCTCGGCGACGACGAGCGTGCGCTCGATCGGCAGCGCGTCGTCCGCCGCGAGGGCGAACGCAGGTCGCGACGTCAGCGGCTCCTTCGCTACATCGCCGACGAATCGCGCGAGGCGCACGGTGGCCACGTCGATCTCGCGCTCCGTCTCGTCGAGCCGATCGCGCAGGCCTTCGAGATCGCCGCGTGCGGTGAACACCTCGGTCTGCGAACCGCGGCTGCTGCGGTACAACGCCTCGGCTGCCTGCACTTGCTGTTGGGCTTGCTCGATCTGCCGCCGCAATTGATCGCGCATGGACTCGGCGAAGGAGCGATCGAGCCAGGCGAGCGCCGCGTCCCGCTGCACCTCGGCGACCGCTTGCTTTCTTCCCACGTCGGCCAGCGCGACGTTGCGTTCGGCGCGCTCGACGCGCGCCGCCCGCTTGTCGGCGCGCGTGAGCTCCTGCATCACGCCGACCGAGCGCATCGTCATGAAGTCGCGCGTGACGCTGAAGCGGTCCGGGCCGTCGATCGGCAGGTTGTTGAGCCCGAGCCTCAGCACGGGGTCCGGGCGCTGGCCTGCGGCGACTGCCAGTTCGCTCGCCGCGCGCGACTGCGCGGACGCCGAAGCCACCAAGCGCGACCGCTCGGCGGCCAAGGCCACCGCGGTCTCCATTGAAAGTGATGCTGATCGGGCAATGGTCGGCCATGCGACCAGCAGCACCAGCACACCGCAGACCGCGCGACGCGCGGACGCGAGCGGCAAACGTACGTTCATGGGAACTCCTGAAGATCGGATCGGAATCGGTCCCCGGGGCCGTAGCCCGGGCCGTCAAACCGCGAACTTCAGGAGATCAAATGCGCCAACAGCAGTGGACGATGCTGTGATCGTCGGGTGGAGCGCGATCACGTCGGATCTGATGGCTCGCCCAACGACCGTGCTGGGTGCCAAGCGGTTCGACCGCTGGCAGGACGATGACGGTCAGCAGCGCCGGCAACGCCATCGCTGCGACCGGCGACTGATCGAGCGGTGGGTGCGCCGGGTCGATCTGACAATGCTTGAAGCACAGGCCGGGCTGCTCCGCATCAACTGCCTGCACGCCCGACATCATCTCGGCGCAAGGCATGCCGGCCATCGGGTTCCCTCCGGAATCCTGGCGCTGCAGGGGGCAGGCATAGCTCACGGCTGCGAGCTGCACCAACAGCATCGTTGCTGCCAGGAAACGCGCGAGGAAGCGCCGGAATGGTCGGGGAAAAACCATGCTCTGGAGCTTAAACGATCGACCACTGAGCCGTACTCGGTCCTCCGCGCCGACGCTCGAACCGCCGTTATCGCGGGCCTGACGGAACCAGGGGGAGTTTTGGGCGACGGTCAGCAACTGCACGATCGCGCCATGGACGGCGCACCGCGGCACGGCGAGGTGGTCGAGACTGCGGGGCCAGATCAAGAGGATTGGCTGCAGCAGCGTCGATGAAATCAGCGACCGTCTGCCAAGCCTGCCTCAGTTGCGCTTCGCTTTTGCCGACGTAGCTGCCAAGCGTCACGTCGCGGCCCGTCGCGTGGTTCATCATCTTCTTAAGTGCCGCACCCGACACCAGTTCCTCTGCGATGCTGGCAAAGGTGTCACGCAAGCCATGTCCCTGCACTGATGTGCCGGCCTTCGCATTGATCCACGCCAAGGTCTTGCGTGCATCGACGATCGGGAACAGCGCCGCGTCCGCCTTCTTGTCGGTCGCGTTACGCACCACAATCTCCAACGCTTGTCGCGACAGCAGCAGCTTATGGTCGCTGCGATTCTTGGTGTCGCGCAGCGTGATCTTGCCGCCGACAAGGTCGAGATCCGCCACCTTGATGGGTGGGTAACCGTGGCGCTTGTGGCCGTGAATCTCGACGCCTCGGCAGCCAGTGAGCAGCTGGAACCTGTAGTAGTCGGCTGCCACCCGAGATGGCGCTGTCGCTGCTGCGTTCCACCATGCACCAAGCTGTTCGGGCGGTATGGGCGCCGGTTCGCTGGACCCGGTCGTGATGACGATGCGGTCTCGGCCGGCGGTATCGCGTGCCAGCGGGTTGTCGGTGATGACGACACCGTGCCATCGCAGCACGGCCCGCAACACCTGCATCGCGTACGTCGCCTGTCGCTCTGATCGCTCCCGCAAGTCCGTATGGAGCTTGCGGATGTCCTTGCCCGTGATCGTGCTCACAAGCTTGTGCGCCAGTGGGTAGAGCTCGCCGTCCGCGAACTTCTTGCCGCTGCGCATCGTTCGGCCCGGTTCGACCATCGCCAAGTAGTCGGCGCGAGTGCGTGCCTTCAAGGCCAGCCCGTCCTTGGCGCGACGCTTCCTCTCGACGTAATCGCGCACTGCCTGAGCGAGAGACAGCCCTTCGAGCCGGCCAGCCGCCTCTGACTCGGCAGCAACTCTCCTGAGTCGTACCTCCTCCTGCGCCGGCCAGTCCACACCCTCTCGTGCGAGTGCGCGAATGCGAGCGGCCTCGGCACACGCGGCGGCAAGCCTGATCTGCCCCGCGCCTTCGCCGTACTCCTGCGGAAGTCGGTACTGCCGTTCGCCGTCACTGCCGCCCTTCACGGTGTAGCGAATGAGCAGGGTCCGCACTCCATCCGGTGCGATGCGAAGTTGCAGGCCACGCTCCAAGGTCACCTTGAAGGCTTGCTCCCTGGGCTTGAGGGCATCGATGGCCCGAACGGTCAAGAGCGGCATAAGGGCAGTTCCGTGTCCGAACCGTGTCCGAAAAATCGCTGGATCGGATGCTATGAGTCGGGACATCGTGGAACAAGAATTCTTCGTAAGCCATTGATCCGCAATGGATTTCTGACGTCCCAAACAGTCTCGGAAAAGCCGTTGAAGTCCGCCGGACTCCGACTGTTAATCCGTAGGTCCCTGGTTCGAGCCCAGGTCGGGGAGCCAAGAAATGCAAGGCCTCGCACGCAAGTGCGGGGCCTTTTGCTTGGGCGCGTGCGGCCTCGCGGCGGATGCCCGCTTTCGCCGCCACCACCCCGCACATCGCGCCTAACCAAGCTCGAAAGCCTTCGTTGGCCGGCGGCGCGGCGGCTCCTATCGTGCGGGCTCCTCGACTCGCATCGGCATCCGCATGTCCCGCATCCTCAGCCTGCTCGGCAGCCCTTCGGCCCGTTCGCGCTCCGGCGCGCTGCTTGCCGAAATGGAAGGGCGCCTCGCGGCCGCGCTCGACGTGCCGCAGCCGCCCCGGCGCGTCGTGCTGCGCGAGCTGCCGGCCGCCGCGCTGCTCGCCGGCGACGCCGCGGCGGCGCCGATCGTCGAGGCCATCGCGGCGCTGCGCGAAGCGCGCTTGGTTCTCGTCGCGACGCCGATCTACAAGGCGGCCTACAGCGGCTTGCTGAAGGCCTTCCTCGACGTGCTGCCGCAAGACGCGCTGCGCGGCAAGACCATCGTGCCGCTGGCCAGCGGCGGCAGCCTCGCGCATCTGCTGGCGCTCGACTACGCGCTGCGGCCGGTGCTCGCCGCGCTCGGCGCGCACGACATCCGCGCCGCGGTCTTCGCCACCGACGCGCAGCTGCCCTTGCATGCGGATGCGCACCGGCCGGTGCACGAGCTCGGCCTGCGGCTCGACCGTGCGGTCGCCGACCTCCTCGAGCCCGCCGAGGCCTGGGCAGCGCGCGTCGAAGCGCGCCCGGTCGCGGTGGTGCCGCGGGCGCGCATCCCGGCGCTCGACGTGATCGAGGCGCGATGTAGCGCCTGACGCGCGCGCCAACCCCGGCGCCGCAACGCGCCGCCTGCCCTTTACGCCACACATCCAGCCGCGCGCATCGCTGCGGCGAGCCGCTGCTTTGCCTTGAAAGACGACCCGATGACCCACCCTCTCGCCCCCACCTCGAAGCGCCGCCGCCTGCTGCTGGCGCTGGCCCTCGCCGCATCGACGGCCGTGCCCTTCGGGCTCGCGCACGCCCAGGCCGCGGCGGCCAGGGAGACGCTGCGCATCGGCTACCAGAAGTACGGCACGCTGACGCTGCTGAAGGCACGCGGCGATCTCGACCGCCGCCTCGCCGCCCAGGGCATCGCGGTGCAATGGAGCGAATTCCCGGCCGGGCCGCAGTTGCTCGAAGGCCTGAACGTCGGCTCGATCGACTTCGGCACTGTCGGGGAGGCGCCGCCGATCTTCGCGCAGGCCGCCGGCGCGCCGATCGTCTACGTCGCGAACCAGCCGCCCGCACCGAGCGCCGAGGCGATCGTCGTCGCGAAGGACTCGCCGCTGAAGCGCGTTGCCGACCTGAAGGGCAAGAAGGTCGCGCTCAACAAGGGCTCGAACGTCCACTACCTGCTCGTCAAGGCGCTCGAGAAGGCCGGCCTCGGCTATGCCGACGTGCAGACGGTCTTCCTGCCGCCGGCCGATGCGCGCGCCGCCTTCGAGCGCGGCAGCGTCGATGCCTGGGTGATCTGGGATCCCTTCCTCGCCGCGGCCGAGACGCAGCTCGGCGCGCGCGTGCTGGCCGACGGCACGGGCCTCGTCGCGAACCACCAGTTCTACCTGGCCGCGCGCAGCTACGGCGAGCGCAGGCCGCAGGTGATCGAGGCCATCGTCGAGGAGCTTGCGAAGCTCGACGCCTGGGCCGCGAAGGACGCGAAGGCGGTCGCCGCGCTGCTCGCGCCGCAGATCGGCTTGCCGATCGACATCACCGAGCGCTCGGCGCAGCGCTTCGCCTACGGCATCCAGCCGATCTCGGCAAAGGTCGCGCAGGAGCAGCAGAAGATCGCCGACGCCTTCTTCGAGCTGAAGCTGATCCCCAGGCCCGTGAAGATCGCCGAGGCACTGCCCGCGTCGATCAAGCTGGCTCAGAAGCCCTGAGCGGGAGCGCGCGATGACGATCGACCGACGCTCGTTCACGCTCGGCGGCGCGGCACTCGCGCTGGCCGCTTCGGGCGGCGCCAGCGCACAGGGGAAGGCGCCGGTGCAGCTGCGCATCGGCTTCCAGAAGAGCGCCGTCAACCTCGTGTTGCT
Organism: Methylibium sp.; assembly: GCF_035762065.1. Taxonomy (GTDB): domain Bacteria; phylum Pseudomonadota; class Gammaproteobacteria; order Burkholderiales; family Burkholderiaceae_C; genus Methylibium. The sequence continues at coordinate 15,544 of NZ_DASTPW010000040.1, forward strand.
CAAGCAGAAAGGCGTGCTCGAACAGCGCTTCGCCGGCACGAAGCTGCAGTGGATCGAGTTCCCGGCGGGGCCGCAGCTCCTCGAAGCGCTGGCGGTCGGAAGCCTCGACATCGGGCTCACCGGCGATTCGCCGCCGGTCTTCGCGCAGGCCGCGGGCAAGGACCTGCGCTACGTCGGCGCCGAGCCGCCGAAGCCGCGCAGCTCGGCCATCCTCGTCAAGCACGATGCGCCGCTGCGCACGCTGGCCGACCTGAAAGGCAAGCGCGTGGCGCTGCAACGCGGCTCGAGCGCGCACTACCTGGTGGTCGCGGCGCTGCGCAAGGCCGGCCTCGCGTGGAGCGACATCACGCCGATGTACCTGCCGCCGTCGGACGCGCGCGCCGCGTTCGAGCGCGACAGCGTCGATGCCTGGGGCATCTGGGACCCGTTCTACGCCGCCACGGAAATCGACGTGAAGACGCGCGTGCTGCACGACGGCGTCGGACTGTCGAGCAACAACAGCTTCTACCTCGCCTCCAGCGCCTTCACGCGGCAGCACCCGGCGACGCTGCTCGCGCTGTTCGACGAACTCAGCGCGTCCGACCGCTGGCTGCACGCAAACAAGAAGGAGGCCGCGCAGATCCTGGCCGGCTTCACCGGCCTGAGCCTCGCGACCATCCACCGCTTCATCGAACGCCGGCCGAAGGCCGCGACGGGGCCGGTGCCGCCGGCGCTGGTGCTCGAACAGCAGCGCGTGGCCGACGCCTTCTTCGAGCTGGGCCTGATCCCGAAGGCGGTGAAGGTGGCCGAGATCGTCTGGCAGCCGGCGTCCGATCCCTCCAAGCTCGCGAAGGCCATCACCTCATGAAGATCCTCTGGTTCATCCCCACCCACGGCGACTCGCGCTTCCTCGGCAGTGCCGTCGGCGCGCGCGCCGTAAGCTTCGATTACTTCCGGCAGATCGCCGTCGCGGCCGACAGCCTCGGCTACGAAGGCGTGCTGATCCCCACGGGCCGCTCCTGCGAAGACCCGTGGATGGTCGCGTCGAGCCTGATCGAAGTGACGCGGCGCCTGAAGTTCCTGGTCGCGTTGCGACCCGGGCTGGTGACGCCATCGCTCGCCGCGCGCATGGCGGCGAGCTTCGACCGGCTCTCGGGCGGCCGGCTGCTGATCAACCTGGTGACCGGCGGCGATGCGGCCGAGCTCGCCGGCGACGGCCAGTTCCTCGACCACGCCGAGCGCTACGAGCAGAGCGTCGAGTTCATGACGATCTGGCGCGAGGTGATGACGCGCAGCCATGAAGGAAGCGGCTTCGACTTCGACGGCAAGCACCTGCAGGTGAAGGACGCGAAGCTGCTCTACCCCGGCCTGCAGCGGCCCTACCCGCCGTTGTTCTTCGGCGGCTCGTCGGAGGCGGCGCACGAGCTCGCCGCCGCGCAGTTCGACACCTACCTCACGTGGGGCGAGCCGCCGGCCGCGGTGGCCGAGAAGGTGGCCGACGTGAAGCGGCGCGCCGCGAAGCACGGCCGCACGCTGCGCTTCGGCATCCGCCTGCACGTGATCGTGCGCGAGACCGAGGACGAGGCCTGGCGTGCCGCCGGCGAGCTGCTGAGCCACCTCGGCGACGCGACGATCGCCGCCGCGCAGTCGCGCTTCGCGCAGATGGACTCGGTCGGCCAGCGCCGCATGGCCGAGCTGAACAAGGGCCGCTTCAACCGCGCGAACGTGCGCGACGGCCTGGAGATCGCGCCCAACCTCTGGGCCGGCGTCGGCCTGGTGCGCGGCGGCGCCGGCACCGCGCTGGTCGGCAATGCGCGGCAGGTCGCCGAACGCATCGAGGAGTACGCGGCGCTCGGGCTCGATCACTTCATCCTTTCCGGCTACCCGCACCTGGAAGAGGCGCACCGCGTCGCCGAGCTGCTGTTCCCGCTGCTGCCGGTGCAGCGCGCGTCGAGCGACGCGGCGCGGCCGGTGCTGAGCGGGCCGTTCGGCGAGATCGTCGCGAACGGGATCGTCCCGCCCGGGCAACGGGCCGATCGCAGCGCGCCCGCTGGGCCGCGGCCGGCGCTCAAGGAAGCCGCGAGCTGAGGACCGCCGATGAAGCTTCGACATCGACTGCCGCTCACGTCGCGCGAGCTGCTGCCCTGGGCCGTGCCGGCCGGCCTCATCGCGCTGTGGCAGCTCGCCTCGCAGGCGGGCTGGCTCTCCACGCGCATCCTTCCCGAGCCCTGGGCCGTCGCGAAGGCCTTCGGTGCGCTGTGGGCGTCGGGCGAGATGCAGAAGCACGTCGCCACCAGCACCTGGCGCGCGCTCACCGGCCTTGCGATCGGCGGCGGGCTCGGGCTGGTGCTCGGGCTCGTCACCGGCAGCTTCCGTCGCGCCGAGACCGCGCTCGACTCGACGCTCCAGATGGTGCGCAACATCCCGCCGCTCGCGCTGATCCCGCTGGTGATCCTGTGGTTCGGCATCGACGAAGCTGCGAAGCTTTTCCTGGTCGCTTTCGGCGTGTTCTTCCCCGTCTACCTGAACACCTTCCACGGCATCCGTGCGGTCGATCCGGCGCTGATCGAAATGGCCAGGAGCTACGGCCTCGGTGGCTGGCGGCTCTACCGCCACGTGATCCTGCCCGGCGCGCTGCCGAACATCCTGGTCGGGCTGCGCTTCGCGCTCGGGCTGATGTGGGTGCTGCTGATCGTGGCCGAGACCATCTCGGCGCAGGCCGGCATCGGCTACATGACGATGAACGCGCGCGAGTTCCTGCAGACCGACGTGGTGCTGGTCGGCATCCTGCTGTACGCCCTGCTCGGCAAGCTGGCCGACGTGCTTGCGCGCGGGCTCGAACGCGCCGGGCTGCGCTGGCACCCCGGGTACCGGTGGCCGCTCGAAGGATCGACGACATGAACACGCTCGAACTGGAAGTCACCGAGTTCTGGACGGCACGGCGCGAAGCCCGGGTGCCGCTGGGCACAGCCGTGGCGCCGGACGCGCAGCGCGGCGCGGCCGTCGCGCTGCGCGGCGTGGGCAAGCGCTACGGCGCGCGCGAGGTGCTGCGCGGCCTGGACCTCGAGATCGCCGCCGGCGAGTTCGTCGCGATCGTCGGGCGCAGCGGCTGCGGCAAGAGCACGCTGCTGCGGCTCGTCGCGGGGCTGGAGACGCTCGACGACGGTCGGATCGACCGTGGCGATCGCGCCCAACCCGATGCCGTGCGCGTGATGTTCCAGGACGCGCGCCTGCTGCCGTGGAAGCGCGTGGTGGACAACGTCGCGCTCGGGCTCGACGGTGCCGACGCGAAGGCGCGCGCGCTCGAAGCGCTCGCGCAGGTCGGGCTCGCCAACCGCGCGCGGGAGTGGCCCGCGGTGCTCTCCGGCGGGCAACGGCAGCGCGTCGCGCTTGCCCGCGCGCTGGTCCATGCGCCGCGGCTGCTGCTGCTCGACGAGCCGCTCGGCGCGCTCGATGCGCTGACGCGCCTGGAGATGCACCGCCTCATCGAAAACCTCTGGCGCCGCCACGGCTTCACCGCGCTGCTGGTGACGCACGACGTCAGTGAGGCGGTCGCGCTGGCCGACCGCGTGGTGTCGATCGACCAGGGCCGCATCGTGCTCGACGAACGCATCGGGCTGCCGCGGCCGCGCTCGCGCGGCGAGCCTGCCGCGGCGGCGATCGAGGAACGGGTGCTGCGCGGCGTGCTCGCCGCGGCGTGAAGCCGCTGAGGCGGCAGGCCGCGCAGCCTTCGCGGCGGCTCAGGCCGGCGCGAACGGCAGCGCGAGCCGAACGCAGGTGCCGCGGTCCGGCTGGCTCTCCACCGCGATGCTGCCGCCCATCGCCTCGACCAGCTGCTTGACGACCACCAGCCCCAGGCCGGTGCCCGGGATGGCGCTGCGTTCGCGGCCGAGCCGGTTGAACGGCTGGAACAGCTGCGCGCGCTGCCGTTCGTCGATGCCGATGCCGGTGTCGCGGATCGCGATGCACAGACGGCCGTCCTCGCACAGTTCGGTCTCGATGCGCACCTCGCCTTGCGGTCGGTTGTACTTGATCGCGTTGCTCAGCAGGTTGGTGCAGATCTGCCGCAGGCGGCGCAGGTCGCCGCGCCATGTCCGCGCGGCCGGCTCGACGGTGGTGGTGATGGTGATGTCGTGCGCGAGCGCGTTCGCCTTCAGCTCCAGCTCGCAGTCGTGCAGCAGCTTCGGCACGTCCACGTTCTCGGGCTCCAGCGTCATGCGGCCCGCGTCCAGGCGCGAGATGTCGAGCACGTCGTCGATCAGGCGCAGCAGGTGCCAACCGGAACGCTCGACGTGGTCGACCCACTGGCGGTGCTGCGGCGAAAGTTCGTCGGCCTGCGACTTGAGCAACTGGCCGAAGCCGAGCACGCCGTTCAGCGGCGTGCGCAGTTCATGGCTCACGCGCGAGAGGAACTCGCTCTTCGAGCGGCTGGCCGCTTCGAGCGCTTCGCGCTCGTGCTCGAGCGCCTGCAGGCGCTCGCGCTCGGCGGTCTCGAGTTCGAGCGCGCGGGTGCGCTCGGCCACACGGGCCTCCAGTTCCCGATTGAGCCGGTCGAGTTCGGCTTCGGCGGCCCGGCGCTCCTGCACCTCGCCTTCGAGCCGCCGCACCAGCGCCTCGAGCTGCGCCGTGCTGGGCAGCCGCAGGGCACGGGGGATGAGCGGCCACAGAAGCACCGCCGTCACGACCGAGATGATCGCGGTCGCCGCCTTGAACACCGCTTCCAGCCGGTATTGCGGCGACCAGATGGTCACGATGTCGATCACGTGCGTCGTGCCGCACATGAACACGAACGCGGAGAAGAGGACAAAGATCCACTTGAAGTGCAGATCGGCCCTGCGCCGGGCGAACACCAGCAGCGCGACGGGAATCGAGTAGTACGCCAGCGCGATGAAGGCGTTGCCCGCGACCATCGTGGTCAGCAGCGCGCTGTCCCACTGGAAGCAAACCCCATGCGGCAGGAAGCCCTGCGTCGCGGCAAGGTCGAACCAGGACTTGTCCATGCGAGCGTCTTTCCTCCATCTGGGAATCGGCAGTTGCCGACGCGCGAAGGCCAGCATAGGTTTGCCGGAGGCCGCGTTGGAGCGGCGGAAATACCGAGGCTGAACAACTGCGCAGCCCTTAGACGATGGGACTGCCGCGGCTGCGGAAGTGTTGCTTTCATGCCACCCACTGGCACGGCATTCGGACGCGGTGGGCCGGAATCGCCCAGCCTTTGTGCAGGACGGGCGGCATGCCTGATCGCAGGCGTGCCGGGGGCGTTATGCCCTTGTGCCGCCGATCCAGGTGGCGCGCACCACAAGCGCTTCGTCGAGCTCGACGAAATCCGCCTGCAGACCCACGGCGATGCGCCCGCGTGTCGCCGCGAGCCCGAGGAACTCGGCCGGATAGCGGCTCGCCATCCGTGCCGCTTCGTCGAGCGGCACGCCGAGCAGCCGCACCGTGTTGCGCACCGCATCGACCATGCCGAGTGCCGAGCCGGCGAGCGTGCCGGCCTCGTCGCGGCAGGCACCGTCGGCACAGACGATGCGCCGGCCGTCGAGCATGAAGTCAGGCCGCTCGCCGCCGACCGGCGGCATCGCGTCGGTGACCAGCATGGCCTTGCCGCGCGGCTTCGCGGCCAGTGCGATGCGCAGCACCGCGGGGTGCACGTGGTGACCGTCGACGATCAGGCCGCACCAGCTGCGCGCGTCTTCCAGCGCCGCACCCACGACGCCCGGCTCGCGCGCGGCCATCGGCGTCATCGCGTTGAACAGGTGGGTGAAGCCGCGCAGGCCGGCGTCGAGCGCCGCCCGCGTGGTCGCATGGTCGCCTGCGGTGTGGCCGGCGCAGACGATCACGCCCGCGCGCGTCAGCTGCTCGATCAGGCCCGGCGCCACTCGCTCGGGCGCCAGCGTCAGCATCCGCACGCCGAGATCGGGGCGCATCAGCAGCGCGAGATCGCGCGGGTCGGGTACGCGGAACTTCGCGCCGTCGTGGATGCCCGCGCGCGCACCGTGCAGAAAGGGCCCTTCGAGGTGCAGGCCGAGCACGCCGGGCACGCCCTCGGCGAGCGCCGCGGCCACCGCATCGGCCGCCGCGTGCATCACCTCGGGCGTGTCGGTGATCAGCGTCGCGACGAAGCCGGTGGTGCCGAAGCGGCGGTGCGCCGCGGCGATGACGCGCAGCGATTCGACCGTCGGCGCCGCGTTGAACAGCACGCCGCCGCCGCCGTTGCACTGGCTGTCGATGAAGCCGGGCAGCAGCGTGCGGCCGGCGAGGTCGTGGCGCCGCAAGGTCGCGAGCCGCGGGTCGTCGTCGCCGACGAGCGCTGCGATGCGGCCCGCACGGACCACCACCGCGAGGCCGGTGCGCAAGCCGTCTTCGGTGAGCACACGCGCGTTGACCAGCGCGAAGGCCGCCTCGCCGCCGTCTAAAGCCTGAGCTGCATCCATGCCGGCATGTTGCCGCCCAATGCCGCTCGCTACCATGGCCCGCGCCATGAACCTCGCCCCTGCCTTCATCGCCGCCGACATCGGCGGCACCCATTCCCGCATCGGCCTCGTGCGTGCCGGCACGGGCCGATCCGTCGAGCTGCTGCACAGCGAGCACTACCGCGGCCGCGAGTGGCCGGGGCTGCCGGAGATCCTGGCCGACTTCATCGGGCGCTTCGCCGCGCACGGCGGCCAGCCGGTACGGCACGCGGCACTGGCCTGCGCCGGCTACCTCAACGACGACGCGGTGATCAACGACAACCTGCCCTGGCCGCTGCCGCTTGCGCCGCTGCGCGAACGGCTCGGCTTGCAGCGGGTGGAAGTCATCAACGACTTCGAAGCGGCCGCGCACGCGGTCGCGGCGCTCGAGCCGGCCGCCTTGCGCAGCGTGATCGAGCCGCCGCGCCCGGCGAGCCCCGGCGGCCCGATCGTCGTGATGGGCCCCGGCACCGGACTCGGTTGCGCCTTCGTGCTGCCCGGCACCGACCGCGACCCGCGCCGGCGCGTGCTGCCGACCGAAGCGGGGCACGCCGGCCTCGCGGTGGCCACGATGCGCGAGGCCGCGGTGATGCGCGAGGTCGCGCGCGACGCCGACTTCGCCGAGGCCGAGCACGCGCTGTGCGGTCCGGGGCTGCTGCGCCTGTACCGGGCGATCGCGCGGCTCGACGCGGCCGAAGCGCCACTGCAGTCGCCCGCCGAGGTCACGCGCGCCGCGATCGCCGGCCACGACGCGGTGGCCGTCGAGGCGCTCGACATGTTCTGCGCGCTGCTCGGCGGCGTGGCGGCCGATCTGGCGACCGTCGCGCGCGCCAGCGGCGGCGTGGTGCTGGCCGGCGGCATCGCCGCGCAGATCGACGGCTTCCTCAAGCGCAGCCGCTTCGCCGAACGCTTCCTGCGCCGAGGCGTGATGCGGCCCTTCCTCGAGCAGGTGCCGGTGCGGCTGGTCGATCACGGCGACTTCGGCGTGATCGGCGCGGCGCGATGGTCCCTGGCCTGGGGTGCGGCGAGCGATTTCGCTTGACGCGGGGCAGCGCCCGCGGCGCTGCTGAAGAGCTGCCGATGCTCGCGCGCTGTGGCTCGCGCACGGCGATCGGGCCGAGGCGCGCCGGCCGCGCGCCTACGCCCCTCGGCGTTCGACGAACTTGTCCTGCAGGCCGCCCCAGCAGTCGGCGTACGCGCTGTCGAGGGAGCCCCCATGCAGCGCGAACGCGGTCGGGATGAATCGATAGCGGCTCTCGAACATGAAGGCCAGCGTGTCGTCGAGCTTGTGCGGCGCGAGCGGCGCGCTGCTGGCTTTCTCGAAGGCCTGCGCGTCGGGGCCGTGCGGAACCATGCCGTTGTGCAGCGATGCGCCGCCCGGCCGGAAGCCTTCGGGCTTGGCGTCGTACCGGCCCAGCACCAGCCCCATGAACTCGCTCATCAGGTTGCGGTGGTACCAGGGCGGTCGGAAGGTGTCTTCGGCGACCAGCCAGCGCGGCGGGAAGATCACGAAGTCGCAGTTGGCGGTGCCGGGCGTGTCGGACGGCGAGGTGAGCACGGTGAAGATCGACGGATCGGGATGGTCGAAGCTGATCGAGCCGATCGTCATGAAGTTCGCGGTGTCGTACTTCAGCGGCGAGAGGCTGCCGTGCCACGCGACCACGTCGAACGGCGAGTACGCGAGCGTCGTGTGCCACAGGCGGCCGCCGAAGCGCTTGACGACTTCGCACGCAACGTCGGCGGCGTCTTCGTAGGCGGCGACCGGCGCGAGGAAGTCGCGCGCGTTCGCGAGGCCGTTCGAGCCGATCGGCCCGAGTTCGGGCAGGCGAAACGGCGCGCCGTGGTTCTCGCAGACGTAGCCGCGCGAAGGACCGTCGAGGCCGTCGACGCGGAACAGCATGCCGCGCGGCAGCAGCGCGATCTCGCCCGGCTTCACCTCCAGCACGCCGAGCTCGGTGCGGATCGCGAGCCGCCCCTGCTGCGGCACCAGCAGCATCTCGCCGTCGGCATTGACCAGCGCGCGCTTTGCCATCGGCCGGTTGAACAGGTAGACGTGCGCCGCGATGCCGGTGTGCATCTCCACGTCGCCGTTCGCCGCCACCGTGCGCAGACCGTCGACGAAGTCGAGCGGCGCGGACGGCAGCTCGAACGGCGCCCAGCGCAGCGGCTCGGGCGGCAGCACGCCGCCGCTTCGCATCGCCTGCTGCGCACCGCTGAGCCAGTGCGGCTGCTCGTAGGGCCGGTACGCGGCGGCGACGACCGAGGGTCGCCTGCGGTACAGCCAGCTGCGCCGGTTCTCGGCGCGCGGCGCGGTGAACGCGGTGCCCGAGACGAGCTCCGCGTACAGGTCGAACGGCGCGCGCTGCGGGCTGTTGCGCCCACGCGGCAGCGCGCCTTCGACGGCCTCGGTGGCGAACTCGTTGCCGAAGCCGGACTGGTAGCGCAGCGGGCCGTTCATGTCGGTGCTCTCGTGGCAGGCGCCGTGCCGCGCGCCGCGACGAGTGCTTCGCGCAGGACGGCGAGGTCGCCCACGTGGTTGGCCAGCAGCAGCACGAGCCGTGCGTCGAGCGCACGGCTTGCGTCGGCACTCAGGCCCCGGTGCGCGTCGATCAGCGCTTCGTAGAAGTCGTCGGGCGCGGTGAGGTTGGGCGTGGTGATCAGCGGCATCGCGGTCTCGTTCAGGCGCGCGCGAGCGCGCGTGCGAGCGCGTCGCGCACGCCGGCGGGCGTCGGTTCGCGCCAGCGGGCGCAGACGTGGTGGTCGGGACGGATCAGCACCGCGGCGCCCGGTGCGAGCGCGTAGCGGCGCGCGACGAGACCGTCGATGTCGCGCAGCGTCGCGTCGGCCTCCGTGCCGACGGTCAGCACCTCGATGTCGCTCAGCTCGGCCGCCGCCGCGCGCGCCTGCTGCGCGATACGCCGGGCGCCGCCGTCGTGCGCGAGCAGCAGCGTGAAGCCGCCCCGCAATTGCCGCAGCAGCCAGCCGCGGACGCCGTCGCGTTCGACCGGCGCGTCGCAGCAGGGCGCGCCGGGCCGCATCGGCCCGGCGAAGGCGCCCTCCTCCTGCGTGTTCAGTGGCGACCCGTCCAGCGTGGCCGGCAGCGACAGCCGGCCGCTGTTGACCAGCGTGCGCGCGAACGGGTGCGTCTTCGCGAGCTGCAGCACCGCGTCGCGGTAGAGCCGGCTCGCCTCGCTCTTCGGCGTGATGAAGTCGGTCGAGCGGGTCGAGTGGAGGATGTTCTCGTCGGCGGCGGCTTCGCGTTCGCTGGCGTAGCTGTCGAGCAGCGCCTCGCTCGCCTGCCCCTGCACGACGGCCGCGAGCTTCCACGCGAGGTTCTCCGCGTCCTGCACGCCCGAGTTCGCGCCGCGCGCGCCGAACGGCGAGACGCCATGCGCCGCATCGCCGGCGAACAGCACCCGGCCATGCCGGAAGCGATCCATGCGCTGGCACGCGAAGGTGTAGACGCTGGCCCAGACCAGCTCGAACTCGCGCGCCTCGCCGAGCAGCGCGCGGATGCGCGGCAGGATGTTCTCCGGCCGCTTCTCCACTTCGGGATCGGCATCCCAGCCGAGCTGGAAGTCGATGCGCCAGACGCCGTCGGGCTGCATGTGAAGCAACACGCTGCCGTTGCGATGAAACGGCGGATCGAACCAGAACCAGCGCTCGGCCGGCTGCGCGAGCTTCATGCGTACGTCGGCGATCAGGAAGCGGTCGCGGAAGACGCGGCCCCGGCTCTCCTGGCCGATGAGCGCGCGCACCGCCGAGCGCGAGCCGTCGCAGGCGCAGAGGTAGTCGGCCTGCACCTGCTCGCGGCCGCGTGGCGTTTCCAGGTCGATGCAGACGCCGTCGTCGCGGGCATCGACGCCGACGACCTCGTGCTGCCAGCGCAACTCGATCGACGGCAGCGCCTGTGCACGCGCCAGCAGGAAGGCCTCGACGTGGTACTGCTGCAGGTTGATGAAAGCCGGGCGGCCGTGACCCGGCTCGGGCTGCAGGTCGAAGCGGTAGATCTCCTCGTCGCGGAAGAACACGCGGCCGACCTGCCACGAGACGCCCTTCGCGACCATCGCTTCGCCGCAGCCGAGCCGGTCGAAGACCTCCAGGGTGCGCTTGGCGAAGCAGATCGCGCGCGAGCCGGCCGCCGAGCGCTCGGCGTGCTTGTCGAGCAACAGCACCGGGATACCGCGCTGGGCGAGGTCGATCGCCAGGCTCAGGCCGACCGGCCCGGCGCCGACCACCGCCACCGGATGCCGCGCCGGGTTCATCCCTCGAGCGTCCTCCACATCTCCACGTCGCGCTCGGCGGTCCAGATGCGCGGGTCGGGGTGCTGCGTCGCCTCGTCGTAGCAGCGCGTCACGTCGAAGGGCATGCAGTGGTCGAAGATGACCCAGTGGCCGTACTTCGGCTTCAGCGCCGCGAAGGTGTCGCGGTAGACCGCGTTCAGATCCTTGCCCGCGGCGACGCCGGCCTGCACGTTCGCGTGCACGTCGGCAATGAAGGCGCGCGTGCCGGCCAGGCCTTCGGCCACCAGCCCGGGCGTCGTCAGCGCCGCGCCACGGCCCGGCACCAGCTTCAGCGGCTCGAGCGCGGCGACGCGGTCGAGCGTCGCGGGCCAGTCCTTGAAGTAGGCGTCGCCGGCATACGGCGTCGCGCCGAACTCGACCAGGTCGCCGGAGAACAGGATGCGTTCCTGCGGCAGCCAGGCGACGGTGTCGCCCTTCGTGTGGCCGCGGCCGAGCTGGATCAGTTGCACTTCGAGCTTGCCGAGCCAGATCGACATGCGGCCGGTGAAGGTGATGGTCGGCCAGGTCAGGCCCGCCGGCACCGACTCGACGTTGCGGAACAGGCGCGGGAAGCGGCCGATCTCGCTGGCCTTGTCCTGCTCGCCGCGCTCGACGATGAGGTCGTAGGTGTCGCGGCTCGCGATGACGTGCTCGGGCGCGTAGCCCGAAGCGCCGAGCACCCGCACCGCGTGGTAGTGGCTCAGCACCACGTACTTGATCGGCTTGTCGGTCACTTCGCGGATGCGGCGGATCACGTCCTGCGCCATCACCGGCGTGGCCTGGGTGTCGACGACCATCACCGCGTCGTCGCCGACGATCACGCCGGTGTTCGGGTCGCCTTCGGCGGTGTAGGCCCAGGCATGGTCGGAGAGCTTCGTGAAGCTGACCTGCTTTTCCTCCAGGTCGGCCTGCGAGGCGAAGGCTTTGTTCATGACGGATGCGTTCGGCGGTGCACGAAGTCGCTTGAGCTTAGTCAGCGGGTTTGCTAATGTCGAACGCATTCGTTTAAGTGAAAACCCGGAGCTTCCCGATGGACGAGGTTCGATGAGCGGGTCGGCACGCGCCGCCGCGTCCCCGGCCGCCGCCGCGAAACCCGCGCGCGGCGCCGCGCCGGCGCCGCGCGCCTCGCGCGGCATCCAGAGCATCGAGGTGGGCGGGCAGCTGCTCGTCGGCCTGGTGCACCTGGGGCGGCCGGTGCCGCTGAAGGACTTGGCCCAGGCCGCAGGCATGACGCCCGCCAAGGCCCACCCCTACCTGGTGAGCTTCTGCAAGCTCGGCCTGATCCAGCAGGACGCCGGCAGCGGCCACTACGGACTCGGCCCGCTGGCACTGCAGGCCGGGCTCATCAGCATGCAGCAGGTCGATCCGATCCGGCTCGCCGGCGCCGAGCTGCCGCGGCTGGCCGAGGCGATCGGCCACACCGTCGGCCTCGCGATCTGGGGCAACCGCGGGCCGACCTTCGTGCGGCTGGCCGAAGGCCCGAGTGCGGTGCACGTCAACATGCGCCACGGCACGGTGGTCTCGGTCTTCGGCACCGCGTCGGGCCGGCTGTTCGCCGCGTTCGTCGCGCGCGAGGACGTGCTGGCCGCGCTGCGCGCGGAGACGGGTCGCGCGTCGGCCCGCATCGAGGCGGGCCTCGCCGACGAGCTCGCGCGCATCCGCAAGCAGGGCTTCGCCGGCCTGAAGGACGGCACGATCCCCGGCATCAGCGCGATCGCCGCGCCGGTGTTCGACGGCTTCGGCACGATGGTCGCGAGCCTCACCGCGATCGGTCCCGGCGCGACGCTGGACGCCTCGATCCGCGGCGGCGCCGCGCGCACGCTGATCGACACCGCCGCGCGGCTTTCGGCGCGCCTGGGTGCCCGCCCTGCCGCCTGAGCGGCATGCCGCGTTCACGGGGGCGGGGCCGCTCGCGCTGCAGCCTCCCCTGTTCGAAACCGGCGGTGCATGACGTGCTTCACGGCGGGCACACCATCTGCCGATGCGAACGTGCAGGGCCGCGAAACCCGTCACGGCCCGACCGCGCGGTGTAGGCGTTCTTCGGACACGCCTCACCTTTCGGTCCGACACACAGTACAGCGTCGAGACGATGGTCGAGGGCCCGTCGTTGCCCGACATTGAGATCACGGCGTGCGCCTCGCGCACGTTTCAGGAGCCCGAGATGAACGCCTCTCCGTCAGCCTCCCGCAACCCCTTCGTGCTGCGCTTCGCGTCGCTGTTCGCCGAGGGCCGCGCGCTGGCTTTCCCCTGCGACGCGCAGGGCCGGGTCGACCTCGACGCGCTGCCCGAGCGGGCCCGCGGCAACTACCTGTTCGCCCGTGCGCTGGTGGGCCGCGACTTCGCCGTGCCCTGCGTCTGCCCCGCGGCCGGCGCGATGTTCGCGTCCTGATCCGCGGCGCGGGCCCCGCGGCGGGCCGGCCGAGCCCGCCACGGCGCGCATCGAGCCTGCCGCCGAGCCCGGGCACGCGCTCGTCGACGCGCTCCCTACACTGCGGCCCCGATGGCCGCACCCGACACCCTCTTGACCCTCGTGCTGCTCGGCGGCGCCGCGCTCGGCCTCGCCTTCGGCGCGCTGGTGCAGGCGACGCGCTTCTGCACGATGGGCGCGATCGCCGACGTGATGACCTTCGGCGACGCGACCCGGCTGCGCATGTGGGTCGGCGCCGCGCTCGTCGCGATGCTCGGCGCGCAGGCGCTGATCGGCTTCGGCGGCGTCGATCTTTCGTCGTCGATCTACACCTCGCGGCGCATCCCCTGGCTGTCGCAGGCGCTCGGCGGTGCGCTGTTCGGCTTCGGCATGGTGCTGGCCGGCGGCTGCCCTTCACGTGCGCTGACGCGGCTGGGCAGCGGCAACCTGAAGGCGCTGGTGGTGCTGCTGATGGTCGGGCTGTTCGCGCAGATGAGCCTGCGCGGCGTGCTCGCGGCGCCGCGCGCGAACGGGCTCGATTCGGTCGCGCTGATGCTGGCCGGGCCGCAGGACCTGCCCGGCACCGTCGCGCGCCTGTCGGGCTTCGGCATCGACGTCGTGCGCGTTGCGCTGTGCGCGGCGATCGCCTTGCCGGTGCTCGCCTGGATCGCGCGCGGCGCCGGCGGCCGCCGCCCTGCGGCCTGGCTCGCGAGCCTCGCGATCGGCGCCATCGTCGCCGGCGCCTGGTGGCTGACCGGCGCGCTCGGCCACCTCGCCGAGCACCCCGAGACGCTGGAGCCGGCCTGGCTCGGCACCGCGTCGAAGCGGCCCGAGGCCTTGAGCTTCGTCGCGCCGAGCGCGCACGCGCTGGACCTGCTGACGCTGTGGTCCGACCGCGGCACGGTGCTCAGCTTCGGCGTCGCGCTGCTGGTCGGCACGACCTGCGGTGCCGCGCTCAGCGCGCTCGCGCGGCGCGAATTCCACTGGGAGTCGTTCCGCGACCTGCGCGATCTGGCACAGCACCTCGTCGGCGGCGCGCTGATGGGCGCCGGCGGCGTGCTCGCGCTGGGCTGCTCCATCGGGCAGGGACTGAGCGGCGTCTCGCTGCTGTCGATCGGCTCGTTCGTCGCGCTGGCGGCGATCGTGCTGGGCGCCTGCGCGGCGCTGCGCTACCAGGCCGGCGTCATCGAGCGCTGCGGCTGATCGGCCGCCGCGACCTCAACGCGCGGCGCCCTCGAAGAACGCGCTCAGCGTGCGCCCCACGTCGACCAGCGCGAGCTGCGGCTTCGCCTGCTCGAAGAACACGCCGACCAGCAGCGCGATCATCAGCATCGCGACCGCGCCCTTGACCGGCTGCGCGAGCGAGTTGGGCTCGAGCTTGTCGGCCACGCGGCCGAGCAGCCCGAAGGCGAGGTCGATCAGCACCAGCGTGATCAGCGCCGGCGCCGCGACCCGCGTCACGATGCCGAGGTAGTCGGCCACGTCCTTCTGCACGAAGCGCAGCAGCAGGTCGCCCCACTGCGGCAGCGCCTGGCGCACCGGCCACCACGCGTAGGTCTCGAACACCAGGCCGACCAGCGCGACCAGCCCGCCCAGCATGAAGAACGCGCAGATCGACAGCTGCGACAGCAGGTTGCCCAGCGGCGTGCTCTGCTGGCCGCTCAGCGGATTCGACTGCTGCACGTTGTTGAAGCCGGCCATGTTGTCGATCATCGAACCCACCCCCTCGGCGACCCAGAACACCGTCGATGCGGCGAAGCCGAGCAGCAGCCCGATCAGGCCCTCCTTCAGAATCAGCAGCGAGTACGAAAGCATGTCGAGCTCCTTCATGAAGTCGAGCGGCTGGCCGTAGGCGACGTACAGCCCCACCCACAGCGGCAGGCCGTTGCGCGCCATGCCGGTCAGCGCCTGGTCCGAGGTGGGCGGCAGCACCAGCATCGCGACCATCAGCCGGGCACTGCACAGCATCACCAGCGCCATCAGGATCAGCACGTCCTCGGCGTAATGGACCAGCCGCACCAGCGAATCGAAGCTCGCGTCCATCACGGGGACTCCGGTGCGGCCCGCGCGCGCAGCAGCCGCGCGGTGGAGGACTCTTCCGCCTCTTCGTCCTGCTCGTCCTGCGCCGCGTCGGCGCGCGTGCGCAGCAGTTCGTCGCGGCGTTCCTCGATCACTTCGATGCGACGGTTCGCGCGCTTGACGACGCGGCGCGCTTCGACCAGCGCGTCCAGCGCCGCCTGGACGCCGCGCTGCGACTGTTCGACCGCGGCCTGCGCCTGCGTGGTCTCGGCGGATCGGTCGGTCACCAGGGTGCTGAGCACGATCATCTCGCTGGGCAGGAAGCCGCGGCCGGCCCCGGTGCGCTCGGCCAGGCGATCGCGCATCGCCTGCTCGGCCGCCTGCTTCTGCGCATGTTCGCGGCGCCTTTGCTCGGCCGCCTGTTCGGCCTCCGCGCGCTGCGCGTCGGCGGCGCGCACGCCGTCTTCCAGCGCGGCCAGGCCGCGGCGCTTGATGCCGGCCAGCACCGAAAGCGTCTCGGGCCTCATGACCGTGCGATGTGCATGAGCAGCTCGACCGTGTCGTCGAACACCCACGAATGGTCGGTCGGCTGCGAGAGCAGGTCCTTGATCGCGGCGATCTTGGCGACCGCCTCGTCGGCCAGCGGATCGCCGCCCTGCTTGTATTCGCCGAGCTGGATCAGCAGCTCGAGCTCGTCGTGCCGCGCCATCAGCTTGCGCAGCTTGCCGGCGGCCTCGCGGTGCTCGCGCGCGACCACCTGCGACATCACCCGGCTGAGGCTGCCGAGCACGTCGATCGCCGGGTACTGGTTGCGCGCGGCGATCTTGCGCGAGAGCACCATGTGGCCGTCGAGGATGCCGCGCACCTCCTCGGAGATCGGGTCGCCGGACGACTCGTCCTCGGCCAGCACCGTGTAGAGCGCGGTGATCGAGCCGCGGATGCCCATGCCGGCGCGCTCGAGCAGGCGCGGGATCTCGGCGAACACCGAAGGCGGGAAGCCGCGCCGCGCCGGCGGCTCGCCCGCGGCCAGGCCGATCTCGCGCTGCGCGCGCGCGAAGCGCGTCAGCGAATCCATCATCAGCAGCACCTTCAGGCCGCGGTCGCGGAAGTACTCGGCCACCGTGGTCGCGGTGTGCGCGGCCTTCGCGCGTTCGATCGACGAGCGGTCCGACGTGGCGCACACCACGACCGAGCGGGCCATGCCCTCCTCGCCCATGATGTCCTCGACGAACTCGCGCACCTCGCGGCCGCGTTCGCCGATCAGCGCGATCACGCTGATGTCGCATTGCGTGCCGCGCGCGAGCATGCCCATCAGCGTGCTCTTGCCGACGCCGGCCGGCGCGAAGATGCCCATGCGCTGGCCTTCGGCGAGCGTGATCAGGCCGTCGATCGCCTTCACGCCGGTGGGCAGCGGCGGGCCGATCATGGCGCGCTCCATCGGGCTGGGCGGCAGCGCGAACACCGGGCGGCTCTCGCCGGTGAGGATCGCGCCGTGCCCGTCGATCGGGCGGCCGAGGCTGTCGATCACGCGGCCGAGCAGGCGGTCGCCGACGGGCACCGCGAGGATCTTCCCCGAGCCCGCGACCTGCGTGCCCGGCCGCACGCCGAGGATCGAGCCGAAGGGCGACAGCAGGCTGCGCCCACCCGCGAAGCCGACCACCTCGGCGGACTCCAGCACCTCGCCGCTCTCGTCGAGCAGTTCGCACAGTTCACCGACCTGGGCGTCGAGCCCGGCCACGCGCATCAGCGTGCCGATCACCTCGACCACCTTGCCGGTGCGCCTGAGCATCTTGGTCGTCGCGAGCTCGGACTCCATCAGCGAAGCCAGCCGCTCGACGGCGCCGAGGCCATCGTTCCGCCCGAGCTTCATGCGTCGCGCTCCGCGTCGGTGGCGGTGTCCTCGCGCGACGAGGCTTCGTCGTCTTCGTTCTTGTCGGTCCTGACGTTCCGACTCTCCTCTTCCTCTTCCTCTTCCTCTTCCTCTTCCTCTTCCTCTTCCTCTTCCTCTTCCTCTTCCTCTTCTTCGTCTTCCTCTTCTTCGTCCTCCTCCTCGTCGTCGTCCTCGTCCTCGTCCTCGTCCTCGTCCTCGTCCTCGTCCTCGTCCTCGTCTTCGTCCTCCTCCTCGTCGTCGTCGTCTTCGCCCTCGTCTTCGCCCTCGTCCTCGTCCTCGTCCTCGTCGTCGTCGTCGTCGTCGTCTCCGTCGCCGTCCTCGTCGTCGCTGTCGTCGTCCTCGGTTTCGTCCTCGCCGTCGCTTTCGCCGCCGTGTGCATCGTCATGCGACGACGGCATCTCCGCCCCGTCGCCCTTGGGCTCGTCGTCGGCGTCTTCGGGTTCCTCGTCCGGCTCGTCGTCGCTTGCCAGCAGGCCGTCGGCCACCGCCGCCTTGCCGAGCGCGCGCTCCATCGCGTGGCGCAACGCACCGATCTGCACGTCCAGGCTCGCGTCCACCACCCCGAGATCCGACTCGAAGATGCAGGCACCGGCCTTCAGCGAGGTGTCGATCTCCAGTTCGAGCGCGATGCCCTGGTCGCGCAGGCGCTGCAGCGAGGCAAGCGCCGCGCGCGCCGGCTGCACGTCCTGCTCGGCGACGCGCAGGGTCATCGCGGTCGCGCCGCGGCACAGCGACGCGACGTTGTTCGCCGCACGCTCGTAGAGCGCCTCGCGCGGCTCGGCCTGCACGATGCGCTCGACGGCCGAGGTGACGATCTGCGACAGCCGCGTCTGCATCTTCTCCATCACCTGCGCGCGCGACAGCGTGTTCTTCAGATGGTGGCGGTGCCAGACCTCCGAGCCCGCGCGCTGGCCGGCTTCGAAGCCTTCGGCACGCGCCTGCTCGAAGGCCTTGCGCGCGGCTTTGCGGCCGGCTTCGACCAGCCGCTCGGCTTCGGCCTTCGCGGCTTCGAGCCGCCGCGCGACCTCGGCCTCCGCCTGCGCGAGCCGCTGCCCGGCCTCGGCCTCGGCCTGCGCCAGGCGCTCGGCGCACAGCCGCGCCGATTCGTCGTGCAGCTCGCCGAGCGAGACGAAGCGCTCGACGTCGGCCGCCCGCACGATGCCGTCGGGCACGCCGATCGTCGTGTCGCCGAGTCGGAGCCAGACGAACATCGGCTCTCCTCAAGCCGCCATCGCGGCGTCGGCGCCGAGCCAGCCCTCGACGCGGGCGATGCCCTGCTCGCAGGCTTCGCGCGAGCGCGGAAGCGAAGCGCCCAGCGGCAGGCCGGCCGTGAGCGCGAGCCGCAGTTCGCGGCGCGGGGTTTCGGCGGGCAGGCACAGGCGCGCCAGGCGGCGCAGGCTGCGGTCGGGCCAGGCACCGCAGCGTTCGATGTCGGCATAGCCGACCCGGGCCCACAACAGCGGCGCGCCGACGTCCAGCGAGGCCGGCGCCGCGCGCCCGCCGCCGCCGGCCGCGCGCCACATCGGCTCGAAGGCCGCTCCGAGAGCGGCCTCGAGCGCCTGCCGGGTCGCGCGCTGCACGCAGCTGCGCAGCACGCCGGGGCGCTGCAGCAGCGCGTGGGCCGCGAGCCTGGGCAGGAGCTCGCCGCGCGCGAGCAGGCTCCAGGCGCCGGCGGGCGTCGCCAGCGCCGCGAGCGCCGGCCACGGGCCGCATATCCGGGTGAAAAGCGACTGCGCGACGCGCGCCTCGCGCGCCGCGCCGGCGTCGTTCAGCAAGGCGGCGAGCTCGGCGTCGGCGAACCAGCGGGCGCGCCAGGAGGGATCGATCGACGCGAGCGAGCCGCTCAGGCGCCGCTCCAGCGCGAGATAGGCCTCGGCCAGCCGGGCGGTCTGCGCGGGGTTCACGTCGCGCCCTGCCCGGCGGGGTCGAGCGACTCGTCGGTGCGCGCCTCGGCCGGCTCGGCGGCGGCCGCGGCGGGGCCGGCCTTGACCTGCCGGTACGCGTGCACCAGGTCGCGCAGCTTCTTCGGCAGCCGCTCGGGACGACGCAGCGCGAGCCAGGTGAGCCCGCCCGCGCCGATCGAGGCGAGGCCCAGCAGCGCGCCGAGCAGGTACCAGCCCCAGCCGATGCCGCCTTCGGGCGGCGGCGCCGGCGCGATCGCCTGGCCCGGCACCAGCGTGATCGAGACGTTGTCGTAGCTGAGCCCTTCGACGCTGCGCGCGACCATGTTCTTGATCGCCGGCGTCAGCCCCGAGAGGTTGGCGTGCGGGCGGTACTTGACGAACACCGAGGCGCTCGACGGCTTGACCACCGGGGCCAGCGGATCGTTGTTCGGCAGCACGATGTGCACCCGCGCCGAGATGACGCCGTCGATGCGCGAGATCGTCTCGGACAGCTCCTGCGACACGCCGTGGATGAAGCGCACGCGCTCCTCGGTCGGCGTGGAGATCAGGCCGTCCTTCTTGAAGATCTGGCCGAGCGAGTCGTGCCGCTTTTGCGGCAGGCCGACGGCTTCGAGCACGGCGACCGCGCGCACCATGTCGTCGGACTCGACCATCAGGTTCCAGGTCTTGCCGCCGTCGGGCGACTCCTTGCTCGCGCGCACGCCGTTCTCGCGCAGCGCGGCGAGCATGACGTTGACGTCGGCCTCGACCTGCTTGGTGAACAGCTCCGTCTTACAGCCGCACAGGAGCGCGGCCACCACCACCGCGGCCGCCAGGCCGCGCCGTCGCATGAAGGCATTCATCGAAGGGACCGTGCAGCTTCACTGGTTCTTCATCAAGGTGGAGAGGCCGTTCTTGCTGCTCTGCGCGGCATAGATGACCCCGTTGTTCTGCATCGCGACCTGCGCCATGTGGTACTGCAGCTCGATCTGCCGGCCGACCAGCTCGTGCGGGTCCATGCGCGGGGCCTGCACCGAGAACGACTGCACTTCGTTGAACAGGTCGCGCAAGCCGAGTTCGTAGCGCTCGACCACGTGCGAGGCGACGTTGGGCGAGCCCACCGGCGCGAGCATCGGCTGCGCCGGTTCGTGGGCCATCAGCTCCGCGAAGCGCGACGACAGCGCTTCGGTGGCATGGCCGGGGGCCATGGTGGCCCGCTCGAGGATCTGGTTGGCGGCGATCTCCGGAATCATGACGGCTCCTCGATCAAGGTTCTCAGGCGCGCAGCACGCGCCAATCGTGTTCGTCCAGCAGGTTGTCGGGCGCAGCTGCCTCGCCGGGCTCGGACGGCTGGGTCGTCGACGACTCGATGCTGTCGTGCTCGTCCGGATCCTTTTCGCCCAGCAGCAGGCGCATCAGGTCCTTTGCCTCGGCCGAATCGCTTTCGCTGATCACCTGGTCCGCGGTGCAGATCCAGACGGCGTCACCGGTCGCGTACTGGCAGAACGCCAGCAGCGCCTTGCCGAGCGGCCACTCGAGGATGCGTTCCTCGGCGCCGCGGATCGTCCGCAGCGCCTGCAGCCAATCCAGCCGGCGGATCGAGATCCAGGCGTCGAACACCACCAGCTCCGCGAGCTGCGGCCGCAGGTGGCGTAGCGCCTTCAGCACGTCTTCCGCATCGTCCAGCCGCTCGTGACCGATCGCGGTGCCCAGCACCTCGACGAGACAGGCCACGAACTCCCTGCGATGGCAATCTGCGTATGCGTCCAATTGAATGCTCCGAGCGCTTCGAAACTGCGCGACGGCGCGGTTGCGCCGTCGCGCACGTCTGCGTTATCGCGCGTTCAGCAGTTGCTGCACCTGCTCCAGGCTGAACTTCTTGTCGGGGGTGTCCCACTTGCCGTTGTAGCCAGCGCCAAGGTTGACGTCGAGCGAGTCCATCAGCGCCGGGTTCCTCTGGAGGAACCGCAGCGCGTCCCCGGCCTCCTTGTTGCCCATCTGATCCGCCTTGGTGATGTATTCGCCGATCTTCGTCATGTCGAAGGGCTGGCCCTGGCCGACGATCGCGTTCCAGTTCTTGGCGAGGCCTTGCAGGTTCACCCTCTCCGGCTCGTTGGCCACCGTGTTGCCGAGGAAGTTCGTCAGGCCGGACATCTGGATCTGGCCGTCCGGCTTGTCGCCGCGCCCCTTGTCGAGCTTGTCGAGCAGTCCCGGGGTGTCCAGCAGCATCTGCAGGGCGGCGCGCTGCGGATCCTTCAGGTTCGGATCCTTGAGCTTCTCGTCGATCTTCCCGCGGTTCATCACGCCGTCGGGGAACAGCGCCAGGAAGTTGCTCATCACGATGCCGACGGCCTCGCGCGGCGACTTGGGATTCGCCGGGTTCGCGCTGCCGGACGTCGACAGCGGCGAGCCGAGCAACCGGTCGATGTCGCCTTCCGAGAACACGCCGTTCATGTTGGGGCCCGCGGCTCCGCCATAGAGCGAGCCGGCCGAGTCGAGGCGGTCCATCAGGTCCTTGTTCTTCACCAGACGGCCCGCGGCCTCGCGCAGCTCCGGCGAAGCCGCCACGCCAGGCCGGATCTCGCCGGTGTCCGCGATGCGCTGCAGATCCGCGGGGCTCATCGTGCCGCCGTTCGCGAACAGCTCGCGGGCGTTGGCCTTCAAGACCTGCAGGGCCGCGCGATCGCCGGCCGTGAGCTTGTCGCGGTTCATCGTGACCAGGAAATCGCCGCGGTCGTACTCGTTGTCGACCCGGCCCGGCAGGCCGGCGTTGTCCTGGCGCGCGGTGTCCAGCGCGCGCAGCATGCTGGGGTTCTCGAGCAGGTAGCGCGCCGCCTCGCGGATCTCGGGATTGAGATTCGGGTTCTGCGCGGCGCGCTCCAGATCCGCCTTGGTGAGGTTCTGCGCGCCCGGCGTCTTCAGGGAGTCGAACGCGTTGTAGATGACCGACAGCGCGCGGTCGTCGTTCATCACCTGCGGACGGCCCGAATTCATCGGCGGGGTGTAGCCGGCATTGAAGTTCGGGAAGCCGAAGTTCGGCATGTTGAAGTTGCCCGGGTTGAACCACGGCATCCCGCCCTGCTGCGGGTTCGCGAACGGATCGCCCGGAGGGGTGAAGCCGTTGTAGTTCGAACCCGGGTAGCTCGGGCCTTGCGTGTTCGACCCGTTGAAGTTCGGGCCGGGGTAGCTCGGGCCGGGGTAGCTCGGGCCGTAGTTCTGGCCGGGGACGCCGCCGTTCTGCGGCTCGCCGAGGAACGGGGGCGCCATGTTGTCGAAGCCGCCCAGGAACTTCTGCGCCATGCCGCTGAGCGCGCCCATGTCGCCGTTGTTCAGCGCCTTCAGCACGATGCCGAGCACGAACTTCATCGACTGGATCAGCTCGGCCTGGGTGCGAATGACGTTGACGAGCTCGTTCGGGACGGTCTTGAAGTCGCCCCAGTTCTGCATCCCCTGGTTCTGCGGGCTGGGCTGGTTGCGGTAGGACGGGTACGAGTTGTCGTAGCCGCCGTACCGGGAGGAATAGTTGGTGTTGACGCTCATGATGGTTTCCGTTGCGGTGGTGAAGTCAGGCGAGGTTCTTGATTGCGTCGCCGAGCGCCTTGAACAGCTTGGCGAGCGCTTCGTTGAGCTTGGCGATCATCTGCAGGATCCCCATCTCGGTTTGCAGACGCATCTGGGTCAGCGTCATCTCGCGGATCGAGCCCATGCCGGCCTCGGCCGCTGCCTGCCCTGTGTCGCCGCCCGCGTTCTGGATTCCGAGTGCGCTGCCGACGGAAGGAAAGTTCATGCCCATGTTGGACCTTTCGTGGTGAAGGACACCCGCGTCGATAAGGCCGTGTGCGCGCGGACGGCGGGGTTGGCGTCTTGCACGCTGGCCGAAGAAAAGCGGATCAGGCTGGCTGGCTCATGTAGTCCATGACGCCGTTGACCGCGCGTCGCACCACGTCGTTGGTGGTGGTCGCGAGCACGCTCTCGAGCGCCGCGCGGCCGTCGGGGTCGCCGGCCAGCATCAGGGACACGGCCATCGCGACACGCGCGGCCTCGTCGTCCGGGTTCTCGCGCAGGTGATCGCCGAGCACGCTCTTGGCGAGGCTGCCGTCGCCGGACATGCCGGTGACGATCGCGCGGCACGCGCGGAACTGCATCGGGTGCTTGAGCGTCGCCTCGACGGCGTCGTTGACGATGTCGGCGTCCTCTCGCGTGCGATAGACGATGCCGAGCAGGCCGACGGCCATCAGGTAGCGATAGACGAGCGGGGAGCGGGTGGGCATGGCGGACCTCTCGAAGGGCTGCGACCGGGCGGCCGTGTCAGTGGACGAGCACGGTGCCGTGGGCGGTTTCCCACACGTGCGCGATGATTCGTTGCGATGCGCGGAAGCCCTGCGCGAGCTCCTGGATGAGCTTGCGGTCGTTCGGGTCCTCGGTGACACCGACGCGCTGGTCGCTGGCCTCGGCCACGACCTTGAAGTAATCGATCATGGCCCGTGCCTTGTCGCCGGAGTGGTCCTCCGTCAGGCTCTTCTCCAGGTTGGCCATGTCGCCGAAGATCGACTTTTCGAGGTTCGACTCGCTCATTGCGTTGCTCCTGATATGACGTTGCGCGTCTGTGGGGAATCACCGGCGGCGACGCGCCCCGCCGTGATGGAGATGAACTTCGAGCCGTCGCGGCTCTGCACGTACTCGACGCCGTCGGCCGACAACATCGCGCCGACCGGCATGCGCGGCGGCGCCGGCAGCTCGACGACCTCGAAGCGGATCTCGCGCACCAGCGGCGCCAGGTCGACGACCAGCCGCGACGCGCTCGCGCGCAGGCGATCGAGATGCATCGCGCGGCCCGAGACGAGGAAGGCGCCCTTGCCGACGTGGCTCACCTGGATGCCTGGGGCGGCCAGCGTGTCGGTGATGCTCTGCGCGATGTCGGGCGCCGCCGCGTAGCGCTGCTCGACCGCCTCGCCTTCGAAGGGCGCGAGCGCGTCGCGCAGGCGCACCGCATCGTCGGTCGTGTTGAACAGGCCCTCCACCACCACGCGATCGCCGACGCGGTAGACCTCGGCCTGAGGGAT
Source organism: Methylibium sp. (assembly GCF_035762065.1). Lineage (GTDB taxonomy): Bacteria > Pseudomonadota > Gammaproteobacteria > Burkholderiales > Burkholderiaceae_C > Methylibium. The sequence goes on from NZ_DASTPW010000040.1 coordinate 39,518, forward strand.
GCCGGTCGCACGCACCGACTCGAAGACGCGCGCGAACAAGGACAGCGGCTTCTGGCGCGCCGCGGCCGCGTCGCCCGAGGCCGACACGATCAGCCCCAGCGCGCCCGCCATCGCGAGCGCCGCCGCGGCGCCGACGCCCCACATGCCGACTCGGCGGCGCTGCGTGGCCGCCACCGACGCCGCGGCGGCCGGCGCGTCGGGCAGCGGCGCCGGTGCGGCCTCGGCCGGCGAGAACACGTTCGCGAGCGGGCGCAGCAGCCGTTCGAGCAGCTCGACGTCGTCGGGCCAGGCCGCGTCGTCGTTCGGGCCGAGGCACAGCACGACGGAACCGAAGCGGCGCGGCATCAGGTCGTCGAACGCGACCGCGCCGGCATCTGGCAATTGAAGCGTCGCGGTGAACATGCCGTCGTCCTGCTCGGTCAGCGTGAGTTGCAGTGCTGGTTCAGTCCAGTCGGTGATGCACAGGTCGGCTTCGGCATCGGCCGAAATCGTCCAGTTCGATGCATGCAAGGCTAGGCGGGTGCCTGCATGAAAGCCGGTCAGAACGCGAAGCTGTTTCACGGTTAGCGAAGGTGACGAAATCAAGGCTGCGGGTAAGCGCCGAGCTCTCCGTTCACCGGCTCGACGCGCGGCGCCTCGGGTGCGCGCGACACCGGCGGACGGGCGGGCAACGCGGCGCCCTGCGGCGCGGCGGACGAAGCCGATGCCGGCTGCGGAGCGGAGGCGGCCGCTTGCGGCGACGCAGCGGACGCGGCCGCTTGTGGCGACGCAGCGGACGCGGCCGCCTCGGGCAACGCAGCGGACGCAGGCGCTTGCGGCGGCGGAGCCGGCACGGCCGCTTGCGGCAGCGGAGCCGGCACCGCGGCTTGCGGCCATGCAGTCGAGGCACCCGCCTGCAGCGACGGGGTCGACGCAGCCACTTGCGGCAACGCCGTCGTCGCAGCCGTTTGCGGCGGCGCGGCCGATCCCGCGCCCAGAGGCGACGCCGCAGCCGGGCTCACCGCGGGCAGCAGCGGCGCCGAAGCGGCCACGGGCCGCAACGCGGCTTGGTCCGGCGCCGTCACGACCCACTCCGACGACGTCGCGCGAACACCCTCGCCGTTCACGAGCCGCGGCGTGATGAGGAACATGCGCTCGATGTGCGCGCTGCGCTCCGCGCGCGTGCGGAACAGCCCGCCGATGAACGGCAGCTTCGACAGGCCCGGCACGCCGACCATCGCGTTCGACGCCACGTCGGTCGTGATGCCGCCGATGAGCAGGCTCTCGCCTTCGGTGACGTGCGCCTCGGTGCGGATCTCGGTGCGCTTGACGATCGGCACGCCGTCCACGTCCTGCGGCTCGAAGCTGCCGTCCTCGATGTAGAGCGACATCTTGATCTGCGCGCGGCCATCCTGGGCGGTGACCTGCGGCGTCACCTGCAGGAGCGTGCCGGCCTCGACCTGGTAGAGCTGCACGTCGAGATTGCCGGCCACGCGCACGTTGGCGATGCGCTTGTCCTGCATCGTCGACGGACGGTTCGCGACGCCAAGCACCTTCGGCTTGGAGACGATGCGCGCCTTGCCCTCGCCCTGCAGCGCATTGACGCGCGCGAGCACCTCGCGCCCGGCATTGCGCAGCACCGTGCCGACCGAGAACGTGCCGGTGGCGCCGCTCGCGGCCGCCATCGCGGTGCCCTGCGACAAGGCCGGCCCTTCGAGCGAGGTGCGAGTGCGCCCGGTCGTGACCGACCAGTCGACACCGAGCTGATCGACGCTGTCGGAGCTCACGTCGATGATGACCGCCTCGAGTTCGACCAGCGTGGGCCGCGTGTCGAGGCGGCGCACGAGCTGCATCACTTCGGCGATGCGGCGGCGACGTGCGTAGACGATCACCGAGTTGGTGGTCTCGTCGGCTTCGAAGACGGGCTGCTCGTCGTCCTCCGACACCGGGCTCGCGACCGGGCGCGGCGTCGGCACGGCGCCGCTGCGGTCGGTGGTGCCGGTCGGCTCGCCGGGCCGGCGCTTCTTCTCGGCGCTCTCGCCGGCCGGCACGCCGAACAGCGAGCGCATCGCCTTCGCGCCCTTCATCGAAGCGGGCATCTCGGGCGGCTCGACGGCGCCCGAGGCCGCGACCGGCGCGTTGCCGCCGCCGAAGATGCTGCGCAGCACGCTGACCACCCCGGGCACCGTGACGGCGCCGAGCCGGCGGTCCTGCGCCGACGCGAACTTCAGCTCGATGACCTGTGCGACGCGGCGGTTGCCTTCGACGGCGCCGAGGTCCAGCGATTCGATCGCCAGGCCCACCAGCTCCACGTGCCGCGGCGGCCCGTAGACCATCAGCGTCTTGCTGCGCGCGTCCCAGCGCAACGGGTAGCGCTTGTCGCCGAGTGCGAGCGAAGTCATCAGCTGCTGCACCTGCTTCGGCTCGTAGCCCTTCAAGCGGAAGATGCGGCTTTGCACGGCACTCGACGGATAGAAGTAGAGCGCCGAGCCGTCGTCGTACCAGATCAGGCCGTAGGCGCGCGAGGTCGCGTTGAGGAAAGCGAGCGGCGTCGTGTCGAACTGGCCGGTGACGACGCCCTGCACCTGCGCGTCGATCACCGCGGGGCGGCCCTGGCTCGCCGCGAAGTCGGCCAGCACGTCGGCGAGCCGTTTGCCCTCGGCCCGGTAGACGAAGCGCGCGATGCGCGGCTGCGCGGGCTCGATGAACTCGCGAGGCTCGCGCTTCGCGGCCCGCTTCGGCTCGGCCAGCGCCGGCCGCGCGAGCACGATGAAGCTCACGCACAGCAGTGCCAGCACGCACCAGCGCAGCAGCCGCCCGGTGCGCGGGGCGATCGGCAGGCTCATCGCGTACTCCGTCTCAGGCCGGGAAGCGCTGGGCGGCGCCGCGCAACGTCTCGGCCGGTGTCTCGGCATAGAGATCGCGGTAGCTCTGGATCAGCGTCGAGCGGTTGGTCACGCCCCATTGCGACGCGATCTGCGAGACCACCGCGCGCTCGCCGAGCCCGGTACGGCGGTGCAGTTCCTGGTGGATGCGCTTGACACGCTCGCGGCGGATGAACTCCATCGGGCTCATGCCGAGGTGGGTGCGGAAGGTCAGCTGCAGCGCGCGCTCGGTGACGCCCAGCCGCGCCGCGACGCTGCGGCCGCTGAGCTCGGGGTCGCCGAGGTTGTCGACGATGTACTGGTAGGCGCTGCGGTAGCGCACCGGCAGGCGCAGCTTGGCCGCGTCGCCGTCGACCGGCACGCCGCCGTCGTCGAGCTTGGTCTGCGAGATCTGCGCGAGATCCCGCTTGACCGCGCTCAGCGCCTGCTCCATGTGGCGCCGGTACATCTGGAACGAATCGGCGTGCTGGCCCTGCGTGAGGTAGAGCTTTGCGAGGCAGTACTGCAGGTCGAGCGAGTAGCGGCCGTGGCGCACGTCGCGCTCGCTGCCGATCAGCGGCGCGAGCATCTCGCGCGCCGTGCCGACCGCGCCGCGCGTGAGCAGCGCGAGCGCCGTCTCGACGCGCGCCGCGGTCTCGGCGCCCAGCAGCCGGTGCTCGCGCAGCCAGCCGATGCAGCCGGCGAAGCCGGTCTCGGGCAGCGGCGAGATCAGCAGCTGCAGATGGCGCAGGCGCTGCGCGACCAGCGGCTTGCCTTCGCAGCGTTGCAGCGCGTCGTCGAGCCGCCGGCGCACCGACTCGGCATCGTCGAGGTTCTTCGCGTTGTCGCGGTAGCCGGCGGCCCAGGCGTGATCGGCCAGCTCGTCGGCCAGGCGCATGCGCTGCTGCGCGGCGAGTTCGATCTCGGCGCAGTCGATCAGCTCGACCGCCTCGAGGTCCTTCACGTGCGTGGCGCAGACCTTGGCTTCGCGCAGGGCCTGCGTGGCCCGCGCGCACTCGCCCTCGGCCTGCAGCGCGGCGGCCATGCAGGCCAGCGCCTCGACGCGCAGCAGCGGCGTGCACTGCGCGTCCTCGCACACCGTGCGGAAGCACTCGATCGCGCGGCCGATGCGGTTCAGGTACAGGCACATCCAGCCCTGATCGAGGCTCATGTGCCAGCGGATCGCGTTGCGGCGCAGGCCGGTGTAGGCGCGCGTGCACTGCTGGAACTGCTCTTCGGCGTCTTCCTCGCTGCCTTGGAGAAGCAGCGCGCGGCCGAGCAGCGGGGCCAGGTCGGACTGCTCCGCCGAGTTCGGCACCGCAGCCTGCTGCATGCGTTGGCGGCCGAGCCGCAGCGCCGCGTCGAGCCGACCTTCGAGCAGCCGCTCCTTGATGTCGGCATCGCAATAGCTGCTGCGATGGACGGCGAGGGCCAAGAGGATCTGCATACCAAACTCCTTGTCGTTACTGCGTTGGAGAAGTGCACAGAAAGCTTAGGAATGCACGATGTGGCGAGGATCAACAGGTCTCGCGGAAAAGCTCACCAACGCTCGGCGCGCGAGGCATCGGGCCGCGCGGCCGCTTGCATCGGTGCGGACTCCTGCGCACGCGTCGCCGCCGCGCGCAGCTGCGCGAGCCGCGCCTTGACCTGCACGACGTAGGACTGCGTCTCGGCGAACGGCGGGATGCGGCGGCCGTAGCGCAGCACCGCGCCTTCGCCGGCGTTGTAGGCGGCCATCACCAGCTCGGGACGGCCCGGGAACATGCGGCTCAGGTCGGCGAGGTAGCGCGCGCCGACGTCGATGTTCACGGCCGCGTCGTAGAGGCGATGGCGTTCGGCGACGCCGTAGCGCGCGCCGGTGGCCGGCATGATCTGCATGAGCCCCATCGCGCCTTTCGGCGAGCGTGCGCGCAGGTTGTGGCGCGACTCGACGTGGATCACCGCGCGCAGCAGATCCGCATCGACGCCGTGGCGCCGGCTCGCGCTTTCGACGATGGGCGCGAGCTGCTGCGCAAGGCGCGCCTGCTCGGTGGAAAGCTTCATCGCCGCGACGAAGTCGCGCGCGAGCGCGGGTGCAGGCGCGGGCGCAGCCACCGGTGCGGCCACCGGCACTGCAACCGACGCGACGACCGGCGCAAGCGGTGGCGCGGGCGGCGGCGCTTCGATCAGGGTGACGGCGACCGGCGGGGCGACGCGCGCCAAGCCGGACGCGATGCGCTGCACCCGCTCGCACAAGCCCACCGCACGCCGGAACGAAGGCTCGAGGTTTTGCTGCAGCAGCTGCACGCTGCCGTCGATCAGGGTGCAGCGCCAGCGCATCTCGGCGCCTTGCGCGCCCGTTGCGCCGAACATCAGCAAGGCGGCGCCCAGCACGCCGCCGCGCGGCCTGGCAAAGCCACCGCGCAGCGCCGGGGCGCCCATCAGGCGGCCGCTTCGCTGCAGGCGCCCAGGCGCGCCGCGGTGTCGGTCAGGCGCTCCTGCACCGCACGCTGGCGTTGCTCCACCTGCTCGACCATCGCGAGCATGTTGCGCGCCATGGTCGTGGCGTCACCGCCCTCGGCGATGTTGCCGAACGAGGCGTCGCCGACGCGCTGCTCGCCGAACAGCGCGTCGCGCACGAGGTCGAGTTCGGCGGCGATCGCCGCGAGCTCGGCCGCGCCGGGGCGTTCGCTCGCCGGCTTGTCGAGCAGGCGCTGCAGCAGCTGGCGCTGGTGGATCAGCTCGGCGCAGTGCTGCTGCGCGGTCTGGTGCAACGTCTGTAGCGAGGACATCGCGCCCAGCAGCTCGCGGGGGCCGGGCTGCGGCTCGGCCGCGCCGGTCGTCGTTGAGGTCATGGAGTGCTCCTGGTGTTGGCGGGTCCAGGCACGATCCGGCCGAGCCCGAAGGCACAGCGTGCCGTGGGCGGTCGCGCCGCAAGGGGCGCGCAGCGAAGGCGTGCACGCCGTTGCGAACCCCGGCAGGGCCGGAAATGTGTCACGCGCGCGACCCGCACCACGTGATGCAGGGCATGCTTTCGCGCGCTGCAGCGTCGATAACGGCACCGCCTCCTCGATGCCTGCTGTCATGTCCGAAACCTTCCTGGCCGACCCGCGCGGGTCGGCGCCCTCGCGTCGCCGCCGATCGCGCGCGCTCGCGCTTGCCGGCGCGCTCGGCGCACTCGCGACGTTGCCGCCTGCCGCGGCGGCCGCGGATTGCGCGCCGCCGCTTCGCCACCTCGACATGCCGGCGCAGCCGATGCCGCGCAGCCTGATCGCGCTGGGCCTCGAGTTCGGCGCGGTGCTGTCGTTTCCCCCGGCGCTGGTCGGCGAGCGGCAGGCGAGCGCGGTGCGCGGCTGCCACAGCGCGCTGAGCGCGCTGGCGGTGGTGCTGCAGGACAGCGGCCTCACCGCCGAGGCCGAAGGTGATCGCACGATCGCGATCCGCCACGTCGACCTGATGCCCACCGCCGCCGTCGCGCTGCCGCCGGCGGCGCTTGCGGCGAGCCCGTTGCTGCTGCTCGACCGGGTGCTGGTCGAGTCCTCGCAGGCGCCGACCGCACGCGAGGGGCTGGCGCCGCAGAGCGCGCAGTCGGGCACGCGCACCGAGACCGCGATGCTCGACCTGCCGCAGTCGGTCTTCGTGCTGACGCGCGACGCGCTGACGCTGCAAGGCAACCCGTCGGTCGCGCAGGCGCTGGGCAGCGTGATCGGCGTGGATGCGCCGTCGAACGAAATAGGCTCGTTGTTCGTCGACGCACCGCTGCACGTGCGCGGGCTGCCGGCCCAGATGCAGATCTCGGGCGTTCGCACGCTGCGCCAGCCGGGCACGGTGGAGAGCCAGCTGCTCGAACGCATCGAGGTCGCGCGCGGCCCGAACGGCGCGATCAGCGGCCCGGCGGCCGAGGGCGGCCGCGGCGGCGTGATCAACGCCGAACTCAAGCGCCCCGGCGGCGGCCGCGTGGCCGAGGTCGCGACGACGCTCGCCTCGCGCGACGGCGGCACCGTCTCGGGCGCCTTCGATCTCGCCTCCGGCGGCAGCCAGGGCCTGAGCTGGCGCGTCGCCGGCTACGGCAAGCGCAGCGGCGAGACCGAAGGCGGCTACAAGCCCGACTGGGCGCGCGGCGGGCTCGGCGCGCTGCGGCTGCGCGAAGGCCCGCTCGACGCGACGCTCACGCTGCTCGGCGAGCAGCGCAAGACCGCGCCGCCCGCGGCGACGACCACTTTCCAGGCGGACTACGGCGAGGAGAACGCGCCCGACGTCGAAAGCTTCAGGCCGGGCCGCCTGGTGCCGCCGTCGCGCGGAGACGGGCTGTCCCTGAAGACGGCACTGGTGGATGTCGACCTGCGCTGGCGCCTGTCGCCCGACTGGCGCACGACCTTCCTGCTGCGCCGCGAGACGACGCGGTCGACGACGATCCAGACGCGCCTGAGCATCTTCGGGTTCGAGGAACCCTCGTTCGACGAGGTGCGCTCGCGCACGCGGCTGGAGAGCATGCAGTGGAGCCTGGCGGGCAACGCGGCCACCGGCCCGGTCGAGCACCGGCTGCTGTTCGCCGTCGACAAGGACCGCTGGTCGGTCGACGACCTCCTGCTGCGGGGCCAATGGTTCTATCCCTTCGACGCGCCGTTCGTCCCTGGCGTGGACACGCTCGACCCGGCCTACCTGCTGGTGAGCGAAATTGGCGACGGCTCCCCCGGCAGCCGCGTACGGCATTGGGGCGTGTTGATGCAGGACCAAGCGTCATGGGGGCCGCTCGAGCTGCGCCTGGCGCTGCGGCGCGGGGAGTTCCGGCAGTCGTCGCGCTTCGAGGACGACGAGTACGTGAGCAGTCGCGCGCCGCGACGCACCAGCGGCGACGTCGGCATCGGCCTGCGCGTCGCGCCGAGCGCCACGGTCTACGCCGGCACCCAGCGCACCTACGAGGCGAGCTACCGCGCCAGCGACGACGAAGCCGTGCTGCTGCCGCGCATCCGCCAGCACCAGATCGGCGCGAAATGGGCGCTGCAAGAGGACCGCGCACTGTTCGGCGTCGAGCTGTTCGAGCTGGAGGTGCTCGACCTCAACACCTTCGAACAGCGCGAGGACGTCGAGCTCGACGAGCTGAGCACCGGCCTGCCGGGGCGCGTGACGCGCGGACTCGAGATCGAGTACGTGGGCCGCGTCACGGCGGCGCTCGACGCGAGCATCGGCCTGAGCTTGATGCGCTCGCGCGAGACCGCCTTCAACATCTTCGCCGAGACCTACCAGGCCGACGGCAGTGGCGTGCCTTCGCGGGCCCTGCGGCTGCTCGCGCAGTACCGGCTCGACGCGCACGGGCTGGCGCGCACCAGCGTCGGCTTCGGCCTGCTCGCCACCTCGTCGCGCTGGGTCACCGCGCGCGACACGACGGACCCGAACGATCGCTCGGCGATCCGCCTGCCCGGCGCGGCGACCCTGGACCTCTCGATCAAGCGCGAGTTCGACGGCTGGGACCTGACCGGCTCGGTCTACAACCTGACCGACCGCCGCGTCTACGGCAACTACGCCGCGAGCACCTTCGTGCCGATCGGCCCGCCGCGCTGGTACTCGCTCGGCGTGCGCGTGCGCTTCTAACCCGGCCCGGCCTGTGATCAGGCCGCCGAGATCGTGACCCAGTAGTCCGTGCGGCGCGTCACCTCGACCGGCAGCGTGCGGGCCACCGCGCGCAGCGTGGCCTCGGTGTCGTCGAGCGAGAACACGCCGCTCAGCCGCAAGGCGCCCGCGCGCTCGTCGGCGCGCAGCACCCCCGCACGGTAGGGCTGCAGCGCGGCGACCAGCCGCGCAAGCGGCTCGTTGTCGAGCTGGACCAGCCCGCGCGTCCACAGCGTGTCGTTCACGCTCACCGGCATCGACTGCAATTCGCCGTCGGCGAGCACCACCGCGCGTCCGGCCGACACCTCGGCCGCTGGGCCGTCGCGCCGGCCCAGCGCCACCGCGCCCTCGAGCGCCGCGACGCGCAGGACCCGGCCGCGCAGCTCGATCGACGCCCGCGCACCGTTGGCGACGACCTCGGCCACCGGCGTGAGCAGCCGCCAGGGCAGGCCTTCGACGCGGTCGATGCCGACCATCAGGCGACCGTCGAACAGCCGCGCGACGCGCGGGCCGATGGGATCGAGCGCGGTATGCGCATCCAGCAGCAAGGAGCCCGGGCTCGTGGCCGAGGCGAGCGTGCGGCGTTCGCCGGTGCCGGTGCGCGCGTCGGCGAACAGGCCGGCGTCGTCGGCGCGGCGCCAGCCGAGCACGCCGCCAAGGCCGGCCGTCGCACCGAAGATGCCGAGGGCGAGAGCGCCTCGGCGCGTCGCACTCACGCGCGCGCGCCGCGTCACCGCCTGCACCATCGCAGGCGAACAGCCGCCCGCACGCAGCGTCGCCAGCGGCTTGAGCGAACGCAGCACCTCCTGGTAGGCGGCCTCGTGCCGCGCGTCCGCGGCGCGCCAGGCTTCGAAGGCCGCGCGGTCCGCGGCGCTGGCGTCCTCGCCGCGCAGCCGCACGGCCCAATCGACCGCTTGCCGCATCGCGGCCGCCCGCATCGCCGTGTCGAGCGCCGAGGCCGGGCCGCTCACGAAGAGGGCCCTTCCGGCTCGGAAACCTTCACCAGCGCCGCCATCGCCTGCGCCACGTACTGCCGCACCATGCTTGCCGAGACGTTCAGCCGCTCGCCGATCTCGGCATAGGTCATGTCGCTCAGTTGACAGTACAGGAAGGCTTGGCGGGCCTTGGGCGACAGCCGGTCGAGCGCGGTCTCCACCGCGTTCAGCGCCTCGACCATCGACAGCCTTTCCTCCGGCGACGGGTAGGTCGCGACTTCGGCGGTCGCCAGTTCCTCCAGATAGGCGCGCTCCAGGTCGCGGCGCCGCCAGAGCTCGAAGACGACGCGTTTGGCCAGTGTCGTGAGCAGTGCGCGTGGCTCGCGCACTTCGTCCAGCGAGCGGTAGGTCGCCACCCGCAGGAAGGTTTCGCTCACCACGTCCTCGGCACTCGCTACGGACTCGGTGCGTCGGCGCACGCGGTCGAGCAGCCATTGGCGGTGTTCGCGAAAGAGGGTTTCCAGACGGCTCGGCATTCGCGGAAGTCGATGCGCACGACCCGAAGAAGTTCGCGGACGTCGAAGCGAAGTCCAGTGTGTTGAAGGCCGTCGAATCCGAATATGCACAAGCGGACCGATGCACGGGGTTTCCCCCGGGAATCGGGGAGTTCGTGCGCCGCAGCGGGCGGCGCACTGTCACTTCGAGGGGCCTCGTTGCACAAGGCAGGCAAAGGAGGCCGTATGTTTGTTTTCGACATCTCCAGCCACGATCGTGTTGTCCCGCTTTGGTACGCGGCGAGAAGCTGCGCTTCCGACGCCATGTCGAAACCCGCGACGCGCACACCCGACGCGCGCGCCTACCGCGTTGCCGATGCCTTCACCGAGTTGGTGCGGCTCGGCGTGCTTCGCAGCGGCGACAAGCTGCCGGCCGAACGGCAGTTGGCCGCCACGCTCGGCATCAGCCGCGATGCGGTGCGCATCGCCCTCGACCTGCTGCAGCAGCGCCGCATGGTGAAGAAGCGTCACGGCGCGCGCTCCGAGCTGTGGAACGCGCAGGTCGAACCGGCGCCGCCGCTCGTGCTGGCCGATGCATGCCGCGCCTTGCAGGCGTCGATCGATGCGGCCGCGTGCGCGCCTCTCGAAGGCGGCGGGCCGCCGGCTCTGGTGGACGATCTGATCCGCCTTGCAGCCGCCCGCGCACACGACGCGGCCGATGCCGAAGCGATCGAGGTGTGCCGATGCATGGCCGCTGCACGGGGCATCGAGCCGTCCTGGAGCAGCGGTGTTCAGGACGGGGCCGGCGCGATCCCGGGTGCTTCGTAGCGGTGCGCGTGACGCCCTTCATCGGCGTGCCCGAAGGTGCCGACACGCACCCGGGCACGTCGAGAGGGCGGCGCCCACATTGAACATGTCGATACACATGCGGGCGATCGATTCGGCCTGCGTCGAGCTTTCGAAGCGGATGCCACGACAGCTCGATGCCGCGGCCAGCAACCGCAGCTACGCGGGCCGCGAGTACGCGGAAGCGTCGGCGCGGCGACGCGCCGTGAGCCCTGCCGGAGCTGCCACGCCGCAGTGCTCGTCGATCTCGAGCCGGTAGCCCACGCCGTAGACCGCCTGGATGCGCGAGCCGGGCCGGTTGCCGATGCCGAGCTTGGTGCGCAGCTTGTACATGTGCTGCTCGATCGTGCGCTTGCTGATGTCGATGTCGCGGCCCCACACCTGCGCTGCGATGCGCGACAGGCTGACCACGTTGCCCGCCGACGAGAACAAGGCCCATGCGAGCGCGAATTCGCGCGGTGTCAGGAGCACGTCAACGCCGTCGCGGCGCACGCTCATCGTGTCGCGGCGAAGCACGAAGCCGCCGAGTTCGAGCACGTTCGATTGCCGCAGGCGCCGCGCCGCGCAGTGCGCCGTCAGCCGCAGCGGCAGGTCCGCCACCTGAGCGAGCGGCAGGTAATCGCAGGCGCCGCCGGCGAACGCGCGGGCCGCGGTGCGCGCATCCATCTGCATCGACACCACCACCACCGGCACCTCGCGCGGCAGCCGCTCGCACAGGATGGCGAGCCAGTCGTCGATCTGTTCCTCCGCCGGCTCGACCACGACGGCGTGCAGGAAGCCCTGCCGTACCGCGTGCAGCAGGGCGTTGAGATCGTCGCAGTGACGCACGTCCATGCCGGCCAGCGCGAGGTGGGCGCCGATGGCCGTGGCCGCGGTTTGCGTGGAAGTGAGACAGGCGATGTTCATGGCGAGACCGCGAGGTAGTTATGCCTGCATGAGACCAGCGCTATGAAGTGGTTGCATTTGCATTCGATCCCGATGTAGCCCCATGTCGACGGGTGCGCTTCGAGCCGCTTCATCGCCGCGTTGTCACGGTGTCGACATCGTTCGACGGTGGAACGCGCCACACGGCGTTGCCCACCGCGGCATCGCCGTTGCCTTGCCAGCGCCAGGCCGACGGCGACACGCCGATCTGCAGCGAATTCAACTCGCTGCGCGCGAACAACGCGAACACGAACGCGGCGAGGCCGGCGACCAACGCGATGCCCAGGCTCAAGCGCAGCGCGCGACGCTCGGTACGCACGCGATGGCGTTTCAGATGCTGCTCGGCCGTCGCACTCGCCTCGAGCGCCTTGACCGGCCGTGTGCCGGCGGCGCCGCGCGAACGCGCCTCCGTGTTCGACGCGAGGCCTGGCGTGTCGCGCCGGCTCGCGACGGCGACGCCGTTCGCGCCGGCCGACGCGCCCGCCTGCGCGTTCGCGTTCGCGGCAGGGCTCGGCACCACCACCGTCGCAGGCGTCGGCGCCGGCGCCGGATGCGCGTCGACGGCGGCCGGCTCGCGGTCGAGCTCCTCGAGCATCGTGACCAGCTCGCGCGCCGGCTGCGCGACGCTTGCGAGCGTGGTCGTGACCACCGGGCCCGGCGTCGCGCGCGCAGCGCGCCACGGCCCGCGGCTGCGGGCGGGGCGCGCGCCGGCGTGCTCGGCGTCGTCATCGGCTTCCTCTGCCTCGCCGACCTCCCTCAGCAGGTCGATCACGCGCCTTTGCGTCTGCGCGAGATGCTGCTCGAGCCGCTGAGAAACCTCGCCTTCGTCGACCGCGCGCAGCCGGCTCGGCAGCGCCGTGTCGAGCGCCGGTACGGCCTGGGCCTTCGGCGCGACCGGCGGCGCGGCCGGCACCGGCGCCTCGGCCACGGCCTCCCAGCGCTGCTCGGCACGCTCGGTCGCGTCGAGCGGCGCGATGCCGCGCGCCGGCGCATAGCGGGAGTCCATGGGCGCCGGCCTTCGGCGGCGACGCGGCCTAGTTCTCTTCCTCGTCTTCGTCGTCGCCGCCGTTCGGGTTCCAGGTCTGCACGGTCGACGCCTGCAGCAGCGACGTGAACTGCAGCTGCAGTGCGGCCTCCGTGACCGGATCGATGCGCGTGGTCTCGGTGCGGCTGGTGGTCTTGGATTCTTGGGTCGTCGTCGTGGCTTGCGTGTTCATCTTGGCCCTCGCGATATGCGACGGTCATCGCACCGTTGGTGCGACGAGCGCGGGTTGGGTTGAAGCCTTCGGACCCGTTGGCCCGATCAGGCGTCTCAATGAAAGTCGGCGCTCATCGGCCCATCAGCGGCTCACGATGTCCTTGATCGCGTCGCCACCCTTCGTCAGGACGGCCATCGCGGAAGCGGAGTCGGTGGCGATCCGCTTCAGGATCGAGAAGTTCGCTTGCTGGAACATGCTGCGGTTCATGTTGTCCGCGATCTGCTGCTGACCGACCTCGGACGCCGTCTCGCCGTACTTGCCGATGAGGGCCTGGTTCCCCAGACCTTGCTTGGTGAGGCTCGAAAGAGTGCTGAGCCCATCCTCGCTGTTGCTGAGGGTCTGCTTCCTCAACGAGTTGAGGATGTGCCCCTGTCCTTCCGCGTCCGGGATCTCGTCATTCAGATTTCCATACGCCCGTGCCGCTTCTTCAGCAGCAAAACCCGCATACCTGCCGATGCCGTCCATCGTTCACTCCTCGAGACGGCCACGTTCGACGAACGCACAAAGCCGTTTCGCGGTCACGAGGCTAGGGGCGGGCGGAAGCCGCAGGCACCGCTGCGGCGAAGGACAGCTTCGCCGAACGAAGTGGAGCGCCCGCATGCCGCCACCTGCGGCCGGCCGCGTTTGCCGCTTCGCAAACACGCCGCGCGCTTCGCGGCGCCCACTGGTGGCAGGCGGCGGCGCTCGTAACTTGCGCGGGTCGGGCGGTGGCGCCCGCTGCAACCGTTGCCCGGTCCATGAACGCCTTCCAGCCCAGCATCGATTTCGCCTCCGCGCCGCAGGAGGTTCGTGCGGCCGTACTCGCCGACGCGCCGCCGATGGCGCGTATCTACAACGAGTGGATCGACGACCAGCGCGCCCTGCCCGTCCCGCCGCGGCGCGCCGAAGATGCGAGGCGCCCGATGGCCAGCAGCCACGTGCCGTACCTGAGCGATGCGCAGGCGCGCGCCTGGCTCGACTCCCACCGTTCGACGCGATGCCCCGCGTGGGTGATGGAGCGCCACGGCGGCGTCGTCGGCTGGCTCAGCTTCTACGGCCAGTGGGGCCGCACCGGCTTCACGCACTGCGCGGAGATCGGCCTGTTCGTCAGCGCGCAGGCGCGCCGCAGCGGCGTAGGGCGCGGCCTGGTCGAGCATGCGATCGAGCAGGCGCCGGCGCTCGGCATCGACACGCTGTTCGCACTGATCTGGCACGACAACCAACCCAGCCTCAGCCTGTTCGAAAGCATGGGCTTCGAACCGTGGGGCCGCATGCCGCGGCTCGTGTGGGCCTACGGCCGCTCGCACGACATGCTCACGCTGGGCCGCTCGCTTGCAAGCGCCGCGCGCGCGCCGGCGCCGGCCGGGGAGCCGGCCCGTGTCTGACGAGAAGACCGAAGAGCCGACCGACAAGAAGCTGCAGGACGCCCGCAAGCAGGGGCAGGTCGCCAAGAGCCAGGACCTGGCGATGGCGATCAGCTCGGGCGGCATGGTGCTGCTGCTGTCGGCCAGCGCGTCGATGACCTGGGACCGCCTGGGCGCGATCTTCGAACGCAGCTTCAGCGAGGTGCCGAAGGTCGTCGGCGGCGACTTCGTGCACCTGTACGCCGTGATGCTGCAGCTCCTCGCCGACACCGCGATGGCGATCCTTCCGTTCGTCGCCTGCTCGGTGCTGCTGGGCGTGCTCGCCAACATGGGCCAGACGGGCGTGCTGCTCTCGTTCGAGGCGGTGTCGCTCAAGTTCGAGAAGCTCAACCCGGCCGACAACCTGAAGAACATGGTGTCGGTGAAGTCGCTGGTCGAGCTGGGCAAGTCGGTCGTCAAGGCGATCGTGCTCGGCTGGGTGCTGTGGATCTTGATCCGCGACCTGACGCCGCTGCTGGTCGGCTCGTCCTACGTCGATCCGGTGTCGATCGGCCGCATCGCATGGGAGGCGATCCTCAAGCTGATGTTCGCCTCGGTGATCCTTTTCATCGTGATCGGCCCGGTCGACTACGGCATCCAGAAGTGGCTGTTCCTGAAGGACCAGCGCATGACGAAGGACGAGATCAAGCGCGAGCACAAGGACGCCGAAGGCGACCCGGAGTTGAAGGGCAAGCGCAAGCAGATCGCGCAGGAAATGATCGAGTCGCCGCCGGAGCGCACGGTCCCGGGCGCATCGGTGGTGGTCACCAACCCGACGCACTACGCGGTCGCGCTGCGCTACGAGGCGGGCGAGACGCCGCTGCCGATCGTCGTCGCCAAGGGCGTGGATGGCGAGGCGATGCGCATCCGCCGCATCGCCGAGGAGCACGGCATCCCGCAAGTGCAGGACCCGCCGCTGGCGCGCGCGCTGCACAAGCTGGAGATCAACGACGCGGTGCCCGAGTCGCTGTTCGAGGCGGTGGCCGCGGTGCTGCGCTGGGTGATGGTGGTGCGCTCGGTGGGCGGCAAGGGCGCGCCCGCCGCGCAGCCGCCGCACTGACACGGGCGCTTGAAAGCGAGGACGCCGCCATGGCCTTCAAGATGAATCCGACGCTGGTCAACGACGCGGCGATGGCGCTGCTGGTCGTCGCGATCATCGCCCTGATGATCCTGCCGCTGCCGATCTTCCTGATCGACACGCTGCTGGCGATCAACATCGCGATCAGCGTGCTGCTGCTGATGACGACGCTGTTCATCCCGAACGCGATCGCGCTGTCGACCTTCCCGTCGATCCTGCTGTTCACGACGCTGTTCCGGCTGTCGCTGAACATCGCCTCGACCAAGGCGATCCTGCTGTATGCCGACGCGGGGCACCTGATCGAAAGCTTCGGCGAGCTGGTCGTCGGCGGCAACCTGGTCGTCGGCATCGTGGTGTTCGCGATCGTCACGATCGTGCAGTTCATCGTGATCTCGAAGGGCTCGGAGCGCGTGGCCGAGGTCGGTGCGCGCTTCACGCTCGACGCGATGCCGGGCAAGCAGATGAGCATCGACGCCGACCTGCGCGCCGGCCACCTCACCGGCGAGGAAGCGCGCCGCAAGCGCGCGCTGCTGGCGATGGAAAGCCAGATGCACGGTGGCATGGACGGCGCGATGAAGTTCGTCAAGGGCGACACCATCGCGGGCCTGCTGATCACGCTGGTCAACCTGGTGGCCGGCATCGTCGTCGGCGTCATGTACCACGGCATGACCAGCGGCGAGGCGGCGAACCGCTTCGCGGTGCTGTCGATCGGCGACGCGATGGTGTCGCAGATCCCGTCGCTGTTCATCTGCGTGGCCGCCGGCGTGCTCATCACCCGCGTGGCCGACGACAACGAGAAGAAGCCGAAGTCGCTAGGCCAGGACATCAGTGCGCAGATCACCGGCAACGCGCGCGCGATGTACCTCGCCGCCGGTCTGGTGGCGGCCTTCGGTCTGGTGCCGGGCTTCCCCTGGATGCAGTTCATGCTGCTCGCCGCGGGCCTCGCGGCCGCCGGCTACGTGCTCGACAAGCGCCGCCGCAAGCAGGAGCAGGTGGTGCTGTCCAAGCCGCTGACCGCGCTGCAGCGCGACGGCGCCAAGGGCGACCCGCCGTCGATCCGCACCGAGCCGCCGATGTTCGCGAAGCCGCTGGCGATCCGCATGTCCAAACCGCTCGGCCAGCTGCTGCACGCCGACGCGCTCGACGAGGCGCTGACCGCCGAGCGGCAGAAGCTGCAGGAGCTGCTCGGCCTGCCCTTCCCCGGCATGGCGATGTGGGTCTCCGCCGCGATGACCGACTACAGCTTCGACGTGCTGCTCAACGACGTGCCGACCGGCGAGATCAAGGTGCCGGGCCGCCTGTTCTATGTCGACGATCCGCAGTCCCCGCTGATGGCCGGCGCGCAGAAGCACGGCCCGCTGTTCGACCGGCCGCAGTCGGCCTGGGTCACGCCCGAGGCGGTGCCCGAAGGCGGCGCCGAGGGCGTGCTCTCGCTCGAGGTCGTGCTGGCGCGCCAGGTGATGACGGTGCTGCGCAAGAACGCGCACCTGTTCATGGGCGTGCAGGAGGTGCAGTGGGTGCTGGAGCGCGCGACGACCGACTACCCCGGCCTCGTCACCGAAGTCCAGAAGATCCTGCCCGCGCAGCGCATCGCCGAGGTGCTGCGCCGCCTGCTCGAGGAACAGGTGCCGGTGCGCAACCTGCGCAGCATCTTCGAGAGCCTGATCGCCTGGGGCCCCAAGGAAAAGGACCTGGTCGTGCTGACCGAGTACGTGCGCGGCGACCTCGGCCGCTACCTCGCGTTCGAGGCCGCCGGCGGTGCCGGCTTCGTGCAGGCGGTGCTGCTCGAGCCGCAGGTCGAGCAGGCGATCCGCCAGTCGATCAAGTCGACGCCGGCCGGCAGCTTCCTCGCGATCCCGCCCGACGCCGCGCAGACCATCGTCGACAACATCATGCGCATGGTCGGCGAGCAGCGGCGCACCGGCGTCGCGGTCGTGACCTCGATGGACATCCGCCGCTACGTCAAGAAGATGGTCGAGGCCCGCGTCAGCTGGCTCGGCGTCTATTCGTTCCAGGAGCTCGGCAGCCTGGTGGAACTGCGGCCGCTGGGCCGCGTGAGCTTGTGACCGGAGGCAGGCAATGCAGGCTCGGCGACCCTTGGTGATCCTGGTCGGATCGACCGCCCCGGCGAACGCCGTCGGTGCCGCCGGCGCGGCACCGCCGCCCGCCGACGACGATGCGCAGTCGCTGCTCGCGCGCCGTTTCGCCGAGGTGCTGGCGGTGCAGCGGCGCGTCGATCGCGAGCGCGACCGCAAGCGCGCCGACGGCGAGGACGACGAGAAGTCGCGCGCGGCCGTCGAGGCAGCTGCCGCGGCCGCGGCCTCGGCTGCCGCGGCGAACGAGGCGCGTGCCCAGGCCGCGGCGTCGCCGCAGCCCGACGAGCCACGGCCCGACGAGCCGCGGCCCGAGGCCCGCGCCGGCGAGCAGCACCCCGGCGATCCGGGCCGCGCAGCCGAGCGAGCGGCCGAGGCCGTCATCGCGCGACGCGAGCCAGCCCCCGCCGCGACGGCCGCGCCGCGCCATGCCGAGGCCGGCTCGGCCCCGCCGGCACCGGCCACGGGCAGCACGCACGACGGGCCCGGCCTGCGCGCCGCGCGCCCGGGCGAGGCGGCCGGGTCGCGCGAACTCGTGCCGTCGCTGCCGGTGCCGGCCGAGCCGCTCGAGACGGCATCGACGCGCGCTCGCGACGAGCCGGCTGGCCCGCCCGAGGCGATCGGCGACGCGCCGACCGTCCCCGCCGGCCCGATGGCCCTGCCGCTCGCGCCGATGCAGCAGGCGCCGCAGACGCAAGGCGGCGACGCCGGCAGCGACGACGCGCAAGGCGACGAGCCGGACGACTGGACGCGCGCGATGGTCGGCGTGCTCGCCTCGCTGCACCACCGCGCCTCGCCGACCGCCGAAGGCTGGACGGTGACGCTGCCGGCCGACCCGGTCGTGCTGCCCGACTCCTGCCTGCGCATCGAGGTTTCGCCGCATTGGATGTCGCTTCGGTTCGCGACCCACTCGCCCGAGAGCCATCGCCTACTGTCCACGCACGCTCAGGATCTCGTGCGCTCGCTGCAGAAGGAGCTCGGTGACCGGCGGCAGATCGACCTGGAGATCGCATGACCTTCCCCTCACGCGGCAGCACGCTCGCAGCGCACACCGGCGACGTCGCGTCGCTCGCCGGCCTGTTGCCGTCGATGCCGGCCGACATCGCGGCGCTGCACCGCACGGTGTTCGACCGCCGCTTCGAGCCGTGGCTCAGGGAAGTCTTCGCCGAAGCGAGCCTGCGCATCGAGCAGCGCGACGGCACCGCCGACGACAGCCGCCGCGGCCTCGCGGTCGAGCTGCGCTGCGACGCCGGCAGCACGCACGGCTTCGTCGACACGACGCAGTGGGGGCCGCTGGCGAGCATCGAATCGTGGCTGCAGACGCCGGGCGGCGACCAGGTCGCCGCGCTGATCTTCGAGACGCTGCTGCACAAGGTGCTGCCGCGCCCCGGAGCCCTGCCGGGCCTGGAGGTGGCGTCGGTCACGCAGGTCGAGACCGAGCCCTCGCCGTGGCCGCTTGCGGTGCTGCACGTCAACGAGCGGCAGATCCGGCTCGGCGCGATCGACCCCGGCCTCGCGCTGCACGTCGCGGCCGCGATGCGCTCGGACGGTGCCGCGGCGCTGGCGGCGCTCGGCGCGCTGCGCCTGCCGGGCCGGCTGCGGCTGTCGAGCCGACCTTACGCGCTCGCGGCGCTGCGCACGCTCGGCGCGGGCGACCTGGTGATCGTCGGCCGCACCGCCACGCAGCCGGCTTGGTGGCTCGCCGGCTGCGGCACCTGCCTGGCCGCGCCGGCCGAGCTCGACTGGGACGCCCTTTCGCTGCGGCTCGCCGCCGCCCCGCAACTGCGCGACGACGACGCCCAACCCTCCACGGAGAACCCCACGATGACCGCCACGCTCGCCGACCTGCAGGTCCCCGTCGCCTTCGAGATCGACACCGCCCGGCTCACGCTCGACGAGCTCTCGGGCATGGCCAGCGGCTGCGTGATCGCGATGGACGTGCCGCTGGCGCATGCGCCGGTGCGCATCGTCTGCCAGGGCCAGCACGTCGGCGTGGGCCAGCTCGTGGCGATCGGCGAGCACCTGGGCGTGCGCATCGAGCGAATGCACTGGAACGGCCATGCCGGGCTTTGAAGTCGATCCGGTTTCGCTGTTCCTGGTGATCGTCGGCCTGGGCATCCTGCCCTTCGCCGCGATGGTGGTCACCTCCTACACGAAGATCGTCGTCGTGCTCGGCCTGCTGCGCAACGCGCTCGGCGTGCAGCAGGTGCCGCCGAACATGGTGCTCAACGGCGCGGCGATCATCCTCAGCTGCTACATCATGGCGCCGATCCTCATGGAGGCGGCCGACCGCATGAGCTTCGCGGGCAAGCAAAGCAGCGGCCAGTCGTCGGCGCAGTCGCTGATCCAGGCCGCGCAGGCCGCCTACGAACCGTTCCGCGGCTTCCTCGACAAGCACGCGAACGAGCGCGAGAAGACCTTCTTCCTCAAGTCGGCCGCCGCGATCTGGCCGCCCGAGTACGCGCAGAACGTCAAGGCCGACGATTTCCTCGTGCTCGCGCCGGCCTTCCTGCTCACCGAGCTGTCCGCCGCCTTCACGATCGGCTTCCTGCTGTACCTGTGCTTCACGATCATCGACCTGGTGATCGCCAACGTGCTGCTGTCGATGGGCCTGAACCAGGTGACGCCGACGAACGTCGCGATCCCGTTCAAGCTGCTGCTGTTCGTGGTGCTCGACGGCTGGCCGAAGCTGGTGCACGGGCTCGTGCTGACCTACCGCTGAGACGCCGGAAGCATCGCCATGGGCTTCGATCAGGTCGTGCAGTTCACTTCGGAGGCGCTGATCCTGTGCGTCATCCTGTCGCTGCCGGCGGTGCTGGTCTCGTCGATCGTCGGGCTGGCGGTGGCCTTCTTCCAGGCCGTCACGTCGCTGCAGGACCAGAGCATCTCGCAGGGCATCAAGCTGTTGTGCGTCACCGTCGTCGTGCTGCTCGCCGCCCCCTGGGGCGCCAGCACCCTGCTCACCTACACGGAGCGCCTGTTCGAGGCGATGTTCAAGTGAAACCCCTGGGCGGATCCTCGCCGGCCGACAAGGCCCGCATCACGGCGCACGAGGCCCCGGCGCCGCAAGCGGCACCGCGCACCGGCCTGTTCAACGGCCTGCAGTTCCGCGAGCCGCCGCCGAAGAACGCGACGCCGACGATGCCGCTTTCGATGCAGACCTCGCTCAAGGTGCGCCCGGCGCCGCAGGCACCGCAGGCGCCGGCGCCCGCGATGCCGGAATCCGCCGGCGCGGCCGCGCAGCGCTCGACCGCGCGCGAGGCCCCGCAGCACGATGCCGACGCGGGCGCGCTCGGCGACAGCGGCGCTGCCGCGCCGCCGCGCTACGTGTCCGCCGTGGCCGCGCGCCAGGGCCGCGGCGACGACGACGGCCAGCACGACGAAGACGGCGGCGGCGGCCAGGGCGGTGGCTCGCGGCACCCGCAACAGGGCCATCCGCCGCGGCCGGACCACGCGCCGGATGCGTCGGCCGCCCGCGCCAAGGCCGACGGCAGGCCCGACGCCGGCGCCGCCTCGAGGTCGCGCGCGGCCGGGCGGCCCGCACCGGGGCCGGGCGCCGGCACGCCGGCGCGGGTGCCGCTCTTCGCCGCGCAGCGACCGGTGATGGAATTCATGGCCACCCAGCTCGCGCTGCTCAGCGAAAACGTGCCGGGCTCACAGACGCTGTGGGGCACCGACCCGGCGAGCCGGCGCGCCGGCGAGCGCGAGCGCGCGCTGGCCAGCGTGCTGTTGTGGAACGCCGAGCGGGTCGACTCGATCGACGCGGGCGCCACGCCCTCGCAAGTCAGCCGTGCGGCCCTGCACGCCTACCTTGGCTCCGACCCGCGCCCCGGCGTGCTGTGGAACCTCTCAGCGGTGCAGGACCTGCTGCTCACGCTGCGCCCGGGCCGGCCGGAGTCGGCCGACGGCGACCTTACCGACAAGCAGCGCGTCCACAACGCGCTGCTGCCGCTGATCCTGCTGCACGCGAACCGGCCGCGCACCTCGGCCGCGCGCGAGACGACGCGCGCGCGCATCCAGTTCGTCGAGTCCAGCACACGGCAGCTCGCAAAGCCGCACGAAGGCGAAGAAACCTGAAGCGCCCGGCTGCGCCGGGGCGCGCAGCGCATTCACTGCGATGAACCACCAGCGCTATCAGGAACTGATCCGCGAGACCTGCGAAGCGGTCGGGCTGCCCGACACGCGGGCGATCGTCGAGCGCGGCGCGCTCGAGGTTGAGGGCTACGAGATCCAGCTGCTCAACTACGAGACGGATCCCAGCGCGATCTACATGAACTTCGTCTTCGGCGTCGTGCCGGCCGGGCGCTCGCTCGCGATCTGGCGAATGATGCTGGAGGCGAACCTCTCGGTGTATGCCCAGGACCAGGCGCACCTGGGCATGGACGCCGACACCGGCAGCGTGCTGCTGATCGTGCGGCTGGTGATGGTGCAGAACGTGGACGGTCAGCACTTGGCCGAGGTCATCAGCCACTACGTCGAGCACGGCCGCTACTGGAAGAACACGATCCTCAACACCAACGACGAGATGTTCGAAGGCGTGTGCTCGGGCGACTACCGCTGGATCAAGGGCTGAGCGCCCCGCGGGCGTTCGGCACCACGCACGTTCGACGCACCAACGAAAACGCCGCCGTGCGGACACGGCGGCGTGGTTCGCGAAAGGGCCGGGCGGCCCGGCGAACTCACTCTTCTTCCGGCTCTTCCTCGTCTTCGTTGGGGTTCCACTCGCTGCCGGGCTGCATCGGCGGCACGCCACCGGACGCGGTCGTCGTCGAACCCCGCACGTTCTGCTGGTACGGCGAGCGCACCATCGTGCTTTCGGAGCCGTCGGTCTCGACGTTGCTCAGGGTGATGTAAGCGCTGCTCGAGTCGGTGCGCACGATCGACTCGTCGCCGTTGACGAACCGGCTGTTGTTGATCTGGATGTTGGTGCTGATCTCCTGTCCGCCGTTGGTGCGGATCGCCTTGCCGAAGGTGTCGGCGTAGAAACCGTTGACGGTGAAGCTGCCGCCCGCATTGAGCTGGAAGATCTTGTCGGTGGCGTTGAACGCGCCGCCGCCGTTGATGACGACGTCGCCGTCCTCCTTGACCGTCAGCGCGTCCTCGCCGACGTCGGCCCACCACACGTCATCGAGCTGGGCATCGCCGTAGGTGTGCACGCCGTCGGCACCCGAGATCTGCACGTTCTTGAGCTTCGCGCCGTTCTCGAGGATGAACACCGGCTTCTGGCCTTCGCCCTGGCCGCCATCGCCCAGCGACGCGCCAGCCTTGTAGAGCTTGCCGCCGCCGTCGAAGGTCTCGCCCGCCTTGACGACGATCGGCTCGTTGACGGTGACCTCGCCGGTCGCCGGCGGCAGCGCCTGCGGGCGCCGCGTGGGATCCGAGCCTTTCGGGCCGTCGGTCGGCCCGGTGTCGCCGCCGGGCGGCGTGCCGCCCCCGGGCGGGGTACCGCCGCCGACATCGTCGTCGCCCTTGGGCTTCTTGCCGCGCTTGGTGTCGCCGGTATCGCCGTAGTCGCCCTTGCCGCCACCGCCGCCCGGCCTGCCGCCCGGCTTCGTGCCGGGGCTGCCCCCGCCGCCGCCGGGGCCGCCGAAGCCGGGCGAGTCGCCGCCCGGACCGCCGAAGCCTTCCGAGGGCTCTTCGTCGCTGAACGGATTCTTGTTGCCCATCAGCATCATCAGCATCATGAGCAGCTGCATGATCATCTCGAGCGGCATCCCGCTGCCCGAGGAATCATCGAAGAGGCCGGAGTTGCCGGTGGTGGCGCCGACCGGGGCCTGGTCCATGTAGCCCGCGCTGTCGGTGTTGTTCCAGCCGAGCGGGTCGCTCGAGCCGAACGGGTCGGAGCCGGTCGCGCCGGGCCCACCGAAGCCGAACGGGTCGGAGCCGCCGCCCATGGGACTGCCGTTGTTCATGCCGCCGAGAGCGTCGTTCATCGGCGACAGCATCTGCAGGAGCTGCTGCATGAACTGCATGATGAACATCAGCATCATGATCTGCTGCAACGGATTGCGCGACGCCGAGCTGGCGAGCGGATCGTTGCTGGACTCGACGTACGACATCTCGGGCCGGTACGTCGGGGTCCACATGGGGTTCTGGGTCATGACGGGAGCCACCATGGCAAGCCTCCTTGATCAAGCGGTTGAGAAGGTGAAAACGAAAGGCGTCGCGCCGCTCAGTCGGCGTCGGTGCCTGCTCCCGGCTCCGGCGCCTGAGGCGCTTCGCCGGCGAAGGGATCGCCGAGCGAGTCGACGAACGACTCCATCAGTAGCAGCAGCAGCATTTGCGCGACCGAGTCGGACGGCTCGTCCCCGCCCGCCCAGTCGGAGTCCGGCCCGGCGAACGGGTCGGCGAGTGCGCCGGGGGGCGGGCTGACGTGGCCGTCGCCGGCTTGCGTCGCAAGCATGCGCATCAGCGGCTGCATCGCGCCGTGGATCAGCGTCAGCAGCCCGAGCATCTGCATCGGGTCCGGGTTCTCGCCGGGGGGCGCGGCATCGTCGTGCCAGGCGCGGTGCTGACGCGATTCGTCGGAGAACCGCGTGAGCCGGCGGTCGGGCGAGGGACCGGACTGGACCGGTGGCGGCATGGGGGTTCCTGGTACCGATGACGACGGGCGCAGCGCGGGATGCGTTGCGTGAAGGCATCCTCGACGAGCCGGCCCGCCGGCCTGCGCATTGCGGCGAAGCCCTGCACGGCACAGCGAAGTGCGTGCCACCAACCTCCGCCGTTCGCCCCGACCACCGGGCTTGCCCATTTGCTTATGCCGGATCGCGTCGGCACCATCGCGCCCGTCGCAAGGACGAGGAGATCACGATGGATTCGAGCCCCGGTGTCGTCGCAGCCCTGCTCGCGCTGGCCGCCCTCGCCGTGCCGGCGGCGGCGCAGGACGCGAAGGCGCTCGCGACCCGCAGCCTCGCGGCCACCTGTGCCAACTGCCACGGCACCGACGGCAAGGCCGTGCCGGGCGAATCGATGGCGCGGCTCGCCGGGCTCGACGCGGCCTACTTCACCGAGCAGATGAAGGCCTTCCGCGACGGCAGGCGCCCGGCCACCGTGATGCACCAGCTGACCAAGGGCTACAGCGAGGAACAGATCGCCGCCCTCGCCGCCTACTTCGCGGCACAGAAGTAAGGAGAGCACGATGCGACGCAGACAACTGATCCGCAGCCTGGCAGGCATCGCGACCACCGGCGGAGCGCTCGCGGCGCTCGGCGGCTGCGCCTCCAGCAAGGGCGTTCCGGCCAGCGCGAAGGTGGTCGTCGTCGGGGGCGGCTACGGCGGCGCGACCGCGGCCAAGTACGTCCGGTTGCTGTCGGAGCACAGCATCGACGTGGTGCTGATCGAGCCGGCCGAGGCCTTCGTCTCCTGCCCGATCTCGAACCTCGTCGTCGGCGGCCAGCGCACGCTCGCCGACGTGACGAGCCCCTACGACGGCCTGACGACGCGGCACGGCGTGCAACGCGTGCGGGATCGCGTCGCGAGCATCGACGCGCAGAAGAAGACCGTCACGCTCGCCGGCGGCGCGAGCATCCGCTACGACAAGCTCGTCGTCGCGCCCGGCGCGGACTTGATGTTCGACAGCGTGCAGGGCCTGCGCGAGGCGAACGCCAGCGGGCGCATCCTGCAGGCTTGGAAGGCGGGGCCGGAGACCGCCGCGCTGTGGAAGCAGCTGGAGGCCATGCGCGACGGCGGCGTCTACGCGATCACCGTGCCCGAAGCGCCCTACCGCTGCCCGCCCGGGCCCTACGAGCGCGCGAGCGTGGTGGCGGCCTACTTCAAGCGCGCGAAGCCGAAGTCGAAGGTGCTGATCCTCGACGCCAACCCGGACGTCACCTCGAAGGGCGCGCTGTTCAAGAAGGCCTGGGCCGAGCTCTACCCGGGCATGGTCGAGTTCCGGCCGCAACACAAGGTGATCGCGGTCGATGGCACGCGCTCTTCTTCCGATCGCAGCACCATCAAGTTCGAAGTGCAGGCCGACGTGCAGGCCGACGTCGCCAACGTGCTGCCGCCGATGCGCGCCGGCGCGATCGCGGTGCAGGCCGGGCTCGCGAACTCGAACAACCGCTGGGTCAACGTGAACTGGCTCGACTTCGAGAGCACAGCGCAGAAGGACATCCACGTCGTCGGCGATTCGATCCAGCTGGCCGCGGGCATGCCCAAGTCGGGCCACATGGCGAACTCGCACGCGAAGGTCGCGGCCGCGGCGATCGTCGCGGAGCTCAAGGGCTGGGAAGTCAACCCGCGGCCGATGCTCAACAACACCTGCTACAGCTTCGTCGGCGACGACAGCGTGATCCACGTCGCCAGCGTCCACGAGTACGTCGCCGCGGAGAAGACCTTCAAGCCGGTCGCGGGCTCCGGCGGCGTCTCGGCCGAGCGCTCGGCGCTCGAGGCGCGCTACGCACTGGGCTGGGCGAAGAACATCTGGGCCGACGCGCTGGCCTGAACCGCCCGTCAGGCCGCGGCGACCGCGACCTCGTCGGCGCGGGTCGCGCCGCGGTTGTCGGCCCAGGCGAGCGCGAGCCGGTCGCCCGCCTTCGCGCCGCGCAGCGCGAATTGCAGGAAGGGGTTCTTCGCGACGGCAGTGCCCCACTGCGCGTTCAGCACCGGCTGGCCGTTCAAGCGCGCGACCACCTGCTGGATGTGCCAGGCAGGCACCGTCTGGCCGGCGGAGTCCTTGCGCTGGCCGCTTTCCATCTCGTGCTTCATCAGCGCGCGCACCGTCAGGGCCTTCGCGCCAGGGCTCAGGCGGATCAGCGTCGGCTCGACCTTGGTCGAGCTCACCGGCTCGGCCGCGCCGCCGCAGCCGCCGAGCGTGATCTTCACCTCCTTGCTCGCCGTCAGCACGCGGCCGTCGGCCATCACCACGAGCGCCGCGACCGGCGAGGTCTCCTGCATCTTCAGGCGCACGCCGAAGCTCGGCTCGATCGCGTCGCCCGGCTCGAACCATGCCGCGAGCCAGGTCGGATTGCGCTCGACGCCGACGAGCAGCGCCTTCACGCCGGGCAGCGCGCAGCCGAAGGTGATCGGCACGACCGAGCCGTCCTCGAACAGGTCGGGCGCGGTCAGCTGGACGTCCTTGCTCGGCTGAGGCGCTTGGAGACCGAGCGCCTTGATCGCCTGCGGCAGCGTTTTCGCATCGAAGGCGGCGCGCCGAAAACCCGCGACATCGTCGGCACGGGCGCCGGCCCAAGGCAAGGCGAACGAACTGAGGCTCAACAGCAGATCACGGCGGCTCGGCATGGCGCAACGGTACTTCGATGACGTCGGCCGCATGCTAAGAGCCGCAGCACGGGCCGCGCCAGGCGCGGGTCTTCGCCGGGCCGGCTACTCGACGCGCAGCCCCGGCCGCCCGGCCTCGACGCTGACCGCCGCCACCGTCTCGACCGCGCTTTCCGCACGCATCGGCTCGGCCACCGCGCGGAACTCGGCGCGCCAGCGCTTCGTATCGACGGTGTGCCGGGTCCAGCCGCGTTCGCGGCTCGCCAGCTTGATGTGCGGGTTCTCCTGCTTGAGCGTCGCGAAGAACGCATCGCTCGCGCCCGACGGCGCGGTCGAGCCCACCGCGTAGCCCAGGATCTCGGAGCCGACCGTTGGCGACTCGAGGTTGCGCCAGTCACGCTTGAGGTCGGCGGCAACGCCGTAATGCAGATCGCCGCTCAGCACGATCGGGTTCGGTGCCCGGCTGTCGGCCAGCAGGTCCATCAGCCGCTGGCGCGCGAGCGGCGTGCGGTCCCACTTGTCGGACTTCGGCACCGCATGCGCCTGGGCCATCAGGATCTGCTGGGCGAGCACGGTCCACACCGGGGCCGCGCGTTCCTTCAGGCCGTCGGCGAGCCAGGCCTCCTGCGCGGCGCCGAGCATCGTGTGGCGCGCATCGGCATCCGCCGGGCTGCAGGCGCTGGTGAGCTTGCCGTCACAGAAGCGGCCGCTGCGGAACAGCCGCGTGTCGAGCGTCGAGAAGCGCATCAGGCCGCCGACCTCGAAGCGCCGATAGGCGCGCAGATCCGGGCCGCGCGGCAGCGCGCTGCGCCGCACCGGCTGGTTCTCGTACCAGGCCTGCAGTGCGGCGGCGCGGCGCAGCAGCAGCACCTCGCTCGGGCGCTCGTCCTGCTTCAGGTCGGCGATCCAGCCGTTCTCGACTTCATGGTCGTCGTAGCTCGCGATCCACGGCGCACAGCGCGCGGCGGCTTGCAGATTCGTATCGAGCCGGTAGATCGCATAGCGCAGCCGGTAGTCGTCGAGCGACACGCATTCGTCGACGGCGATCGGCAGTTCACGCGCCACGCGCCCCGGATCCTGGGCGCGCAACGCGCTGCGGTACTCGTAGATGAAATCGCCGTAGCAGTAGACGAAGTCCGGCGCGTCGCGCGCCAGATCGGCCAGCGCATGGAAGTGCGCGTATTCGTAGCGCTGGCAGCCGACGACGCCCAGCCGCACCGGCTGCAGCGCGCCGGGCGCCGGCAGCGTGCGGGCGCGGCCGACCGCGCTGCGTTCGTCGTCGAGCGTGAAGCGGTAGAAGTAGTCGCGTCCGCTCTGCAGGCCCTCGACCTCGACGTGCACCGTGTGGCCGAGCTCGGCGAAGGCGA
This sequence comes from Methylibium sp., assembly GCF_035762065.1. GTDB lineage: Bacteria > Pseudomonadota > Gammaproteobacteria > Burkholderiales > Burkholderiaceae_C > Methylibium. The sequence continues at coordinate 67,547 of NZ_DASTPW010000040.1, forward strand.
TCGCCCGACCGTGCATCAAGCCGCGCTTGAAGCGCTCGTCCTCGGCGATCTCCCAGCCGATCTCGACGGCCGCATGCGGCATGCCGCCGTCGGGCAGCAGCGGCTGCGGCGCGAGCCGCGTCCACAGCACGATGCCGGTGGACGAGGGGTCGCCGGAGGCGACGCCGAGCGGGAAGGGATACGCGGTGAAGCGCGGCGCCGCGCGCAGCGGTGCGATGCCGGCCGCGCCAAGCAGCGGCAGCGCCGCCGCGCCGAGCAGCCGCCGGCGCCCGGCATCGATCGTCGATCGCGCCATCGCAGCCCCGACTACGGCGACACCGGCAGGCCGGTCTCGAACGAGCGCGCGGCCGCGTCGGCCAGGCGCTGCGCGGCAACGCCGTCAGCCACCGTCGTGCGGAAGGCGCCGCCCGAGTGCAACTGCTCGAAGAAGTGCACGGCCTCGGCGCGGTAGGCGTCGCGGTAGCGCTGCAGGAAGAAGTGCTCCGGCTTGTCGCTGAGTTTTCGGATTGGCCGCCTCGGCGCGCACCTGCGCGAAGATTTCGCCGGCGCTCTTGCGCACCATCGAGACCTTCACCCCCGACTCCTTCTCAAAGGCGACGCGCATCAGCTCGCACCAGTCGTTGTCGGCCGCGCACAGCACGTTCAGGCGTTCGGCCGCCGCGCCGTGCTGCGCAAGCGAGAGCGCCAGCACGGCGGCCGACGCCGAAGCACGCGCGAATCGAAGCAGTCGGGCCTGCATCCGAAGCACTCCTTGCGTGAAGCAGCTCAGCGCAGGCCGAGCGCGGTCTCCACGTCCTGCCACGAAACGTACTTGAAGTTCTGCGGGCCCATCGGCAGCGTCTTGTGGCCGTCCTGCACCACCAGCAGGCCGCGCGGGTAGTCGGGGCCGAGCGCGGCGGCGGTCACTTCGAGCCCGTCGGTCTCCGAAGCGCCGTCGATGCCGCGCTTCGCGTCGATGCCGATGCGAAAGGCCCCGCGCGTGCGGTACGGCGGCGCGGCATCCACCACCAGGTAACTGTCGTTGCCCTGGCTCGAAATCACCAGGAAGGCCTTGTCGCCGCTGCGGTGCAGGCCGACGCCTTCGACGTCCTTTTGCAGCAGACCGCCGACCTTCACAACCGGCTGGAGCACCGGCGGCTGATCGGCACGCGACGAAAGCGCCCAGACGCCGGCCGCCTCCTCGCCGACGAAGACGCGCTCCGCGGCCTCGTCGACGACGCAGCCCTCGGGCTGGGTGGCGACCTTGAAGCGGCGCAACTCGCGCGCCTTCCACTGCCCCGCCTGCTGCTCGACGCGAACGTGCAGGTAGCTGCCGTCCTCGTCGTTCGCGTAGACGTCCAGTTCGCCCGCCGGCGTGCGGCCGGTGCACATGCCGTAGATGTCCTTCAGCGGCAGCGGCAGGCGCGCGGCGTCGGCGACGCGGCCTTCCGCGTCGATGGTGAAGACCGCGAGGCCCGGCAAGTCGCGGTGCGTCGCGACCGCGACGTCCACGGCCCGTCCGTCGATGCGCAGGCCCTGGCGCAGATCGACGTTGTTCAGTCGGCCCGTGGGGAGGAATTGCGTCTCGCGCCCTGCGAGGTCGTAGACATGCAGGCCCTGCTTCTTGTTCGTGCCGAGAACGCGGCTCGCCTGCGGGTTGACCGGGTGGACCCAGATCGCGGGATCGTCGGCTGCATCGCCGAGCGTTCCGACCGGATCGGTCTGCGCGCGCGGCACGACGATCGCGAGGGGCTGCGGCGCCGCCTGCGCCGCCGCGACCGGCTTGCCCGCCAGCCGCCGCGACTGCCAGCCGTCAGCGTCCTCGCCGAGCCAGTGCAACTGCATGCCTTCGGCGGCCGGCGTGACCGCCAGCGCTTCGAGCTTGCCGCTGCCGGCGGCGGGAGTCACCGCGTTCAGCGCCCAGGCGCCCTTCGTCTCCTGCAGCAGCGCGAGCCGTTCGCCGTCGCCGACCGCCAGGCCGCCGGGCACGAGCGCGAGCGGCCCGAGCGCCGAGCGCAGCTGGCCCCAGGGCGCCGTCTGCGCGACGAGCCGCCGCGTGGTCGAGCCCTCGCTGGCGATGTCGTACTGCCAGACGCCGAGCGCTTCCTCGCTGACGTAGAGCCGGCCGTGTTCGTCGTCCGCCCGACAGGACTCGGAACCCTGCGGCAGCGCGCGCTCGCGCACCAGCCGATGCGCGTCGTCCTGCACCAGCCACTGCTCGGCGCGGCCGTCGTCGCCGATCACGAACAGATGCAGCAGCCCCTGCGCGTCGCGGTGCAGGCACAGCGCCTCGACGTTCAGGCGCGTCGGCGGCAAAGCCGCGAGCGTGCGCAGTTGCGCCGGCCGCCCGTCGGCCGCCGGCTCGCCGCGCAAGAGCAGCGGCTGGCTCGAGTTCGAGTCGAGCAGCACGGCGACGAAGCCGGCGCCGTCGGGCCGTGCGTCGAGCTGCTTGCCCCGCACGGCGAACTTGCCCTGCTCGGCGCCCTTCGCGTCGAGCCAGCGAAGCGCCTTGCTTTCCAGCGACAACCAGGCGCCGCCGGACAGCATCACCGCGTTCTTTGCCTTGGGCGGCGGCGCGGCCTGCGCGAGCACGGCCGCCAGCGCCAGCCCGACCGCCACGCCGGCCGCACGTCGCGGCTTGATCTGCTTGAAAGGCATCGAGGTTTCCTCAGAACAGCAAGGCACGCAGGCCGAGCTTGTAGGTTCGACCGTACTGCTCGTACTGGAAGTTGTAGGGCCGCGAGCCCTGGTAGGCGTAAAACTTTTCGTCGTTCACGTTCTGGATCTCGAAGCTGAGCTGCAGCTTTGCGCTCAGCTTGTATTGGAACGAGAAGTCGATCTGCGTCTGCTTGTCGACGATCGCGTCGCGGCCCGCGTCGAGCACGTCGCCGATCTCCAGGATGTACGGCGACTTGCTGTTGACCGCGATGCGCGTGCTTATCGGCCCTGCCTCGTAGGCGAGGCTTGCGTTGAACACGCGGTCCGACTGGCCCGGCAGCGAGATGTTGCGGCTGAAAGTGGTGCCGCTGTCGGCGTCGAACTGCGCGATGCGAGCCTTCGAACGGGTGAAGGTCGCGTTGGCACCGAGGATCAGGCCGTTGAACGGCTCGGGCAGCATGCGCAGCGCCTGCTGGTAGGCGAGTTCCAGGCCGCGCACCTTCGCGCGCTCGCCGTTGACGAAGGTGATCGCATCGTCGAAGCCGACGTAGTCGCCGGTGCCCGCGAGGTTGGTCTGGTAGACGAAGTTCTTGATGTTCTTCGTGAACAGGTAGGCGGACATCGCGCCGTCGCGGCCAAGTGCATGCTCGATGCCGAGGTCGAAGTTCGAAGCGGTCAACGGCTCCAGATTCGGGTTGCCGAACTCCGCCTCGGTCGCGCTGCTCTGCACGAAGCCCGGCGACAGCTGCTCGAAGTTGGGCCGCACCACGGCGTTCGTCCAGGCGGCGCGCACCGAGGTCTGCTTGCCGAGGTTGTAGCGGGCATGCAGGCCGGGTAGCACGTCGGTGTAGCTGCGCTCGGCGAGCACCGGATCGAAGGTCTCGTCTTCCTCGTTGACGCGGGTGCCGCGGGCGCGCAGCTTGGTGCGCTCGACACGCACGCCGCCCATGAACCAGAACTTGCCGACGGTCGTCGAGCCCATCACGTAGGCGGCGTCGATGTCCTCGTTGATCGAGAAGTCGGCGACGGTCGAGTCGATGCCATCGCGCGCACCGGCGCGCGGCAGGCCGGCGACCCGGGCGCGCACCAGTGCCGGGCTGATCGACGGCCCGAAACGGCCGAGCGCGTAGTCGACCGGGCCGCCGGCGAAGGCCGTCAGCGAGGTCGAGCCCGGACCCCAATAGTTGCCGCTGGTCGGGTCGTCGTCGTCGTAGCTCCAGACCTCCTCGTCGGAGCGGGTGCTGCGGCGGCTCGTCTTGCCGCCGAACTTCAGGTCGAACTCCCGCTCGCCGAGTTCGAAACTGCGGGTGATGTCGAACTTCAAATGGCGCTCGCGGTCCTGGCTGTCGCGGGCGGACAAACGCAAGTCGTCGAGCTCGTAGCTCGCGGCGTCGAAGGCCGCGTCGGGCGCGATCAGCCGCGGCGAGCGCGTGTTGGTGAAGCCGACGCCGGCGAAGGGGTCGCTGCCGACGAAGCGGGCGTCGGCGATGCTCTCGGGCGTCTTCTCGCGCGCGCGGCTGGTTCCGCCGCTCGCGTCCAGCCCCCAGTCGCCGAACTTCTGCTCGGTACCGATCACCACCGACTGGATCGTCTGCGTGAACTTGCGCTGGCGCAGCCGGCGTTCAAGCTCGGCCTCGGCGAGCTGGCCTTCGACAACCGTGTCGTCCTCGAAGTCACCGACGGTCAGCCGGTCGCGCGACTCGCTGTCGCTGTAGCGGCTGGACAGGCCGCGCAAGTAGTACTTCTGTTCGTTGCTCGGCCGGTAGTCGAGCGTCAGCGCGAGCGCGTCGCGCTGACGCTGCGGCAGGTAGTCGCGCAGCTCGAAGCCTTCGAGCGCGTCGCCGTCCCAGCTGCCGCCGGTCTCCACGTTGTCGGAGCCGAACTTGCGCTTCTCGTGGCTGAGCCCGAGCGCGACACCGAACTTGCCTTCGGCGAAGCGGTCGGCCCAGAGCGAGCCGAGCTTGCGGCCGTACTGGCCGGTGTTGCCGTCGCGGCTGCCGCCGACGTCGACCGACATGAAGGTGCCGGGCAGGTCGAAGGCCGACAGCGTCTTGATCTCGACACTGCCGCCGAGCGAGTTGGCGTCGCGGTCGGGCGTCAGCGTCTTGCTCACCTCGAGCGAGCGGATCAGGCCGGCGGGCAGCACGTCGAGCGCGACGCCGCGGCTGCTGGCTTCGGGCGACGGCACGCCGGCACCGTTGATCGTGGTCGCGTTCAGGTCGGCGCCGAGGCCGCGCACCGTGATGTAGCGGCCCTCGCCCTGGTCGCGCTGGACCGAAATGCCGGGGATGCGCTGCAGCGCCTCGGCGGCGTTGGTGTCCGGCAGCTTGCCGATCCCATCGCTGCGCACGATGCTGACGATGTTGTCGGCGGCTTGCTGGGCCTGCATCGCATCGCGAAGAGCGGCGCGCTGGCCGGTGACCTCGACGGTGTCGAGCTGCGTCGCGCCACGCGTCGGCGCGACCGGGCGCGCTGCCGGCGCTGCCGGCGTTGCGGCAGGTGCGCTGGCCTTGGTGGTCGGCGCCGAGGCGGCCGGCGATGGTGACGAGGCCACCGGCGCCGGCGTTGGTGTGGAGGCCGCCGGAGCCGGCGGCTCGGCCACGGTCTGCGCGAAAGCCGGCGCGCCGAGCGCGAGGCACGCGCAGCTGGCGATCAGCGAGCGGCGCAGCGCGGGAGGGGTACCCAGGCGGGAGAACGGTCCATCGGTCATGTCGAAGCTCCTCGTTGTCTCCGGAATCTTGGATTCGATGCATGACAACCGTTACGGGGCGATCTCCCGCGTCGGGTTGCACACGTGTGCACTGCACGACGCCGCCAAGGCGAAGGCCAGCTTGGCCGCCGTCGGCGGCAACGACGGCGCGGCCGATCTGGCCCGGCTGTGGCTGCTGCACGCGCGTCGCAAGGCTTGAACGTGCGCCACCGAACCCGGCGCTGCACGGCGCGCGCCGGGCGATACATTGCCTCGCCATGCCGACGACGCCTTGCCCGCACCCGCTGCGCACCGCCCTCTACAACGAGGTGCACGCGCGGCCCTACGAACGCATGCAGGCGCCGCTGGCGTTCTCGCACCTGGCCTTCGTCTGCGACGCCGGCGCGCGCGAGGCCGAGCGGGCGCACCTCGAGACGCTGCTCACCGACCTGCACCTGCCAGTGCCGGCAGCCGATGCGAACCACCTGAGCGTCGAGCTGCCCGGCTGCCGCCTGCGCTGGGAGCGGCACACCGAGTTCGTCGCCTATACCGTGCTGCGCGGTCTGAAGCCCGGCGAGGCGCTGGATGCGACGCCGGCGCACCGCAGCCTGCCCGAAGACTGGCTCGCGGCAATGCCCGGGCAGCTGCTGGTCGCCAGCCGCGGCCTCGTGCTGATGCAGAGCGCCCGCCCTCTGCGCGAGCTGGCCGACCGCTGGCTCGAGGCCGACACGCTGGTGGCCGCCGGCATCGCCGACGGCGACCTGCAGGTCTTCGGCGACCTGCGGCTGCACCCCGACGGCTACGGCCGCTGGCTGGTCGGCGTCGGCAACGCGGCGATGTCGCAGCGCAGGCTCGGCCGCTACCTGCAGCGGCTGCTGGAGATCGACACCTACCGGATGATGGCGCTGCTCGGCCTGCCGGCCGCGCGCGCGGTCACGCGGCGGCTCGACGAGCTCGAGCCCCAGCTCGCGCAGCTCGCCGCGTCCGGCCACGGCACGAGCCTCGCGGAAGAGACCGCGCAGCTCGATGCGCTGACGCGGCTCGCGCGCGAGATCGAAGGCGCGTATGCGCAGCACCACGGCCGCTTCTCGGCCTCGTCGGCCTACTTCGCGCTGGTCGAGCAGCGCATCGACGAGTTGCGCGAGGAGCGCATCGAAGGCTTGCAGACGATCCGCGAATTCGTCGACCGCCGGCTCAAGCCCGCGATGACGACGACCGCCTGGGCCTCGCGCCGGCTCGGTGCCTTGAGCGAGCGCGTGTCGCGCGCCAGCGAGCTGCTGCGCACCAGGGTCGAGATCGAACAGCAGGAGCAGGCGCACCAGATGCTCGGCTCGATGAACCGGCGCCAGCAGCTGCAGCTGCGGCTGCAGGCAGCGGTCGAGAGCCTGTCGGTCGCGGCGATCACCTACTACGGCGCCGGCTTGGTCGGCTACCTCGCGAAGGGGCTGTACGCGGCGCGGCTGCCGGTACCGGTGGAGCTGGTGGTGGCCGCCTCGGTGCCGCTGATCGCGATCAGCGCCTGGCTGGGCCTGCGCAAGCTGAGGCGCCGCGTCGAAGCCTGAGGCGTGCCGCGATGCTGACCTGGCTGGAGGCCGACGACCCGCTGCCCGACACCGCGCTGGCCTGGGGCCCCGGCACCGACGCGCCGGGGCTGCTGGCCGCGGGCCGCGACATCTCGCCGCAGCGCCTGGCCGAGGCCTACGACCGCGGCATCTTTCCCTGGTACAGCGAAGGCCAGCCGGTGCTGTGGTGGAGCCCCGATCCGCGCATGGTGCTGCCGGTGGCCGAGTTCCGCGTCTCGCACAGCCTGAAGAAGACGCTGCGCCGCTTCGCGGCCGACCCGGCCTGCGAGCTGCGCATCGACAGCGCCTTCGCCCGCGTGATCGCCGCCTGCGCCTCGACGCCGCGGCCCGGCCAGACCGGCACCTGGATCCAGCCCGCCCTGCGCGCCGCCTACGCCGCCTGGCATGTGCAGGGCGCGGTGCACTCGTTCGAGACCTGGATCGGCGGGCGGCTCGTGGGCGGCCTTTACGGCGTCCACCGCGGGCGGATGTTCTACGGCGAATCAATGTTCGCGCACGCGACCGACGCCTCGAAGATCGCGCTGGCCGCGCTGGTCGCCTTCTGCCGCGCCGAAGGCATCGCGCTGATCGACTGCCAGCAGCGCACCGCGCATCTCGCCTCGTTCGGCGCACGCGAGCTGCCGCGTGCCGCGTTCGAGCAGCACCTGCAGCACGCGGTGCGGCTGCCGCCGCCGGTGCGCTGGACCTATGATGAAACGCACTGGGCGCAGGTCTTGCTGGACCCCGGCCAGCCCACCGCCCAAGACGCCCGACCCACGCGCCCGACGTGACCCACCCGAAAGAACTTCCGCTCGCCTCGCTGCAGTTCTACGCGACGGCGCCCTACCCCTGCAGCTACCTCGGGGGCCGGCTCGCGCGCTCGCAGGTCGCGACGCCGAGCCACCTGATCCACGCCGACGCGTATTCGGGGCTGGTCGCCAACGGCTTCCGGCGCAGCGGCATGTTCACCTACCGGCCCTACTGCGACGGCTGCCGCGCCTGCGTGCCGCTGCGCGTGCCGGTCGCGAGCTTCACGCCGACGCGGAGCCAGCGGCGCGCCTGGAAGGCGCACGGACACCTCGTCTCGCGCGTGCTGCGCCTGTGCTTCGTGCCCGAGCACTACCAGCTCTACCTGCGCTACCAGTCCGGCCGCCACGCGGGCGGCGGCATGGACCATGACTCGGTCGACCAGTACACGCAATTCCTGCTGCAAAGCAGGGTCAATTCGCGGCTCGTCGAGTTCCGCGAGCCCCCGCCCGAAGGCGCCCCGGCCGGCACGCTGGGTGCACTGAAGATGGTCTCGATCCTCGACATCCTCAACGACGGTCTGAGCGCCGTCTACACCTTCTACGAGCCCGAGCGCGGCAGCAGCTACGGCACCTACAACGTGCTCTGGCAGATCGACCAGACCCGCCAGCTCGGGCTGCCGCACGTCTACCTCGGCTACTGGATCGAGAAGAGCCCGAAGATGGCCTACAAGGCGCAGTTCGGGCCGAACGAGAAGCTGGTCGACGGGCGCTGGACGAGCGGCTGAGCCGCTCGCACGAGCCGCCCCAGTGGAGGGGCGGCGAAGTCAGTGGATCGGCACGCCGGTCTTGGCCTGCAGCTCCTCGCGCGTCACGCCATCGGCCAGTTCCACCAGCTTCAGGCCTTCGGGCGTCACGTCGAGCACGGCCAGGTCCGTGATGATCCGGTCGACCACGCCGACGCCCGTGAGCGGCAGCGTGCATTGCGGCAGCAGCTTGAGATCGATGCCGCCGTCCTTCTTCTTCGCGACGTGCTCCATCAGCACGAGGCAGCGCTCGACGCCGGCGACCAGATCCATCGCGCCGCCCATGCCCTTGACCATCTTGCCGGGGATCATCCAGTTGGCGAGGTCGCCGCGCTCGCTGACCTGCATCGCGCCGAGGATGCTGAGGTTGATCTTGCCGCCGCGGATCATCGCGAAGCTGTCGTGGCTGCCGAAGATGCTCGAGCCCGGCAGCGTGGTGACGGTCTGCTTGCCGGCGTTGATCAGGTCGGCATCGACCTGGTCCTCGGTGGGAAACGGGCCGATGCCGAGCATGCCGTTCTCGCTTTGCAGCCAGACCTCGATGTCCTTCGCGACATGGTTCGCCACCAGCGTCGGCAGTCCGATGCCGAGGTTCACGTAGTAGCCGTCCTTCAGCTCGCGGGCCGCGCGGGCGGCCATCTGGTCGTGGGTCCAGGCCATGGTCAGCTCCCTGCCTTTTCGGTCGATCGTTCCGTGATCGTGCGCTTCTCGATGCGCTTCTCGGGGTTCGCGTTGAGCACGATGCGGTGCACGTAGATGCCGGGCAGGTGGATGCTGTCGGGCTCCATCGCGCCGGTCTCGACGATCTCCTCGACCTCGACGATCGTCGTGCGGCCGGCCATCGCCGCCGCCGGGTTGAAGTTGCGCGCGGTCAGGCGGAACTGCAGGTTGCCGGACCTGTCGGCGCGGTGCGCTTTGACCAGCGCCACGTCGGGCACGAGCGAACGCTCCATCACGTAGGTCTGGCCGTCGAACTCGCGCAGCTCCTTGCCTTCGGCCACCAGCGTGCCCACGCCGGTCTTGGTGAAGAAGGCCGGGATGCCGGCGCCGCCGGCGCGCAGCTTCTCGGCCAGCGTGCCCTGCGGCGTGAACTCGAGTTCGAGTTCCCCGGCGAGGTACTGCCGCTCGAACTCCTTGTTCTCGCCGACATAGCTCGAGATCATCTTCCTGATCTGGCGCGTCTCGAGCAGCTTGCCGAGACCGAAGCCGTCGACGCCGGCGTTGTTCGAGATCACGCTCAGGTGCTTCGCGCCGCTGTCGCGCAGCGCGTCGATCAGCGCTTCGGGGATGCCGCAGAGCCCGAAGCCGCCGACGGCCAGCAACTGCCCGTCGTGCACGACGCCGTCGAGCGCCGCGCGGGCGCTGGGGTAGACCTTGTTCACGCTGCTGCTCCTCGGCCATGCGGGCGCGAAGAGGCCCGCAAGCCACGCAATTTACCGCCGGGGCGCTTACGTAAGATCGCCTAAGTCATGGCCCAGACGCCCCTCGCCGCCGCCGTACCGCAGGCCGCCAGCGCCGTCGACCACCGCATCGCTTTCGAGCTCGCGCCGATCGGCATGGTCCTGTCGCGCGAGCGGCAGATCGTCGATTGCAACCTCGCGCTCGCAAGCATGTTCCGCACGCCGCGCGAGCTGCTGCTGGGCCGCTCCTTCAGCTGCCTCTACCCGAGCCTCGGCGAGTTCGAGCACACCGGCACGCGCATCGTCGCGAACCTGCGCGACGACGGCTGCTATGCCGACGACCGCATCATGAAGCGCGAGCCCGCCAATCCGCGCGGCGAGCTGTTCTGGTGCCATGTGAGCGGCCGCGCGCTCGATCGCGCGCGCCCGCACGAAGCCGGCATCTGGACCTTCGAGGACTTGTCGGCGCGCCGTCCGCTGGCCTCGTCGGCGCAGCTCACGCCGCGCGAGCGCGAGATCGCCGCGCTGCTGATCGAGGGGCGCACGAGCAAGCAGATCGGCAAGGCGATCGGCACGAGCCCGCGCACGGTCGACGTCTACCGCGCGCGCCTGCTGCGCAAGTACGGCGCGGCGACGACGCCGGAGCTGGTGCACCGGCTGCTCGGCAGCTGAGACGCTGTCACGCGCGCATCACCTGCGCGTCCTCCCATCGGCCGCCGGGCTCGCCGGCGCTTCCTGCCTGCCCGTGACCCCCGGCTTTCACGCGCTCATCGCCGCGGCGCGCGCGGCTCGAAGCGCGCTGGCGCGCCGCGAAGGACGTGCGCTGGTTCGGCGTGCTCGACGGCCCGGGCCTCGCCGCGCTCTACCGCAGCGCGGACGTGAAGGTCTTCCCCAGCGTCACGGACACCTTCGGCCTGGTGATGGCCGAAGCGATGGCCTGCGGCACGCCGGTCGCCGCCTTCCCGGCGCCGGGGCCGATCGACGTGGTCGGCGCCGATTCGCCGGGCGGTGCGCTCGATCGCGAGCTGCGCAGCGCCTGCCTGCGCGCGCTCGAACCGCCGCGCGACGGCGTGCGCCGGCACGCCGAGCAGTATTCGTGGGAGCGCGCGACGCGGCAGTTCGTCGAAGCGCTGCCGCCGATCGCGGGTGCGCGCGCCGGGGCGCTCGACGCCACGTCGAGCGTCGCGCCCGCCTGATCAGTGCTTGTGCGCGCCGGCCGCTTCGGCGGCCGCGCTCGACTGCGACTCGACCTTCACGTCGACGGTCACCTCGCCGGCCTTCTCGAACCTGAGCTTCAGCGGCACCTTGCTGTCCTTGGCGAGCGGCTGCTTCAGGCCGATGAACATCAGGTGCAGGCCGCCGGGCTTGAGCTCGACGGTCTGGCCGGCCGGCACGTCGATCGCGTCGACAGGGCGCATCTTCATCACGTCGCCTTCCATGCTCATGGAATGCAGCTCGACGCGCTCGGCGAACGCCGCGCTCGCACCGATCAGCCGGTCGGCCTTGCCCTTGCTCGTGAGCTTCAGGAAGCCACCGCCGCCCTTCTGACCCGCGACGGTCGGCCGCGCCCAGGGGTGGCCGACCTGGATGTCGCCGGCCTGGAAGCTGTGGGCCGCGGCGGCCGCGGCGAACGCGAGGCCGAGCGAAGTGACGAGCAGGTGCTTGATCGCGGAGGTCTTCATGGCAGCTGGTTGGGAGGGGACGTCACCGATGCTAGCCAGCGCGTCGATGTCCGATGTTTCGGAAGTTCACCGGACCCGCGCGCGCAGCCAGTCGGGCAGCGGCGCCGACTTCTGCTGCGGAAAGTCGGTCCAGACGATCTTCGCGCCGCCGCTCGCGTCGATGCGCTGCGGCGCGGCGGCACTCGACATCGTCACGTAGGTCTCGAGGCTCGTGCGGCCCGGGTTCGCGACGTAGTGGCGCGCGATCACCTCGCCCGGGTATTCGAACTGGCGGATGAAGTTGCAGAAGGCGTTGACGATCACCGGGCCTTCGCCGTCAGGGTTGGGCGCGCAGCCGATCGCGTCGAACCAGGCGATGCGCACGATCTCCATGTAGCGGAAGTAGATCGTGTTGTTGACATGGCCCATCGCGTCCATGTCGCCCCAGCGGATCGGGATCGTCATCTCGTGCGTAAGCTTCTTCGCCTCGGGCAGGTCGAACCGCATCGGCAGCCTCCTCGTCAGGACAGATCGACGCCGAGCTCGAGCGCGAGCCGCTGCAGCTGCGCCCGAAGGTGAATCACCTCGGCCTGCAGGCGCTGCTGGTTGGCCTTGAGTGCGGCGATCTCGCCGGCCGCGATCGCATCGCCCGCCGCGGCCGTCTCGGGCGCCGCGGTGTCCACCGGCCCGCCCAGCAGCTGCGCCCAGCGCGCCTCGCGCGAGCCGACCGCGCGCGCGAGCTTCACGACCAGCGGGCCGCCCTGTTCGGCCGAGCGCGCCGCGAGTTCGTCGAGGAAGCCCTCGACCGCCGAGATGTCCGCGAAGCGATGCAGCCGCTCGGCGTTGGCGCGCAGCTCGGCGGCGGTCTGCGGCCCGCGCAGCGCCAGCGTCGCGAGGATGGCGACCGACTGCCCCGGCACGCGCAGCACGCGGCCGAGGTTGTGCTCGTAGCGCGCGACGCGGCTGCCCGAGCTTTCGATCACCAGGCCCAGCGACTTCAGCTCGTCGATCGCGCCGAGCACCTCGGCGTCGCGCGCCTCGATCACCGGATCGCGCGCCGTCTTCTGGTTGCAGCCGGCGACCAGCGCGTTGAGCGACAGCGGGTAGCTGTCCGCGACCGTGTGCTGCTTCTCGACGAGCACGCCCAGCACGCGCAGTTCAAGAAAAGCGAGGACTCTCATGCGGCCGGTTCGCCGCACGAGCCCCGCAGGCAGACGCCGCGGACCCGGCTCTGCCGGTCCGGCAGCGTCGCCCCCTCGAGGGGGAGCGCCGAAGGCGCAACGGGGGTGGGTGTCATCACACGCCGAAGCCGTCGTCGGCCTGGATCACCGCGCCGTTGATGAAATGGCTCTCCTTGGCGCACAGCATCAGCAGCGTCGTGTCGAGGTCCTGCGGTTGGCCGATGCGCTTGCGCGGCAGCATCTCGATGAGCTTGCGGCCCTGCTCGGTGTCCCAGTGGTGGTGGTTGATCTCGGTGTCGATGTAGCCGGGGCAGATCGCGTTCACGTTGATGCCGTACCGACCCCATTCCAGCGCCATCGCGCGGGTCATATGCACGACCGCCGCCTTGCTCATGCAGTACACGCCGATCTGGCCGAGCACCTTCAGCCCCGCCATCGACGCGATGTTGACGATGCGCCCGCCGGTGAAGGTGCCCGGCGCCGCGCCCTTGGCCCTCGCGATCATCCGCTTGCCGACCGCCTGCGCGACGAAGAAGGCGCCGCGCGTGTTCGTGTTCATCACGTAGTTGTAGTCCTCCGGGCTCACCTCGGTGAGCCGCTGCGTCGTGCTGACGCCGGAGTTGTTGACGAGGATGTCGATCGCGCCGCATTCGGTCTCGGCGTGGGCGACCGCGGCGACGATGCTCTGCGGGTCGGTGACGTCCAGGCCGACCACATGCGCGTCGCCGCCGGCGCCTTCGATCTCGGCGCGCAGCGTCTTCAGCCGCTCGATGCGCCGGCCGGCCAGCACCACCGCGGCCCCGGCCGCCGAAAGCGTGCGCGCGAACTGCGCGCCGAGCCCGCTCGACGCGCCGGTGACCAGGGCCACGCGGCCCGAAAGATCGATCGCATAGCTCATGACAAAACCCTTGTTCGTGAGGCCCACGCCTGCGCCGCGGGCCGAGGCTCGGGACTATGGCACGCAAGCTTTTCCGGCTCGGGTCCGCGACTTGCCCCGACGCCCGCGCCGCCGCCAGTTCGCTTTGCGCTGCATCCGGTCGCAGCGGGCCTGCGTATGGGGCGGCACACGCTGCCAACCCGCGGGTGATCGGGGGCGTGGCTCGTCCTCGCCCTTCGTCATCGAACCAGGAGACACCATGACATCTCTCGCGCACCCCCGCCACGCGCTGGCTGCTGCCCTCGGCGCCGCCGCACTCGCCGCGACCAGCGGCGCCGCGCTCGCATCGAGCCACCGCGAGGCTCCGGCGATCACGAACTCGCCGAAGGTCGACAGCACCGACTTCTACATGTTCCGCAGCTACGAAGCGGGCCGCGACGGCTACGTGACGCTGATCGCGAACTACTTTCCGCTGCAGGACGCCTACGGCGGCCCCAACTACTTCAAGATGGATCCGAACGCGCTGTACGAGATCCACATCGACAACAACGGCGACGCCCGCGAAGACATCACCTTCCAGTTCAAGTTCAGGAACACGCTGGCCGACATCAAGGTGCCCGCGCTCGGGGCGGAGGTCTCGATCCCGCTGTCTCAGGGCGGCACGATCACCGAGGTCAACAGCCCGAACTCGAACGTGCGGGAGCAGTTCACGCTCGACATCGTCCGCGGCGACCGCCGCACCGGCACCAAGGCCGCGGTCGTGAACGCCTCCGGCGGCGCGGCGCTGTTCGACAAGCCGGTCGACAACATCGGCAGCAAGACCTTCCCGAACGGCTACGCGGCCTACGCGGCGCAGCACGTCTACACCGCCACCATCCCCGGCTGCGCGATGCCCGCCAAGGTGTTCGCAGGCCAGCGCAAGGAAGGCTTCGCGGTCAACCTCGGCACGATCTTCGATCTGGTCAATGCGCCGCTCGCGGTGATCACCGACCCGACGCTGATCGGCGCGGTGCCCAACACCATCGGCAACAAGAACGTCACCTCGCTCGCGGTCGAAGTGCATCGCGACTGCCTGACGGTCGCCGCCGGCGCGACCGGCACCAACGCGGTGATCGGCGGCTGGCAGACGGCCAGCCTGCGCCAGGGCCAGCTGCTTTCGGGCTCGCCGCGCAGCGGCTACGACACGCGCTCGCTCAACGTGGGCCCGTGGGTGCAGGTCTCGCGTCTGGGCAGCCCGCTGGTCAACGAGGTGGTCATCGGCGTGAAGGACAAGGACCGCTTCAACGCCAGCAAGCCGAGCGCCGACGCGCAGTTCGCGCAGTACGTGACCAACCCGACGCTGCCGGTGCTCATCAGCGCCGTGCAGAACCTGGGCGCGGCCGCGCCCACCAACGCCGGCCGGGGCGACCTGGTCGCCGCCTTCCTCACCGGCATCCAGGGCGTGAACCAGCTGACGACGGTGACGCCTTCGGAGATGCTGCGGCTCAACACGGCCATCCCGCCGGTCGCGTTCGCGCAGCAGAACCGGCTCGGCATCGTCGGCAACATCCTCGCCGCAGGCAGCGACAACGCCGGCTTCCCCAACGGCCGCCGGCCCAAGGACGACGTGGTCGACATCGCGCTGGTCGCGGTGATGGGCGGGCTGTGCGTGGCCAACGGCACGACCGACGCGCTGAAGTTCGGCGCAGCCTGCAACCCCAGCGCGGTTGCGGCGCCGCTGCGCGCCAACGGCACGAACGGCATCCCGACGGTGTTCAACCTGCACGACGCGGTCGATCAGGCGGCCGAGACCTTCCTGCCCGGCTTCCCCTACCTCAACACCCCGCTGCCCGGCACGCCGCCCGCGCCGTGACCGCCAGCCACCAGGAGATGCCATGAACAGCGCTCATGAAAGCTTGAGGGCCACGAGGAACCGGCGGCGCGTCGCGGCGACGCTGGCGGTCGCGAGCGTCGCCCTGCTGTCCGCCTGCTTTGGCGGCGGCGACGACGACGCGCCCGCCTACGACTACAACACCGCGGCCGCACCGCCCGAAAGCGCCGCGGCCAACAGCGGCGGCTTCCTCGACTTCGTCGCCGCGCTCGGCGGCTCGTCGCTCGAAGGCCGCGAGCCCTTCGACCTCTCGGCCTTCAACCCGCCGACCGACAACGCCGACACGCTCGAGCCGGCGCGCACCTCGATCGACCAGTGATCCTCGTCGATCGATGAACCAGGGCCGGCCCATGCCGGCCCTTTGCTCCGCAGGGCCGGCCACGCGTCGGCCCTTTGCTCCGCAGGGCCGGCCATGCGCCGGCCCTTTCTACACTCGCCGCCCGATGAAGAACCTGCTGTCGTCGACGCTCGCGGTGCTGCTCGCCGGCGGTGCCTTCGCCGCGCCGCTGCTGCCGCGCGGCGACGACGAGATCGTCGAGGTGCTGCCCGTCACGGGCGGGTACGCGGCCGAACAGAAGAAGCTGCGCCGCCAGCTCGCCCAGCAGCCGCGCGACGCGACGACCGCGCTCGCGCTGTCGCGCAGCACGCTGGCCCGCGCGCGCCACGACGGCGATGCGCGGCTCGCCGGCCAGGCGCTCGGCGCGCTCGCGGCCTGGGACGGCGACGCGAACGCGCCGGTCGAGATCCGCCTGCAGCGCGCGGTGCTGCGCCAGTACCTGCACGAGTTCGACGCCTCCGTCGCCGAACTCGAAGGCCTGCTGCGCGCCTCGCCGCGCCATCCGCAGGCGCTGCTGACGCTGGCGACCGTCCTGCGGGTGCAGGGCCGCTACGACGAATCGGACGCGCAATGCCTGCGCCTGACCGACGCCGGCGCGCCGCTCTACGCGCGCGCCTGCCTCGCCGAGAACCGCGGCCTGCGCGGCGAGTGGGACGCGGCCCGGCGCGAGTTCGACGCGCTGATCGCCGCGCAGCCGGCCAACGCGGGCTGGGTCAACTGGATCCGCACCAGCCTCGGCGAACTCGAGGCCCGCGCCGGCCGGCCTCAGCAGGCCGCCGCGACGCTGCGCGCGGCGCTGAAGGACGCGGACGACAGCTACACCCGCTTCGCGCTCGCCGACGTGCTGATCGACCAGCAGCGCTGGGCCGAGGCGCGCCAGTTGCTCGGCAGCACGCCGCTCGAGCTCGACAGCGAAGCCTCGCTGCTGCGCCGCGCGATCGTCGCGGCGGCCGCGAAGACCGACGACGCGGCGGCGCTGCGCGAGACGATGGCCGCGCGCTACGCGCAGTCGGCGCTGCGGCCGGAGGCGGTGAACGTGCACGCGCGCGAGCGCTCGCGCTTCGCGCTGGAGGTCGCAGGCGACGCGGCGCGTGCGCTCGCGCTGGCGCGCGTCAACCTCGAGAGCCAGCGCGAGCCGGTGGATTTCGTCGTGATGGACCGCGCCGCGCGCGCGGCGGGCGACGCGAAGGCGCAAGCCGAGGTCGCGGCGCTCGCCGAGCGCGTCGGCCTGCGCGACGCGCGGCTCAGCGAGCCGGCGAAGGCGGCCGCGAAGGGCCGGTCTTGATCGCCCGCCGGCTCCTGCGCGCCGCGCTCGCGGTGCTGCTCGCGGCGGCGGGCGGCTCGGCAGCCGCGCACCAGTCGAGCGACGCCTACCTGCGCGCGAGCAGCGATGCGCAGGGCCGCCTCGCGCTGCAAGTGGACGTGGCGCTGCGCGACCTCGACGTGGTGCTCGATCTCGACCGCGACGCCGACGGCCGGCTCGCCTGGGGCGAGGTGCGCACGCGCGAGGACGAGATCGCCGGGCACGTCGCGGCGCACCTGCGGCTGAACGACGGCCGCTGCCAGCTGCAGGCGCAGCCCGGCCTGGCGCTCGACCGCAAGGCCGACGGCGTCTACGCGGTGCTGCGCTATGCCAGCGATTGCGCGGCCGTGCCGGCGCCGGTGCTCGCGTACGGGCTGTTCCGCGAGTCCGACCCGACGCATCGCGGGCTGCTCGCGGTGCTCGACGCCGACGGCAGGCCGACCGGCGCATTGCGCAGCCTGCCGCCGGGCGCGGCGCCGGTGGCGCTGAGCCTCGCGGCGAGCGGTGCACCGAGCGGCACCGAGAGCGAGCCGGCACAGGCGCCGCACGACGCGCGCAGCGGCTTCCTCGAGGGCTTCTTCGGCAGCGGGCTGCACCACATCCTGATCGGCCCCGACCACGTGCTGTTCATCGTCTGCCTGCTGCTGCCGCTGGTGCTGCTCGGCACGAAGGGCGCCCCGTGGCGGCCGACCGCGTGGGCGATGGTGGCGCTGGTGACGGCCTTCACCGCCGGCCACTCGATCACGCTGGCGCTCGCCTCGCTGCGCATCGTCGCGCTGTCGCCCTCGGTCATCGAGCCGCTGATCGCCGCGACGATCGCGCTGACCGCGCTCGACAACGTCAAGCCGCTGCTGCGCGGCCGCCGCGCGCTCGCGGCCTTCGTCTTCGGCCTGGTGCACGGCTTCGGTTTCGCCGGGCCGCTGATCGAGCTGGACCTCGCGCCGGGCGCGATGGCCTGGGCGCTGCTGCAGTTCAACCTGGGCGTCGAGGCGGGGCAGCTGGTGGTCGTCGCGCTCGCGACGCTCGTGCTGTGGCCGCTGCGCGGTCGGCCGGCGGCGCGCACCTTGCTGCGAGCCGGCTCGGCGCTTGCCGGAGTCGTCGCGCTCGTGTGGTTCGCGGAGCGGGTGGTCGGCTTCAAGGTCGTGCCGTTCTGAAGCCGGGGCGGTGAGCCGCCCGCGGTCATCGAACGACCGTGCTCTTTTGCGAGGCACCCTCGTAAACTTCGCCGCTTTCGCATTGCCAGGACCGCCCGCATGCCCGCCACGTCGCAAGCCCTCCTCGACCAGTACGGCCCGCGCGAGTCGATGGAGTACGACGTGGTCGTCGTCGGTGCCGGACCCGCCGGCCTGGCCTGCGCGATCCGGCTCAAGCAGATCGACCCGGCGCTCTCGGTCGTGGTGCTCGAGAAGGGTTCGGAGCCCGGCGCGCACATCCTCTCGGGCGCGGTGATGGACCCGCGCGGCATCGACGAGCTGATCCCCGACTGGAAGGCGCAGGGCGCGCCGCTGTCGCAGCCGGTCACCGGCGACGACGTGCTGTTCCTCAGCGAGCACGGCGCGACGCGCACGCCCGACTGGCTGGTGCCGCGCAACCTGCACAACGACGGTTGCTACGTGATTTCGCTCTCCGACGTGGTCAAGTGGCTGGCGCAGCGGGCGGAGGGCCTGGGCGTCGAGATCTTTCCCGGCTTCGCGGCGGCCGAGATCCTCTACGACGACCAGGGCCGCGTGCGCGGCGTGGCGACCGGCAACCAGGGCGTCGGCAAGGACGGCCAGCCCACCGGCAGCTTCCAGCTCGGCATGGAGCTGAACGCGAAGTACACGGTGTTCGCCGAAGGCGCGCGCGGCAACCTCGGCCGCGAGCTGTTCGCGAAGTACAAGCTCGGCGAAGGCCGCGATCCGCAGAGCTTCGCGATCGGCATCAAGGAGCTGTGGGAAGTGCCGGCCGCGCAGGCGAGGCCCGGCCTCGTCGTGCACACCGCCGGCTGGCCCATGACCGACGACACCTTCGGCGGCGGCTTCCTCTACCACCTGGCCGGCAACAAGGTGACGCTGGGCTTCGTCATCGGCCTCGACTACCGCAACCCCTACCTTGCGCCCTTCGAGGAGATGCAGCGCTGGAAGACGCACCCGTCGATCCGCGCGCACCTCGAAGGCGGCAAGCGCATCGGCTACGGCGCCCGCGCGATCAACAACGGCACGCCGCAGTCGCTGCCGAAGACGGTGTTTCCCGGCGGCGCGCTGATCGGCTGCGACGCCGGCTACCTGAACGCCGCGCGCATCAAGGGCAGCCATGCGGCGATCAAGACCGGCATGCTCTGCGCCGATGCGCTGGCCGAGGCGCTGAAGGCCGGCCGCTCGCACGACGAGCTCGCCGCCTACCCGGCCGCGTTCGAAGCGAGCTGGCTGCACGAGGAGCTGCAGCAAAGCCGCAACTTCAAGCTCTGGTTCAAGAAGGGCAAGTGGGTCGGCAACCTGATGACCGGCATCGAGCAGTGGCTGCTGCCGAAGCTCGGCGTCGCGAGCCCGCCGTGGACGCTGCATCAGAAGGTGGCCGACCACGAGGCGCTGCGCCCCGCGTCCGAGTTCGCGCCGATCGCCTACCCCAGGCCCGACGGCAAGCTCAGCTTCGACAAGTTGAGCTCGGTGTTCATCAGCAACACCAACCACGACGAGCACCAGCCCTCGCACCTCACGCTGAAGGACGCGAGCGTGCCGGTCGCCACCAACCTCGCCGTCTACGCCGGCCCCGAGAGCCGCTACTGCCCGGCCGGCGTCTACGAGTACGTCAAGAACGAGTCGGGCCAGGACCGGCTGCAGATCAACGCGCAGAACTGCGTGCACTGCAAGACCTGCGACATCAAGGACCCGACGCAGAACATCGTCTGGGTGACGCCGGAGGGCGGCGGCGGGCCGAACTACGCGGGCATGTGAACGCCGACAGCGCGCGCCGGCTGCTGCTGGTCCAGGCCTTCGAGCAGACCACCGAGCCGGCGTGGTCCGCCGCCGACGCGGCCTGGGCCACGGGCGAGGCGCGGCGCCGCGAAGGCGGCTCGGCCGCGGCGAAGCCGCTGCTGGCGCGCCGCGCGGGGCTGGCCGCGCAGCGACTGACGCAGCGCGACGCGACGATCGCGCGATGGCTCGACGGCTTCGCGCTGCCCGGCTGGGTGCTCGGCGCCGCGCTCGGGGTGGCTTTCGCCATCGGCATCGCGCTGGACGGCCTGGGTGCGCAGCCGCGCATCAACATCCTCGCGCTGCCGCTGCTCGGCGTGATCGGCTGGAACCTCGCGGCCTACCTGCTGCTCGCGTCGCAGGCGCTGCGATCGCTCGGCGCGGCGCCGCGGGCGGCGCGCACCGGCCACGGTCTGCGCGACGCGCTCGCGCGGGCGGCGCAGGCCGTCGCGCGCCGGCTCACGGGCGCACGCGGGCAGACGCCGGCGCTGTCGCGCTTCGCGCTCGACTGGGCCGAAGCGGCGCGGCCGCTGCACGCCGCGCGCGCCGCGATCGCGCTGCATGCGCTGGCCGCGGCGATCGCGCTCGGCCTCGTCGGCGGCCTCTACCTGCGCGGGCTCGCCTTCGAATACCGCGCCGGCTGGGAGAGCACCTTCCTCGACGCGGGCGGCGTGCATGCGCTGGTCTCGGTGCTGCTCGGGCCGGCGGCCGCGCTGCTCGGCGAGCCGCTGCCGTCGGCGGCGCAGCTGGCGGCGCTGCGCTTTCCGGCGTCGGCCGGCGAGAACGCGGCACCGTGGATCCACCGGATCGCGCTGAGCGTCGTGCTCGTCGTCGTGCTGCCGCGCGCGCTGCTCGCGCTGGTGAGCCTGCGGCGTGCCCGCGCACTCGATCGCGAGCTGCCGATCGACCTGGGCACGCCCTACTTCCAGCGCCTGCTGCGCGAGCTGAGCGGCCAGCGCATTGAGCTCTTCGTGCTGCCCTACGGCCACCGCGTGCAGCCGCCGGGCGCTGCCCGGCTCGAAGCCTGGCTCGCCGCGGCGCTGGGCGGGCCGGTCGGCGTGACGCTCGCGGCGCCCGCCGCCTACGGCGACGCGGTGCCGCCCGCGTGGCGCGCCGCCGCCGACGGCGCGCTGCCCTTGATGCTGTTTGACGCGAGCGCGACACCCGAGGCCGAAGTGCACGGCGAGTTCCTGCGCGCACTCGATCCGCCGCCCACCGCGGTGCTGATCGACGAGACCGGGCTGCGCCGCCGCAGCAGCGGCCCGGACGCGCCGGCGCGCGTCGAACAGCGCCGGCGCGCCTGGCGCTCGCTGCTCGAAGCGACCTCGCTCGAGCCGGTGTTCGTCGATCACGCGGGCGACGGCGCAGGCGACTCCACCGAGGCGCAGCGCGCGCTCGTCGAAACGCTGCGCCGCGCCGGCGCCGTGCCGCGATGAAGGCCGCGCCGAGCCCGGGCGACGCGGCGGTCGTCGCGCTGAGCCTGATCGCCCACACCAACGTCGGCAAGACCTCGCTCGCGCGCACGCTGCTGCAGCGCGACGTCGGCGAAGTGCGCGACGAGGCGCACGTGACGCAGGAGGCCGAGCGGCACCTGATGATCGAAGCCCGCGAGGCCGAACCGCACGCACGCCTCGAACTCTGGGACACGCCCGGCTTCGGCGACAGCGTGCGGCTCGCGCGCCGGCTGGCGCAGCTCGCGGGCACGAGCGCGCCGGTCGCGTGGTTCCTCAGCGAGGTCTGGGATCGCTTCCGCGACCGCGGCTTCTGGATGACGCAGCGCGCGGTGCGCAATGTGGTCGAGCAGGCCGACGTGGTGCTGTACCTGGTCGATGCATCGCAGCCGCCCGACGAGCTCGGCTACCTCGACGCCGAGCTGCGGGTGCTGGAGCTGCTGCGCAAGCCGGTGCTCGTGCTGCTGAACCAACGCGGCGCGCCCGGCCCCGCCGATGAGGAAGCCGCGCAGGTCGCCGCCTGGCGCGCGCGCACCGCGCAGACGCGCTGCGTGCGCGACGTGCTGGCGCTCGACGCCTTCTCGCGCTGCTGGGTGCACGAGGAGCGGCTGCTCGATCGCGTCGCCGCGGCCCTGCCCGAGGCGCGCCGGCCCTGCTTCGCGCGCCTGCAGGCCGCATGGCGCGAGCGCGACCGCGCACGCCTGCGGGCATCGATCGACGTGCTCGCGGCGAGCCTCGTGCGTGCGCTGCTCGACCGGGAGCCGCTCGCCGAGGCGGGCTGGAGCGGCCGGCTGCGCGAAGCCGGCCAGGCGCTGGGGCTGCGGCGCGACGAGGCCGCGACGCCGAACGCGATCGCGATGCGCGCGCTGGCCGGGCGGCTCGACCGCGACCTGGCCGACGCGACCGATCGACTGATCGCGTTGCACGGCCTCGACGGCAGCGCGGCCCGTGAAGTGGGCGAGCGGCTCGCCGAGCACTTCCTGCAGCACGCGCCGATGCGCCTGGGCAAGGCGGCCGGCTGGGGCGGCGCGGCCACCGGTGCGCTGCTCGGGTTGAAGGCCGATCTCGCGAGCGGCGGGCTCACGCTGGGCGGCGGGCTGCTGGTCGGCGCGCTGCTCGGCGCGCTCGGCGGTGCGGGGCTCGCGACGGCGGTCAACCGCGTGCGCGGCGTCGAACGGCCGAGCCTGGAGTGGTCGGAGTCGGCGATCGACGGGCTCGTCGAGACGCTCGCGACGAGCTATCTCGCGGTCGCGCACCACGGGCGCGGACGCGGCGCCTGGTTCGCCGGCGACGAGCCCGGACATTGGCGCGAGACGATCCGGCGCGAGCGCGACGCGGCGATCGGCGCACTGCACGAGGCGATGCGTCAGCTTCGTGACAAGCGGTCGGGTCCGCCGGATGCCGCGGCGATCTCGGCGTGGCTGCTGCGACTCGTGGAGCGCACCCTCGCCACGCTGTACCCGGATGCGCCGACACGCGCTTCCTAGAAGCCGAAGCGTGAGCGATTGCCGCAAGGCGACGCATCCCGTTGCACCTTGTCAGCACCGTGCAGGCCGCACGGCGAAGCTGCCCCCTAGCATCGTCTGCGCTGCGCGCAACACCGGCGCCGCTTTGCCTTCACCCTCACGCGCCCCCGTGCGCCGACCCGGAACCCCAGCATGACCTTGAACGCCGCCCGTCCCCTCCCGATCGCCCCGCCCCCGGCCACCTCATCGGCGCGATGGAAGGCGCTGTGCGCGACGTCGCTCGCGGTGATGCTGTCGGCGTGCGGAGGCGGGGGCGGCGGCGTGAGCTGCCCGGCCGGGGTCGATTGCAGCGGCGGCGCGCCCGCGCAGCCGTCGTCCGGGTCGCCGCCGCCCGCGCCGCCCTGCCAAGACGTGACGGGCGCGCTCGATGCGCCGGTGCGCTTCAGCACCACGGACAAGGCCGCGTCGGTGACCGTCAGCGCCACCGGGCAGACCGCCTGCTTTACCAGCACCACGCCGGGCGCGCTGCGCTCGACCACCGCGGTCCAGCCCGGCGGCTACTACTACTTCGAGGCCACGCGCACCGCGAACACCTCGGTGACGCTCGGCGTCGGCAGCCCGGCGATGACGCTGGTGCCGAACAGCACCAGCGGCACCGACATCTTCACGACGGACCAGGCGCTGGTGCTGAAGGACGGCACCGCCGAGACGATGCGGCTGGAGCCGCCGCCGGCCGGCACCTACTCGACCGGGCCGTTCAACGTCGGGCTGGGCGAGACCACCTTCGGCTTCGCGGTCGACTACCGCGGCCCCCACCCGGTCGTCTACGTGCTCGGCAGCACCGCCTCGGCGGCGGCCGAGAACATCGCCCCGTCGCAATGCGCCGGCGCCGGCGTGACGGTGAGCGCGACGACGCCCTGCGTCTACGGCGTGCAGCTGATGCCCGGCGTGACCGGCCCGCTGCACGTCTACGCCTTCGGCAGCACCTTCGCCGGCGGCACGCCGAAGGCGTCGATCAACGGCGGCACCGACCTCGTCAACCGCGCGTTCAAGTACGCGCCGCTGGAGGTGCGCAACGCGATCCGCAAGCGCTGGGCCTACGGCGAGCGGCAGTTCAGCGCGCAGTGGGCCCCGGCGGCGTTGCCGACGATCACCGCGAGCTCGCGCACCGTCGCGGTCGTGAAGACCGACGACGCCGCGCCCTCGACCGCCAGCTTCGCCGTGACCGCTGCGGCGTCCGGCGGCGGCGCGCTGACGGGCACCGCGGTGCAATGGCTGAACGGCAGCGGCGCGCTGATCGCCACCGGCCTGTCGCTCGACCTCGCCGCCGCGAACACCAAGGCCGTCGTGGGCAACGGCACGCACCGCATCCAGGCGGTCGTGACCGACCCGGCGACCCGGCAGGTCAACGCCATCGACTTCCACCTGACCTACACCGCCGCCGACACCGACGACGACGGCGACGGCCTCACCTACGCGCAGGAGACGGCGCGCACGACCGACCCGGCCAACCCGGACACCGACGGCGACGGCCTCGGCGACGGCGTCGAAGTGAGCCTCGGTGCCGGCTACAACCCGGCGGTCCTGTCCACCGACGGCAGCGGCGTGGCCGACGGCCGCCGCTACGCGGGCGACCCGACGCTTGCGCTGGCCGTCCGTCTCGCGACGCAAACGGCCGACGCCGCCGGCAACGGCGGCAGCAGCTACGCGACCAGCCGCGGCGTCGTGCTGCTCGACGACCAGCTCTCGATCACGCTGACCTCGCAGCTCAATCCCGACTGCCTGCTCAACCGCGGCCCCTACGCGGGCGCCGGCCGCACCAACGAGCAATGCAGGAAGCGCGCGATCCGCGCCGACTCGGGCATCGAGCCCGGCGAGATCCGCTACTACGAGACGCATCGCCTGACCGCCAACAGCAGCACCGGCTTCCCGCCCAACATGGGCCAGGGCTTCATCACCGGCACCGGCCGCATCGACCCGTTCTGCTGCGTGCAGGAGAGCGGCTCGACGCCGGTCGCGGACACGCCGCCGTCGTTCATGGTCAACAACGCCGCGAGCGTCTGGAACACGCTGGTGTCGCAGCCGAACACCAACTTCGACACCCAAGGCGGGCCGGTCAACACCTACTACGTCGGCTTCGTCGTCGACTACCGCAGCGGTCCGCCCAAGGGCTATGCGATCACGACCGCGGCGAACGGCAGTGCGCAGATCGACGGGCCCTTCACGATCACCGGCTTCACCGGCGACGCGATCCCCTACGTCTACGGCCACCCGCAGAGCGACACGGCGCCGGCGATGGAAGTGAACTTCGGCCTGAAGCCCTTCCACTACCCGCTGGCAACAGTGCGCGGCCTGGTCAACGGCATCTCCGCGGGCACCGGCACCGCGATCGTCCCGGGCGTTGGCATCCACCGCCAGCCCTAGCGCGTCCTGAAGCACGACGGGGGCGTCGCGCTGCGGCGCCCTTTTTTTTCAGCGCAGGAACGGCAGCGCCTGCACCTCGACCCGCTCGAAGCCGCCGCTTCCTGCCGCGTAGTCCCAGCGCTCGACGGCGCAGGCTCCGGCGTCGTCGCGCCGCAGCACGTTGACGGAATTGCCCGCCTCGTGCCGCACCCGCACCGACACCGCGGTGCCCGCCTGCACCGCCCACCAGCGATGCGGCGCGGCGGCCGGCAGCTCGGCCACGTAGGGCAGGTGGATGTGCCCGCCGAGCACCAGCTGCGCGCCGGCCTCGGCCCAGTGGCCGAGCGCGGCGTCGCGGCCGCGCAGCAGGTCGGGCGCGTCCTGATCGCGCAGCACCGCGATCGGCTGGTGGACCACGACCACGCGCAGCAGCTCGGGCGGCGCGGCGCGCAAGGCGGCACCGACGCGCCGGACCTGCGCCGGAGACACGACGCCGTTGACGTGCCGCCAGGGCCGCGTCGTGTTCACGCCGATCGCCAGCAGCCGCGCCGAGCGGTACACCGGTTCGAGCTCGGCGCCGAAGGCGCGGCGGTAGCGGCCGTAGGGCGCGAAGAGCCTGCGCGGCAGGTCGTACAGCGGCAGGTCGTGGTTGCCCGGGATCGCCAGCAGCGAGCGCGGCGCGAGCCGCTCGACGAAGCGGCGCGCCGCCTCGAACTGCGCGTGCCGCGCGCGCTGGGTGATGTCGCCCGACAGCACCACCAGCTCCGGCTGCAGCCGCCGGCCCAGCGCGATCAGGGCTTCGACCACTTCGGCGCGCTCGGTGCCGAAATGCGGATCGGAGACGTGCAGCAGCAACGCCATCGCTCGCCGCTCAGTCGGCGTCCTCGCTGTCGAGTCCGTGCTCGGCGGGCTTGATCAGCATCAGCGGCTGCGCGGCGACCTGGAAGCGGATGGGCGGGCGCATTTGGCCCACTTCGCCGTCGATCGCGTACTTCATCCGGCCGCGCCGGTAGCGTGACACCGGCGCCACCGCGAGTTCGCGGCAGGCGAGGCTCGCCACTTCCTCGGCCGCGCCCAGCCGGCCTGCGGCGCCGCGCAGCACCAGCCCGAGCATGCCGAGCGGGCCGACCGGCGCCGGCGTGATCGCCACCAGCCGGCCGTGCTGCACCGCCGCCCCTTCTTCGAGCCCGATGCGCTCGAGTTGCAGCCGGTTGTTGCCGACGAACAGCGTCGGCGTGCGCAGGCTGCGCTGCGTGCCGCCGTCGTCCTCGATCACGATGCGCAGCTGCGGGTGCCGGCCGAGCAGCGTCGACAACGCCGCAAGCCCCGCCACGATGCGATTGCGGCCGTAGCGGCGCTTGAAAGCTTCGCGGTCCTGCAGCAGCTGCGGGTACAGCCCCAGGCTCGCGTTGACCAGGAAGACGCGCTCGTTCATCAGCCCCACCTGCACCGGCCGCGCGGCTTCGCGCGTCAGCAAGGCGGCCGCGGCCGCGGTGTCGGTCGGGATGCCGTTGCCGCGGGCGAAGTAGTTGAACGTGCCCAAGGGCACGACGCCGTAGGGCCGCCCGCTCGGCAGCACCGCCGCGGCCACCGCGTTGAGCGTGCCGTCGCCGCCCGCGGCCACCACCACGCCCTGCTGCGCGCTCGCCTGCTCGACCGCCCGCTGCGCCACCGCCGGGAGCCGCCCGGGCCGATCGACCAGCAGCACCTCGTGGCGCCGGCCGGCCTGCGCAAGCGCGGCTTCGATCTGCCGGCGCGCGTCGTCCGGCGCGACGCGGCCCGAGCCGGCGTTCATCACGACGAAGAACGGCGCCTGCGGATCGATCGCACGCGCCGCGTCGACCGCGTCGCCCTGGGTGCCCGCCGGGCGCGGCTGCGCGTTCGAGGAGACCGCGCCGCTCACGCGCCGCGGCCCATCAGCAGCGCGTGGTCGATCTTCACGCAGCGATCGACCACCACTTCGAGCCCGGCGGCGCGCGCCTTCGCCGCGGCTTCTTCGTTGAAGACGCCGAGCTGCAGCCACAGGCACTTCGCGCCGATCGCGATCGCGCCGTCGGCGACCGGGCCGACCTCCTCGCCGCGCCGGAAGACGTCGACCATGTGCACCGGCTCGTCGATGTCCTCGAGCCGTGCGTAGCTGCGTTCGCCCAGCACCCGCTCGTAGCGCGGATTGACCGGGATCACTCGGTAGCCGTGCGCCTGCAGGTAGCGCGCGACGCCGTGGCTCGGTCGCGCGGGCTCGCTCGAGAGGCCGACGACGGCGATGGTCTTGCACTCGCCGAGGATGCGGCGCAGGCGGGTGGCGGTGTCGTCGTTCATCGCGGGCGTCGGAGTGGATCGGCGACTCTAGCGTCGGCAAACGATGGGCCTTGCGGGGCCGGCGCGTCGCAGCGAGCCCGCATCGGCACGCCGGCCGTGCGGAATTCGGTCGCCACGCGAAGGGCGTGTGGGTAGACTCGCAGCCGCCAGGAGAGAGCCCGCTGTGATGTGTGCGATGTGCACGGGGGCCGCCGAAGGCGCAGGGGCGAGGTCCAGAAGACGCGCCCCGAACGCTCAGGCAAAAGGACTGGCATGCGCCCCGAGACGTCGAAGACGTCGGCGGGCGTCCTCACTGGAGAGAGGCTGCGGCGAGCGCAGCCCACCGAAGGGGCAAGCCGACGCGGTGCGAACCACCGCGAAGGCCAATCTCTCAGGTAGAGCGGACAGCGAGGGCAACACGGTCGTCACCGTTCTTCGGTGGCGTGTCACTTGCCCGACGCCGAAAGTCCGCCGCCCGATGACGACAGCTTCGTCCCCCGCCCAGCCCGCGCTGCTGCGCACACCGCTGCACGATCTGCACGCCGAACTCGGCGCGCGCATCGTCAGCTTCGCCGGCTATGCGATGCCGGTCAGCTACACCGTAGGCATCCTTGCCGAGCACCGCCACTGCCGTGCGCAGGCGGCGCTGTTCGACGTCTCGCACATGGGCCAGATCGCGCTGCGCGGCGAGCGGGTCGCTGCCGCGCTGGAATCGCTGATCCCGATCGACGTGGTCGGCCTGCGCGCCGGCCAGCAGCGCTACGGCTTCTTCACCGCGCCCGACGGCGGCCTGCTCGACGACCTGATGCTCACGCGGCTCGCGCCCGAGTCGCCGCTGGGCGACTGGCTGCTGATCGTCAACGCCGCGCGCAAGGCGCACGACATCGCCCACCTGCGCCGGCTTGAAGGCCCGGGCTGCGAGATCACCGTGCTGGAGGACCGCGCACTGCTCGCGCTGCAAGGCCCGAAGGCGGGCGACGTGGTCGCGCGGCTGGCACCGGCCACCGCCGCGCTGCGCTTCATGCAGGGCGGCCATCACGCGCTGGCCGGCATCCCGACGCACCTGACGCGCTCCGGCTACACCGGCGAGGACGGCTTCGAGATCTCGGTGGCCGCGTCGCAGGCCGGGGCGCTGGCGCGCGAGCTGTTGAAGCAGCCGGAGGTCAAGGCCGCCGGCCTCGGCGCGCGCGACACGCTGCGGCTCGAAGCCGGCCTGTGCCTGTACGGCCACGACATCGACGCGAGCACCAGCCCGATCGAGGCCGCGCTCGGCTGGGCGATCCAGAAGGTGCGCCGCGCCGGCGGTGCGCGGGCCGGCGGCTATCCCGGTGCCGCGGTGCTCGACGCGCAATTCGCGCAAGGCGCGGCGCGCAGGCGCGTCGGCCTGCGTGGCCTGGAACTCGCGCCGGTGCGCGAGGGCAGCGAGCTCGTCGACGAGGCCGGCGCGCCGATCGGCCGCGTCACCAGCGGCACGATCGGCCCGACCGCCGAGGCGCCGATCGCGATGGCGCTCGTCGCCGCCGGGCACGCTGCGCCCGACACCGTCGTGCACGCCCTCGTGCGCGGCAAGCGCCTGCCGATGCGCGTGAGCCCGTTGCCCTTCGTCGCGCACCGCTACCTGCGCGGCTGATCACCCTTGCTCTCCCCACCCACGAGGAAAACGCGATGACGACCAAGTTCACCACCGACCACGAGTGGATCAACATCGAAGACCACGACGCCGCCGTCGTCGGCATCACCTCGCATGCGCAGGACGCGCTCGGCGACGTGGTGTTCGTCGACCTGCCGGCCGTCGGCGCCAGCTTCAAGAAGGGCGAGGTCGCCGGCGTCGTCGAGTCGGTCAAGGCCGCGGCCGATCTGCTGATGCCGGTGAGCGGCGAGGTCGTCGAGATCAACGAGGCCCTGAAGGCCGACCCGGCGCTCGCGAACACCGACCCGCTCGGCAACGGCTGGTTCTTCAAGCTCAAGGTCGCCGACATGGCCGAGTTCGACCAGCTGATGGACCCGCCCGACTACGACAAGTTGCTGAAGACGCTCTGATCGAGCGGCGCTTCTTCCTTCTTTCGATCGCGCCCACCGGCGCCACCGCCACGGAGAGCTTTCCATGCTGATGTCCACCGCCCTGCCGCTCGCCGACCTCGAGGTCTCGAATGCCGAGCGCAGCGAATTCGAAGCGCGCCACATCGGCATCGATGCCGCGGCCGAGAAGACGATGCTCGGCGCCGTCGGCGTCGCCTCGCGCGCGGCGCTGATCGATGCAGTCGTTCCGCGCGACATCGCGCGCGCCGCGCCGATGGCGCTGCCGGCGCCGCTCGGCGAGGCCGAGGCGCTGGCGGCGTTGCGCTCGATCGCCGCGAAGAACGTCGTGGCGAAGAGCTACCTCGGCCAGGGCTACCACGGCACCCACACGCCGGGCGTGATCCTGCGCAACGTGCTCGAGAACCCGGCCTGGTACACGGCCTACACGCCCTACCAGGCCGAAATCTCGCAGGGCCGGCTCGAAGCGCTGCTGAACTTCCAGACGATGGTCTGCGACCTCACCGGCCTGGCCGTCGCGAACGCTTCAATGCTCGACGAAGCCACCGCCGCCGCCGAGGCCATGACGCTCGCGAAGCGCAGCGCGAAAGGCAACAAGGGCGCGACGCTGCTGGTCGCCGACGACACGCACCCGCAGACGGTCGAAGTGCTGCGCACGCGGGCCGAGCCGATGGGCTTGGCGATCGATCTGGTTGCGCCGGCTGCGCTGGGACAGCGCGCAGGCGGGGCGGACGTCTTCGCCGCGCTCGCGCAATACCCCGGCACGAGCGGCGCGATCCACGATCTGCGCGCGCTCGCCGACGCACTGCACGCACGCCAGGCGCTGCTGATCGTCGCGGCCGACCCGCTCGCGCTCGCGCTGCTCACGCCGCCCGGTGAGTTCGGGGCTGACATCGCGATCGGCAGCACGCAACGCTTCGGCATGCCGATGGGCGCCGGCGGCCCGCACGCGGCCTACATGGCCTGCCGTGCGGGGCTCGAGCGCTCGCTGCCGGGCCGGCTGGTCGGCGCGAGCATCGACGCGCACGGCCGCACCGCCTACCGGCTCGCGTTGCAGACGCGCGAGCAGCACATCCGCCGCGAGAAGGCCACGTCGAACATCTGCACCGCGCAGGTGTTGCCGGCGGTGGTGGCGAGCATGTTCGCGGTCTATCACGGGCCGGCGGGCATCAAGCGCATCGCACGGCGCGTCGCCTCGTACACCGCGATCCTCGCGGCCGGGCTGCGCTCGATGGGCTTCAAGCTCGCGCACGACTCGGCCTTCGACACGCTCGCCGTCGAATGCGGCCACGAGGCCGCCTCGATCGCGCGGCGCGCTTGCGAGGCCGGCGCGAACCTGCGGCTGTCGGCGACGTGCCTGTGCGTGACGCTCGACGAGACCACGACGCGCGCCGACCTCGTCGCGCTGTGGTCGTGGTTCGCGCGCAGCGAGGCGCAGGTGCCGCGCATCGAGGCCTTCGAGCACGGCGCCGAGCCGCTGATCCCGGCCGAGCTGCGCCGCAGCAGCCCCTTCCTCATCCATCCGGTCTTCCACAAGCACCACAGCGAGACCGCGATGCTGCGTTACCTGCGCGGCCTCGCCGACAAGGACCTCGCGCTCGACCGCTCGATGATCCCGCTCGGCTCCTGCACGATGAAGCTGAACGCGACCAGCGAGATGATCCCGATCACCTGGCCCGGCTTCGCGCACATCCACCCGTTCGCGCCGGCCGAGCAGCTGGCCGGCTACGCCGAGCTGGACCGCCAGTTGCGCGAGGGGCTGTGCGAGGCCACCGGCTACGCCGGCATCAGCCTCCAGCCGAACGCCGGCTCGCAGGGCGAGTACGCCGGGCTGCTGGCGATCCGCGCCTGGCATGCCGCGCGCGGCGACGCGAAGCGCAGCGTCTGCCTGATCCCCGAATCGGCGCACGGCACCAACCCCGCGAGCGCGCAGATGGTCGGCATGCGGGTGGTCGTCGTGAAGTGCGACCACGAGGGCAACGTGGATCTGGCCGACCTGCGCGCCAAGTGCGAGGCGCACCGCGACGAGCTCGCCTGCGCGATGGTCACCTACCCCTCGACCTACGGCGTGTTCGATCCGGGCATCCGCGAGCTGTGCGCGACCGTCAAGTCGCACGGCGGGCGCGTCTACATCGACGGCGCGAACATGAACGCGCTGGTCGGGCTGGCCGCGCCGGGCGAGTTCGGCGGCGACGTGAGCCACCTGAACCTGCACAAGACCTTCTGCATCCCGCACGGCGGCGGCGGGCCGGGCGTCGGGCCGGTGTGCGTGGTCGAGGACCTGGTGCCCTTCCTGCCGGGGGGCGGCGCCGTCGGCGCCGTGTCGGCGGCGCCGCTCGGCAACGCCGCGGTGCTGCCGATCAGCTGGATGTACATGCGGATGATGGGCGCCTCGGGCCTCAGGCGCGCGACCGAGACCGCGATCCTCAGCGCCAACTACGTCGCGGCGCGGCTGGCCGGCCCCTACGACATCCACTTCAGCGGCGAGCTCGACCACGTCAAGGGCGGCGGCGTCGCGCACGAGTGCATCCTCGACCTGCGCCCTTTGAAGGAGACGAGCGGCATCAGCGCCGAAGACGTCGCCAAGCGACTGATCGACTACGGCTTCCACGCGCCGACGCTCAGCTTCCCGGTCGCGGGCACGCTGATGGTCGAGCCGACCGAAAGCGAATCGCTCGAGGAGCTCGACCGCTTTTGCGACGCGATGCTCGCCATCCGAGCCGAGATCGCGAAGGTCGAGGCCGGGCCCGAGCAGGGCGGATGGCCACGCGACGACAACCCGCTCGTCAACGCGCCGCACACCGCCGAAGCGCTGCTGAAGGCCGACTGGCCGCACCCTTACAGCCGCGAGGAGGCCGCCTACCCGATGCCCGCGCTGCGCGGCGCCAAGTACTGGGCGCCGGTGGGCCGGGTGGACAACGTCCACGGCGACCGGAACCTGCAGTGCAGTTGCCCGCCGGTGTCGGACTGGATCGACGCGACTGGCGTGGCATGAAAAGCTGGCGATGACATGCGCCTAGACTCAAGCCATTCCAACGGAGGCATGGCACATGCAGGTGAAGGTGTCGGAAGGCGGCCGCGTTGTGATCCCGGCCGAGCTGCGCGAGAAGTACGGCATCGAGATCGGCGACACGCTGCTGTGGGTCGAGGACGGCGGCGGGCTGCGCCTGAGTTCGCGACGCGACGGCATCAGGCGGGCGCAGCAGATCGCGGCGAAGTACAAGCGCCCGGGCGTCAGCGTCGTCGACGAGCTCCTCGCGGAGCGGCGCCTCGAGGCGGAGCGCGAGTGAGCAGTGCCTCGACGGTGCGCGTCTACGACGCCTCGGCCATCCTCGCCGCGCTGTTCGAGGAACCGGGCGGCACGCAGGTGAGCGACTGGCTCGAACGCGCGTCGGGCCTGGTGAGCAGCGTCACCTACGCCGAGGTGCTCGCGAAGCTGCTCGAACACGGCTTCATGCCCGCCGACGCCAACGCGACCTGGGGCGACCTGCCGCTGGACATCGAGCCGCTGAGCGCCGCGCAAGCGCGCGCGGCGGCGGGCCTGCGGCCCGCGACGCAGCCACTGGGCCTTTCTCTGGGCGACCGCGTCTGTCTGGCGCTTGCGCGCGAGCGCGGGCTGCCTGCCGTGACCGCCGATCGGGCCTGGGCCCGGGTCGGCGGCGTCGAAGTCCAACTGATCCGCTGATGCGATGAGCAGCGTGCCGCCACCCCCCCAGCATTTCGCGAGCGACAACTACGCCGGCATGTGCCCCGAGGCGATGCACTGGTTCCTCGAAGCCAATGCCTCCGGCCACGAGCCCGCCTATGGCGACGACCGCTGGACCCAGCGCGTCTCCGACCGGCTGCGCGAGTTGTTCGAGACCGACTGCGACGTCTACTTCGTCTTCAACGGCACCGCGGCCAATTCGCTCGCGCTGGCCGCGATGTGCCAGAGCTACCACTCGGTGATCTGCACGCCGCAGGCGCACATCGAGACCGACGAGTGCGGCGGCCCCGAGTTCTTCTCGAACGGCTCGAAGCTGCTGACCACCGATGCGAGCACGCCCGCGGCGCAGCTCGCGAAGCTGACGCCCGATGCGGTCGAGGCGCTGGTGACGCGGCGCGACGACATCCACTACCCGAAGCCGAAGGTCGTCTCGCTGACGCAGGCGACCGAGCTGGGCACCGTCTACAGCGTCGAGGAAGTGCGCGCGATCGCCGCGATCGCCAAGCGCCGCAAGCTGCGCGTGCACATGGACGGCGCGCGCTTCGCGAACGCCGTCGCGCACCTGGGTTGCACGCCGAGCGAGATCACCTGGCGCGCCGGCGTCGACGTGCTGTGCTTCGGCGGCACCAAGAACGGCATCCCCGTCGGCGAGGCGGTGGTGTTCTTCGATCGCGAGCTGGCGCAGGACTTCGCCTACCGCGTCAAGCAGGCGGGCCAGCTCGCCAGCAAGATGCGCTTCATTTCGGCACCCTGGGTCGGCATGCTGGAGAACGACGTCTGGCTGCGCAACGCGCGCCATGCGAACGCGATGGCCCAGCGGCTGCACGAGGCGATCCACGCGCTGCCCGGCGTGCGGGTGATGCATCCGCCGCAGGCGAATGCGGTGTTCGCCTTCCTGCCCAAGCCGGTGATCGAGCGGATGCAGTCGGTGCGCGGCTGGCGCTTCTACGACTTCATCGCCGGCGGCGGCTGCCGCCTGATGTGCGCCTGGGACACGCGGGCGGAGGTGGTGGACGCCTTCGCCGCCGATCTCGCCGCGGCCTGCGGCGCCGCGTCGCGCTGAACCGCTGAACACGCCGCTGCGATGGCCGTCTCCGTCTTCGACCTCTTCAAGGTGGGGATCGGCCCGAGCAGCTCGCACACGGTCGGGCCGATGCGCGCGGCGCGGCTGTTCGCGCAACGCCTGCACGACGAAGGCCGGCTCGCCGCCACCGCGCGCGTGCTCTGCGAGTTGTACGGCTCGCTCGGCGCGACCGGCAAGGGCCACGGCTCGGACAAGGCGGTGCTGCTCGGCCTGATGGGCGAGACGCCCGACGGCGTCGATGTCGATGCGATCGAGCCGCGGCTCGCGCAGTTGCGCGCGCACAAGCGCATCGCGCTGCTCGGCCGCCACGCGATCGACCACGACGAAGCGCGCGACCTGATCTTCAAGCGCCGCCAGAGCCTGCCTTTGCATCCGAACGGCATGCGCCTGACCGCCTTCGACGCGGCCGGCGCCGAGCTGGCGAGCCGCAGCTACTACTCGGTCGGCGGCGGCTTCGTGCTCGGCGAGGAAGAACTGGCCGGCGGCGGCAGCACGCCCGCGATCGTGCCGGACGCCACGCCGCTGCCGCTGCCCTTCCACAGCGGCGCCGAGCTGCTCGAGCGCTGCCACGCGATCGGCGGCTCGATCGCGCAGGTGATGCGCCGCAACGAGCGCGTGCTGGGGCCGCGCAGCGACGCGGAGATCGACGCCGGCCTGCTGGCGATCTGGCGCGTGATGCAGGCCTGCGTCGAACGCGGCCTGAAGAGCGAGGGAGTGCTTCCCGGCGGCTTCCAGGTCAAGCGGCGCGCGCCCAAGCTGCATCGCGACCTGACCGCGAGCCCGACCGCGGCGCACGACGAGACGAAGGCGCGCCCCTTGTTCGATCCGCGCGATCCGCTGCAGGTGCTCGACTGGGTCAACCTCTACGCGCTCGCGGTCAACGAGGAGAACGCGGCCGGCGGTCGCGTCGTCACCGCGCCGACCAACGGCGCCGCCGGGATCGTGCCGGCGGTGCTGCACTACTACGCCCGCTTCGTCGCGGGGGCCGACGACCGCGGCATCGCCGACTTCCTGCTCACCGCCGCCGCCATCGGCATCCTCTACAAGGAGAACGCCAGCATCTCGGGCGCCGAGGTCGGCTGCCAGGGCGAGGTCGGCGTCGCCTGCTCGATGGCCGCCGGCGCGCTGTGCGCGGTGCTCGGCGGCACGCCCGAGCAGGCCGAGAACGCCGCCGAGATCGGCATGGAGCACCACCTCGGCCTCACCTGCGACCCGGTCGGCGGCCTGGTCCAGATCCCGTGCATCGAACGCAACGCGATCGCGTCGGTGAAGGCGATCAACGCGGCGCGCATGGCGCTGCGCGGCGACGGCAGCCACCACGTGAGCCTCGACAAGGTGATCAAGACGATGCGCGAGACCGGCGCCGACATGCAGACCAAGTACAAGGAGACGGCGCGCGGCGGGCTCGCGGTGAACATCGTCGAGTGCTGAGCGCCCCCTACACTGAGCCGGCCGCGGCCACGAGCTGGCGGCCACCCGAAGTCCAAGGAGCCACCATGCTCGACACGCTCGAATCGAACGCCGCCCGAGCCGCGGCGGTGCTGCCCTCCTCCACCTCGCATTGGTCTTTGCGCGGCGTCAGCGAACGCAGCGAGCAGCTGGCGGTGCGGCAAGGCGTCGCCGAGGCGCCACGGCGCAGCCGCGACGAAGGCGTGATGGTCAGCGTGATCGACGGCGGCGCGGGTTTCGCCGCCACCTCCGACACCTCCGAGCCCGGCCTGCGCCTCGCGTTCGAGCGCGCGCACGCGCTGGCTCGCGCGTCGGCCGGCAAGACCGCCTTCGATCCGGCGCAGGCGCCCCGCCCGCGCGAGGGCGGCCGCTATGCGAGCCGCGTCGAGCAGCCGGCTTCGGCGCGCCCGCTCGGCGACAAGCTGGCGCTGCTCGCGAAGGTCGAAGCCGCGAGCCGCTTCGACGCGCGCATCGTCGATGCGACCGCCAGCCTGTGGAGCGTCGCGACCGACCAGCTCTTCGTCACCAGCGACGGCATGCGCGCCGAACAGCGCTTCGAGTTCCTGACGCCCGCGGTGCAGGTCACCGCGCGCGACGGCGGCGTGACGCAGGTGCGCTCCAGCGCCGGCCAGTACAACGGCTTCTGTCAGCAGGGCGGGCTCGAAGTGCTGGCACGCGCCGACTTCGAGGCCGACGGCGTGCGCGTCGCGCGCGAGGCGCTCGAACTCGTCCAGGCCCGGCCCTGCCCCAGCGGCCCGATGGACCTGCTGCTGATGCCCGACCAGATGATGTTGCAGATCCACGAGTCGATCGGCCACCCGCTCGAGCTCGACCGCATCCTCGGCGACGAGCGCAACTTCGCCGGCACCAGCTTCGTCACGCTCGACATGTTCGGCAGCTACCGCTACGGCAGCGAGCTGCTGAACGTGAGCTACGACCCGACGGTGCCGAACGAATTCGCCGGCTTCGCCTACGACGACGAAGGCACGCCGGCCGAGCGCCGCATGCTGATCGAGCGCGGGATCCTGAAGGCGCCGCTCGGCGGCAGCCTGTCGAGCGCGCGGGCGCGCGCCGCCGGCCACGAGCTGGGTGCGGTCGCGACCACGCGCGCGTGCAGCTGGAACCGTGCGCCGATCGACCGCATGAGCAACCTCAACGTCGAGCCGGGCGACCGGACGCTGGCTGCGCTGATCGCCTCCGTCGAGTACGGCGTCGTGATGCACACCAACTGCTCGTGGAGCATCGACGACTCGCGCAACAAGTTCCAGTTCGGCTGCGAGTACGCGCGGGTGATCCGCGACGGCCAGCTCGCCGAGGTGGTGCGCAACCCGAACTACCGCGGCATCAGCGCGACCTTCTGGCGCTCGCTGGCGGCCGTCGGCGACGCGAGCACCTTCGAGGTGATGGGCACGCCGTTCTGCGGCAAGGGCGAGCCTTCGCAGGTGATCCGCGTCGGGCATGCGTCGCCGGCCTGCCTGTTCTCCGGTGTCGACGTGTTCGGAGGTGCGCAATGAGCAAGCTCGCCTCGCGCGGCTACTTCGAGTCGCTCGCCGACGCGATCTGCACGCCGGGCGGCGACGCCCGCGTCGCGCTGTCGCTCGCCGCCGAGGCCTCGGACTTCCTGCGCTTCAACCGCGCCGCGCTGCGGCAGGCGACGCACGTCGAGCAGGCGCAAGCCACGCTGGCCGTCGCGCGTGGCGCGCGGCGCGCGGAATCGACGCTGACGCTCACCGGCTCGATCGACCACGACCTGGCGCGCCTGCGCGAGGAGCGCACGCAGCTCACCCACGACCTCGCGCTGATCCCCGACGACCCGTGGCTGCTGCTGCCCGAGGCCGCGAGCCGCAGCACGCGCGAAGACGCCGGCGTGCTGCCCGCGCCGGCCGAGGTGATCGACGCGGTGCTTGCCCATGCGGCGGGCCTCGACTTCGTCGGCTTCTACCAGGGCGGCCCCGTCGTGCGCGCCTTCGCC
This sequence comes from Methylibium sp., assembly GCF_035762065.1. Lineage (GTDB taxonomy): Bacteria > Pseudomonadota > Gammaproteobacteria > Burkholderiales > Burkholderiaceae_C > Methylibium. The sequence goes on from NZ_DASTPW010000040.1 coordinate 105,433, forward strand.
GACAGCCTGGGCTCACGCCACTGGCACCGCGTCGAGAGCTTCCATTTCGACTGGTGCCTCTACCTTCGCGCCGACAAGGCGGTGAAGACTGCCTACGCCGGCACGCGATGGCAGCCGGACGAGTTCGCCGCGCGCGTGCGCGAAGCCGCGACGCGCGTCGAGCTGCTCAAGCGCCCGTCGCGCAAGCTGGAGCCCGGCGCCTACCGCGCGGCCTTCAGCACCGCGGCGATGAACGAGCTGCTGGGCACGCTGGCCTGGAGCGGCTTCGGCGCGAAGGCGCGGCGCACCGGCGTGTCCTCGCTGCTCGCGCTCGCGCATGGCGACGCGAAGCTGCATCCGTCGATGCACCTGAGCGAAGCGACGGCGCACGGCATCGCGCCGGCCTTCACCGGCGACGGCTTCGTCAAGCCGGCGAGCGTGGCCCTGATCGACGCCGGCCTCGCGGCCGGCACGCTGAACTCGCCCCGATCGGCGCGCGAGTACGGGCTCGAAGCGAACGGCGCGAACGAGACCGAGACGCCGGTATCGCTGCAGCTCGCACCGGGTGCGCTGGCGCACGGCGCGCTGCTCGCGACCCTCGGCACCGGCCTGTTCGTCAGCAACCTCTGGTACCTGAACTACAGCGATCGCCAGGCCTGCCGCATGACCGGCATGACGCGCTTCGCCTGCTTCTGGGTCGAAGGCGGCGAGCTCGTCGCGCCGCTGGACGTGATGCGATTCGACGACGGCTTCCTGCGCATGTTCGGCGACGGCTTGGTCGGCCTCGGCGACCGCGCCGAGCCGGTGCCGGAGCGCGACACCTACCAGATGCGCCAGCTCGCATCGGTCACGACGCCCGCGGCGATCGTCGAGGGCTGGCGGCTGACGCTCTGAGCCGCGCCTTCGCGCAGCGCGTCACGCGGGCGCGCTCAAGTTCATGGCGGGCCGGCCGATGAGCAGGGTTTTGCGCGTCGCGCGCCCTGCCCGTCCGTGCCCGCCCACCCGCATCGTCGCCGAACCAGAGCGCTGCATCGCTTTCGCGCGGCACTCGCGAGCGCCGTCCCCGCGCTGCGGATCGCCGCGCGCCTCGGCATGCTGGGGCTGGCCGCCGCCACTGCGCAGGCGCGCCCCGACGCCTACCCGCTCGCCGCCGAGCTGCGCCATGCGCGCGAGCACATCGGCATCGACCCGCCCGAGGCTCGCCGCATGCTCGCCGCGCTGCGCGACGAAGCTGCGCGCATCGGCTCGCTCGCCGCGCGGCTCGAAGCCGACGAGATCGAGTGCCGCTTGCTCACCGACATCGACGCAGTCGCCGCGGTGGGTCTCGCCGACGCCGGCGTGGCTGCCGCCGACGCGAAGGCCACGACCCGCGACGCCGGCCCGGTGCTGCTGAACCGGCTGCGCCTCGAAGCCTGCGCCGCGAGCGCGATGGCCGATACCGGCCGCCGCGCCGAATCCGACGCGGCGCTCGCCGCGCTCGTCGAACGCACGGCCGGCGACCCGGACCTGGCCGCCGCCCGGGCACTCGCGCTGCTGGAGCGCGGCGTCGCACGCTCGCGCAGCGGCGCGCTGGCCGAAGGCCAGCAGGACCTGCTCGCCGCCTGCGAGCTTTCGCGCCAGCTCGATCTGCCGCGCGACCACGAGCTGTGCATGGGCCACCTCGCCAACCACTACAAGCGCGTCGGCGATCTGGACGACGCGCTGCGCTACCTGCAGCAGCTGATCGACGCCGCACGTGCACGCGGCGCCTCGTTCGACCAGGCGATCTACGCCTTCTCGCTCGCGCAGGTGCACGTCAAGCGCGGCGAATGGGATGCCGCGCGCCGATCGTTCGACGAGGCGCTGTCGCTCAAGGCCTTCCGCCAGGATCCGGCGAACGTCGCCTACGCCGAAGGCGGCATCGGCGACGTGCTGCTGCGCAGTGGCCGCCCGCGCGAGGCCGAGCAGCATCTGCTGCGGTCGCTCGAGGCGCTGGGGGAACTCAGCGACGTGAAGCAGCGCCTGCGCACGACGATCGCGTTGGCGACCGCGCGAGCGCGCCTCGATGCGGCGCCGGCGGCGCTGCGCTCGCTCGGGGCGATCGAAGCACCGCTGCGTGCGCTGGCCGATCCGGTGCTGCTGGCGCAGTGGTTCGACGCGGAAGCCGAGAGCCGCGCCGCGGCGGGCGACTGGCCGGCCGCGTACCGCGCGCTGGCCGCCTTCCGCACGATCGACGCCGACGTGCAGCGGCAGCGCCTGTCGGACCAGTCGGCCCGGCTGCGCATGCAGTTCAACCGCGAGAAGGACGCGCTCGATCTCGCTTCGCTGCGCACGCTCAACGAACGCGGCCAGCAATTGCGCCGCACGCAGGCGATCGCGATCGCGCTGTTCGTGCTGCTGCTGGCGGCGAGCCTCGCGTACGCGGTGCACAAGGTGCGCGAGGCGCGCCGGCTGCGCACGCTGGCCTTGAGCGACGAGCTGACCGGCCTGCCCAACCGGCGCGCCGTGCTCGCGGCGGCGCAAACGCTGCACCGCGATGCGCTGCGCGGCGGCCACGCCGGCTTCAACGTGCTGGTCGTCGACGTCGATCACTTCAAGCGCATCAACGACAGCCACGGCCACGCGGTCGGCGACGAGGTGCTGCGCCACCTGGCGCAGCTGCTGCCGGCAAGCCTGCGCGCGAGCGACCGGCTCGGCCGCATCGGCGGCGAAGAGTTCCTCGCGGTGCTGCCCGAGGTTTCCGCCGAGCAGGCGCTGGCGGTCGCCGAGCGCATGCGGCGCAGCATCGAGCGGTCGCCGGCCGCGACGAGCGCGGGCGACTTGCCGCTCTCGGTGAGCATCGGCCTCGCATCGATGCGCGAGGGGAACAGCTCGCTGGCGGAGCTCATCCGGCTGGCCGACCTGGCGCTCTACCAGGCAAAGGCGCAGGGACGCAACCAGGTGGTGGGCACCTAGCGCCGCTGGACCCCGGCTACTCGGCGACGGCCGGCGAGCCCGGCTGCGCGCTCGTGCCCACCGGCTGCGGCTGCGCCTTCGGCACGCGCACCAGGTAGCTGTAGAGCACCGGCACCACCACCAGCGTCAGCAGCGTCGACGTGATCACGCCGCCGATGATCGCGCGGCCCATCGGCGCCTGGATCTCGCCGCCGTCGCTGAGCGCGAGCGCCAGCGGCAGCATGCCGAAGACCATCGCGGCGGTCGTCATCATGATCGGGCGCATGCGCACGAGGCCGGCTTCGAGCAGCGCGTCCGCGACGCTCGCGCCGCGCCGGCGTGCGTGGTTCGCGAAGTCGACCAGCAGGATCGCGTTCTTCGTCACCAGCCCCATCAGCATCACCAGGCCGATCATCGAGAACAGGTTCAGCGTCGTCCGGGTCAGCAGCAGCGCGAGCATCACGCCGATCAGCGCCAGCGGCAGCGAAGCCATGATCGCGAGCGGCTGCAGGAAGCTTGCGAACTGCGACGCGAGCACGATGTAGATGAAGATCACCGAAAGGCCCAGCGCGGCGAGCATCGCGCCGAAGGCCTCCTGCTGGTCGCGCGTCTGGCCTCCCACGTCGAAGCGGTAGCCCGGCGGCAGCGTCGTCGCATCGACCAGCTTCTGCACCTCGGCCCCCACGTCGCCTGCGGGCCGGCCCTGCACGCCGGCGTAGATCGCCTGGCGGCGTTGCAGGTCCTGGCGCTTGATGACGTCGGGGTTGCCGACCGGCACGACATCGGCGACGCGCCCCAGCGCGACCGGCGTGCCGTCCTTCGCATAGGCGACGGGCAGGCTTTCGAGCTGCGCCGCGTTCTCGCGAGAGGCGCTCGGCAGCCGCAGTTCGACCTCGACCTGCTCGCCGTCGGGTGCGGTCCAGTAGGTCGCGACGTCGCCGTTGACGAAGGCGCGCAGGCTCGCCGCCAGATCGGCCGGCGTGATGCCCAGTTCGCGCACCGCGTCCTGGCGCAGCCGCACCGCGTAGGCCGGCAGGCCCGGCTTCACCGAAGTCTCCAGGTCGGTGATGCCCTTGATCGACCTGACCTTCTCCGCCAGCTTCAGCGTCTCGGCATCCAGCACCGCCGGCTCCGGGCCGAGCAGCGCGACGTAGATCGGCCGGTCGAAGCCGAACGCGACCTCGATGCCCGGGATCGGCGCGAGCGCGCTGCGGATCGACTCCTCGACCTCCTTCTGCGAGCGCTCGCGATCGCGGCGCGACTTGAGCTGGATGCCCAGCTGGGCCTGGTTGCGCTGCTGGCCGTCGCCGTTCTCGCCGATGGTCGCCGAGACCAGCCGCACCTCGGGCATGGCGCGCACCGCCTGCTCGACCTGCTCGACCTTCTCGCTCGATCGCGCGAGGCTGGTGCCCACCGGCATGCGCAGGGTGAGCTGGATGTAGCTGTTGTCGGTCTCGGGAATGAACTCGCTGCCGACCGCCGGCACCAGCGCGATCGCGCCGCCGAAGCTGGCCGCGCCGAGCAGCAGCACGATGCCGCGCGGCGTGACGCCGAAGCGGCGCGTGCCGTAGCGGCGGCCCGAGAAGATCCAGCGGATCAGCCGCTCGTAGACCGCGTGCATCACGTCGAGCAAGCGGTCGCTGCCACGCATCAGCGCGCCCAGCACCGGCACGCGCGCGAGCCGGGTCGCCGGCGGGTCCTTCCAGAGGCTGGAGAGCATCGGATCGAGCGTGAAGCTCACGAACAGGCTCACCAGCACCGCGACGGTGACCGTGATGCCGAAGGGAAAGAAGAACTTGCCGACGATGCCCTTCATGAAGGCGACCGGCACGAACACCGCGCAGATCGCGAAGGTGGTGGCGAGCACCGCAAGGCCGATCTCGTCGGTGCCGACGCGCGCGGCGGTGTGGTGGTCGGCGCCCATGCGGATGTGCCGCACGATGTTCTCGCGCACGACGATCGCGTCGTCGATCAGCAGGCCAATGCACAGGCTGAGCGCCATCATCGTCATGAAGTTCAGCGTGAAGCCGAAGGCGTACACCGCGATGAAGCTGGAGACCACCGCGATCGGCAGCGTCAGGCCGGTGATGACGGTGCTGCGCCAGCTGTGCAGGAACAGGAAGACGATGCCGATCGTCAGCAGCGCGCCTTCGATCAGCGTGCGCTTGACGCCCGCGAGCGAATCGCGCACCCAGTCGCTGTCGGCGTAGACGAGCTTGAGCTCGACGCCCGGCGGCATCGACTTGCGCAGCTCGGCCGCGGCTTCCTTGATGCCTTCGCCGGTCTCGACGATGTTCGCGTCCTGCTGCTTGAAGACGTTGAAGTTGATCGACGGCACGCCGTCGACGCGCGCGATCGACACCGGCTCCTGCTCGCGCTCGACGACCTGGCCCAGATCGCCGAGCCGCACCACGGTCGCGCCCTTGGTGCTGACGACGAGATCGGCGAACGCCTTCGCGTCGCGCACCTTGCCTTCGACCCGCACCACCGCCTCGGTCTGCGCGGCCTGCAGCAGGCCGACCGGCACGTCGGTGTTGGCGCGCTTGATCGCCGCGGCGATGTCGGCCGGCGTCAGGCCCACCGCCCGCAGCCGCTGCGCGTCGAGGTCGATGCGCACCTGGCGCACCGTGAGCCCGCCGACATCGACGCGCGCGACGCCGCCGACGCGTTCGAGCCGCTTGCGCACCTGCTGGTCGGCCAGCAGCGACAGCTCGCGCGCGCTGCGATCCGGCCCGATCAGCGAAAGGAGGACGATCGGCTGCGCGTTGTCGCCGTCGAAGCGCGAGATGAACGGCGCCTTCACCTCTTCGGAGAAGCCCGGCTGCAGCACCGAGACCTTGTCGCGCACGTCCTGCACGGCGCGCGCCATGTCGGCGTCGAGCCGGAACTCGACGACCGTCTCGCTGCGGCCTTCGAAGCTGTTCGAGCGGATCATCTTCACGCCCGCGATGCCGTTGAGCGCGAGCTCGATCGGCTTGGTCACCTCGACCTCGACGGCCTCCGGCGACGCGCCCGGGTAACGCACGCTGACGAAGACGATCGGCGGCGCGATGTCGGGCAGGCGCTCGACGCGCAGCTGCGCGTAAGAGAAGAGCCCGAGCACGCACAGCGCGATCATCATCATCGCGGCGAAGACCGGGTTGTTGATCGAGACGCGGGTGATCCACATGGCGCGGCCCGTGCGATCAGGACTTCGCGCGGCTGCGTTGCTGCGCCTGCCCGGCACCCGCGGCGGCCGGCGCGACGGGGCCCGGCGCGCCCTCGAAGCGCGCCTGCGCGCCTTCCTTCAGGTTCTCGAAGCGCAGCGCGAGCAGGTCGGCTTCGGGCGCGAGGCCCTTGAGCACCTCGATGCGGCCGCCGGCGTCATCGCGGCGGCCGGTGATGACGATGCGCCGCACCAGCGCGCCGTGCTCGATCGTCCAGACCTGATCCTGGCCCGAAGCCTGGCTCAGCGCCGCGACCGGCACCGTCAGGCGCGGGGTCGGGTCGTCGATCAGCACCTGCGCCTGCGCGTACTGGCCGGCACGCAGCCGCTCGTCGGCATTCGCGATCGTCACCACCACCGCGATCGCGCGCGTGCCGGCCTCGGCCTGCGGCGCGATGCGGTCGATGCGGCCCGCGACCGGCTCGGCGCGCCCTTCAACGCCGACCGTCACCGGCTGCCCCACCGCCAGCAGCGAGACCGCGTGCGTGGACACGGTGCCCACCAGTTCCAGCGTCGTCAGATCGACGAGCGTCAGCACCGGCTGTTCCGCGCTCAGCTTCTCGCCGGGCACGACATGGCGCTTGCCGACGATGCCGGCGATCGGGGCGACGAGCGCCGCCTCGCGCAAGCCGATGCGCATGCTCGACAGCTGCGCCTGCATCGAGCGCAGCTGCGCACGCGCCGCGTCCAGCTTGGCCTGCGACGACTGCAGCGCGTTCGGCGAGATGAAGTTCTGCTCCGACAGCCGCAGGTTCGATTCATGCAGCCGCAGTGCCTCGGCCAGCATCGCCTGCGCCGACTCGACGCTCGCGGCGCGGTCCTCGACGCGACTGTTGAGGTCGGCCAGATCGATGCGACCCAACAACTGGCCGGCCTTGACGCGCCGGCCCTCGGCGGTGTCGAGCGCCAGCAGCGTGCCCACCGCCTTGGCCTTGACGATCGCCGTCTGCGGCGCGACGAGCGGCCCCGAGAACTCGACGCGCTGCGGCATCGGCACGAGCAGCGGCCGGGTGACTTCGGCGCCCTTGAATTGGAGCGGCGGCGCGGCCTTGTCGGGCTCGGCCTTGGGCCTCGATGCGAGCACCGCGGCGGCGCCGGCCAGGGCCAGCACCGCCACCGTGAAGCCGACCTGCAGACGCCGTCTTGTGAACGCGCCGCGGCCGCTGGCGGGGGTGGTTTGCGTCATGGGCGGCGAGTCTAGGCGTCGCCTTTGGCGCCCCTGGTCGCACCTGCGACGAACCGGGGCTTTGCGGGCTCAGGCTGCCGGGCCGGCCGACGAGCCGGCGGAACTCCGCGACGAACGCCGCTTCAGCTTGCGGGTGCCTGCCCCGGGATCGGCGGCAGGGGGTGGCTAACGTCCCCGCACTGCGCGCGATGGCGCAGCGCGTGATCGATCAGCACCAGCGCGAGCAGCGCCTCGGCAATGGGCGTCGCGCGGATGCCGACGCAGGGGTCGTGGCGGCCGAAGGTCTCGACCGTCGCCGGCCGGCCCTGGACGTCGATCGACTGGCGTGGCGTGCGGATCGAGCTGGTCGGCTTGATCGCGATCGACACGGTGATGTCCTGGCCGCTGCTGATGCCACCGAGCACGCCGCCGTCGTGGTTGCTGCGGAAGCCGGCGGGGCTCATCTCGTCGCCATGCATCGAGCCGCGATGCGCGACGCTCGCGAAGCCGGCGCCGATCTCGACGCCCTTGACCGCGTTCAAGCCCATCATGGCCTTCGCGATGTCGGCATCGAGCCGGTCGTACAGCGGCTCGCCCCAGCCGGGCGGCACGCCGGTGGCCTCGACGACGATGCGCGCGCCGACCGAGTCGCCCTGCCTGCGCAGTTCGTCCATGAAAGCTTCGAGCTGCGGGATCTGGCTCGCGTTGGGCGCGAAGAAGGGGTTGTTCGCGACGTGCTGCCAGCCTTCGTGGCGAATCGCGATCCCGCCGAGCTCGGCCATGCCGCCACGCAAGCCGATGCCATGCCGTTCGGCGAGCCACTTCCTCGCGACCGCGCCAGCGGCGACGGTGGGCGCGGTCAGCCGCGCCGAGCTGCGGCCGCCACCGCGCGGATCGCGCGTTCCGTACTTCTGCAAGTAGGCGTAGTCGGCATGCCCGGGGCGAAAGCTCTGCGCGATGTTCGCGTAGTCCTTGCTTCGCTGATCGGTGTTGCGGATCAGTAGCGCGATCGGCGTGCCGGTGGTCCGGCCTTCGTGGACGCCGGAGAGGATCTCCACCGCATCGGGCTCCTGGCGCTGCGTGACGTGGCGGCTGGTGCCGGGACGGCGGCGGTCGAGCTCGATCTGGATGTCAGCTTCGGCGAGGGCCATGCCGGGCGGGCAGCCGTCGATCACGCAGCCGATCGCGGGGCCGTGCGACTCGCCGAAGTTGGTGACGCGAAACAGGTGACCGAGGGTGGAGCCGGACATGGCGCAGGCAGCAGCGAAGCGGCCTGCATTGTCACTTCTGCAGAAAAGGAAACCAGCGGCTAGAAGCTGCAGGCCAACCCGAGATGCGCCTGCACCTGCAGGCTCGTGCCGCCTTCCGCGTCGCGCCGCAGCTTGGTCGGCAGGCGAAAGCGGGTCGAGCATTCGTCGGCCTCGATCCCTACCGAGCGCAGCATCAGCCTGGGCATTTCGGAGGGGACGCTGAGCGCGCGCCGCGGGCGTTGGCGCGTGCCGGGCGCGGCTTCCGACGGCAGCTCGACGATCGCGACGCTGCGCGTGGCGGCTCGGCTCGGCCGGGCGAGCTCGCGCGAGGCGCGGCGGGCCCAGCTTTCGTGGACTTCGGGCAGCGGGCCGAAGGCCTGGGCTTCTTCGGCTTGCATCGCGCCCGCGCCGCTCGCGGCGGCCCACAGCGCGAGCGCCACGAGCCCCGATCGTCGGGGCGGGACAAGCTTGGAAGCCGAGATGGCCGGAGGCTGCGCCATGCCGGAAGCTTGGGGCATTTCGCGCCTGGCGGGGCGCTGCGTTAACACCCGGATTCAGGGGCAACTCTTGCGCTGCGGATTCCTTGGCAGCGGCCGCGGTGCGGCGTCAGGAGGCGCGGAACCCGATGTGTCGAAAGCCGCAGCCGAAGCCCGGCGCGCGCGCCGGCGGCGCGGCGAGACGCCTCGATTCAGAGCCGCGGTTCGGCCGGCACTTCCTGCTCGACCGGCCAGTCGCGGATGTAGGCCTTGAGCATGCGGTTCTCGAAGTCCTGGCCTTCGACCACCGCCTTCGCGACGTCGTGGAAGGAGATCACGCCCATCAGCGTGCGCTGGTCCATCACCGGCATGTAGCGCGCATGGCGGCCGAGCATCATGCGGCGCACTTCGTCGATGCTGGTTTCGGGCGTGCAGGTCAAGGGGTGATCGTCCATCACGCTGCGCACGAGGGTCGTGCCAAGTGTGCCGCCGTTGCGCACGATGGCGAGGATCACTTCGCGGAAGGTCAGCATGCCGACCAGCTCGCCATGCGACATCACCACCAGCGAGCCAATGTCGTGCTCGGCCATCGTCGAGGCGGCCTGCGCGAGCGCCTCGTCGGGCCCCACGGTGAACAGCGTCACGCCCTTGACGCGCAGGATGTCGATGACCTTCATCGCGATGACTCCTCTATGCACCTTGCCGAAAACCCGCGATTCAATATAGCCACAATCCCCGGCACTCGCCACAGCAAAGCCACCCCCATGCCCGGCGCGAACGACCCCGGCTTCGACACGCTGGTGCTGCACGCCGGCGCGGCACCCGATGCGGCGACCGGCGCACGCGCGGTGCCGCTGCACCTGTCGACCTCCTTCGTGTTCCAGGACGCCGATCACGCGGCCTCGCTGTTCAACATGGAGCGCGCGGGGCACGTCTACTCGCGCCTCTCGAATCCGACGAACGCGGTGCTCGAAGAGCGCATCGCCGCCCTCGAGGGCGGCGTCGGTGCGATCGCGACGGCGAGCGGCCAGGCCGCGCTGCACCTCGCGATCGCGACGATCGCCGGCGCGGGCTCGCACATCGTCGCGAGCGCGGCGTTGTACGGCGGCTCGCACAACCTGCTGCACTACACGCTGCCGCGCTTCGGCATCACGACCACCTTCGTGCGGCCCAATGACATCGACGCCTGGCGCGCGGCCATCCGCCCCGAGACCAAGCTGCTGTTCGGCGAGACGCTCGGCAACCCCGGCATGGACGTGCTCGACCTGCCGTGCCTCGCGACGCTCGCGCAAGAACATCGCTTGCCGCTCGTCGTCGATTCGACGCTGACGACACCGTGGCTGATGAGGCCCTTCGACCACGGCGCCGATCTCGTCGTGCATTCGGCGACCAAGTTCCTCGGCGGGCACGGCACGGTGATCGGCGGACTGCTGGTGGACGGCGGTCGCTTCGACTGGGACGCCGCTGCGGACTACGCGAGATCGGCTGCATCCGCGGCCGCGGGTACGCAGCGCTTCGGTGAGCTGACCGCGCCCTACGAAGGCTTCCACGGCATGGTCTTCACCGAGGAAAGCAGCACCGGCGCCTTCCTGCTGCGCGCGCGCCGCGAAGGCCTGCGCGATTTCGGCGCGTGCATGAGCCCGCACACCGCGTGGACGATCCTGCAGGGCATCGAGACGCTGCCGCTGCGCATGGCGCGGCATGTCGAGACCGCACGGCGCATCGCGCACTTCCTCGAAGAGCATCCGATGGTCGCGAGCGTCGGCCACCCCGACCTGCCCTCGCACCGCGACCACGCGCTCGCGAAGAAGCTGCTGCCGCGCGGCGCCGGCGCCGTCTTCAGCTTCGCGCTGCGCGGCAGGCCGGGTGTCGAGGGCGATGCCTCGCGCGATCAGGGCCGCGCGTTCATCGAAGCGCTGAAGCTGTTCTCGCATCTCGCGAACGTCGGCGATTGCCGCTCGCTGGTCATCCACCCGGCCTCGACGACGCACTTCCGCATGGACGACGCGGCCTTGCGCCTCGCCGGCATCACCGCCGGCACGATCCGCCTGTCGATCGGGCTGGAATCGGCCGAGGACCTGATCGACGACCTCTCGCGCGCGCTGCGCGCCGCCGAGAAGGCCGCGGCGTGAAGCTCGAGCTCGCGGGCCACGCGGCGGCGGCCTACGCCTACACCGGCGGCAAGCCCTTCGATGCATCGCTGCCGCTCGTCGTCTTCGTGCACGGCGCGATGAACGACCACAGCGTCTGGGCGCTGCACAGCCGCTGGTTCGCGCACCACGGGCGCGCGGTGCTCGCGGTCGATCTGCCCGGCCACGGCCGCAGCGCCGGGCCGGCGCTCGGCTCGGTCGAGGCGCTGGCCGACTGGCTGGTCGCGCTGATCGACGCGGCCGGCACGAGGGACCGCATCGCGCTCGTCGGCCACAGCATGGGCTCGCTGGTCGCGCTGGAAGCCGCTGCGCGGCTCGGCGCGCGGGCCGATGCACTCGCGATGATCGGCACCGCGTTCCCGATGAAGGTGTCGACCGCGCTGTTCGAGTGCGCGCTCGCCGATCCGCTCGAGGCGATCGACCGGGTCAACACGTTCTCGCATTCGACGCTGGCGGCCAAGCCGTCGAACCCCGGACCGGGCACCTGGCTGCACGGCGCGAGCCGCGCGCTGATGCGCAGGCAGCAGGAGCGCTACGCCGCCGCCGGCCACGGCAACCTCTTCCACCACGACTTCGGCGTCTGCGACCGCTACCGCGGCGCGAACGAAGCGGCGCAGCGCGTCGTGTGCCCGGCGCAACTGCTGCTCGGCGCGCACGACAGCATGACCCCGCCGAAGGCCGCGCAATCCCTCGTCGATGCGCTGGCCGCGAACTTGGGGGGAGGCCCGGATCGCGGGGTCACGGCCACGCTTGCGGCCGGGCATGCTCTGATGGCCGAAACGCCCGATGCGGTGTTGAATGCGCTGAAGCGCCTCATCACCGCCTGAACACGATGAATCCAGCCACCGCCCCGCAGCAAGTCGCCGACGCCGACATCCGCGCCGCCCGCAGCTTCGCCGAGTTCTACCCGCTGTACCTGCGCGAGCACAGCGACCGCACCTGCCGCCGGCTGCACTTCGCCGGCTCGACGCTGGCGCTGCTGTGCATCGCGATGCTGATCGCCAGCGGCCGGCCGCAGTACCTGCTCTACGGCCTGCTGTGCGGCTACGGCTTCGCCTGGCTCGGCCATTTCGGCTTCGAGAAGAACAAGCCCGCCAGCTTCAAGCGCCCGCTCTACAGCTTCATGGGCGACTGGGCGATGTACCGCGACATCTGGCTCGGGCGCGTCAAGATCTAGCCAGCAACTCGTTTTGCGGCACCCAAGTGCCGTGGAAGCCTTCGTGCACGCGGCACGGGAACCTGACCACCGCGACCGGGCCGCGGCCCAGGTGCATCGCATCGAGGATCACCAGATCGCTGCGGTTCTCGGCGCGGCGCCCGACGATCGCGAGCAGCCAGCCGTCGCCCTCCGCCGCACCCGCGTGACGCGGCACGAAGTGCGGCTCCTCGGGGCTCGAGTCGGCACCGGCGTACCAGAAGTCCAGCTTGCCGGCGGCCTCGTCGAAGTGGCCGAGGCAGGTGAACGGCGGGCCCTTCGGGCCCCACTCCAGCATCGGCCCGAGCGCCGGGTTGCTGGTGCCGAACCAGAACTGCCACGCGCGCGTCATCGAAAAGCGCGGGTCGATCGTCGGCATCTCGCCGATGTGCGGGATCAGCCGGCGCTGCTCGATGCGGTCGTCGGGGCTCGCCAGGTCGAGCGACCAGCGCTCGCCGAACGGCGGCTTCTCCTTCGCGTCGGGGTCGTGGAGGTCGGGAAACTGGCTGAGCCAGCCGGATTCGGTGACGAAGTGGTCGAGGTGCAACGTCGTGCCGCCGTTCGTCTCCTCTTCCCACGCGTTGAAGGTGTGCGTCTGCATCGCGAGCTTCGGGCTCGTGAACCAGCGGATGCCCTTCACGCCCTCCTTGCGCGGGATGACCGCGACCCTCGTCTTCTTCGTCGAGTCCCAGTGCCAGTAGGGCTCGCCGCGCTTGACGCGCTCCCAGTCGCAGACCATCGGGCAGATCACGAAGACGATGAAGTTGCGCGAGACGAGGAAGTCGTGCGCCATCGAGCAGTACGGCGCCTTGAAGCGTTCGGTGCGCGTGATCGCGCCGCGCGGGTCGATGGTGTAGAGCTCGATCTCGTCGCTCGCCACGCCTTCGGTGTTGTAGGCGAAGGCGATTGCCTCGCCGGTCTGCGGGTCGAGCTTGGGATGCGCGGTGAAGGTGCGGCTCTTCAGGGTGCCGCCGAAGTCGCGCTCGCCGAGCGTGGCGAGCGTCGCGGGATCGAGTTCGTAGGGCCGGCCCGACTCCTTCAGCGCATAGAGCCTGCCGTGATGCCAGAGCATCGAGGTGTTCGCCGTGTTGTTGTCGCGCCCGGCCACTTCCGGCGCATCGGTGAACGGGTTGCGGTAGGCGCCGAACAGCGCGCGGCGCGCCTTGCGTTCGAGCTCGAACTTCTCGGTGCGCACGTAGCGCGTCTTGAGGTCGGCATGGCCGTTCTCGAGACGCACCATGTGCACCATGCCGTCGCCGTTGAGGAAGATGTCGGTGCCCAGCAGCGGCGGGTAGGTCGGGTCGGCGCTGTTGCGGTAGTAGGCGCCGTTCAATCCGGGCGGGATCGCACCGATCACCTCGCAGTCCTGCACATCGACTTCCATGCGCACCGGCGCGGCGTGGCCGCGGTAGACGAGCAGGTCGGGAAAGCGCAGGCCGTTGGCGGACGAGTCGGAAGAGGCGGCGAGGGGTGCGTTCATGGTGTGCGGTACGGCTTGAAGGACAACGGGGAAGGCCGCGCGACTCAGACGAACATGCGCAGCATGCCCAGCGCATCGGCGGGGCGGGGGATCGAGAAGCTCACGTCTTTCCAGTCGGCCGCGGCCGGCCGCGCGAGACAGGCCGCGTGCCAACGGGCGACGTTCGGCCAGGCCTCGAGCGCGATGCCGCACTGCGGCGCGAGGTCCATCACCGTCGCGACGTTCAGGTCGGCTACCGTGAAGCGTGCGCCCAGCAGGTGCGCCTGCTGCGCCAGGTGCGCGTCGAGCACCTTCATCGGCCGATCGAGCTTGGCGATCGCCATCAGCGCTTCGGCCTCGACGCGCCGCTCGGGCGCGAACAGCTTGCGATTCGCCGAGGCGAGCAGCAGCGGCTTCTCGACTTCGGTGACGACCCAGAAGCTCCATTGCGTGGCGAGCGCCTCTTCGCGCAGGCCCGCGGGCGCGAGCGGGCCGCCGTGCTTGCGCGCGAGGTAGAGGTTGATCGCCATCGACTCGACGACGACGAAGCCGTCGTCGTCGAGCGCCGGCACGCGGCCGTTCGGATTGATCGCGAGGAACGCCGGCTCGCGCGTGCTGCCGTCGGTGAAGCCGAGCGGCACGTGCTCGAACGGCAGGCCCAGTTCCTTCAGCATCCACAGCGTGCGATGCGCGCGCGAGGCGGTCGAGCCGTACAGCGTGATCATCGTGGCGGCCTTCCGGGTGCTCAGAACTGATGGCGGATGCCGGCGACGTAGCTGTCGGCGTTCTGGTAGTCGGCGGCCGCCGGCACCCAGACCTTGTCGCGCATCAGCATCAGGTACAGCTCGGTGCGCTTGGACATCGCATGCAGGAATCCGGCCGAGGTGGTCTCGCGGGTGCGCGTGGCCGCGCCAGGGGCGCGCGGGTCCTGCTTGTCCTGCGCATGCGCGAGCTGGAACGTGTTCGCACCGAAGGTCGCCGCGGTGCCGACGGTGACGAACTCGTCGTCGTAGCCAATGCGGTCGTTGTCGATGTCGGCGTACTGGCCGAACAGGCGCACCGGGTCGATCGTGTAGGCGACGCCGGCGAGCCAGGTGTCCTGCTGCCGTGCGCCCGGCAACTGCGGCAAGGCGGCGTGGCGCAGGCTGGTGTTCGCGACCGTCACGAACAGCGGGCCGGCGCGGTAGTTCAGGTTGAAGCTGTAGCTGTAGCGGCTGCCGCTGCCCTCGCCCGCCTGCAGCGCGGCGTTCGCGCTGAAGCCGGCGAGCACCGGGCTGCTGTACTGCGCCGAGTTGACGAGCGAGGTGTCGGCCTCGACGCCGTTGGGGCTCTTGCTGCCGCCGGCGAACAGCACTCGGAACGAGGGCGAGAACAGCGAGTTCGGGCCGAAGGCGTTGGTCTGGATCAGCGAGATCCAGGTCGGGTGCGGCGTGTTGCCGAGCTTCACTTCGCCGAGCTTGTCGCTGCCCAGCGCGACGTAGGCGTTGCGACCGAAGAAGTAGTCGGCGCCCGAGCCGGGGTTCGCGTCGAAACGGCCCGGCGCGCCGGTGTCGGTGCGGAAGAAGGCCTCGAGCACGAAGCGCGCCTTCATGCCGTTGCCCAGGTCCTCGGTGCCGCGCAGCCCCCAGAAGCTCGTCTGCACGGCGCCGCTGTGCACGCCCTTGATGGTCACCACGCGCGCGGCGCCGGGGCCGGCGGGCGCAAGCGATGTCGGCGGCGCGAGCGTCTCGATCACGCCGACCGCGGCGTCGACGGTGCCGTAGATCTGCACCGTCGATTGCGCCGCGGCGGGCAGTGCGGCGCAGGCGCCGGCCAGGGCGCTCAGCGCGAACAGGATCTTCCTCATGCAAGTCTCCGTGGTGTTGTCGTTCGGACTTCACCGCGCCCTCCGCGCGGCTCGAACGCACGATAGGGATCACTCGCTGGAGGCAAAAACAGTTTGGATCGATGATCCGAATCGACCTCGGCAATACCAAGGGCAAACCCGCGCGGTCGCCCGCAGCCTCCTTCGGTCCATCGCCATGCGACTCGATCGTTTCGATCTCAACCTGCTCATTGCGCTCGACGCGCTGCTCGAGGAACGCAACGTCACGCGCGCTGCCGAGCGGCTGTGCATCGGGCAGTCGGCCGCGAGCGCCGCGCTCGCACGGCTGCGCGAATACTTCGGCGACGAACTGCTGATCCAGGTCGGCCGCGAGCTGCGGCCCACGCCGATGGCGCGCAGCCTCGCCGAGCCGGTGCGCGACACGCTGCTGCGCGCCCGCGCGACGCTCTCGCTGCGGCCCGACTTCGACCCGGCCACCGCGCAGCGCGAGTTCACGATCGCCGCGTCCGACTACGTCAACCACGTGCTGCTCTGCGACGTGCTGCGCCGGCTGGCGGTGCAGGCGCCGGGCCTCGCGATCCGTCTGCAGAGCCTGCCGCGCGATCTGTTCGAGCAGTTCGAGCGCGGCAGCATCGACCTGCTGGTGATGCCGCAGGCCTACGCGAGCCGGCTCGACCACCCGCAGCGCCGCTTGTTCGAGGACCGGCAGGTCTGCCTCGTGTGGTCGGGCAACACCGCGGTCGGCGACGCGCTCAGCGCCGAGCAGTACCTCGAGCTGGGCCATGTGAGCCTGAGTTTCCAGCTGCCCGGCGGCAGCGCGTTCGAGGAGTGGCTGTTCCCGCAGCACCGGCAGCAGCGGCGCGTCGAGGTCCGCGTCGACAGCTTCAGCCTGGTGCCGATGCTGCTCGTCGGCACGCCGCGCATCGCGGTGATCCACCACCGGCTCGCCGCGCGCGCCGCGCAGCAGCTGCCGCTGCGCATCCTCGATGCGCCGATCGAATTGCCGACGCTGGTCGAGATGCTGTGCTGGCCGCGGCACCTCGAGAGCGATCCCGCGCACCGCTGGCTGCGCGAAACCGTCTTCGAGAGCGCCGCGGCAATGCCCACGCCGGGCGGCAGCGGCGCCCCGACGAGCGCCTAGACGTCGGCCTGGAAACCCGAGGCCTTGACGATCGGCGCCCAGCGGTCGAGGTCGCTGCGCGCCAGCTTCTCCAGCTCCTGCGGCGTCGAGGCCGCGGCCTCGTAGTTGGCGATCCTCAAGGCCTCGACATAGCCCGGCGCCGCGACCGCGGCCCGCACGATCGCGGCGGTGCGGGCCACCACCTCGGCCGGCGGTGCGCCGGGGATGTAGACGCCGAACCAGTCGCGCATCTCCAGGCCCGGCATGCCCTGCTGCTCGAACGTCGCGAGCTCGGGCGCGAAGCGCGAGCGCGCGGGGCCGGTCGAGGCGAGCAGGCGCAAGCGCCCCGCCTTCGCGTGCGTGATCATGTCGCCGAGCGTCAGGACCAGCGCGGCGATCTGGCCGCCCATCAGGTCGTTGAGCGCCGCGCCGCCGCCGCGGTAGGGCACGTGCGTCATGTCCAGATCGAGCTTGCGGCTGAGCGCGTCGCCGACGAAGTGCGGCGGCGAGCCCGCCGCCGGCGAGCCGTAGCTGACCTTGCCCTTGTTCGCCTTCGCCCAGGCGGCGAACTCGGCGACGTTGCTCACGTTCGCCGGCACCGCCGGGCCGACACCGAAGCCGAAGTCGACGGTGGCCGCGAGGCTCAACGGGGCGAAGTCCTTGAACGGGTCGTAGCTCAGCTTCCTGTAGCTGTGCGGGTTGATCGACAGCACGCCGGCAGGATTGAGCAGCAGCGTGGTGCCATCGGGCGGCGCCTGGCGTGAGCTGTCGATCGCGATGCGGCCGCCGGCGCCCGGCTTGTTCTCCACGAGCACCGTCTTCGCGAGCTTGCCGTTCAGTTCTTCGGCGAGCCGGCGCGCGAAGAAGTCCGGCGCGCCGCCGGGCGGGAAGCCGACGAAGATGCGCGCGGTCTCGGGCTGTGCCTGGGCGCGCGCGGCGGGCAGCGCGAGTGCGCAGGCCGCGCCCATCGTCCATTGCAGGGCTTCTCGGCGGCGGATCGTATTCATGCTTGTCTCCTTTTTCGGATGGGATCGCTGCGGAATCGCTCAGCCGAGCTCGACGATGCGCCGCGGCGTGCGGTGCAGGCTTTCGCCGGGGCCGTCGGCTTCGATCAGGTAGACCTCGGTGTTGTGCACGAACATGCGCTCGTCGAGGATCCCCGGGTGCACGACGATGGCCATGTGCTCCTCGATCGTCATCGGCTCGTCGTGGCGCACCAGCGGGCGCTCGACCATGTCGTAGCCCATGCCGTGGATCGACAGCCGGCGCTCCTCGGCCATGCCGTGCTGGCGCAGCCAGGCGTTGTGCTGCTCGTGCACGTCGGCGCACCGCGCGCCGGGCTTGAGCAGCGTGAGCGCATAGCGCTGCGCATCGAGCACCCGCTCGTGCGCCTGCCTCAGCTCGGCGCTGGCCTCGCCGAGCACGAAGATGCGCGACAGCTCGGTGTAGTAGCCGCCGGCGCCGTTGTTCTCTATCAGCAGCGAGAACACGTCGCCGCCCTGCAGCGTGCGGCCCTGCATCGAGCGGCCGCGAAAGCTCGCCGCCTGCCCCGGCGGCGCGGACGAGCAGAGGAACACGCCCTGCTCGCTGCCGAGCCGCTGGCCCAGGTACTGCGCATGCGCGGCGATCTCGAAGTCCTTCAACCCCGGCTCGATGAACGCGGCCATGCGCGACATCACCTCGTCCTGCATCGCCGCGACCTGGCGCATGCAGGCGCGCTCTTCCTCGCTCTTGATCGCCTTGATCGCATCGACCCAGTCGGTCGCATCGACCAGCTGGCAGGCCGGTGCCTCGGCCAGCCCCTGGCGCAGCGCGGCGCCGAAGCCGTGGTACCAACCCGCGGGCGCGACCATGCCGACGCGGCGTGCGCCCATGCGGCGCAGCTCGGCCAGGGCGATCTCGGCGTCGTAGCCCGCGCTGTAGGCGACGGACGGATAGCTCGGCGTGGTGAAGCGCCGCTCGATGCCGGTGCGTTGCAGTTCGTCGGGTGCGGCGACACGACGCCCGCCGAACGGGCCCTGCTCGATCAGCGACATGCCCTCTTCGAGATGGAAGACCAGCGTCGTCGGGTAGCCGTTGTGCGCCGGCTGGTTGCTGAACCAGCGCACGTGGCCGCCGACCCAGTCGCTCGAGTTCTGCACCACCAGCGCCTGCAGGCCTTCCGCACGCATGCGATCGCGGCAAGCACGCCAGCGGCGGTTCATCTCGGTGGCCGAGACGGCGTTGACGGCGCGGGGATGAAGCTCGGACATGGCGGTGGCCTCGAAGAAGTCGCCGCACCTTACGGGGCCGTCCGGGCCGCGCCAAACAGTTTGGGTCGATGCGCGGGATCGAGCCGGTCGATACCAAGGGCAAGCCCTGATGCCGCGGCGTCGCGCGCGCGGCGGGTGCGCTAGCGCCGCACGACGTTGTGCATCGCGCCCGTGTCGCCGGCGAGGAAGCCGGCCAGGTTCTCGCGCACGATCGGCCAGGCCTGCTCGAGGTAGATGTCGCTCATGCCACCGAGCAGTGGCGTGATCAGCACGCGCGGCTCGCTCCAGAGCCCGCTCGCGGCCGGCAGCGGCTGTTCGCGGAACACGTCGAGCGCCGCGCCGGCAAGGCGCTTCTCGCGCAACGCGGCGACGAGCGCCTGCTCGTCGAGCACGCCGCCGCGGGCGACGTTGACGACGAAGGCGCCCGGCTTCATTGCCGCGAGCACGCGCGCGTCGACGAGGTTCTCGGTCTCCTTCGACAGCGGCACCACCAGCACCAGGTAGTCGGCAAGCGCAGCCGCTTCGGCGAGCCGATCGCGGGTGTACATGGCGTCGAAACCCTCGGCGGCGCGCGGCGTCCCGGAGACGCCGACGACCTTCATGCCGAAGGCCTTGCAGCGCGGCGCCAGCGCCTCGCTGATCGCGCCAACGCCGACGATCACCGCCGTCTTGCCCCACAGCAGCGGCTGCGGCCAGCGCTCCCAGTGCCTGCGCTGCTGATGGCGCAGGATCTTCGGCAGGTCGCGCGTGAGCGAGAGCATGTGCAGGAAGACCAGCTCGGACATCTGCGGGCCGTGCATGCCGCGCGTCGAGGTGACGACGACCTCGGGCCGCAGCGCACGCAGCTTGACGATCGCATCGGTGCCGGTCGTCAGGGACTGGATCCAGCGCAGCTTCGGCGCCGCCTCGACCAGGGCTTCGTCGAACTGGAAGTGGTGGCCGATCATCGCGACGGCCTCGCCCGCGTGGCCGCGCGCCGCCTCGCGATCGTTGGTCGCCACGAGATCGAGGCCGGGAAAGGCCGCGCGCGCGAGCGCTTCGAAGGCGGCGGCATCGGCTTCGGGCGCGCCGATGTAAAGGATGCGGTTGGCGGTCATGCGGTCGGCCTGCGGCCAGGCAGGTCTGCGAGGGTCGAGCAACAGGAAGCGGCGGGCCGGGGCCCCATGCGCCGCGGCTACTGGTTGAAGCGCAGCACCAGGCTCGCGGCGCCGAGCGCCTTGCCGCCCTTCAGCGCGTCGAGCACCGCGGCCTTGTCGAGCCCCGGCGGCAAGGCCTCGGGCTCGAGCGAGGTCGCGATCAGCGTGAAGACGTAGTGCTGCGGCGCGTTGCCGCGCGGCGGGCAAGGGCCGAGGTAGACGAGCCCGAGCGAGTTCTTGCCGGCGATGAACGGCAGCGGCGTCGCGAGGTTCGCGCCGGCGGCCAGCGCGCTCACCTCGGCGCGGATGCCGTAGGCCACCCAGTGGTTCACGCCGAGGCCGGCACGGCCCGCCTGGTCGTCCATCAGGATCACGAAGCTCTTCGTCGCCGCGGGGGCGCGCGCCCAGGCCAGCGGGGGCAGAAGGTTCTCGCCGGTGCAATTCGCGTTGCTGGGGTTCTTGCCCGCCTCGCGGGCCTCGAACATCGCGTTGTCGGCGCGGCCCGGCGACCACAGGCTGAAGCCCTTGTGGCCGGGGTCGCCCGACGCGCCGCGGCCGGCGGTGCCGGCGCAACCGGCGGCGAGCGTCGCCGCGAGCAAGACGAGGCTGACGAGGCTTCTTCGGATCATGGTCGCGTCTCCTGAAGTGCAGCCTAGTGGCTGCGGTGTCCGTGCCCAAACAGTTTCGCGTGATGGCTGGCATCGCGCCGCGCGATACCCGCGCCGGGCCGGTGGCGAGCCGGTCGCCGATGCGAAGGGCTAGGCTTCGTGCCATCGACCGCCGCCACGAAAGACCGAAGACGATGCGCGAACCCGCCTGGCGCCGCGAAGGCGAAGAACCCGACTACCGCTTCTCGCTCGCCAACGAGCGCACCTTCCTGGCGTGGATCCGCACCGCGCTCGGCGTGCTCGCGACCGGCCTGCTGCTCGACCAGTTCGCCACGCGGCTGGAGCCGCAGCGCGTCGTCGCGATCGTCGCGCTGCTGCTGTGCGCGGCGGCCGGCTTGCTCAGTGCGCTCGCCTACCGGCGCTGGCGCGACAACGAGATCGCGATGCGGCTGCGCGAGCGGCTGCCGCCCTCCTCCGCGTTGTTCCTGATGGCGGCCTCCCTGGTGGCGGTCGCGACCGCGCTGGCGGTGCTGATGCTGCTGCGCCTCGCCGGGCCGGCATGAGTGCGGGCGCCGCGCTCGAACCCGCGCGCGATGCCGGCCTGCAGGCGGAGCGCACCGCGCTCGCATGGAACCGCAGCGCGGCCGCGTTGCTGATCGACGCGCTGCTGCTGCTGCGCGCCGGCTACCTCGCCGAATCCGCGCCGGTGCTGGGCCTCGCGGTCGCGCTGCTGGGGATGAGCAGCGCCTTGATCGTGCTGGCGCGCAGGCGGCGCCGGCAGCTCTTGCGCGCGGACGGCCCGCGGCTCGCGTCGCGGTGGGCGATCGGCGCGATGGCGGCATCGGCGGTGACGGCCTGCGTCGGCGCGATCGCGGCGATCGGCGAGCGCGTGACGCAGTGACGCGCAAGCGGCCCGGGGCTGGCGATCGCACCCGCGGTTCTCAGAACGCGACCTGATCGGCGCCCTTGAGCGCCAGCATCGCGCGCGCCTCCGCGGGCGTCGCGATCTCGTAGCCCAGCTCTTCGAGCAGGTGGCGGATCTTGCGGACCTGCTGCGCGTTCGTCTCGGCGAGCTTGCCGCGGCCGAGGTAGATGCTGTCCTCGAGCCCGACGCGCACGTTCGCGCCCTGGATCGCCGCATGCGTCAGCAGGCTCATCTGGTGCCGGCCGGCGCCGAGCACGCTCCAGTGGTAGTCGCTGCCGAACAGCCGGTTGGCCGTCTCGCGCATGAAGGTGACGTTCTGCGGATCGGGCCCGATGCCGCCGAGGATGCCGAAGATCGTCTGGATGAAGAACGGCGGCTTCACGAGCCCCGCATCGACGAAGTGCGCGAGGTTGTAGAGGTGGCCGACGTCGTAGCACTCGAACTCGAACTTCGTGCCGCAGCCTTCGCCGAGCTCCTTCAGGATCAGCCGGATGTCGCGGAAGGTGTTGCGAAAGATGATGTCCTCGGTGCCCTCGACGTAGGCCTGCTCCCACGGGTACTTCCAGTCCCTGATCTTCGATGCGACCGGATGGATGGAGAAGTTCATCGAGCCCATGTTGAGCGAGGCCATCTCGGGCTTGAAGCGCAGCGGCGGCGCGAGGCGTTCGGCCAGCGTCATCTTCGTGCTGCCGCCGCTGGTGATGTTGATCACCGCATCCGTCGCGGCCTTGATCGGTGCGAGGAACTGCGCGAAGACGTCCGGGTCGGCGCTCGGGCGGCCATCGAGCGGATCGCGCGCATGCAGGTGCAGGATCGCCGCGCCGGCCTGCGCCGCGTCGATCGCATGCTCGGCGATCTGCGCCGGCGTCAACGGCAGATGCGGCGTCATCGAAGGCGTGTGGATCGCGCCGGTGACGGCGCAGGTGACGATGACTTTCGAAGCCTTGGCCATGCGGCGCTCCTCTTCGTTCAGGTGCTACCGGGGCCGCCGCCGCGTAAATCGCTCCGGCCTGCGTGCCCTGCTTCGCTTCGATCCGTTCGCCGGGGCACGATCGAGCGCTTGCCGTCCGGCGCACTGCCGCACGGTTGGCCGCCGTCGGCGGCGTTCATCGCCTTCAGGTGATCCAGCAGCTTCAGCCGCAGCGCGGCCTGCGCTTCGGGCGTCCAGCGCCGGAAGCCTTCGCCGCTCTTCATGCCGAGCTTGCCTTCGGCGATCAGCTCGCCGAGCAGCGGCGACGGCCCGGGCAGGCGGTCGATGTGCGGCAGCACCGTCTCGTGGATCGCGAGCGTCAGTTCGAGGCCGACCAGATCGGCGTTCTCCAGCGGGCCCAAGACCGGCAGGCGGCGGCCGAAGCTGGCCTTGACCACCGTGTCCACCGTCTGGGCGTCGCACACGCCGTCGGCGACCAGCGCGATCGCCTCGCGCCAGAGCGCGTGCTGCAGCCGGTTGCCGATGAAGCCCGGCACGTCCTTCTCGACCATCGCCGGCGTCTTGCCGGCCGCGGCGAGCAGGTCGAACATCGATCGCGCGAGCGCCGCATCGGTGGCGGGCGTCTTGATGACCTCGACCAGCGGCACGAGGTAGGGCGGGTTCCACCAGTGCGTGCCCATCGCGCGGTGGCCGGTCTCCAGGCCGCCCGTGATCCGCGTGATCGGGATCACCGAGGTGTTGCTCGCGAGCAGCGCATCGGGCTTCGCGAGCCGTTCGAGCTGCGCGAACAGCTGCTGCTTCCACGCGAGGTTCTCGGGGCCGGCTTCGAAGATCACGTCGGCGCCGGCGACGCAGGCGCCGAGGTCGTCGACCGGCGCCACGCGCTCTGCGGCGGCCGCGTCCTGGCCGAGATCGGCGAGGTTGCGCACGATGCGCTCGCGCAGGCTCGCGAGCGCGGCGGGCTGCGTGTCGAACACGTCGACGCGATGGCCGGCCACCGCGAACACTTGCGCGAGGCCGTGGCCCATCAGGCCGGCGCCGACGACGGCGATGCGGGGCTTGCTCATCTCATCCGGCCGTGTAGCCGCCGTCCGCGTAGACGGTGTGGCCGGTGTGGAAGTCGCTCGCGCGCGAGCACAGGAACAGCAGCGGGCCGGCCAGGTCCTCCGGCTCGCCGAGGCGGCCGATCGGCACGCGCGCGAGGAAGCCGGCGCGCACGGCGTTCGCGTGCTCGGTGTCCTCGAACATCCAGGCGGTCAGCGGCGAGCGGAACACCGTCGGCGCGATCGCGTTGACCGTGATGCCGTGCTTGCCCCATTCGCAGCCGAGCGCGCGGGTGAGACCGTCGGTGGCGGCCTTGCTCGCGCAGTAGGCGCTGTAGCCGGCCGGGTGGCCGAGCTTGCCGCGCGCGGACGAGACCAGCACCACCTTGCCGCCCTCGCCGCGCGGGATCGCGTGCCGGCCGAACGCGCGGCACAGGAGCCACGCGCCGGTGAGGTTGCCGTCCATCACCGCCTCGAAGCGTTCGAGCGGCATCTCGGTGATCGGCACCGGATCGTTCAGGCCCGAACCGACGACGAGGATGTCGACGCGGCCGAAGGCCTGCACGCCGGCCGTGACGATCGCCTCGCAGTCGGCTTCGGTCGTCGGGCGCCGCGCGACGGTGGCGACCTCGGCGCCAAGTTGCACGCAGGCGCTCTCGGTCTCCGCCAGCGCCTTCGCGTTGCCGGCCGCGAGCACGAGCTTCGCGCCGGCACCGGCGAGCACCTGCGACGCGAGCGCACCGAACGCGCCCGAGGCGCCGGTGACCACGGCCACCTTGCCGCGCACGTCGAACAGGCTCGCGGGGTGCTTCAGCCAGTCAGGCGACTTGCTCATCGGGCGGTCCTCAGGCTTTCGGCGGATAGGGCATCACCACCAGCATCGTCGCGACGCTGTTGCCGAGGTTCTTCACCTCGCGCGTCTCGCCGCCGGGGATGCAGCAGCTGTCCATCGGGCGCAGCACGGTCTCGACGCCGCCGACGCTGACCGTCAGCTCGCCGGCGAGCATCACGTAGACCTTTTCAAGAGGCGAGGCATCGGGCCCCGCGCCTCCACCGGGCAGGAAGTGCGACAGGCCCGTCCAGAACCGCTCGGGCCCGCCCGCTTCGAAGCCCTGCAGCCGCAGGGAGCGCATCTCGTAGTGATTCGGCGCGACGTAGGGCTTCGCGTCGTCGAAGCGGGTGACCTTCATGGTGGCTTCGGCCTACTTGCCGGTCTCGATGCGGTACCTGCCGCTCGGATCGACGATCGCCACGAGGCGAACGATGCAGCCGTCGCCCTTGGTCCAGCGCCACGGGAAGGCCGCGAACGTCACCCGCTTGCCCGTCACCTTGTCGATCTCGCCGCCGACGTTCTCGATGCCGCAGATGCCGGCCTTCAGGATGGCCTGGTGGCAAGGCTCCCACTCCGGGAAGTCCTCGATCACCTTGCGGCCGGTCTCTCTCTCGTATTCGCGGTTCACGTCGGGCAGCAGGCCGTTCGGCCAGCCCGGGCCGTGCGGGCCGATGGCGGTGCCCAGCGGATGGTCGAGCGCCTGGGTGTCGGTGCCGATCATCTTGACCTTCTTCTTCGCGAACCACTCGCCCGCGTCCTTGTAGAAGCCGGGCGAGTAGGCGTAGTAGTCGCGGTTGTCGCCGTAGGTCTTGTGCCAGCCGGTGTTGACGATGACGATGTCGCCCTCGCGGATCTGGGGGCTCGCCTTCTCCAGGTCGTCGCCGGTGATCACTTCCCACTTCTTCTTCGGGATCGAGACCACCACGCCGGTGCCGAAGAAGTGCGGCAGCGGCACCTCGTCCATGAAGGCCGTGCCGGCCACCACGTGCGCGGGCGCGTCGATGTGCGTGCCCGAGTGCATCACCGTGGTGATCTTCTGCGTGAGCACGCCCGAGCGCGCCATCGTGTGCAGGCGCTCGATCTTCACGTCTTCGAAGTACGGCCAGCACGGCTGGCCCAAGCCCCAGGGGTGGCTCAGGTCGTAGAACTCGAGCCCCATCTTGTTGTTCGTGTTCTCTTCGTAGTCGGTGCCACTGATGTTGATCATCGTCAGTCCCTCGTGATGGAAGCGGGTGGGCGCGGCGGGTCTTCAGGCGTGCTCGAGCCGGGCGGCGGCGATGCCGGCGATGCAGATCCGCTCGTCCTCGTCGCCGGTGCCGCCGGAGGCGCCGGCGGCACCGAGCACGGTGCCGGCCGCGTCGGTGATCAGTACCGCGCCGGTCTGCGCGATGAACTTCTGGCTCGCGGCGGCCGCGACGGCACCGAAGAACACCGGCATCTTTTCGGCACGAGCGCTGAGCGTGCGGGTGTTCGCGCCCATGCCGACGGCCGCCGCCGCCTTGCCGAGTGCGATGTCAATGCGCAGCGCGCTTGCAGCCGGTTCGCGCAGCGTGGCGATCACCTGCGCGGCCGCATCGACGACGACGACGGCCATCGGCCGCAAGCCCTGCGTTCGCGCTTCGCCGATCGCGGCGGCGACGAGCGTGGCGGCGGCCGTGGCATCGAGTCGGGTCATGGATTTCTCACTGCTATACGGTACACATGCACCGTATTATGGTTATGCTGCGCTGGCCTATGGAACCCGGGTTTCCCCGAGCAGGCGGGCCTGCGCGGCGGACCGGCATCCGCGGGCCGATGCCGCCGGCTCGGCAGAATCCGCGGCCGTCGCCGTTCGAAACCGTGAAGGAACATGAGCCCGACCTCCCGCGAGCCCGCCGACCCGGCACCGGCCGAGACCGAAAGCCCCGCCGAGCGCCAGCAAGGCGTGCAGGTCATCGCGCGCGCCGCCGCGTTGCTGCGTGCGCTGGAGCAGCAGCCGCAGGGCATGAGCCTGGGCGAGCTGGCGCGCGCGCTCGAGCTGCCACGCTCGACGGTGCAGCGCATCGTCGATGCGCTGCATGTCGAAGGTTTGGTGATGGCCTCGGGCGCGAAGGCCGGCGTGCGGCTCGGCCCGGCGCTGCTGGGCTTGGCCGCGGCGACGCGCTTCGAGATCGCGACGACCGCGCGCCGCACGCTCGAAGCGCTGGCGAAGGATTGCGGCGAGACGGTCGATCTCTCGCTCGCCGATCAGGCCAAGGTGATCTTCGTGGACCAGATCGCCGGCCGGCACCGGCTCGCCGCGGTGTCGGCCGTCGGCGTCTCGTTCCCGCTGCACTGCTCGGCGAACGGCAAGGCGGTGCTGGCGGCGATGACCGAGCCGGAGCTGCGCAAGGTGCGCGCGCGCATGACGCTCGCGCGCAGCACCGCCGCCACGCTCTCCACCTGGCCGGCGCTGGAGCGCGAGCTCGACGCGATCCGCAAGGCCGGCTACGCGGTCGATCGCGAGGAGCACTCGGTGGGCATCTGCGCGATCGCCGCGGCGCTGCGCAGCCCCTCGGGCGAGCTGGCGGCGCTGTCGATCCCGGTGCCGACGCAGCGCTTCCGCGACATCGAGGCCGGCCTCGTGCCGCTGCTGCTCAAGCACACCGAGGCGCTGCGCAAGCGGCTCGGCGGCTGAGCGGCCGACGCCCGCTTCCTCAGCGCTCGACCAGTTCCGCGATCGTCATCTCGGCGAATCCGGCGCGCTGCCAGAAGGCCTCGACGCCCGTGCCCGGTTCGAGCAGCAGCGCGCCGATCAAGGGCGCGGCCGGCGTGCTGCGCGGCTCGCACAGCAGCACGTGGCGCTTCTCGCCTTCCTCGTCGAGCCGGCCGGCCCAGCCGATCGCGATCAGCGCGTCGAGCACCGGCTCGACCTGCAGCGGATCGACGCGCAGCGAGGCGCCGAGCTGGAGCGTGGTGAGGCCCTGGCCGGCACGCCCGCGCACCGCGGCGAGCGCTCGCAGGATCTGCACCGCGAGGCGGAAGCGGTGCCCCGGCGTGGCGGGCCAGCGCACGACGTGCATCGACAGGCTGGGCGCGTAGGCCGCGACCACCGCGCCGAGCAGCACGATCACCCAGCCGAGGTAGAGCCAGATCAGGAAGATCGGCGCGGTGGCGAAGGCGCCGTAGAGGGTCGAGTAGGTGGGGATGAAGCCGAGGTACCAGCCGAGCACCTTCTTCGCGACCTCGATGCCGACCGCGACGAACACGCCGCCGGCGATCGCGTGCCGCCAGCGCACTTCGGTGTTCGGCACGTAGTGGAAGAGCGCGGCGACCGCTGCCGCGAGCAGGCCGAATTCCAGTGTGTTGAGCAGCATGCTCAAGGCGCCGGGCATCTTGCTCACGAGCCCGCGCGAAGCCGACAGCGCGTACGAGGTCATCGTCAGGCTGATGCCCAGCAGCAACGGCCCGAGCGTGGCCGCGGCCCAGTAGACCAGCACGCGCTGCGCGATTGGCCGCGGCTTGCGCACGCGCCAGATCGCGTTGAGCGTGCGGTCGATCGTGAGCATCAGCGCGAGCGCGGTGATCACCAGCAGCGCGAGGCCGGCGCTGCCGAGCCGATCGGCCTTCGAGGCGAACTGTGTCAACGCGATCAGCACCGGCCGCGCGATCGAGTCGGGCACCAGGGCCTGCAGGAAGTACTTCTCGAGCGCGCCCTGGAACTTCGAGAAGATCGGAAAGGCGCTGAAGATCGCGAGCGTCACCGTCGCCAGCGGCACCAGCGCGATCGTGGTCGTGAAGGTCAGGCTGCTCGCGGTGACGCCGAGGCGGTCTTCGCGAAAGCGCTGGCGCAGCGTCGCGAGCGTGTCGAGCCACGGCCAGGTGGACAGCGTCGCGCGCAGCAGTTCGAGGCGCTCGCGCCAGTCGCGCGGTGCCGGCGCAAGCGCCGGCGCATCGGGCTCGACGACGGCGGCGTGCGGCGTGTCGGCGCGCTCGTGCGCGGCTTCGGCAAGGCTCATGCGGCATCATGCCAGCCGTGTCCGCGACGCCTGCCGCCCTCGATGCACCGCCTGCCGGCGAAGCGATGCGCAGGCTCGCGCTCGCGAGCCTGGTCGCGCTGATCGTGCTCGGTGTCGCGTGGGAGGCCTGGCTCGCGCCGACCGGCCGCGGCACGCTGGTGGTGAAGGTGCTGCCGCTCGCGCTCGCGCTGCCCGGCGTCTGGTTGCGCCGGCTCTACACCTTCCGCTGGCTGAGCCTCGTGGTGTGGCTCTACTTCGTCGAAGGCGTGGTGCGCGCCTGGGGCGACCGCGGCACGAGCGCGGCGCTGGCGGGCCTCGAGATCGCGTTGAGCGTGCTGCTCTTCGCGGCCTGCGCCGCCCACATCCGCCAGCGGCTGCGGGCGGCGGCATGAGCGCCGAACTGCTCGGGTCGCTGCGCGCGATCGTCGGTGCGGACCACGTGCTGCACGGAGGCGATCTCGCGCGCTGGGAGCTCGACTGGCGCAAGCGCTTCCGCGGCCGCGCGCTCGCGGTCGTGCGGCCCGCGAGCACCGAGCAGGTCGCCGCGGTGGTGCGCTGCTGCGCCGAGCGGCGCGTGCCGCTCGTGCCGCAGGGCGGCAACACGGGGCTGGTCGGCGGCGGCGTGCCGGATGCGAGCGGTACGCAGGTGCTGCTGGCGATGGGCCGCATGCATCGCGTGCGCGGAATCGACGCGGCCAACCTCTCGATGACCGTCGAAGCCGGATGCGTGCTCCAAGCGGTGCAGGAAGCGGCCGCGAGCGCGTGCCTCTTGTTTCCCCTGAGCCTCGCGGCCGAGGGCAGCTGCACGATCGGCGGCAACCTGGCGACCAACGCGGGCGGCACGCAGGTGCTGCGCTACGGCAACGCGCGGGAGCTGTGCCTCGGCCTCGAAGTCGTCACCCCGGCCGGCGAGGTCTGGGACGGCCTCGCCGCACTGCGCAAGGACAACACCGGCTACGACCTGCGCGATCTCTACATCGGCAGCGAAGGCACGCTCGGCGTGATCACCGCGGCGACGCTGAAGCTGCACCCGCGCCCCGCCGCTCAGTGGACCGCGCTCGCCGCGTGCGACTCGATGTCGCGTTGCGTCGATCTGCTGCAGCTCGCGCGCTCGCGCTTCGGCGCCGGCCTCACCGGCTTCGAGGTGATGAACACGCTGTCGCTGGCGCTCGTCGCACGCCACTTTCCCGCGCTGCCGCGGCCTTTGGCGCCAAGCCCATGGACGGTGCTGATCGAGTTCAGCGCGAGCGACGCAGGCGCCGAAGCCGCGTGCCGCGAGCGCTTCGAATCGCTGCTCCAAGCCGCCTTCGAGGCCGGCGCGATCACCGACGCGGCGCTCGCCGAAAGCCTCGCGCAAGCGAAGCAGCTCTGGCACCTGCGCGAAAGCATCCCGCTCGCGCAGGCCGAGGAAGGCCTGAACATCAAGCACGACATCGCGCTGCCGGTGTCGGCGATCCCGTCGTTCGTCGATGCGACCGATGCGCAGATCCTGCGCCGCTTCCCCGGCGCGCGGCTGGTCGACTTCGGCCACCTCGGCGACGGCAACCTGCACTACAACGTGCAGGCGCCAGAGGGCGTCGCCGCGGCGGATTTCCTGGAGCGGGAAGAAAAGGCGGTGAACCGCGTGGTCTACGACGCGGTGGCCGCGCACGGTGGCTCCATCTCGGCCGAGCACGGCATCGGCGCCTTGAAGCGGGACACGCTGCCGCACTACAAGCCGGCGGTGGCGCTGGGCCTGATGCGCGCGATCAAGGCCGCGCTCGACCCACTGGACCTGATGAACCCGGGCCGGGTGCTCTGAAGGCCCGTCGCGCCGACGCCCGTCGATGGACGTGCGGCTCATGCGGATGCCGAGTCGCCGCGGCGGCGTTACTGGATCTGCCCCTTCAAGGCCTTGGGCACCGGCAGCGCGTGCACCTCGATGCCTTCGTCGCGCAGTGCCTCGGTCTCGTCGGCGCTGGCCTGGCCGCGGATGCCGCGGTGCGGAATCTCGCCGTAGTGGATGCGGCGCGCTTCGGTGGCGAAACGGTCGCCCACGTCCTCGGTGTGCTTCAGCACATGCTGCACCGCGCGCACCCACAGCGCCTCGACGCTGCGCGGCTCGGGCGTCACCGCGACGTGGCCGGCGGTGGGCTTGGACGCCGCGTTCGCTTCGGGCGGCGCCCCGGCGCTTACGTCGCGCATCTCGCGCGAACCGAAGGCGGCGCGCGACAGACTCAAGCGCGCGGCGGTGGGCATCCGCTCGACGCCGGAGTCGCCGCACAACGGGCATTCGACGAGGCCGCGCTCGCGCTGGCCGGTGTAGTCGTCCAGCGACGCGAACCAGCCTTCGAAGCCGTGGCCGTGGGTGCAGCGCAGGTTGAGCACTTTCATGGGCCGCAGATCATGCACCGGCCAGCGCCCGGGGGGTGTCGCGCCAACGCAAAGGCCAGCGTCCGGCCAAGCTGTGCGTGAGCCACAGCATGCCGATCAAAGTTTTCGCGTCGGTCAGCTCACCGCGCGCGGCGGCGGCCTCGAGTTCCGCGAGCGTCGTGATCTGCACGTCGAGGAACTCGCCGGCATCGAGCCGGCGTTCGCCGGGCGACAGGCCGCGCGCAAACCAGATCTCGATGCCTTCGTCGGAGTAGGAGATCGCGTTGTGCAGCACGCCGGCGCGGGCCCATTCGCGCGCACGGTAGCCGGTCTCCTCGGCGAGCTCGCGCACCGCGCAGGCGAAAACGTCTTCGCCGGGGTCGAGCTTGCCGGCGGGGAACTCGACGAAAGCGCGATGGTGCGGGTAGCGCCACTGGCGCTCGACGACCAGCCGGCCGTCGTCGAGCAGCGGCACGATCATCACCGCGCCCGGATGGACGATGTACTCGCGGCTCGCCTCGCTGCCGTCGGGCAGGCGCGCGACGTCGTGCCGCACCTGCAGGAAGGGGCCGCGGTAGGCCTCGCGCGAGCTGAGCGTCGCTTCGCGCAGGTGCGCGTCGCGGTCGTCAGCGCCGGCCGCCATCGCGCTCAGCTCGCGAGCGCGATGCGGATCGCCTCGGCGCAGACCGCCATCAGCGCGCCCGGCAGCACGCCGAGCAGCAGCACCGCGGCGCCGTTGAAGGCCAGCAGCGCGCGCGCGCCGCCGGCATCGGCGGGCGTGACGATGGCGGCGGCCTCGTCGGGCGCGTCGAAGTAGATCGTCTTGACGATGCGCAGGTAGTAGAACGCGCCGATCAGCGACATCAGCACCGCGAACACCGCCAGGCCGATGTAGGCCGGCAGGTTGGTCGACACCAACGCCTGCAGCACCGCGAGCTTCGCGTAGAAGCCGACGGTGGGCGGGATGCCGGTCAGCGAGAACATGCACACGCCCAGCACCGCGGCAAGCACCGGGTCGCGCCGGTGCAGGCCGCGAAGGTCGGCGATCTCCTCGGCTTCGAAGCCGCGGCGCGCCAGCAGCATCACCGCGCCGAAGGTCGCGAGCGTCGTCACCACGTAGGTGATCAGGTAGAACATCGCCGAGCTGTAGCCGTTGGCCGCTGAGTAGGTGTTGCCCGAGACCTCGGTGGGCGTGAGGCCCAGCAGCATGAAGCCGAGCTGGCCGATCGCCGAGTAGGCGAGCATCCGCTTGAAGTTGCTCTGCGCGATCGCAGCGACGTTGCCGATGACGAGCGAGGCGACCGCCAGCACCGCGAGCATCTGCTGCCAGTCGGGCGCGAGCCCGATCATGCCGTCCACCAGCAGCCGCATCGTGATCGCGAAGGCCGCGAGCTTCGCGGCGCCGGCGATCAGCAGCGTGACCGCGGTCGGCGCGCCTTGATAGACGTCGGGCACCCACATGTGGAAAGGCGCGAGGCCGAGCTTGAAGCCAAGGCCGGCGACGACGAAGACGACGCCGAAGACGAGCACCTGCTTGTTGATCGCGCCGGTGCCGATCGCGCGGAACACGTCGCCGAGGTTCAGCGAGCCGGTCGCGCCGTACATCATCGACAGGCCGTAGAGCAGGAAGCCCGACGCCAGCGCGCCGAGCACGAAGTACTTCATCGCGGCTTCGGTCGCGAGCGCGTGATCGCGGCGCAGTGCGGTCATCGCGTACAGGCTCAGCGACATCAGCTCCAGCCCGAGGTAGACCACGAGGAAATTGTTCGCCGAGCACATGATGGAAATGCCCAGCAGCACGAACAGCGAGAGCGTGAAGAGCTCGCCCTTGAGCAGCTCGCGATCGGCGGCGTAGATGCGCGCATAGACGAGCGAGACCGCGACCGCGAGAGTCGCCGTCAGCGCGAGCAGATGCCCCATCGGATCGGCGACCACCATGCCCTGCATCGCGTAGAGCGTCGAGCCGCTGCGCAGATCGTCCAGGTGCAGCCAGGCGACGACGGCCAGCGTCGCCATCGAAAGCCAGAAGGTCGGCGTGCGGCGGGCGGAGGTCGAGAACAGATCGACCAGCGCGATCAGGCAGGCCATGCCCAGCAGCACGATCTCGGGGTAGACCGCGAGCCAGTTCATGTCGTTGTTCATGGTCTTGGCGGGCGGCTCAGCGGAGCTTATTCATCAAAGCTTTGATTGGGCGACGTGCTCGAGCAGCTCGACGACCGAGACGTTCATCCGGTCGGTGAAAGGCTTGGGGTACAGGCCCATCCACAGCACCGCGGCGGCAAGCAGCGCGAGCATCGCGAACTCGCGCGCGTTGATGTCTCGCAGCGCCTTGACATCGTCGTTGGCGACCGCGCCGAAGTACACGCGCTTGACCATCCACAGCGTGTAGGCCGCGCCGAACACGAGCGTCGTCGCGGCGGCGAGGCCGATCCAGAAGTTGAACTTCACCGCGCCGAGGATGACCATCCATTCGCCGACGAAGCCGGCCGTGCCGGGCAGGCCGCAGTTGGCCATCGCGAACAGCACCGCGAAGGCGGCGAACTTGGGCATCGTGTTGGCGACGCCGCCGTAAGCCGAGATCTCGCGCGAGTGCACGCGGTCGTAGAGCACGCCGATGCACAGGAACATCGCGCCCGAGACGAAGCCGTGGCTCACCATCTGCACGATGCCGCCGGCCACGCCGAGCGGCTCGAAGATGAAGAAGCCCAGCGTCACGAAGCCCATGTGCGCGATCGACGAATACGCGACGAGCTTCTTCATGTCGTTCTGCACCAGCGCGACCAGGCCGATGTAGACGACGGCGATCAGCGAGAGCGCGATCACGAAGCCCGCCCAGGCCTGCGCGGCGTCCGGCGCGATCGGCATCGAGAAGCGCAGGAAGCCGTAGGCGCCGAGCTTCAGCATGATCGCGGCCAGCACCACCGAGCCGCCGGTCGGCGCCTCGACGTGCGCGTCGGGCAGCCACGTGTGCACCGGCCACATCGGCACCTTGACCGCGAAGGCGGCGAAGAACGCGAAGAACAGCAGCGTCTGCGCCGGCATCGGCAGCGGCAGTTCGTGCCACGCCAGGATCTCGAAGCTGCCGCCCGACTTGTAGTACAGGTAGATCAGCGCGATCAGCATCAGCAGCGAGCCGAGCAGCGTGTAGAGGAAGAACTTGAACGCCGCGTACACGCGCCGCGGCCCGCCCCAGATACCGATGATGATGTACATCGGGATCAGCGTCGCTTCGAAGAACACGTAGAACAGCAGGCCGTCGAGCGCGGCGAACACGCCGATCAGCAGGCCCGAGAGGATCAGGAAGGCGCCCATGTACTGGTGCACCTGCTCGGTGACCACCTCCCACGCGGCGACGATGACGATCACCGTGATGAACGCGGTCAGCGGCACGAACCACAGCGAGAGGCCGTCGAGCCCGAGGTGGTAGCGGACGTTGAAACGGTCGATCCACGCGAGGTTCTCGACGAACTGCATCTGCGCGGTCGAGGCGTCGAAGCCGGTGACCAGCGGCAGCGTCAGCGCGAAGCCGGCGACCGCCGCGATCAGCGCGACCCAGCGTGTGACCGGCGCGTTCGTGTCGCGCCCGAGCGCGAGCAGCACGAGGCCCGCGAAGATCGGCAGCCAGATGGCGAGCGAAAGCAGACCCATGTTGCGTTGGCCTTCGTGGTTTTCTGTTCTTCTTGTTCAGCGCCCCGGCCACAAGGCCCAGGACATGAAGGCGAACACGCCGAGGATCATCACCAGCGCGTAGTGGTAGATGTAGCCCGACTGCAGACGACGAGCGAACTGCGCGATCGAGCCAACGAGGTTCGCCGAGCCGTTGATCGCGCCGTCGATCACCGCCTGGTCGCCGCCCTTCCAGAGGCCGCGACCCAGGCCACGCGCCGCCGGCGCGAAGACGTTCTCGTTGATCCAGTCCATGTAGTACTTGTTCTCGAGCAGCCGCACGACGAAGCCGAGTCGGGCATGGATCGCGGCGGGGATGTCGGGCCGCTTCAAGTAGAAGAACCACGCGGTCGCCACGCCGGCGAGCGCCAACCAGAACGGCGCCGTCACCAGCCCGTGCAGCGCCATCGCGGCGGCGCCGTGGAAGTGCTCGCGCAGCTCCGACATCGCCGGGTGCGCCTCGGCGTTGACGAAGATCGCGTCCTTCAAGAAGCCGCCGTGGACCATCGGGCCGATCGCGAGGAAGCCGATCACGACCGAGGGCGCGGCCAGCAGCAGCAGCGGCGCGGTGACGACCCAGGGCGACTCGTGCGGCTCGTGCGCGTGCGCATGCGCGTGCGCGTCATCGTGATCGTCGTGCGCGTGGTCGTGCTCGGCGGGATGCGGCTTGTGCCGGAAACGCTCCTCGCCGTGGAAGACGAGGAAGTACATCCGGAACGAATAGAAAGCCGTCACGAACACGCCGGCCAGCACCGCCCAGTACGCGAAGCCCGAGCCCCACACCGTGCTCGCGTGTGCGGCCTCGATGATCGAGTCCTTGCTGTAGAAGCCCGCGAACAGCGGCGTGCCGATCAGCGCCAGCGAGCCGAGCAGCGAAGTGATCCACGTGATGGGCATGTGCTTGCGCAGGCCGCCCATGTTGCGGATGTCCTGGTCGTGGTGCATGCCGATGATCACGCTGCCTGCGGCGAGGAACAGCAGCGCCTTGAAGAAGGCGTGGGTCATCAGGTGGAAAACCGCGACCGAGTACGCCGAAGCACCGAGCGCCACCGTCATGTAGCCGAGCTGCGAGAGCGTCGAATAGGCGACGACGCGCTTGATGTCGTTCTGGATGATCCCGAGGAAGCCCATGAACAGCGCGGTGATCGCGCCGATCACGATCACGAAGCTCAACGCCGTGTCGCTCAGCTCGAACAGCGGCGACATCCGCGCGACCATGAAGATGCCGGCCGTCACCATCGTCGCCGCGTGGATCAGCGCCGAGATGGGCGTCGGGCCTTCCATCGAATCGGGCAGCCACACGTGCAGCGGGAACTGCGCGCTCTTGCCCATCGCGCCGATGAACAGGCAGATGCAGGCGACGCTGAGCAGCATCCACTCGCCGCCCCACAGCGGCATCGGGAAGGTCAGCTTGGCCAGCTCGGGCGCCTTGGCGAACAGCTCGCCGTAATTCAGCGTGCCTCCGTAGGCCAGCAGCAGGCCGATGCCCAGGATGAATCCGAAGTCACCGACCCGGTTCACCAGGAAGGCCTTCATGTTGGCGAAGATCGCCGTCGGCTTCGTGTACCAGAAGCCGATCAGCAGGTAGCTCACCAGCCCCACCGCCTCCCAGCCGAAGAACAGCTGGAGCATGTTGTTGCTCATCACGAGCATCAGCATGCTGAAGGTGAACAGCGAGATGTAGGCGAAAAAGCGCTGGTAGCCCGGGTCCTCCTCCATGTAGCCGATGGTGTAGATGTGGACCATCAGCGACACGAAGGTCACCACGCACATCATCATCGCGGTGAGGCCGTCGACGAGGAAGCCGATCTCCATCGTCAGGCCGCCGACGTTGAGCCACTCGTAAACGGTTTCGTTGTAGCGCCAGCCGTCGAGCGCGACGGCCTTCAGCGCCATCGCCGAGATCACGAAGGCGACAAAGACGCCGAGGATCGTGATCAGGTGCGAGCCGCGCCGGCCGAGCGTCTTGCCGAACAGGCCGGCGGCGATGGCGCCGACCAGCGGCGCGAGCGGCACGGCGAGCAGCAGCGATGTTGAGAGTCCGGCCATGTCGTTTGCGTTGTTCGTTCGGTCGTGGTCAAGCCACCGCGCCTCCCCGGCGCGGCCGGGCGATCAGCCCTTCAATTCGTCGAGCTCATCGACGTCGATCGTCGAGCGGTTGCGGAACAGCACGACGAGGATCGCGAGGCCGATCGCCGATTCCGCGGCGGCCACCGTCAGGATGAAGAAGACGAAGACCTGCCCGCCCATGTCGCCGAGGTAGTGCGAGAAGGCGACGAAGTTCAGGTTGACCGCCAGCAGCATCAGCTCGATGGCCATCAGCAGCACGATCAGGTTGCGGCGGTTCATGAAGACGCCGATCACCGACAACGCAAACAGCAGCGCGCCGAGCGAAAGGTAGTGGCCGAGTCCGACGCTCATGCGGCGCCCCCCGGCTTCGCGGCGGTGTCCGATGCGACCGGCGCCGGCGGCTCCGGCGCCCGCTCGGCGGCCATCGAGACGATGCGCACGCGGTCCGCCTTGCGCACCCTGATCTGCGCGGCCGGGTCGAGGAACTTGCTGTCCTTGCGCTTGCGCATCGTCAGCGCGATGGCCGCGATGATCGCGACCAGCAGCAGCACCGCCGCGATCTGCAGCGGGTACAGGTACTGCGTGTAGATCTCGATGCCGAGCAGCTTGGTGTTGCCCAGCGCGACCTCGGCGACATCCGGCGGCGGCGCCTCCGGCAGGTCGAAGCCGCGCTTCAACACCCAGATCATCTCGACGGCGATCACCGCGCCGATGCTGCCGCCCACCGGCAGCAGCTTCCAGAAGCCCTCGCGATCCATCGACTGCATGTTCGCGTCGAGCATCATCACGACGAACAGGAACAGCACCATCACCGCGCCGACATAAACCAGCACCAGCGAGATGGCGAGGAACTCCGCGCGCAGCAGCATCCACACGCACGCCGCGGTGAAGAACGCGAGCACCAGGTAGAGCGCGGCATACACCGTGGTCTTCGCGGTGATGACGCGAAACGACGCGAACAGCAGGATCGCGGAGAAGACGTAGAAGAGCGCGGCTTCGGTATTCATCAGCGGTAGGCGGCGTCCGTGGCGCGTGCGGCCGCAATCTCTTTTTCGTAGCGGTCGCCCACCGCGAGCAGCATGTCCTTCGTGAAGTACAAGTCGCCGCGCTTCTCCCCGTGGTATTCGAGGATGTGCGTCTCGACGATCGAGTCGACCGGGCAGCTCTCTTCGCAGAAGCCGCAGAAGATGCACTTGGTCAGGTCGATGTCGTAGCGCGTGGTGCGGCGGCTGCCGTCGTCGCGCACGTCCGATTCGATCGTGATCGCCAGCGCCGGGCACACGGCTTCGCAGAGCTTGCAGGCGATGCAGCGCTCTTCGCCGTTCTCGTAGCGCCGCAGCGCATGCAGGCCGCGGAAGCGGGGTGACAGAGGCGTCTTCTCTTCCGGGAACTGGATCGTGATCTTGCGCGACAGCGCATGCCGGCCCGTGAGCTTCATGCCCTTGAGCAGCTCGACGAGAAAGAAGGTGTTGAAGAACTCGCGGATCGAACCCGAGAGGGAGGCGACGGCATTCACGGCAAGGCTCGCTTCACTTCCAGATGTTCCAGGGCGACTGGATCCACAGGCCGACGACGATCAGCCAGATCAGAGTGACCGGAATGAAGATCTTCCAGCCCAGCCGCATGATCTGGTCGTAGCGGAAGCGCGGGAAGGTCGCGCGCACCCACAGGAACATCGTGACGACCACGAAGGTCTTCAGACCGAGCCAGATCCAGCCCGGCACCCAGTTGAAGAGCACGCTGTCGATCGGCGGCAGCCACCCGCCGAGGAACATGACCGATGCGAGCGCCGAGACCAGGATCATGTTGGCGTACTCGGCCAGGAAGAACATGGCGAAGGCCATGCCCGAGTACTCGACCATGTGGCCGGCGACGATCTCCGATTCGCCCTCGACGACATCGAAGGGGTGGCGGTTCGTCTCGGCGATGCCGGCAATCACGTAGACCACGAAGATCGGCAGCAGCGGCAGCCAGTTCCAGCTGAGGAAGGTGAGCCCCTTGCTCGCGAACCAGCCCTCACCCTGCTGCAGCACGATGCCGCTCATGTTCAGCGTGCCCGAGACCATCAGCACCACCACGAGCGCGAAGCCCATGGCGATCTCATAGCTGACCATCTGAGCCGAGGCGCGCAGCGCGCCGAGGAAGGCGTACTTCGAGTTGCTGGCCCAGCCGGCGATGATCACGCCGTAGACCTCCATCGACGTGATCGCCATGATGAACAGCAGGCCGGCGTTGATGTCCGCCAGCACGATCTCGGGGCCGAAAGGCACCACCGCCCAGGCGGCCAGCGCCGGCATGATCGTCATCACCGGGCCGAGCAGGAACAGGCTCTTGTTCGCGGCGGTCGGGAGGATGATCTCCTTGAACATCAGCTTGACCGCGTCGGCGATCGGCTGCAGCAGCCCGAGCGGGCCGACGCGGTTGGGGCCGACGCGGATCTGCGACCAGCCGATCGCCTTGCGCTCCCACAGCGTCAGGTAGGCGACGCAGATCATCAGCGGCAGCACCACGCCGACGATCTTCGCGAGCGTCCACACGATCGTCACGAAGGTGGGCCAGAAGCCGCCGAGCCAGGCGGTGCCGACCTGATGCAGGCCGTCCATCAGCGCACGGTCTCCGTCGCCGGGGCGCTCGCGACGTTCGCGAGCCGCTCGACCGTCAGCTCACCGAAGCTCGAACCGAGCGCCGCCGTCGCCGCCTGCCCGGCCGGGATGCGCACCGCGTTCGGCGCGAGGCTCGGGTCGTGATCGGCCTGCAACCGCACGCTGGTGCTGCCGCGCTTGACCTGCACCCAGCCGTTCGGCGCCAGACCGAGCGAACGCCACAGCGCGGTCGGCAGCCCCACGCGTGCAGGGGCCGCGTCGGCGGTGGCCTGCAGCGGCGGCGAGCGGCGCACGATGGCATCGCTGGCATAGATCGGCCAGTCGGCGATGCGCTCGACGGCCGAAGGGGGCGGACCCTCGATGACGCGCGTCAGCGCGGCAGGCATGTCGATCGCGTTGTCGAGGCGCGCATCGATCGATGCCGGATCGCCGAGCGCGCAGGCGCGCACCTGCTCGACGGTCTCGGCCCTGAACACCTCGGTCGCGTCGAGCCCGAGCATCGTGCCGAGCACCCGCAGCACCTTCCAGCCGGGCCGCGTCTCGCCCAGCGGCTTGACGACGCCGTGAAAGCTTTGCAACCGCCCTTCGGCGTTGACGAAGCTGCCGCCCGTTTCGGTGAATGGCGCGATGGGCAGCAGCACGTCGGCGAACTCCGCGTTCGCACTGCGGAAGGGGCTCATCGAGACGACCATCTCGGCGCCGACCAGCGCAGTCGCGGCACGGCGCGCATCGGCCGCGTCGAGGGCGGGCTCGGTGTTGAGCAGCAGGTAGGCCTTCAGCGGCTTGGCGAGCATCTGGCCGGCATCGAGCCCGCTGTCCTTCGCATCACCGCCGCTCGGCTGCGCGCCGGCAAGCTGCGCACCGACGGAGTTGCCCGCTTCGCCGAAGTAGCCGCAACTCGCGCCGGTGTGCTGCGCGATGAACCGCGCGAGCGCAAGCAGGGCATCGGCCTGCGGGTGCCACGCCGCGGCGTTGCCCAGCAGCACCGCCTTCGCGCTGCCGGCGCCGAGCGACTTGGCGATCGCCGCCGCGCGGGCGTCGAGCGCTTCATCGGCGGCGACCTTCAACGGCGCCGCGACGCCTGCGGCCGCCGCGACCGCCGATGCAATCCGCGCGAGCGCATCGACCCAGCCCGACGGTGCCGCCGTGATGCGCGCATGCGTCGGGATCAGCGCCGCGTCGTCGAGCGCGTGCAGCATGCTGATCTGCGCGCCGCGCTTGGCCGCCTGGCGCAGGCGCTGCGCGAACAGCGGATGGTCCTTGCGCAGGAAGGAACCGACCACCAGCGCGCTGTCGAGCGTCGACAGCGATGCGATGCTGGTGCCGAGCCAGCGCGCCTTGGTCGACGCATCGAAGCGGGTGTGGCGCAGGCGGTGATCGACGTTGCCGCTGCCGAAGCCGCGCATCAGTTCGCCGAGCAGGTGCAGCTCTTCGACGGTGCTGATCGGCGAGGCGAGCGCACCGATGCTGGCGGCGCCGTGCACGCTCCTGATTTGCAGAAGGCCGTTGGCAACGTACTCCATCGCCGTCGCCCATTCGACCGGCACCCACTGGCCGTTCTGCTTGAGCATCGGCCGCGTGAGGCGGTCGTCGCTGTTGAGCGCCTCGTAGCTGAAACGGTCGCGGTCGGCGAGCCAGCACTCGTTGACCGCCTCGTTCTCCAAGGGGAGCACGCGCATCACGCGGCCGCCCTTGACCTGCACGATCAGGTTGGCGCCGGTGGAATCGTGCGGGCTCACGCTCTTGCGGCGCGAAAGCTCCCAGGTGCGCGCGCTGTAGCGGAAGGGCTTGCTGGTGAGCGCGCCGACCGGGCAGAGGTCGATCATGTTCCCCGACAGCTCGGAGTCGACCGTGTCGCCGGCGACGGTGGTGATCTCGCTGTGTTCGCCGCGGTGGATCATGCCCAGCTCCATCACGCCGGCGACCTCCTGGCCGAAGCGCACGCAGCGGGTGCAGTGGATGCAGCGCGTCATCTCTTCCATCGAGATGAGCGGGCCGACGTTCTTGTGCGCGACGACGCGCTTCTCCTCGTCGTAGCGCGATGCCGACTTGCCGTAGCCGACCGCCAGATCCTGCAGCTGGCATTCGCCGCCCTGGTCGCAGATGGGGCAGTCGAGCGGGTGGTTGATGAGCAGGAACTCCATCACCGACTGCTGCGCCTTGACGGCCTTCTCGCTCTTGGTGCGGACGATCATCCCCTGCGTCACCGGCGTCGCGCAGGCCGGCATCGGCTTCGGCGCCTTCTCGACGTCGACGAGGCACATGCGGCAATTGGCCGCGATGCTGAGCTTCTTGTGGTAGCAGAAATGCGGGATGTAGGTGCCCGCGGCGTCGGCCGCGTGCATGACCATGCTGCCCTCGGGCACGCTGACCTTCTTGCCGTCGAGTTCGATCTCAACCATGGGTGTGAATGCAGCTCGGGCAGCTCAAACGTAGGCCGGCACGACGCAACTCTTGTGCTCGACGTGATGCACGAACTCGTCGCGGAAGTGCTTGATCATCGCGCGCACCGGCATCGCCGCCGCGTCGCCGAGCGCGCAGATAGTGCGGCCCTGGATGTTGTCGGCGACCGAGTTCAGCAGGTCGATGTCTTCCATGCGGCCCTTGCCGTGCTCGATGCGATCGACCATGCGCCACAACCAGCCGGTACCTTCGCGGCACGGGGTGCACTGGCCGCAGCTTTCGTGCTGGTAGAAGTAGCTCAGCCGCAGCAGGCTCTTGACCATGCAACGCCGCTCGTCCATCACGATGACTGCGCCCGAGCCGAGCATCGAGCCGGCCTTCGCGATGGCGTCGTAGTCCATCGTCGTGTCCATCATGATCGCCGCGGGAAGCACCGGCGCCGACGAGCCGCCGGGGATCACCGCCTTCAGCGCACGCGAACCGCTGACGCCGCCGGCGAGCCGGAGCAGCTCGCTGAACGGCATGCCCATCGGGACCTCATAGTTGCCCGGCCGTTCGACGTCGCCGACGACGGAGAAGATCTTCGTGCCGCCGTTGTTCGGCTTGCCGACCTTC
Organism: Methylibium sp.; assembly: GCF_035762065.1. Taxonomy (GTDB): domain Bacteria; phylum Pseudomonadota; class Gammaproteobacteria; order Burkholderiales; family Burkholderiaceae_C; genus Methylibium. Next base: position 147,583 of record NZ_DASTPW010000040.1, read on the forward strand.
AGATAGGCATCGCCGCCCTCGCGAATGATCCAGGGCACCGCGGCGAAGGTCTCGGTGTTGTTGATGGTCGTCGGCTTGCCGTAGAGGCCGTAGCTCGCCGGGAACGGCGGCTTGAAGCGCGGCTGGCCCTTCTTGCCTTCGAGCGATTCGAGCAGCGCGGTCTCTTCGCCGCAGATGTAGGCGCCGAAACCGTGGAAGGCGTGCAGTTGGAAGCTGTGGCCGGAGCCGAGGATCGCGTCGCCGAGGTAGCCGGCCGCCCTCGCCTCGTCGAGCGCCTCTTCGAAGCGCTCGTAGATCTCGAAGATCTCGCCGTGGATGTAGTTGTAGCCGCGCGTGATGCCCATCGCGTAGGCCGCGATGATCATCCCCTCGATCACGATGTGCGGGTTGTAGGCAAGGATGTCGCGGTCCTTGCAGGTGCCGGGTTCGCCCTCGTCGGAGTTGCAGACGAGGTACTTCTGGCCGGGGAACTGACGCGGCATGAAGCTCCACTTGAGCCCGGTCGGAAAACCCGCGCCGCCGCGGCCGCGCAGGCCCGAAGCCTTCACTTCGGCGATGACCTGATCCGGCGTCATCGCGACGTTCGCGTCGTCGCCGGTGCGGCCTTCGCCCTTCAGGATCTTCCTTAGCGCCGCGTAGCCGCCGCGCGCTTCGTAGTCCTTCAGGCGCCAATTGCGGCCGTCGAGGCCGGCGTAGATCTGCGCGCCGACGTGGCGGCCGTGGAAGCAGGTCTCGCGACCGGTGGCTTGGAACCTCGAGAGGTCGAGCGTCATGGAGCGGCCTTCAGCGTCGCGAGCAGCTCGTCGAGCCGCTCGTTCGTCATGTAGCTGAGCATCTGGCGATCGTTGAGCAGCATCACCGGCGCGTCGGCGCAGGCGCCGAGGCATTCGCTCGGCTGCACGGTCACGACGCCGTCGGCACTGGTGCCGTAGGGCTCGACGCCAAGGCGCGAGCACAGGTGCTGCAACGCGGTCTCGCCGTCGCGCAACTGGCACGGCAGGTTGGTGCAGACGTTGAGCTTGAACTTGCCCAGCGGCTGCTGGTTGTACATGTTGTAGAAGGTCGTCACCTCGTGCACCGCGATCGGCGGCATGCCGAGGTGATCTGCGATCGCACGTTCGGCGTCGGCCGACACGAAACCCTGCTCCTGTTGCACGATCGCGAGGCAGGCCATCACCGCGGACTGCTTCTGCTCGACCGGGAACTTCGCGACTTCGCGGTCGAAGCGCGCCAGCGTCTCGGCCGCGAGCGGCATCGAAGAAGGCAGCGCGCTCATCGGTCGATCTCCCCGAACACGATGTCCATCGTGCCGATCACCGCGACGGCATCCGCGATCATGTGGCCGCGGCTCATTTCGTCGAGCGCGGCGAGGTGCGCGAACCCCGGCGCGCGGATCTTCAGGCGGTAGGGCTTGTTCGCCCCGTCGCTCACCAGGTAGATGCCGAACTCGCCCTTTGGATGCTCGACCGCCGCATACGCCTCGCCCTCCGGCACGTGCATGCCCTCGGTGAAGAGCTTGAAGTGGTGGATCAGCTCTTCCATGTTCGACTTCATGTCGACGCGCTCGGGCGCGGCGACCTTGTGGTTGTCGGTGATCACCGGGCCGGCGCCTTTCGCCGAGTCGGCGCGCAGCCAGTCGATGCACTGGCGAATGATGCGGTTGCTCTGCCGCATCTCCTCGACGCGCACCAGGTAGCGGTCGTAGGTGTCGCCCGTGGTGCCGACCGGCACATCGAAATCCATGCGGTCATACACGTCGTAGGGCTGGTGCTTGCGCAGGTCCCATTCGACGCCCGAGCCGCGCAGCATCGGGCCGGTGAAGCCGAGGTTCAGTGCGCGCTCGCGGCTCACGACGCCGATGCCGACGGTGCGCTGTTTCCAGATGCGGTTGTCGGTGAGCAGCGTTTCGTACTCGTCGACGTAGGTCGGAAAGCGCTTCGAGAAGTCGTCGATGAAGTCGAGCAGCGAGCCCTGGCGGTTCTCGTTGAGCCGCTCGATCGCCTTCGCGTTACGGATCTTCGAGGCCTTGTACTGCGGCATCGCATCGGGCAGATCGCGGTAGACGCCGCCGGGACGGAAATACGCCGCGTGCATGCGCGCGCCGCTGACCGCCTCGTACATGTCGAACAGGTCTTCGCGCTCGCGGAAGCAGTAGATGAAGATGTTCATCGCGCCGCAGTCCAGGCCATGGCAGCCCAGCCACAGCAGGTGGTTGAGGATGCGGGTCAGCTCCGCGAACATCACGCGGATGTACTGGGCGCGGATCGGCACTTCCAGCCCGAGCATCTTCTCGATGGCCAGGCAGTAGGCGTGCTCGTTGGCCATCATCGACACGTAGTCGAGACGGTCCATGTAGGGCAGCGACTGGATGAAGGTGCGCGTTTCCGCCAGCTTCTCGGTCGCACGATGCAGCAGGCCGATGTGCGGGTCGGCGCGCTGGATGACCTCGCCATCGAGTTCGAGGATCAGCCGCAGCACCCCGTGCGCCGCCGGATGCTGCGGCCCGAAGTTGAGCGTGTAGTTCTTGATTTCGGCCATGGGACGTCGGTTCGTCGCGGCTCAGTGCACGCCGCTGCCGTAGTTCTCTTCGCGAATGATCCGCGGCACGATCTCGCGCGGCTCGATCGTCACGGGCTGGTAGATCACCCGCTTCTGTTCCGGGTCGTAGCGCATCTCGACGTGGCCGCTGACCGGGAAATCCTTGCGGAACGGGTGGCCGATGAAGCCGTAGTCGGTGAGGATGCGGCGCAGGTCGGCATGGCCCTCGAACACGATGCCGAAGAGGTCGAAGGCTTCGCGCTCGAACCAGTTCGCCGCGTTCCACACGTCGTTGACCGAAGCGATGCGCGGCAGATCGTCGTCCGGGCAGAACACCCGCACGCGCAGCCGCCAGTTCCTGCTGACCGAAAGCAGGTGAAGCACCACGGCATAGCGGGGGCCGTCCGCGAAGGGCGACTCGCCACCGTCCTTGTAGCTCGAGTAGTCGAGGCCGCAGACGTCGATCAGCTGCTCGAACTGCAGGGTCTCGTGATCGCGCAGCGTCTCGCACAACCCGAGGTAGTCGGCTGCGGCGACGGTCAGCGTGAGCTCGCCGCGATCGCGCACCAGCGACTTGATCCGACCGGCCAGCGCGGCTTCGAGCGCCGGCTGCAGGACATCGAGCTTGTGGTCCATCGTGTAGAGCTTTCGCTTCACCGCGCGATGGTGTTCTCGCGCCGAATCTTCGACTGCAGCTGCATCACGCCGTAGAGCAGCGCTTCGGCGGTCGGCGGGCAGCCGGGCACGTAGACATCGACCGGCACGATGCGGTCGCAGCCGCGCACGACCGAGTAGCTGTAGTGGTAGTAGCCGCCGCCGTTGGCACACGATCCCATGCTGATGACCCAGCGCGGCTCCGCCATCTGGTCGTAGACCTTGCGCAGCGCCGGCGCCATCTTGTTGCACAGCGTGCCGGCGACGATCATCAGATCGCTCTGCCGCGGGCTCGGGCGGAACAGCATGCCGAAGCGGTCGATGTCGTAGCGCGCGGCGCCGGCGTGCATCATCTCGACGGCACAGCAGGCGAGGCCGAAGGTCATCGGCCACAAGGAGCCGGTCTTCGACCAGTTGACCAGCGCGTCGACGCTGGTCGTCACGAAACCTTCCTTCAGAACGCCTTCGATACCCATCGCTTCATTCCCAGTCGAGGGCGCCCTTCTTCCATTCGTACGCGAAGCCCACCACGAGGATGCCGAGGAAAACCATCATGGCCCAAAAGCCGGTCGGCCCGATCTCGTTCAGAGACACCGCCCACGGAAAGAGGAAGGCGATCTCGAGATCGAACAGGATGAACAGGATCGCCACCAGGTAGTAGCGCACGTCGAACTTCATGCGCGCGTCCTCGAAGGCTTCGAAGCCGCATTCGTAAGGGCTGTTCTTGTCCGCGTTCGGCCTGCGCGGGCCGAGCAGGAAACCGATCAGCTGCGGTGCGACACCGACGCCGACGCCGACCAGGATGAACAGGATGACCGGCAGGTAGGGCTCGAGGCTCATCGGGCTTGGGGCAGGCTGGAGGCGAGCGGTGGACGAGCGGTTCGCGATCTCGGCGATGCCTTCGCAAGCTGCGGGCAAGACCGGTCGTGCTTTGCCTTGGTGCCGTCGGCGAGACTCGAACTCGCACAGCTTTCGCCACTACCCCCTCAAGATAGCGTGTCTACCAATTTCACCACGACGGCTTCGTGGAACCGGGCTTGCACGGGCAAGGCGAAAGGCCGGTTGCAACCGCTTCGCACCCACGGGTGCAACGCTGTTGCGCAGCAAAAATTCTAGCTCGAAACCTTCGCTCCTCGACCCGTCGGAGGTGAGTGTCGAGGCCCTTTCAGGCGCCTGCGACGCCGCCTGGAGGGCCTGGGCTTTGGATCACTTGGTCGGGATCTGTGCGGCGCCCGAAGCACTCGGCGTGGGCGCGGCGGGCGCCGGCTGTGCACCGCCCTCGGCGGAAGCCGGCACGCCGGGGATCTGCGCCGACGCGGGCGCGCTCGCTGCGGGCTGCGCAGGCGCCGCGCGCTCGAGCACGCTGCTCGGTGCCGCACCGCCGCGCAGGTTGCCGAAGTAGGCCAACGCCAGCGTGCAGGCGAAGAACACCGCGGCCAGCACACCGGTCGAACGCGACAGGAAGTTCGCGCTGCCGGTCGCGCCGAACAGGCTGCCCGAAGCGCCGCTGCCGAAGGAGGCGCCCATGTCGGCGCCCTTGCCGTGCTGGATCAGCACCAGCCCGATCATCGCCAGCGCGGACAGCAGCTGCACCGCAGCGACGATCGTCAACATCCATTCCATGAAAGCAAGCTCCAGGTTCGCGCGCGCTTCAGGCGCTCGCGCGGCAGATCGAAAGGAAATCGGCAGCCTTCAAGGACGCGCCGCCGATCAGGCCGCCGTCGATGTCGGGTTGCGCAAAAAGGCTGGCCGCGTTGTCGGGCTTGACGCTGCCGCCGTAGAGCAGCCGCATCCTGTCAGCTTGCGGCGTCGCAGCGCGCAGCTGCGCACGCAGCAACGCGTGCACCGCCTGAGCCTGCTCGGGCGACGCGGTGCGGCCGGTACCGATCGCCCAGACAGGCTCGTAGGCGACGATCATCTCGCCGGTGCAATGCGCCAGCGTGTGGATCACCGCGGACAGCTGGCGCTTCACGACCGCTTCGGTGTCGTCAGCCTCGCGCTCGGCCAACGTCTCGCCGACGCAGACGATCGGCGTCACGCCGCTGGCGAGCGCAGCGCGGGCCTTGTCCGCGACGAGCTGATCGCTTTCGCCGTGAAGCGCGCGCCGCTCCGAATGGCCGACGATCACGTAGCGGCAGCCGAAGTCGGCCAGCATGCCGACCGAGACCTCGCCGGTGTAGGCGCCCTGAGAGTGCGCCGAACAGTCTTGCGCCCCCCACTCGATCGCGCTGCGGGCCAGCCGCTCGGCTGCTTGCGCGAGGTAGGGAAACGGCACGCACACGGCGGCATCGCAGGGCAGCGGGCCGGCCGACTTCAGCGCTTCGAGCAGCGCTTCGTTGGCGGCGTGGGTGCCGTGCATCTTCCAGTTGCCTACGACCAGCTTGCGGCGGGCTTCGTTCATCGCTCGCTTCTCCCTCTCACCAGCACATCACGATCTTGCCGACGTGCCGGCTCGATTCCATCAGCTGGTGCGCCTGCACCGCCTCGGCTGCGGCGAAGGTCTGGTAGACCGCTGGCTTGATCCGCCCGGCTTCGATCAGCGGCCAGACCTCGCGCTGCAAGGCCTGCGCGATCTGCGCCTTGTAGGCAACGGTGCGCGGGCGCAGCGTCGAGCCGGTGATCGTGAGCCGGCGGCGCAGCAGCGCGTTCGCGTCGAAGCGCGCGTCGGTGCCTCCCTGGATGGAGATCACGCTCAGCCGGCCATCGTCGGCCAAGCACTCGATCTCGCGCGCGACGTAGGGGCCGGCGACCATGTCGAGGATCACGTCCGCACCGCGGCCGTTCGTCAGGCGCTTCGTCTCGGCGACGAAGTCCTGCGTCTTGTAGTTGACGAAGTGATCGGCACCGAGCTGCACGCAGGCCGCGCCCTTGGCGTCGTCGCCGACGGTGACGATCACCGTGGCGCCGAAGGCCTTCGCAAGCTGGATGGCGGTCACGCCGATGCCGCTCGAACCGCCTTGCACCAGCAGCGTTTCGCCGGCTTGCAGCTTTGCGCGCTCGAAGACGTTGATCCAGACGGTGAAGAAGGTCTCGGGCAGGCTCGCGGCCTCGACGTCGCTCAAGCCCTTGGGCACCGGAAGGCACTGGCCGATCGGCGCGGTGCAGCGCTCGGCATAGCCGCCGCCGTGCGTCAAGGCGCAAACACGGTCGCCGAGCACGAAGCCGGCCGCCGCCAGTGCAGCGGCGTCGCCGGCCACGACGCGCCCGGCCACCTCGAGCCCCGGTAGGTCCGAGGCATCGGCCGGCACCGGATAAAGCCCTTTGCGCTGGAGCACGTCGGGGCGGTTCACGCCGCAGGCCGCCACCTCAATCAGCAACTCGCCGACGCGCGGCACCGGCTCGGGCCGCTGCACGAGGCGCAACACCTCGGGCCCGCCCGGCTGGGAGATTTCGATCGCTTGCATGCCGTCACGCCGTCATCGCGCCGCGCCCGAAGGACGTGGCGCGTGGACGTCCTACTCCATCTTCGAAGGCTCGTCGGCGGCAGGCGGCGGCGGATCGCCGCGCTCGCCCTGCGGCTCCCCGCCACGCTCGCCTTGCGGCTCGGCGCGTTCCGAATACTCGCGGCGCGGCGGACGGTCGCCGCGATCACGCCGCGGCCCGCGGTCGCCCCGATCGCCCCGGTCGCCGAAATCACGACGCGGACGCTCTTCCTCGACCCAGCCTTCCGGCTTGTCGAGCAGCGCCTTCAGGCTCAGCTTGATGCGCCCTTTCTCGTCGGTCTCGAGCACCTTGACTTTCACGACCTGGCCTTCCTTGAGGAAGTCCTCGACGCGCTCGACGCGCTGGTGCGCGATCTGGCTGATGTGCAGCAGGCCGTCCTTGCCGGGCAGGATGTTGATCAGCGCGCCGAAGTCGAGGATCTTGGTGACCGGGCCTTCGTAGACCTTGCCGATCTCGGCCTCGGCCGTGATCTCCTCGATGCGCTTGAGCGCGAACTTCGCGCGCTCGGCGTCGGTCGAGGCGACGGTGATCGTGCCGTCTTCGCCGATGTCGATCGTGCAGCCGGTCTCGTCGGTCAGCGCGCGGATCGTCGCGCCGCCCTTGCCGATCACGTCGCGGATCTTCTCGGGGTTGATCTTCATCGTGTACAGGCGCGGCGCAAACTCGCTGATCTCCTGCTTCGCGCCGCCCACCGCCTCGACCATCTTGCCCAGGATGTGCAGCCGCGCCTCCTTCGCCTGCGCGAGCGCGACCTGCATGATTTCCTTCGTGATGCCCTGGATCTTGATGTCCATCTGCAGCGCGGTCACGCCGGTCGTCGTGCCGGCGACCTTGAAGTCCATGTCGCCGAGGTGATCCTCGTCGCCGAGGATGTCGGTCAGCACAGCGAAGCGGTTGCCGTCCTTGATGAGACCCATCGCGATGCCGGCGACGTGCGCCTTCAGCGGCACGCCGGCGTCAAGCATCGCGAGGCAGCCGCCGCACACCGAGGCCATCGACGACGAGCCGTTCGACTCGGTGATCTCCGAGACCACGCGCAGCGAGTACGCGAACTCGTCCTTCTTCGGCAGCACCGGGATCAGCGCGCGCTTGGCGAGCCGGCCGTGGCCGATCTCACGGCGCTTCGGGCTGCCCACGCGGCCCGTCTCGCCTGTGGCGAAGGGCGGCATGTTGTAGTGAAACATGAAGCGGTCCTCGAACTCGCCGGCCAGCGCGTCGATGCGCTGCGCGTCGCGTTCGGTGCCGAGCGTGGTGATCACCAGCGCCTGCGTCTCGCCCCGGGTGAACAGCGCCGAGCCGTGGGTGCGCGGCAGCACCGACGAGCGGATCTCGATCGGGCGCACGGTGCGCGTGTCGCGACCGTCGATGCGGGGCTCGCCGGCCAGGATCTGGCTGCGCACGATCTTGGCTTCGATCTCGAACAGCAGGTTCTCGACCTTGACCTTGTCGACGGCTTCGCCACCTTCGGCCAAGGCCGCCAGCACCTCGGCGTAGGCGGCACGGGTGGCCTGCGTGCGGTCCTGCTTCGAGCGGATCTGGTAGGCGGCGCGCAGCTTCTCTTCACCGAGGCCGTTGACCTTGGCGATGAAGGCTTCGTCCTTGGCCGGCGCTTCCCACTTCCACTCGGGCTTGCCGGCTTCGCGCACCAGTTCGTTGATGACGCCGATCGCGACCTTCGCCTGGTCGTGGCCGAAGACCACGCCGCCGAGCATCACGTCTTCGGGCAGTTGATCGGCTTCGGACTCGACCATCAGCACGGCCGCCTCGGTGCCGGCGACGATGAGGTCGAGCTTGCTGTTCGCGAGCTGGCCCGGGCCCGGGTTCAGCACGTACTCGCCGTTGACGTAGCCGACGCGTGCGGCGCCGACCGGGCCGTTGAACGGGATGCCGCTGATCGCGAGCGCCGCGCTGGAGCCGATCAGAGCGGCGATGTCGGCCGAGGCTTCCGGATTCAGCGACAGGACATGCACGACGACCTGCACCTCGTTGTAGAAGCCCTCGGGAAACAGCGGGCGCAGCGGGCGGTCGATGAGCCGCGAGGTCAGCGTCTCGAGCTCGCTCGGCCGGCCTTCGCGCTTGAAGAAGCTGCCGGGGATCTTGCCGGCGGCGTAGGTCTTCTCGATGTAGTCGACGGTCAGCGGGAAGAAGTCCTGGCCGGGCTTCGGGTTCTTGGCCGCGACCACGGTCGCCAGCACCACCGTGCCCTCCATGTCGACGATCACGGCGCCGCCCGACTGTCGCGCGATCTCGCCGGTCTCGAGCGTGACGGTGTGCGAGCCCCACTGGAAGGTCTTGCTGACCTTGTTGAACATGCTCATGCGTGTCTCCTGTCGTGTTCCCCTGCCGGGAACCGGGCGCAAGGGGTGGCGCCTTTCACCGCAGGAACCTGACATCGAGGCGGGGATGCCATTCCATCGGGGCTGAACCCGTCAACCGCGATGGAATGACACATCGGCGCTTCGCTGGCCGGCTCCTGAAAGCGAAAAGCCCGAACAGGAGGTCCGGTTCGGGCTCTTCGTCGTTCTTCTTACTTGCGCAGGCCCAGCTTCGCGATCAGCGCGGTGTAACGCTCGGCGTCGCGGGCCTTGAGGTAGTCGAGCAGCTTGCGGCGGCGGCTCACCATCTTGAGCAAGCCGCGGCGACCGTGGTGGTCCTTCGCGTGCGTCTTGAAGTGCGGCGTCAGGTCGTTGATGCGGGCGGTGAGGATCGCCACCTGCACCTCGGGCGATCCGGTGTCCGCGGTGCTGCGGGCGTTCGCCTTGACGATGTCGGCAATGTTGAGGTCGGCCACGGCCATGGTGCTGTTTCCTGTCGATGAAACCGCCGACGCACCCCGAGCCTTGCTCGATGCCGCGGTTTCGGTTGCCACTTGCGGCACGAGTGAAACCGACCCGTGCCGTGCTGAGTTTTCGCGCCGCCGTCGCCGCGCGAAGCCGCGGATTATAGGGACCGGGCCGCGCGCAGCCGCTGCACCCCCTGGAGCAACCGGCCCGGATCGCGCGACGCGAAGCACCAGCGCAGCCAGCCCTCGGACTCCGGCCCGAAGGCGACGCCCGGCGCCAGTCCTAGCCCCGATCCGGTGACGAGCCGCTTCGCGCAGGCCAGCGAATCGCCCTCGCCTTCGAGCCGCAGGAAGGCGTACATGCCGCCGCTCGGGACGGCGAGCTCGACGCCATCGAGCCCGCGCAGCGCGCCGACCAGCGTGTCGCGGCAGTGCCGCAGGTGCGAGCGCACGCGCGGCACGGTCTCGCCGGCGCCGCGTAGCGCCGCGAGGCCTGCCTGCTGCACGAAGACCGGCGCGCAGGAGGTGTTGAACTCGACCAGCTTGCCGACCGCCTCGGTCAGCGCCGCCGGCAGCACCAGCCAGCCGAGCCGCCAGCCGGTCATCAAGAAGTTCTTCGAGAAGCTGTTCGCGACGATCAGCCGGTCGTCGGGCGCCGCGATATCGAGGAAGGAAGGCGCGCAGTCGCCGTCGCCGAACCAGACGCGCTCGTACACATCGTCCGCAACGATCCAGGTGCCGGTGCGCCGGCAGTGGTCGAGGATCGCCTGCTGCTCGGTACGGCTCAGCGTCCAGCCGGTCGGGTTGTTCGGTGCATTGATCAGCAGGACCTTGCTGCGCGGCGTGACGGCGGCGAACAGCTCGTCGAGATCGAGGCTCCACGCGCCCTGCTTCGGCCGCAGCGCGAGCCGTGTCACCTCGGCACCGAGGATCGCCGGCTGCGCGGTGAGGTTCGGCCAGACCGGCACCACGACCACCACCTCGTCGCCCGCGCCGGCCAGTGCCTGCATGGCGACCATCAGGCCATTGACGCCGGCGGAGGTGACCGCGATGCGCTCGGCGCCGATCGGCCCGTGCAGCGCACTCGTGTAGTCGGCGAGCGCCTCGCGCAACGCCGGCAGGCCGAGGTTGTGCGAGTAGAAGGTCTCGCCGCGCCGCAGCGATTCGATCGCGGCCTCGGTGATCGGCGCCGGCGTGGCTTCGTCACCCTCGCCGAACCAGAAGGCCAGCACGTCGTCGCGGCCGAGGCCCGCGTTGGCGACCTCGCGGATCTTGGAGGCGGGCAGCTGTCGGATGGCGTCGCGCATGGGCTTCAGGCGGCGGAGAGTTCGTCGAGCGGCCAGCGCGGCCTGACGTTGAAGCTGAGGTCGAAGCGCGCTGCGGTGTCGGCCCCGTCGAGGCCGACTTGCCAGCGCATCGCGGCGGCGAGCGCAATCATCGCGCCGTTGTCGGTGCACAGATCGAGCTCCGGGTAGTGCAGCCGCGCGCCGAGCCGCTCGCAGGCGGCGCCGAGCTGCTCGCGCAGATGGCGGTTCGCTCCGACGCCGCCGGCAATCACTAGCCGGCGCAAGCCGGTCGCCTTGAGCGCCGCGACCGACTTGTGCACCAGGACCTCGACGATCGCCTGCTGCGTGGCCGCGGCGAGATCCGCGCGCGCCTGGTCGCAGGGGCTGTTGCCGAGCTTGAGGACCTGCGTGCGCACGGCGGTCTTCAGGCCGGCGAAGGAGAAATCGAGATCGCCGCTGTGCTTCAAGGGCCGCGGCAGATCGAAGCCGGCCGCATCGCCCATCTCGGCCAGCCGCGCGAGCGCCGGCCCGCCCGGGTAGCCGAGCCCGAGCAGCTTCGCGCTCTTGTCGAAGGCTTCGCCGGCGGCGTCGTCGACGGTCTCGCCGAGCAGCCCGTAGCGGCCGACGCCGTCGACACGCATCAGCTGCGTATGCCCGCCCGAGACCAGCAGCGCGACGAAGGGAAAGCTCGGCGCATCGGCCGAAAGGAAGGGCGACAACAGATGCCCTTCGAGGTGATGCACGCCGAGCGCCGGCACGCCCAGCGCCGCGGCCAACGAGACCGCGAAGCCGCTGCCGACCAGCAGCGCGCCGGCCAGCCCCGGCCCGCGGGTGTAGGCGATGCGGCCGACGTCGCCCAGCGACGCGCCGGCCTCGCGCAGCACCTCGCAGGTGAGCGGCAGCACGCGCCGGATGTGGTCGCGCGACGCCAGCTCGGGCACCACGCCGCCGTAGTCCGCATGCATCGCGACCTGCGTGTGCAGCGCCTGCGCCCGCAACCGCGGCGGCGCGCCGCCCGCGGCCTCGACGAGCGCGACGCCGGTCTCGTCGCAGGAGGATTCGAAGCCGAGGATCAGCATCGGCCGAGTGTAGGAAGCCCGGCTGCGCCGACCGGGCAACAGGCCCTTGCAATTGCTCACGCCCGCGCATGCCCGCAGCGCCGACCATTGGCGGATGCAACGCGCTTTCCTGCCGGCATGAAGCTCTACCGCCTCGCCGCCTGGCCCGAACTGCCCGCGGCCTACCAGGGCATGGCCTACCGCCGCATGCTGCACCGGATGTCGCACCGGCCCGCTTCGCTGCGCCAGCTGGTGCGCATCAGCGGCCTGCAGCGCAGCGCAGTGCGCGACTTCCTCGACGCGCTGGCGCACAAGCAGTGGCTGGCCGTGGGCGAGCCCGCAGCGACGCCCGACCTGATCGGCTGGTTGCGGCGCCGCCTGGGCCCGCTCGCCTCGCGCTGAGACGCAGGGCCGCCCGGGCCCCGCGCCGGGCGCGGGACGCTGGCGTGAACCTTGCACCACGCCGGGCATGGCCCCGACGCACACGCTGCGCATCGTCATCGTTGCACCGGAATCGCTCGCGCCCGAGCACGACGACGATGCGGCGGTGATCGAGGCCGAGCGCTCGCGCAGCCTGCGCATCGGCCTGCTGGCCGGCGGCTACAACATCGTCGCGGTGCTGCCGACCGATGCTTTCCTGCCCGATCGCATCGCGCAGATCCAGCCGGACATGATCGTCGTCGATGCCCAAAGCGGCGCACGCGACACGCTCGAGCACGTCGTGATGTCCACGCGCGACGAGCGCCGGCCCATCGTGCTGTTCACCGACGACGACGACACCAGCCACGTCGGCGACGCGATCGCCGCAGGCGTCACCGCCTACGTCGTCGCAGGCCTCGCGCCGGAACGCATCAAGCCGGTGCTCGACGTCGCGCTCGCGCGCTTCCGCCACGAAGAGCAGATGCGCCGCGCGCTCGCCGACGCGAAAACGCAGCTCCACGACCGCAAGCTCATCGACCGCGCCAAGGGCCTGCTGATGCAGCGCCAGGGCCTCAGCGAAGAAGAGGCCTACGCCAGGCTGCGCAAGACCGCGATGGACCGCGGCCTGCGCGTGGCCGAGGTCGCGCAGCGGCTGATCGACGTGGCCGACATGCTCGGCTGAGCCCACCCGCCGAGGGGCCGGGCCGTCGAGTCCGGACACCGAGACCCGCGAAGACCGGCAGCGCGCGCCGCCGACGGCTTCGAACCTCCATGCCGACCGGAGCGTTCCCGGCCGGGGGCAGCGCTTGGCATGGCGCTTGCAGCGCCATGGGCGGGGTCAACGGCGATCCCGCATTCGGTGCGCCACGGGTGGTGCACCGGCTCAGACGACGACGTCTTCGCTCCGCGGCTCGCGGTGCGTGGACGTTTTTTTTCGCCCCTACGAATCGGAACGACGGAGTCGAGATGCCATGCCGAACCTTTCCCTGCTGCAAGCCCGCCTGGGCCGCCGAGCCGTGCTGAAGACCGCCGCGGCAGCGGCTGCGACCGGCGCCGTGCCGGGCCTGCAGTCCGCGGTCTGGGCACAGGGCTCGGACAAGCCCGAGAAGGAAGAGGTCCGCATCGGCTTCATCCCGCTGACCGACTGCGCTTCGGTGGTGATGGCCTCGGTGCTCGGCTTCGACAAGAAGTACGGCGTGAAGATCGTGCCGACCAAGGAAGCCTCGTGGGCCGGCGTGCGCGACAAGCTGGTCAACGGCGAGCTGGACATGGCGCACGTGCTCTGGGGCCTGATCTACGGCGTGCAGCTCGGCACCGCCGGCCCGAAGAAGGACATGGCGGTGCTGATGAACCTGAACCACAACGGACAGGCCATCACGCTGTCGCGCAAGGTGGCCGACAAGGGCGGTGTCGACGGCCCGGGGCTCGCCAAGCTGATGGCGAGCGACAAGCGCGAGTACACCTTCGCGCAGACCTTCCCCACCGGCACGCACGCGATGTGGCTGTACTACTGGCTCGCGTCCTACGGCATCAATCCGATGAAGGACGCCAAGGTCATCACCGTGCCGCCGCCGCAGATGGTGGCCAACATGCGCGTGGGCAACATGGACGGCTACTGCGTGGGCGAACCCTGGGGCCACCGCGCCATCATCGACGGCATCGGCATCACCAGTGCCACCACCCAGGACATCTGGAAGGACCACCCGGAAAAGGCCCTGGGCACCACCGCCGACTTCGTCAAGCGCTACCCCAACACGGCGCGGGCCGTCACGGCCGCCATCATCGAGGCCGGCCAGTGGATCGACGCGGGCCTGCAGAACAAGAACAAGATGGCCGAGACGGTGGCCGACAAGAGCTACGTCAACACCGGCGTGGACGCCATCAACCAGCGCATCCTCGGCCGCTACCAGAACGGCCTGGGCAAGACCTGGGACGATCCCAACCACATGAAGTTCTTCAACGACGGTTCGGTCAACTTCCCCTACCTCAGCGATGGCATGTGGTTCCTCACCCAGCACAAGCGCTGGGGCCTGCTGAAGGAGCACCCGGACTACCTGGCGGTGGCCAAGCAGGTGAACCAGGTCGAGCTCTACAAGCAGGC
>NZ_DASTPW010000041.1:0-13338 GCF_035762065.1 Methylibium sp.
GGTCAGCGGCGCCAGCAGCTCGGCCGTCGCCGCGCCAATCGCCGCGCTCGCGCAGTCGCGTCGTGTGAGCTGCGCCTCGGCGCACTGCACGCCGGCATGCGCGAGCACCTTGATGACATCGCCGGAAGGCAAGCCGTTGGCCTGCGCGACGTCACCGATCTGCGTCGTCAAGGTCTGCCCGAGCGCGGTGACGAGCGCGTTGCGCGCCGCCGTCTCGAAGCTGGTGCCGTTGACGACCGCGTTGACGCCGGCCGCACTCAGCGTCTGCACCGCGTAGCTCTGGAACTGCGTGCCGAAGCTCGCGCCGGCGAGCTGCTGTCCGCGCGGCAGGTTCAGCGCGTCGGTCAAGCCGCTGGCGATGCCCGCGCCGAGCATGCTCACTATGAGCGCGCGCACGTTCTCGCGGCTGCCGAGGTCGTCGAGCGTGCGGGCGAGGTTGCCCTGGTTGTTGACCACGCTGATGGCCGCCTGGCTGGCCAGCGTCGTCATCGCCGCGGCGGCCGCCGTGGCGGCTGCGGTGCCGGCGGTCGTGGCTGCAGCGCCGGCGCCTGCTGCGCTGTTGACCATCGCCGTGCCCACCGAGCTGGCCGCACCCGCGGTGAAGTAGGTTACGACCGCCGCGACGATCACCGCGCCGGCGGGCGTCAGGCCCTGGCTGCTGTGGTCCCACTGGCGCGTTGCCGTCTCCACCGCCTGCCACGCGGCGGGGTCCTGCAGGCGCGCGTCGTTGACGAGCGTTGCGAGGTAGCCCAGGCCGGGTTGCATGGCGAGGGTCTGCGCGGTGTGCTGCAAGGTCGGTACTGCGCGCGCAGCAGCTTGGGCTCGGCGGGCCTCGTCGGCCGCTTGCGTAGCGAGTGCACGCCGGTCGGTGGCCGCTTGACGATCCACCGCGGCTTGCTGCTCGCTTGGAAGCGGCGCGCCTTCGCTGCGCACGCCCGCGGCTTGGCGGTCGGCCGCGGCCCGCGCTTCGCTCGTCGCGGCGCGCGTTTCGGCTTCGCGGGCTGCGGCCTCCGCCACTGCGGCAGCCTGCGCCGCCCGTGGGGCGCGCTCCAGCGTTCGGGCGTCCGCTTCGCTTCGAGCGATCTGCAGGTTCACTTGGCCGTTGAGCTCGAGCCGGCCTGCGCCCAAGTTGATCTCGTTGTAGCGGGCCGTCTGCACCTGCTGGCCTTGCTCGTGGGCGCGCTGGTAGGCGAGATCGCTTTGCCCGCGGCTGGTGCTGCGGCTGTCGGTGGTCTCGGCCAGGTTGAAGTCGATCGTGCCCTGGGTGCCGGCATCGAGGCTCAGCACGCCGGGCTGTGCTCCGGTCAGTTGCAGCCGCGTGCCGGCCAGCGCGATGCGGCCGTTGTGCCCATCGCTGCCGGTCGCACGCACGGTGATGTTCTGGCCGCTGAGCGTGGTGGCGACCAGCGTGGTCTGCGCTTCGTCCTGGCCGAGCCGGCCGCGCGAGTCGATGCCTTCGCCCGGGCGGTGCGGGCTCACGTCGCCGCCGCTGCGGCGGGTGCTGGCTTGTTGCGCGTGGGCCTGCGCATCGAGACCGCCCTCGAGGATGACCTCGGCGCCCTGCACGCCCAGGTCGCGCCCGGCGCGCAGTTCGCTGGCGTGGACGAGCGCCTGGTTGCCGGCGAGCAGGCTCACGTCGCCGCCACTGGTGATGCGGCTGGCCTGTTCGGTGGTGGCGCTGTCCTGCGAGGCCGCGTTCTCGCGCGCGCGGTGCTCGACGCGCGTGGCGGAGACGAGCAGGCCGGTGGTCGTCTCCTGTCGATCGTGGCTTGCGCTGCGGCTCGTTTGCGCCGAGGTGATCGCGAGGTTGTTGCCGGCGGCCAGCACGGTCGAGGTGTCGCTTTGCACGACGCTGCCTTGCACGCGCAAGTCGTTGCCGGCAACGACGGTGACGCTGCGGCCCTGCACGGTGCTCGCGGCTGCGGTGCTCTCTTCGACGGTGTCGCGGGTGGTGGTGGTCGTGCGACGGGCGCGCAACGTGTCGCGTTCGGTGCGGCGATGCGCTTCGTCGAGGCTGCGTGTGGCTTCGCCCGCGGCGATGGTGAGGTTGCCGCTTGCCCGCGCCGTCACGTCCCCGCTCGCCGCAATGCCTGCAGCGCGCAACGCAAGGTCGCGCGCGGCGATCAACTGCAGGTCGCCGGAGGCGTCGATGCGGCTGCCGACCTCAGTCGTGGCCGCCTCGCGCCGCGTGTTGTTCGCATCCCAGGTGACGGTGTGCTCGCGCGTCTCGGTGACGGTGCCCAGGCGCAGGTCGCGCCCGGCGGCGAGCGCGGTGACGCCGCTCGGGCTCGCGTTGGTGACGGCGGCGGCTTCGAGCACGAGGTCGCGCGCGGCACTGGCGATCAGGGTGCCGGCGCTGCTGCTGCTCGCGCCGCCGCCGACGTACAAGCTCGCCGGCCGGTTCACGCTCGTGCGCGTGCCTTGCGCGTTCGTGGCCGTCGAGGTGCCCGTGCTCAGCACCAAGTCGCGCCCGGCCTGCAGGCTCTGGGTGCCGCTCTGGGTCGTCTTGCTGTGGCTCTGCCGCTGCCCGAGCGCGACACCGACTCTGGCGCCGTAGGTCATGCCGCCGGCCGCCTTGTTGGCCGCGGCGTTGGTGATCTGGACCGCGCTGTTCATCGCCGCGAGCGTCTGCAGGCGGCTGTCGCTGGAGGCGTCGGCGGCTTCGCGGTTGTTGCGCGCCGCGCGCACGGCTTCGACGATCGACACGTTGACGGTGCCGCCGCGGGTCGTGCGGCTGGTGTCGTGGATCTGAGTGGAGGCTGCGGTGTCGAGGCCGGCGGCGATGTCGACACTGCGCGCGGTGATGTCGATGTCGCCGGCGGCGAGGACCGAGCTGGCCTGCTGCGTGTAGCGCTCACCGGCTTGCAGGCTCACATTGCCTTCGAGGCTGGCGACTTGGCTCTGCACCTGCGTCGTCGTCTGCCGCAGGCCGGTGTCTTCGCTGCGCACCACGCCGATCGCGACGTTGCCGTTCTGGCCAACGAAGCCTCTTCGCGTGCTGCTGGCGTTGAACGTCAAGCTTCGGGGAAGTCCACTTCGATTGGCTTGCGCTCGGGATCAGACAAGAAGCGCAAATAGGTCTCGACTGCGAGCTTGTATTGAGAGAGCGTTACGGCTCCGCCTTCGCCGTCGTTGTACAGACTCTCGAACCAGACCTTGTCGCGAGTGATGTAAGCAACCCAACCGTTGCCGTCGGCATCGATCAGATCGTCTTTGCCTGATTCAACACGATCGATAAGTTCTAGGACCTCAGGACCGACATCGTTGTCTATTTCCGAACACATCAAGTCGTAGCGATCGATGCGTTGGCCCGCTTCGTCGACGACGTCAATCAAGCGGCTGCAGCCGCGGCCTGGGCCTAGCTCATAGCTAGGGTGGCACCAAAGTCGTGTCCGCATCGCATTACTGTCCTGTAGGGAAAAAAGTAGTTCGTTGATTCTTCGGATCCCAGCGGAACTGGATCCGCAGTCCGCTCGGTGCCCAAGCTTGAAAGTTCGTCCCGGGCGTGCCCTGCCTAAACGCTTCCGTCACTTCATACGTCACCCGAGCCTCAGACCATGAAGGCGGGAAAAACGTGGACTGCACAGCTTTATCCACCCATTGCCGCGTCGCCTCATCCCAAACCTGTACCGGCGCCCGATACGTTCCATTCGCGTTCTGCGTGACTGCCGCTCCAGGCGTGATCCGTGCTGCACCATCGGCAGCGAACTCCGCGTGATAGCCCGTAGCTCTACCGGAGGCATTGATCTCGCCACTGAGCACATGGTCCATGTCGAAGCGGTTGGTCGCAAGGACTGAGCTGTTGGTGTTGGCTGTGTAGAACGCATCGCGGCTCGTGTCGGGTTGGATTCGCGCGCGATCGGCCAAGTCTCTTGCGAGAGCTTCGTCGCTCGCATTGAGGATCGCATGGTCCGATCGGGCCGCTGCGGTGGTGTTGCTCTGCGCGATGCGCCGGATCGCCTCGGCCTCCGAAGCGACTTCCTGCGTCGTTGTACTGCCCGTATAAGTTGCCCGCGCCTGCTGGCTGGCTTGCGCGGCCGCACCCGTCGCCCGAGTCAGGGTGATGGCCTCCACTGCCGCCGGCCCCATCCCCGCGATCGCGTACGTCACTGCCGCCGCCTGCGGGCTCAGCCCCAGGCTTTGCAGCACCTGCTCGCCTTGTGTCAGCGTCGCCCGCCCGCTGACTGCCGTACGCGCGCCGGCGCTCAGGTGATCCACTCCCATTGCCACGCCAACGGCGCCCACGGTGCAGCCCACGCCGCCGGTGCAGCCAGCGCTGCCGGCGGCGATCAAGGCCGCACCTCCGACGGCCTGCACCGCTCCAGCGGCGCGTGTGCCGACGCGGTTCTGACTGAGCCAGTCCAAGCTGCTGTCGGTCAAGGGGTCGTAGCCGAACAGCGTCTGCTGAGCGCGACCGATCTGCCCGGTCTGTTGGCGCAGCAAGGTCTGCTCGGCCATGTAGCCGGCACCAGCTTCTTGCAGGCCGCGCAGATAGGCATACGCCGGATCGTTCGTGGGCACCCCATCGGCGCAACGTACGAGTGCACAGGCGGCCGCCGTCAAGCGAGCCTCGCGTTCGGCATCGCCACGGGCCAGTTGCTGGATGCGCTCGGTCTCCACGCGATGCAGCTGCCGGTTGTTCGCATCTTGGTTGAGCGCCGTCATCGCGCCGGCCGCACCGCCGGTGGCTGCTCCGAGCGTGGTGGCTGCCGTGAGCCCTGCAGCGGCGGAGATCGTGCGTGCTGCCGCCTCGCTGAGCCCAGCCTCGCGCAACTGACGGTAGGCATCGGCTTGCAGTTGATCGAGCTGCGGTGCCGCTGCCGCGGACACGCCGGCTCCAGCTGCGCCCTGCACCGCGCCGTAGCCGCTGGTCGCGCCTCCAAGAGCGCCGACAACAACGTGCGCAGCAACCCGCGCTGCGCCACCTTCGCCCCAGCGCTCGTACTGCTCGCGCAACGCTGGGTCAGCAAGCGTCGTGCGGCTGCCTTCGCTCGTGTAGCCGCGTTGCTCGAGCTGATCGAGCCGGCGCTGCTCCCCATCGCTGCGCTCGGGCTGGGCTCGCAGCGCATCGGCCTCGCGTGCATCGTTGATCGGCCGACGTTGCGACTCGCCGTACTCGGCCACCGCCCGTGCGCCGTTCGCCCCGAACTGCTGTGTCACGCTGGCACCGGTCGTGGCGCGGCCGACGAGCTGGTTGCCGTTCCAAGCCTGCGTCAGCGTCGGGCCCTCGTTGTCTCCGGTTGCGACGTCGCGGTTCAAGGCGGCCACCGCGGCCTCGGCGCCGCGGCCGGCGAGCACGCGCTGCGCCGCGTCGTTCGTGATCGTCACCGTGCCGGCGCTGATTCCCGATTGGGTAGTGCTCGTCTGCTCGCCGTCGGTGGTGTAGAGCCCTGCCCCACTGACGTTGGCTCCGCCGCCGCGGCTGGGCGTGCCGGCGTTCGGCGAGGGCTGGCCGGAGCTGTAGGCCGCACTGACGCTCACGCCCCGCGCATCGAACACATCGCGGTTGACGATGTCCTGCGTGATGAGCGTGGCCGTGCTCATGCGGTTGCGATCCGCATCGATCGCCGCCTGCGTGCTCGTGATCGCGCCGCCGACGAGGCTCGTCGCGCCGCGCACGTTCACATCGAAGCCGCTATCGCCCGCGCGGATTGCGCTCTGCTCAGTGACGCTTGCGAAGTCCCCCATCGCCCGCGCATTGGCCACGCTGACGCTGCCACTGACCACCGCCCCGTAGCAGATCGGCGGGATGCACAGGCTCATGTTGAAGCCGGAGCTCGACTGGCGCGCATCGAAGCGGGTCGTGTCCTGCAAGGACTCGATGCGCAGGTCGCCGCTGATGTCCGTCTCGACGCGCTGGCCCGAAGCCACCGCGCCGCGCAGCATCGTGTCGCCACCCGAGCTCAGGCGCAGCGTGTTGCCAGCGTTGACGCGGCTGTTCGCGTGCGTCACGTCGTTGCCATCGGCGTTGCCGCGCGCCCGGTTGGCCGCCAGTTCGATCGCGAAGCCGTTCTGCGCCCCGAAGCCGAAGCTCACGCCGACGCTGGCGCCCGAGCTTTCGTTGGTGCTGCGCTGCTCGGCCGCGCCGGTGGCGGCGAGCAGGTGGAGCGCGCCATCGGCGTGCAGGCTCGCGTCGCTCGCAGCCTCGAGGCGGCTACCGGTCACGGTCACGTCGCGGCCGGTGGCGGTGATGCGCAGATCGCGCCCGGCCATCGCCATGCTGCTGACGACTTGGGTACCGCTTTGGGTCGTCTCGCTGTGGCTCTGCCGCTGCCCGAGCGCGACGCCGACTCTGGCGCCGTAGGTTGTGCCACCGGCGACCATGTTGGCCGCGGCGTTGCTGATCTGGATCGCGCTGTTCATCGCCGCGAGCGTCTGCAGGCGGCTGTCGCCGGAGGCATTGGCCGCCTCGCGGTTGTTGCGCGCCGCGCGCACGGCTTCGACGATCGGCACGTTGACGGTGCCGCCGCGGGTGTGGCGGCTCGTGTCGTGCGTCTGCGTCGAGCTGGCGGTGTCGAGGCCAGCGGCAATGTCGACGCTGCGCGCGGTGATGTTGATGTCGCCGGCGGCAAGGACCGAGCTGGCCTGCTGCGTGTAGCGCTGGCCGGCCTCGAGGCTCACGTTGCCTTCGAGGCTGGCGACCTGGCTTTGCACCTGCGTCGTGCTCTGCCTGCGGCCGCTGTCCTCGCTGCGCACGACGCCGATCGCGACGTTGCCGTCCTGGCCGACGAAGCCGCGGCGTGTGCTGCTCGCGCTGCCCCGGTCGGCTGCCGTGTTCTGCGTCGAGGTGATCGTGAGGTCGCGGGCCGCCGCGATCGACACGTCACCGTCGGCCACCAGCGTCGAGCCTTGCACGGCCACATCGCGCCCCGAGCGCACGGCCAGCGCTGCGGCGCTGATGGTCGAGCCGACCGCTTCGCGCTCGGTGCGCGCGTTGGCCTGGGTGGCGAGGCCGGAGCCGAGCAGTGCAGCGCCGATCACGTTCGGGCTGCCGGCGTTCGACGTCGACAGGCCCATGTTGAGGTCACGACCGACTTGGCGTGCCGGGCCGGTGGCGCGCTTGATCGTCTGCTCGTCGTGGGCGCTGGTGGTGGCCTGCTCGGCGGCCGAGATGCGTACGTCGCCGCGTGCGGTCAGGGTTGCGGCGCCTTCGGCGGTAATCGAAGAGCCCTCGACGACGAGATCGCCGCCGCGCGTCTCGCCGATAGGGTTGCGATGCACACGACCCGTCGCACGGCCGGGCTCCTTAACCTCCGCCTGCAATTGCGCGGCGTCGGTGCCCGCTTGCAGCGTCACGTCGCGGCCGCTCACGCTGCTGCCAAGCGCAGTGGTCTGCTCGACTCGATCGCGCGTCGTGGTCGTGCGCCGGCGCAGCAGGTCGGTGCTGCTGTGCTGGTGCGCTTCGTCGAGGCGATCGACGGCCTGGCCGGCGCCGATGGTGAGGTTGCGCCCGGCCCGCGCCGTCACGTCCCCGCTCGCCGCAATGCCTGCAGCGCGCAGCGCGAGGTCCCGCGCGGCGATCAACTGCAGGTCGCCGGAGGCGTCGATGCGGCTGCCGACCTCAGTCGTGCCCGCCTCGCGCCGCGTGTTGTTCGCGTCCCAGGTGACGGTGTGCTCGCGCGTCTCGGTGACGGTGCCCAGGCGCAGGTCGCGCCCGGCGGCGAGCGCGGTGACGCCGCTCGGGCTCGCGTTGGTGACGTTCGCGGCTTCGAGGATCACATTGCGCGCCGCCGAAGCGAGCAGCGTGCCGCCGTTGCTGCCGCCGCCGACGTACAGGCTCGCCGGCCGATTGACGCTCGTGCGCGTGCCCTGCGACGAGGTGGCGGTGGACGTTGCGGTGCTCAGCACGAGGTCCCGGCCGGCCTGCAGGCTCATCGCGCGCTGCGCTTCGATCGCGCCGCCGGTGAGCCGCAGGTCCTCTTCGGTGCGGATCGCCACCGTCTCCCCCGTGATGCGCCCCGCGCTTTGCATCAGCGCGCCGGTGTCGATGACGATCTCGCGGCCCGCGAGCACGCCGGTGTTGCGCAGCTCGCCGTCGAGCCGCAGGCTCAAGCGCCCGCCGGAGATCAGCGCGCCGCTGCCGTCGAGGTCGCCGGCCCGGGCACGCGCATAGACCTGCGGCACCAGCGCCTGGCGGGTCGATCCATCGGGCAGGCTCACCGTGCGCTCGACCAGCCAGACGATGTCGGTGGTGAGCTGCGCCATCTGCTGGTTCGTCAGCGCGATGCCGGGGCGCAGGTTCCAGGCCTGGCCGAAGCGCACGCCGGCGTTCATCAGGCTGCGGTACTGGTCGTCGTCGCGGGTGTGGTCGGCGAGGAAGCGCCGCCCGGTGAGCTCGGCCACTTGCTCGCGCACGAGCTGCTGCTCGTAGAAGCCGTCGCCCAGGCGGGCGATGGTGGTGGCCGGGTCGGTGCCGAGCTGGGCGAGCATGAAGTCGCTGCCCAGCCATCGGCCGCGGTCGGTGAAGCGCGGGTCGGTCTCGATCAGGAAGCGGGCGTCGGGGCGGGGATTGACGATGAACAGCGCGCTGGCGGGCACGGCCAGCGCCGGCGTCGCGGTGCGGATGACGCCGCCCGGTGCGGCGCCGGCGACGGCCACCGCGACTTCGATGCGATCGCGCGGGGCGATCTGCGTGCCGCTGCTCGGGCGGCTGCCGGGCTCGACGGTGCCGCGGCCATAGACGTCGCCATCCAGAGCGGGCGGCGGCGCGTAGTCGGCCAACGCGGCGCGTTGCTCGTCGTCGTTGCCGAAGGCGCCGCCACGGCGCCGATGCCTGAAGTAGTGGGTCGCGGTACCGACCTCGGTGGTGGTGCGGATGCCGGGCTCGCCCCGGTTGTCGATCGAGCCGCCCACCGCGGTGACGGCGCCGCCGGCGACGACGCGACTGCGGTCGTTGACGATGCTGTCGGCCGCCAGGCTCATGTCGCCGCCGGCGGTGATGCGGCTGGGGTCGCTGGCGGTGACGATCGGCTCCGTGACCACGCGCTCGTAGCTGTAGTGCGTGAAGTCGTCGCTGGCGCCGCCGGGCGTGGTGAGCAGGGCCAGCCCGTCGGTGGCGGTGGGCGTGACGGTGACGGCCGCGGCCGGGTAGCGCTGGAGCTGGCCGGTGATCGCGTACTCGTCGACCTGCTCGCGACGCACCTCGCGCACTTCGATCGCGAAGTGGTCGTTGGTGTTGAGGATCGAGCCGGCGGCCAGCCGCATCGAGCCGAGCGATTCGATCGTCGCGCTTCGGTTGACGATCGACGCAGCGCTGCCGCCGGCCCGCCCGCCGGTGTCGAGCGCGCCGCCGATGCTCATGTCGCCGCCGCTGAAGACGAGCGCCTGCTCGCGGTTGAGCAGCGTGCCCACGACGCCGACATCCAGCCGCTCGCGCGCGGCGATGACGGCGGCGCTGGCGCCTTCGGCGTCGTTGACGAGCGAGTCCGCGCCGATCGCGAGCCGGTCGCCGTAGAGGCGGCCGGTGCCGAGGTTGCGCAGCTCGCCGGCCTGGATCAGCACGTCCGCGCCGTCGATCACGCCGCGGTTCGTGAGCGCGGCACCGACCGCGAGGTTCGTGCTCGCGGCGGCGATGTCGGCGCCGGCGGCGTTGTCGAGTGCGCCGGCGCGCACATCGAGGCGGCCTTGCGCCCGCACGACCCCGCGGTTGGCGAGCGTGCCGTTCGCGTCGATGCGCGAATCGCCGCCAACCTGCAGCGTGCCGGCATGAACGAAGGCGCCGCCGACGGTGAGCCGCGCGTCGCGGCCGGCGACGAGCGTGCCGGTGTTCGTCAGCGTGCCGGCGACGTCGATGCGGGCGTCGCGGCCGGCTTCGAGCGTGCCGGCCTGGGCCCAGTCGCTGCCCACGCTCAGGCGCAGGTCGCCGACAGCGGCAAGGCGGCCGGCGCCGGCAAGGCCCGTCGTCGTGATCGCCAGCGCGTTCGCCGCGATGCGGCCTTCGGCGTTCTCGATCGCGTCGGCCACGAGCGTGGCGCCGGCTTCGCTCGCGAGCGTGCCGCCGGTGTTGACGAGGCGGCCCGCCTGCAAGCGCAAATCGCCTTCGGCGCCGATGGCGCCGGCGCGGTTGTCGAGCATGCCGGCCTCAGCGGCGAGCGCGCCGCGCGCGAGGATGTGGCCTGCCGCGTTGTCGATCGAGCCGGCCCGCAACGCGGCGTCGCCGTCGCTCGCGACCTGGCCGCGGGCGTTGCGCAGGCTGCTCGCGTCGAGGCGCAGAGCGCCGGCGGCGCTGATCAGGCCGGCTTCGTTGTTCACGGCCGTGGTGGCGCGCAGCGCGAGCTCGCCGCGCGAGACGAGCTGGCCGCCGGGGTTGTTCAGCGTGAGCGCGGCCACGTCGAGCGTGCGCGCGGCGTCGGTGACGGCGCCGGCGTGCGCGAGCACGCCGGTGGTGGCGAGCGTCACGTCGCTCCCGCTCGTGACGGCGCCGCCGAGGTCGAGGTCGGGTGCGCGCAGGTTCACCGCGCTCACGCCGAGGTTGCGCCCGTGCGCGGCCAGCGACTGCGTGGCCTGCGCGCTCAGCGTGCCGGCGGCGGCGAGCCGGCCGTCGCCGAGCACGCCGGCGGCCAGCGTGCTCGCGGCGCCCGCCTCGATGCGCGCGGCATCGAAGCCGAGGTCACGGCCCGTCGTGACGATGCCGTCCACCGCGAGCGTGCCGCCAGTCGCAAGCCGCGCATCGACCTCGGCGCGCACCACGCCCGAGGCGGCGATGCCGGCGCGCGCGTCGACGGCGACGCTCGTCGCGCCGATCCGGCCGCTGTGGTCGAGCCGGCCGTCGGCGCTGAGCGTCAGCTCGCCGCTCGCGGCCAGCGTGCCGGCGTTGCGCACGCCGACGCCGGCTTCGGTGCCGACGAGCACGATGCGCCCGGCGTACATCCCGCCGAGCCGGCTCACGTCGAGCGCGAAGGCGGGCGCGGGGCCGGCGCCGGTGATCGGCGCGGCGTTCGTGTGCGCGGCATCGACCTGGTTCGCGCCGGTGCTCACGCGCAGCTGGTTGGCCCACAGGCCGGCGTTGACCTCGACCGCGCGCGCGATCACGTCGGTGTAGTCGGTGCGGGTGGCGTCGAGGCCGGCGCCGTCGATGCGCACCGTGCCGCCGCGCACGAGGTAGGCCTCCAGGTCGCCGGCGTTGAACACCGGCGCGCCGGTGGTCAGCGTCGCGCGGCTGGCGTTGACGAAGCCGCAGCCGTCGCAGCTGATGCCGGCCGGGTTGGCGATGACGACCTGGGCGCGCGCGCCGGCCACTTCGACGAAGCCGCGCAGCTGGCTGGGGTTCGCGCTGTGGACCTCGTTGAGGATGACGCGCGCGCTGCCGGTGGCGAGCCAGGGGTTGCCTTGCACCATGCCGCCGAGCTGGGTGGCGGCGTCGGTGCGCGCGTTGTTGAGGATGGCGCCGCGCGCATCGACGTCGAACTGCCGGTAGGTGTTGCGCGAGACGCCGGCGGCGCTGGGCGTCTGGATGTTCACCAGCGGCACGCCGTTGGCGGCGTTGAGCACCGTCGGGCGTTGCGCCGCCGGGGCGGCCGGGTCGGCGACGATCTGCGCGTCGGCGGTGCCGGCGAACAGCAGCGCGAGGATCGCGACGAACGCTGCGCATCGCGCACGGCTGCTCGGGGACCGACAGCGTGCCGAAGCCGTCTCCGCGACGGCCATGAAAACGCCGCGCGCGGCGTTGAAGACGAGGCGATGCAGGTGAGCGTTCATCGCGGCTTGCTCAGTAGGACCACTGGAGGTTGAAGCCGGCGGTGGCGCCGGCGGTGCGAAAGCCGTCGGGCTTGCGGATCGGTGCGCCGACGAAGAGGTCGGCGCTGGTGCGCCAGGCGCTGCCACGCAGGCCCAGCACCGCGCCGGTCAGTTGCGTGCCGGGCAGGTTCGCCGCGGAGGCGCCGCCAACGCGGCCGTGATCGAGGCCGGCATACGTCTCGAGGCCGAGGTCCGCGAAGGCCCAGCCGAGTTCGTTGCGCACGAACCAGCCGCGTTCGGCGGCGAGCGTCGTCTCGCCGTCGAAGCCGCGCACGGTGTAGCGGTTGCCGATCGAGAAGCGGTCCTGCGGCACCAGCGGCGTGTGGTGCCACTGCGCGCGCAGCGCGCCTCGGTAGCGCAGGCGCTGGTCGCCCAGCGTGAAGGGCTGGTCGAACTGCGCGTCCGCGGTCGTGATGCGTGGCCGCGAGCTGCCTTCGCCGAAGGCTTCCTCGGGCGCGGGCAGCGCGCCGAAGGCGCCGGTGCCGCGGCGGTGCGCGAGCGCGGCTTCGAGGGTCGCGTCGCCGAGGTAGCGACGCTGCGTCACGCCGGCCTCCCAGCCGGCCGTGCGGCGGCGCTGGACCTCGACTTCGGTGTCGTCGATGCTGTTGTTCGAGCTGCGCGTCCAGCCGCGAACGAAGACGCTGCTCTTGCTGCTCGCGTCGCGATGCACGAGCCAGGACAGCTTCGCGCCTGCGTTGCGGCTGCTGCCGGCATAGACGTAGTCCTGCGTCGCGCCGGCGACCGTCTGGCGGTAGCGGGCGGCCGAGGCGTCGAAGGCGAGCAGCGCGTAGCCCCAGGGCAGCGAGTAATGCAGCGCCTGGCTGTCGCTGCCGCGGCCGCCTCGGCGGCCGTCACCGCCCAGACCGCGCGAGATGCTCGCGTAGAACAGGTCGTTCAGCCGCGCCCAGTGGTCGCCGGAGAAGGTGACGCTGGCCTGCTGCCGTCCGGTGGCGCGGCTGCCGGCGTCGTCGAGGCCGACGCTCGCGCGAAACGCGCGCGGCTGCCGCCATTGCACGAGCAAGTCGCTTTCGCCGGGCGCGTCGCCGGGGGCGATGCGGATCGCGGCGTCGGCGGTCGGCACGCGCTTCCAGTTCTCGAGGCCCTGCTCGAGGTCGCGCAGGTCGAGCAGGCGGCCGGGGCCGGTTGGCAGCGCGTTCCAGACGGTCGCGCGCGCCGCGTCGGCGGCGGCCTCGCCTTCGGCAGCTTCGATGCGCACCGCGCGCACGAGGCCCGGCACGACCGTCAGCGCGAGCGTGCCGGCGCTCAGGTCTTGCGGCTCGGCGAGCACGCGGGTGGTGACGAGGCCGCGTTCGACGATCGCGTGCTGCAGCCGCTGCACCGCCGCGTTGACGCCGCGCACGCCGAGGCAGGGCGGCTCGACGGCGGGGTCGCGCCAGGGGCCGTCGGGCAGCGCGTCGAGCGCGAAGGCGAAGCGCCCGGCCGCGGCGCCGTCGGGCGTGCGCAGCTCGATGCGGTGGATCGGGAAGCAGGGTCGCTCGTCGGGCGGGGCCACGGCCGGCGCGTCGGCGCGGCGCGGGCGTGGGAGGCGCACGTCCGGCCGGCGTTCGAGCTGTTCGCGCAGGGCCCGGTCGCGGGGGGGGG
>NZ_DASTPW010000042.1:0-37950 GCF_035762065.1 Methylibium sp.
GTTAGTGGTGTGGTCAGCAACGGCCTTAGGCCATCGAAAGGAAATACATGAGCGAAGCTGAAGAAGCCATCGTCGAACTCGTCGAGGCGGCTGGGAGGTTTACCGCGATGGCGCTTGGGCAGCAGCCCGACGAGCTGCTGCAGCAGGTACATGCCGCCACCGCGAGTGGGGCCCGCGTGAGGGTCGAGCTGGACCTGTTCGGGCTGGGCCAACGCCGCATCGCCCTGTTGCTCGTCAGCCCGCAGGGCGAGTGTCAGGAGATCACGCGCGTCGTGTCGCAGAGCCAGCCGTCGGTGCAGTGAGCGACGAGGCTTCGCCCGCACAGGGCACCGCCCGCAGTGCCACGTTCCTGCGCCGCAAGGCCGTGGCCTTTGAGCTGGGCATCACGCGGCACACGCTGGCTCGCATCATCGCCACGGACAAGCGCTTTCCGCCCTTCTTCGAGATTTCGCCTGGGATCGAAGTCATCGAGCGCAGTGACCTGGAGAAGTGGATCAGGCAGAAAAAGCTCACGGCGCGCGTGCTTCAGCAACGTTGACCCTGCACAAGCGAACTTCGCCCGCTTTACCGGCTGCGCTCGCGCTCTAGCGGCGAAACCATGGGCCTCCACCTTGAAAGGACCCCATGAGCAAGCTCTCCGAACTGCGCCTGCGGCGCGATGAACTCTCCAGCCAGGCCAACGCGCTGAACGGGAAGTACCCGAGCGACAAACGCATGCCGATCGCCGAAGCCGAGCAGCTCGACTCGCTTCTCGAAGCGATCGAGAAGGTCGACGCGGAGATCGTCGAGCATTCGAATCGCGCTCAGGCAGCGGTGGCTGGCTTCACCGGCAAGCGCGACAGCAGCGCGATGCGAACGCCCGAGGCGTTCCGAAAGCACTACCTGCGCGCCGGCGCGCCGACTCGCGCCGATCAGGACATGAGCCTGACCGACTTCGTCCGAGGCATCGCGGGCCTGCCGACAGTCGATTCCGTCAAGGCTGCGCTCACCGTCGGCACCGACACCGCCGGCGGGCACATGGTCCCGAGCATCCTTATGCCGCGCGTGCTCGAGGCCTTGGTGCCGGTGTCATCGGTCCTGACGGCTGGGGCTTCCATCGTGCCGATGGAAATGGGCGCGAAGTCCTACACCCTCGCCGCTCTCGACACGATCCCGACGGCCGCCTGGCGCGCCGAGAGCGGCAACGTGGCGCAATCCGACCCGACCTTCCGCGCTGTCGTTGCCGCGCCGAAGTCGCTGGCCTTCTACTTCAGGGTCAGCCGCGAGCTGCTGATGGATGCGAGCGAGATCGACGCGGTGCTGACGCTGGCAATCGCGCAGAGCTTCGCTCGCGAGCTGGACCGGGTGGCACTGCGTGGGTCGGGCACCTCGCCGGAGCCTCGCGGCATCCTTAACACGACGAACGTCGGCGCGGTGACCAACGGCACCAACGGGGCCGCGCTCACCGGCTACGCGAACTTCTTCAGCGCGATGCAGACGATCCTTCAGCAGGATGCGCAGGAGCCGACGGCCGCGATCATGAGCCCGCGCAGCCTGGTCAAGCTCGCGGGTCTGTTGGACTCGACGAATCAGCCGCTGCAGATTCCCCCGCGGTTGCAGACGATGAAGATGATCGCCACCTCGCAGGTGCCGAACAACCTGACGGTGGGCAGCTCGACCGACTGCAGCGAGATCTACATCGGCGACTTCACACGCCTGAAGTTTGCGATGCGCGAACAGCTCTCGCTGCAGAAGCTCGATCAAGCGTTCGCGACCACCGGTGAGATCGGCATGATCGGCCACATGCGAGCCGACGTGATGATCGAGTACCCGAAGGCTTTCGCTGTGGTGACCGGCGTTCGGCCATAGTTGTTGGACGCGCGTTGGTGCAGGCGCCTGCACCGACGCTTGCCGACTTGCAGAAGCGCCTCAGGGAGCTGGAGCACCGCCCGATCGCAGCACATTCACCATCGCAGCCAAGTCGCGGCTCTTGCCGAAGTCACGTGCGACGACAACCGCTTTCGGTTGGCTGCAAAGCTCGAGCCGGTTCAACGGTGGACGGAACGGTAGCGCGTCGATGCGTAGCCAGGCGAGCGTCCGACCGAGGTAGAAGCGAAGGCAATTGATCCCGCCTATCTGCTCGGGGACCGGATCAAGCATCGCGTCGGCAGCGCCGTCGTTGTCAGCAGACGTGCGCCACCTGCTCAGGCAGACGCCGAACTGGCTTGGCACGGGTATGGTTGGGTCGGTCGAAACCTCACCGGCCGACTGCTCCAAGGCACAGAGTGAGACCTTCGAGAAGAACGGTTGGCTTGAGACCGAGGCTCGCCAAGCTATGGCGACGACGAAGCGTGTAAGGCGCATCTGATCGACCTTCGATGACTCGTATGCGCGAACCAAGCCGCCTTCCTCGATCGGCGTGAAGTAGTAGTTGAACCGCTTCAGCAGTACTTCGACGCCATAGTCGTCCACCGCCTGAAACTTCGCCTCGCAGAGGACGCACAGGATCGTCGCGTCGTACACGCCGATCGGAGCTTTCCTGCTGAAGTGTCCCGGCGTGTTCGTGGCAAGCACCGGAGCTACGGCTCCGTCGCGCATCGTGACCCAAAACGCCTTTGGCACGATGTGGGCCTTGACCAAGCGACGGCTCATACCGCAGAGCTTGCACTGCATGAGCATCAATCGTAGTTGGCCAGCTCGAACGCTAAGGCAGGGCAAGTTCTTCTGATGCACGTTCGGCCGACCAATCCGGCGGTTTCGCACCTTACCGATCAGCATTCTTGCGAGTAGCATGGAGCCTAGCGGTGTCCGAAGATGGTCTCTTAATCCGTAGGTCGAGTGTTCGAGTCACTCAGGGCCCACCACAGCAAAGCGAAGGGGTTCGGCAGCGATGCCGAACCCCTTCGGCGTTTCTTGGCCACGACTTGCCGCCTTTGCCTCTCCCTTGCTTTCTAGAGCACCTGCTCGTCGTCTCGGCGGGTGATCGTCGGGCCGCCTGGGAGCGCCACTTGCTCGACGCGCCCAGATGCCTCGAGCCACCGATCCGATCCTTGCAAAGCTGCGCGGCGTCTTCGGCCTGAAAGCCCTGCGACACGGCCAGCGGCTCGTGATCGATCGTGTGCTCGCCGGTCAGCCGACGCTGGCGGTGATGCCGACGGGCGCAGGCAAGTCGCTGTGCTATCAGTTGCCTGCGCTGCTGCTCGAAGGCCGCACGCTGGTGGTCTCGCCGCTGATCGCGCTCATGAAGGACCAGTGCGACCGGCTGCAAAGCCTGGGCATCGATGCGGTGCAGCTGCACAGCGCGCTCGACGCTAACGCTGCGCAGGCGGCCGAAGTGGCGGTGGCCGAGGGCCGCGCGCGCATCGTCTTCCTGACGCCCGAGCGCCTGGCCGAACCGCGGATGCTCGCGCTGCTCGCCGGCCGGCCCAACGCGCTGCTGGTGGTCGACGAGGCGCATTGCATCTCACAGTGGGGACACGACTTCCGGCCGGCCTTCCTGGAGATCGGGCCGGCGCTGCTGCGGCTGGGCCGGCCGGCGGTGCTCGCGCTGACCGCGACCGCAACCGACCCGGTCGCCGCCGATATTTGCGAGCAACTCGGCATCGCGGCCGAGGGGCTCGTTCAAACCGGCACCTACCGGGCGAACCTGCACTACCGCGTCGAGGTGCTGGCGCAGGAAGCTGACAAGCACCCGCGGCTGCAGGCGCTGCTGGCGCAGGAGACCGGCGCGGGCATCGTCTACACCGCGACGGTGAAAGCGGCGCAGACGGTGCATGCGGCGCTGCGCGAGGCCGGCATCGATGCCGGGCTGTACCACGGGCGGCTCGCGGCGCCCCGGCGCAAGCAGGTGCAGGAGGACTTCATGCACGGACGCAGCCGGGTGATGGTCGCGACGAACGCCTTCGGCCTCGGCATCGACCGTGCGGACCTGCGCTTCGTGCTGCACTACCAGATGCCCTCCGGGCTCGATGCCTACTACCAGGAATCGGGCCGCGCCGGCCGCGACGGCGCCGCTGCGCGCTGCACGCTGCTGTTCCTGCGCGGCGACAAGGCGGTCCAGCAGTTCTTCCTTGCCAACCGCTATCCGGCGGCCGATGACATGAATGCGCTCTACGCCGAGCTCGGCAAGCCGGCGCCGGAAGGCGAGCGATGGACGATCGACGCCTTGCAACGCTCGCTCGATCGACCACGCGGCAAGCTGCAGGTGGGAGTCGGCCTGCTGCGTCGGCAGGGCGTGGTACGGCAGGATGCGCGCGGCGGCCTGCGCCTGCTGCGCGCCGGGCTCGACGCCGCGGCGCTGCGCGCGCTGGGCGCTTCGTACGCGGACAAGCGCGACGAGGATCGCGCGCTGCTCGAGCAGATGGTCTTCTATGCGCAAAGCGGCTGGTGCCGCTGGCGCGTGCTGCTCGATCATTTCGACGCCCGACCCGCCGGCTTCGACCGCTGTGGCCATTGCGACAACTGCCTGCATCTGGCCACGCACTTGAGCGAGGCGGCTCGGGAAGGGACGGCAAAGGACGCGGAACCGCCGGCGGCAGGGTCGGACACCGGCCTTTCATCGCTGAAGCCCGGTGACGCGGTGAAGGTGCGCCGCTATGGCCGCGGCGAAGTCCGCGCGATCAACGGCAGCTCGGTCGACGTGAGCTTCCCGAGCGGCCAGACGCGGTGCTTCCTCGCCGAGTGGGTGCAGCCGCTGCGCGCCGGGGCTGCACGCCGGCGCGGCGCGCTGGCCGCGTCTACTTCGTAAGGATCAGCTTGCCGAGCGAGGTGATGCGCAGGCGATAGACGCTGTCGCCATGCGCGATCTGCACCTCGTGCC
Organism: Methylibium sp.; assembly: GCF_035762065.1. Taxonomy (GTDB): domain Bacteria; phylum Pseudomonadota; class Gammaproteobacteria; order Burkholderiales; family Burkholderiaceae_C; genus Methylibium. The sequence goes on from NZ_DASTPW010000042.1 coordinate 4,799, forward strand.
GGTCGCCGAACAGCTGCTGGCTGAACCAGCGCCGCGGGTCTGGCGGGCTGGCGGCGCCGCCCGCGAGCGATCGCGGTGAAAGGGAGGCGGCCGCCTGACTGCGGCCAAGGAGCGTCGTGGTGTCGGATGCCATGGCGGCCAATCTAATGCGAACCGTTCGCATTTGCAAGCCCATGACGGTGGAGCGGTACCGCGTCGCGTGCACGGCCGCGCTGCGGCGGCCATCACTCGTGGTAATCGAAGGTCTGGAAGCCGGCGATCTTGACCAGGCTGTCGCGGCGCGCCGCGTGGTAGTCGCTCGTCACCATCTCCGCGACGAGTTCCGGCAGCGTCGTCGTCGGTTCCCAGCCGAGCTTGGCCTTCGCTTTGCTCGGGTCGCCGAGCAGCGTCTCGACCTCGGTCGGCCGGTAGTAGCGCGGATCGACCCGCACGATCACGTCGCCGGCTTTGACCTTCGAGCGGCGCAGGTTCGCGGTGTAGCTCGTCGTCATCGCCGCGGCCTGCAGCGCTTGCGGCAGGTCGTCCACCGCCTCGACGATGCCGACCTCGCGATCGCCCTGGCCTTCGAAGCGCAACCGGATGCCGAGGTTGGCCGCGCTGATCTCGACGAAGTCGCGCACGCTGAACTGCACGCCGGTGGCGATGACGAAGTCCTCGGGCTGCTGCTGCTGGAGCATCAGCCACTGCATCTCGACGTAGTCGCGCGCATGGCCCCAGTCGCGCAGCGCCGCGAGGTTGCCGAGGTAGACGCAGTCCTGCAGCCCGAGCGAGATGCGCGCGAGCGCGCGGGTGATCTTGCGCGTCACGAAGGTCTCGCCGCGCAGCGGGCTCTCGTGGTTGAACAGGATGCCGTTGCAGGCGTACATGCCGTAGGCCTCGCGGTAGTTCACCGTGATCCAGTAGGCGTACATCTTTGCGACCGCGTAAGGGCTGCGCGGGTAGAACGGCGTCGTCTCCTTCTGCGGCACTTCCTGCACCAGGCCGTAGAGCTCGGAGGTCGAGGCTTGATAGAAGCGCGTCTTCTTCTCGAGCCCGAGGATGCGAATCGCCTCGAGGATCCGCAGCGTGCCGATGCCGTCGGCATTCGCGGTGTACTCGGGCGTCTCGAAGCTCACCGCGACGTGGCTCATCGCCGCGAGGTTGTAGATCTCGTCCGGCTGCACCTGCTGGATGATGCGGATCAAGTTGGTACTGTCGGTCAGGTCGCCGTAGTGCAGCTTGAAGCGCGGCTGATCGACGTGCGGATCCTGGTAGAGGTGGTCGATCCGGTCGGTGTTGAACAGCGACGCTCGACGCTTGATGCCGTGGACCTCGTAGCCCTTCTTCAGCAGCAGCTCGCTCAGGTAGGCGCCGTCCTGGCCGGTGACGCCGGTGATCAGCGCGACTTTCTTCGGGGTGTTCATGCGTTGGGTTCGGGGCTTGCGTGGGAATGGGTTCAGGTGGCGCGGCGGCCGGACCCCGCCTCGCGATGCAGGAAATCGGCGTAGGCCAGCGCGATGCCGTCGCGCAGCGGGGTACGGGCCTTCCAGCCCAGGCCGGCGAGTCGCGACACGTCGAGCAGCTTGCGCGGCGTGCCGTCGGGCTTGCCTGCATCGAAGACGATGCGGCCGCGAAAGCCGATCACGTCCATCACGGTCTCGGCGAGTTCGCGGATGCTCAGGTCCTCGCCGGTGCCGATGTTGAGCAGCGGACCGTCGTAGCCGCTCGTCATCAGGTGCACGCAGGCGTCGGCGAGGTCGTCGACGTAGAGGAACTCGCGCCGCGGCGCGCCGCTGCCCCAGACGACCAGCTCGGCCGCGTCGCCGAGCTTCGCCTCGTGTGCCTTGCGGATCAGCGCCGGCAGCACGTGGCTGTTGGCGAGGTCGTAGTTGTCGTGGGGGCCGTACAGATTGGTCGGCATCACGCTGACGTACTGCCGGCCGTGCTGGCGGTTGTAGCTCTCTGCGAGCTTGATGCCGGCGATCTTCGCGATCGCATACGGCTCGTTGGTCGGCTCGAGCGGGCCGGTGAGAAGGTAGTCCTCGCGAATCGGCTGTGGGCAGTCGCGCGGGTAGATGCAGCTGGAGCCAAGGAACATCATCCGCTGCACGCCGCTTGCGTGGGCGGCGTGCATCACGTTGGCCTCGATCATGAGGTTCTGGTGCAGGAAGTCGGCGCGGTAGAGGTTGTTCGCCTGGATGCCGCCGACCTTCGCCGCGGCGAGGAAGACGTAATCGGGCCGCTCGCGGCGCATCCACTGCATCACCGCGGCGCCGTCGAGCAGATCGAGCTCGCGGCGATCGGCCTTCAACACGTCGAGGCCCGATACCGCTTCGAGACGACGCACGAGCGCCGATCCGACCATGCCGCGGTGGCCGGCGACGAAGATCCTCGATGGGCTGGAAAGCATGGGTTGCAAGGGCAAGAAGGGGAGTCGAATGCGGCGGCCCGGGATTGTCGCGGCATTCCTCGCGGCTGCCGACGGTTCAGATTGGGGGCAGCGGCCCTCGCAGACGCGCAGCGCGCGGCGGGAAAACCCTTCGGGGGCCTCCAGAGCCCGTTTCTAGAATTCGGGCTTTCGACGGAGACCGTTGCATGACCCAAGCCAGAGCTCGCGCGACACGCAAGACGGGCGCGGCCGGCGAGGCCGACGACAGCGAGGCGAGTACCAAGGAGCGCGTGCTCAAGAAGTACCCGAACCGCCGCCTCTACGACACCCACAGCAGCGGCTACATCACGCTGGCCGACGTGCGGCAGATGGTGCTCGACAACGAACGCTTCGTCGTGCGCGACGCCAAGACCGGCGAGGACCTCACCCGCAGCATCTTGCTGCAGATCATTCTCGAAGCGGAGGCCGACGGCGCGCCGATGTTCACCACGCCGGTGCTCGCGAACATCATCCGCTTCTACGGCCACACGATGCAGGGCCTGATGGGCTCCTACCTCGAGAAGAACATCCAAGTCTTCACCGACATGCAGGCGCGCTTCGCCGAGCAGTCGGGACTCAGCGCAGGCCAGCCGTTCAGTCCCGAGCTGTGGGCGCAGTTCATGAGCGGGCAGGCGCCCATCATGCAAGGGCTGATGAGCAACTACCTCGATCAGTCGAAGCAGCTCTTCGCGCAGATGCAGGAGCAGATGCACAAGCAGGCCGGCTCGCTCGAGGCGCTGTTCCCGGCAGGCTTCGGGCTCGGCGCGAAGCGCCCCTGAGCGCTAACCGGCGCGGCTCGGCGAAAATCCGTCGATGCCGCAAGACACCGCAGTCGCTTCCTCCGCCCCGCCGCGCATCGGCTTCGTCTCGCTCGGCTGCCCGAAGGCACTGACCGATTCCGAGCTGATCCTGACCCGGCTGCGCGCCGAGGGCTACGAGACATCCAAGAGCTACGCCGGCGCCGACCTGGTGATCGTCAACACCTGCGGCTTCATCGACGACGCGGTCAGGGAAAGCCTCGACACGATCGGCGAAGCGCTGGCCGAGAACGGCCGCGTGATCGTCACCGGCTGCCTCGGCGCGAAGTCGGGGGAGGGCGGGGCCAAGCTCGTCGCCCAGGTGCATCCGAGCGTGCTCGCGGTCACGGGCCCGCACGCGACCGACGAGGTGATGGACGCGGTGCACGCGCACGCACCGAAGCCGCACGACCCGTTCGTCGATCTGGTGCCCGCGGCCGGTGTCAAGCTCACCCCCAAGCACTACGCCTACCTGAAGATCAGCGAGGGCTGCAACCACCGCTGCAGCTTCTGCATCATCCCAAGCATGCGCGGCGATCTGGTCTCGCGGCCGATCGGCGATGTGCTCAACGAGGCGCGTGCGCTGTTCGAGTCGGGCGTCAAGGAGCTGCTGGTCATCAGCCAGGACACCTCGGCCTACGGCGTCGACGTGAAGTACCGCACCGGCTTCTGGGACGGCAGGCCGGTCAGGACGCGCATGGCCGATCTGGTCGAAAAGCTCGGCGAGCTGGCCGAGCCGCACGGCGCGTGGGTGCGGCTGCACTACGTCTATCCCTACCCACACGTCGACGAGATCCTGCCGCTGATGGCCGCCGGCCGCGTGCTGCCCTACCTCGACGTGCCGTTCCAGCACAGCCACCCCGACGTGCTCCGGCGCATGAAACGGCCGGCCAGCGGCGAAAAGAACCTGGAGCGGCTCGCGCGCTGGCGCGATGCTTGCCCTCCGCTCGCGGTGCGCTCCACCTTCATCGCGGGCTTCCCGGGCGAGACCGACGCCGAGTTCGAGCACCTGCTCGACTTCATGCGCGAGGCACGCATCGACCGCGCCGGCTGCTTCGCGTATTCGCCGGTCGAGGGCGCCAGCGCGAACGAGCTGCCCGGCGCATTGCCGCAGGCGCTGCGCGAGGAGCGCCGCGCGCGTTTCATGGCGGTGGCCGAGCAGGTCTCGGCGGCCAAGCTCGAAGAGCGCGTCGGCTGCGAAATGCAGGTGCTGATCGACCACGCTCCGGCGCTCGGCCGACAGGGCGGCCGAGGACGCAGCTACGCGGATGCGCCCGAGATCGACGGCCTCGTGCATCTGCTGCCGCCGCAGAAGGCCAGCCGCACGCTGAAGGTCGGCGACTTCGTGCGCGCGCGCGTCGTCGCGACGCGCGGGCACGACCTGCTCGGACAGCCGCTGTGAGCGATGGCACGCACGTCGACCGGCCGACCACCGGCCTGATCCATCACGGCTACACCGCGCCGGCCGGCTTCGACGCGGTGCCGCTCGGCATCCACAAGGCCTCGACGGTGCTGTTCAAGGACGTCGCCTCGCTGCGCGCGCGCGACTGGAAGCACAAGACTGGCTACACCTACGGACTGCACGGCACGCCGACCACTTTCACGCTCGAGGAGCGGATCGCCACCCTCGAAGGCGGCCTGCAGTGCCTGCTGGCGCCGAGCGGTCTGGCGGCGATCGCGATGGTCGATCTCGCCTTGCTGCGCGCCGGCGACGAGGTGCTGCTGCCGAACAACGTCTACGGGCCAAGCCGCGAACTGGCGCGCTCGATGCTGGCCGACCTCGGCGTCGCGCACCGGGTGTACGACCCGATGGCGCCGCAAAGCCTCGCCGATGCCATCGGCCCGGCGACGCGGCTGGTGTGGATCGAAGCGCCCGGCTCGGTGACGATGGAGTTCCCGGACCTGCGTGCGCTCACCGCGATCTGCCGCGAACGCCGCGTGCGCAGCGCGCTCGACAACACCTGGGGCGCCGGCCTTGCCTTCGACGCCTTCGCCTGTGGCGCCGATGTCTCGATGCAGGCGCTGACCAAGTTCCCGTCGGGCGGCGCCGACGTGCTGATGGGCTCGGTGGTGACGCGCGACGACGCGCTGCACCAGCAGATCAAACTGGCGCACATGCGGCTCGGCCTGGGCGTCGGTGCGAACGATGCCGAGTTCGTGCTGCGCTCGCTGCCCACGCTCGCCCTGCGCTATGCGGCGCAGGACCGCGCAGCGCGCGAGCTGGCGGCGTGGTGGCAGCGGCGCACGGAAGTCGCGCAGGTGCTGCATCCCGCGATGGCGGAGTCGCCGGGGCACGCGCATTGGGCGAGCCACTGCTCGGCGGCGGCCGGCTTGTTCTCGGTGGTCTTCGATGCGCGCTTCGAGGCCAAGCGGGTCGACGCCTTCGTCGATGCGCTGCGGCTGTTCGGCATCGGCTATTCGTGGGCCGGGCCGATGAGCCTAGTCGTGCCCTACGACCTTGGGGCGCTGCGCGACAGGGCGGGGCAGGGCACGCTGGTGCGCTTCTCGCTCGGCTTCGAGGCGGTCGGCGACTTGATCGCCGATTGCGAGCAGGCGCTGCAGAGCCTGGGAGCCTAGGCGTCCGAGCGCTTCGGGCGGCCAGGCGCGGTGCGCATCGGTCGGCCCTGCCGCCTACGGCGAAAGGCCCCCCCCGGGCACGCCGTCAACCCTTCGGGTTCGATGAGACCTTGGTTCTCATCAAGCGTCCCTTTTCTCTCTCCCAGTCGCGCTTCTTTTCGTCTTGCCGCTTGTCGTGCGTCGCCTTGCCCTTCGCGAGCGCGATGTCGGCCTTCACGCGGCCGCCCTTGTAGTGCAGGTTCAGCGGCACCAGCGTGTAGCCCTTCTGCTCGATCTTGCCGATCAGGCGCCGGATCTCGTCGCCCTTCATCAGCAGCTTGCGCGTGCGGTCGGCCTGCGGGTGCACGTGCGTCGAGGCTTCGCGAAGCGGGTTCACGCGCAGGCCGATCAGGAACAGCTCGCCTTGTTTGATGACGACGTAGCCGTCGGTCAGCTGCACCTGCCCGGCGCGGATCGCCTTGACCTCCCAGCCTTCGAGGACGATGCCGGCCTCGTACTGCTCCTCGATCGTGTAGTTGAAGCGCGCCTTCTTGTTGTCGGCGATGGACATGAGGGCTCTCAATAAAATCCGGCCGTCATTCTAGGAAGCGATGAAGCACGTCAAGAAAAGCGTGCTGCTGTGGTACTCGGCGAGCGAGATGCAGCAGCTGGTCACCGCGGTGCCCGACTACCCCAAGTTCCTGCCCTGGTGCGAGCGCGCCGAGGTGCTGGAGCGGCACCCCGACGGCATGACCGCGCGGCTGCACCTCAATTACCTCGGCGTGCGCCACGCCTTCACCACCCGCAACCGCCACGAAGGGGAGCAGGCGGTGGTGGTCACCTTGGTCGATGGCCCGTTCTCGCAGCTCGACGGCCTTTGGCGTTTCACGCCGCTGGCTTCGCCCGGCGCGCCGCAGCAGCCGGCCACCGCCTGCCGCGTCGACTTCGACCTGCGCTACACCTTCAGCGGGCGCACGCTCGAAGCGATCGTGAGTCCCGTGTTCGACCGCATCGCCGACACGCTCGTCGATGCCTTCGTCAAGCGCGCCGAGCAGGTCCACGGACCGCGATGAAGGTGGAGGTCGTCTACGCCGCGGCGGCGCGGACGATCGATCTGTGCGTGCTCGAGATGCCGCCGGGCTCGAGCGTCGAGCAGGCGATCGCCGCGAGCGGGCTCGTCGATCGCCATCCCGAGCTGCGCAGCGGGCCGATGAGCTGCGGCATCTGGGGCCGAGGCTGCCGCGCCGATCGCAAACTTGTCGATGGCGACCGTGTCGAGCTGTACCGGCCGCTCGCGATCGACCCCAAGGAAGCGCGCCGCGCACGCGGGCGCGACGAGAAGCAGGCCTTGGCCGACGCGCGCGCCGCTACGAAGAAGCGCCGCGGCTAGCGGCAGTTCGACTGCATCGCCTGGCGCGTCTGCTCGGTCTCGCGCGCGCGTGCCGCGTCGTCGAGGTACTCGCGTTCGCCGTTCGCCTGGGTGCGGGCGATGCGCACGCCGCTCTCGAGCGTGCGCATGTAGGCCTGGGCGCGTTCGCAGTTCTGCGCCTTCGTCTGGGCCTGCTGGGCTTCGAGCGCCTTCTGCTTGGCTTGCTCCTGCTGCTCGGCCTGCTTGCGCTTGGCTTCCAACGCCGGATCGACGCTGCTGGCCGCCTTCGCCGGCGCCGAGGCGGAGGCCGCTGCCGGCGTGTCGACCACGCGTGGGGCGGGCTGCGAGATCGGGCTTTGCAGCACGTCCTTTGCCGGCACGCTGGCCGGCGGCGGCAGGTCGCTGTACTGCACGCGACCCTGCGCATCACGCCATTTCCACTGCGCCGCGGCGCCGAGGCTCGAGGCGGCGAGCGCGATCGCGACAAGGCCGCGCAAACCATGAATGAGCAGGCTTTTCATGGCCGGCGAGTATGCGGCAGGGGGTGGCGCGCAGCCGTGCCGCGCCGACGCGCCGGCCACACCGGCGCGCGCATCGGCGTGCATGCGTCACGCAAGCCGGCCGGCGAGAAGCGGCTGCATACAATCGCGCTTTGCGACTGGAGCAAAGCCTCATGCGCCTACTCGGCAAAGCACTCACCTTCGACGATGTGCTGCTGGTGCCAGCCTTCTCCCAGGTCCTGCCGCGCGACACCTCGCTCGCCACCCGCCTCTCGCGCAACATCCAGCTCAACCTGCCGCTCGTGTCCGCCGCGATGGACACCGTGACCGAGGCCCGCCTCGCGATCGCGCTGGCGCAGGAGGGCGGCATGGGCATCGTCCACAAGAACCTCTCGCCCAAGCAGCAGGCGGCCGAGGTGGCACGGGTCAAGCGCTACGAATCGGGCCTGCTGCGCGACCCGATCACCATTTCCTCGGGCGTGCGGGTGCGCGACGTGATCGAGCTCTCGCGGCAGCACGGCATCTCGGGCTTTCCGGTCGTCGACGACGGGCGCGTCGTCGGCATCGTCACCGGCCGCGACCTGCGTTTCGAGACGCGGCTCGACGCGCCGGTGCGCGACATCATGACGCCGCGCGAACGGCTCGTCAGCGTCAACGAAGGTGCGACGCTCGAGCAGGCGAAGGCCCTGATGCACCAGCACAAGCTGGAGCGCGTGGTCGTCGTCAACGCGAAGAACGAACTGCGCGGGCTGTTCACGGTGAAGGACATCACCAAGCAGACCAACTTCCCGAACGCCGCGCGCGATGCGCAGGGCAAGCTGCGCGTCGGCGCCGCGGTCGGCGTGGGCGAGGGCACGGAAGAGCGCGTCGAGTTGCTCGCGAACGCCGGCGTCGACGCGATCGTGGTGGACACCGCCCACGGCCACAGTGCCGGCGTGATCGAGCGCGTGCGCTGGGTCAAGCGCCAGTACCCGCACGTCGACGTGATCGGCGGGAACATCGCGACCGGCGAAGCCGCGCTGGCGCTGGTCGAGGCCGGCGCCGACGGCGTGAAGGTCGGTATCGGCCCCGGCTCGATCTGCACGACGCGCGTGGTTGCGGGGGTCGGCGTGCCGCAAGTCACCGCGATCGACAACGTGGCCACCGCCCTGAAAGGCAGCGGCGTGCCGCTGATCGCCGACGGTGGCGTGCGCTACTCGGGCGACATCGCCAAGGCCCTGGCCGCCGGTGCGCACGCGGTAATGATGGGCGGCATGTTCGCCGGCACCGAGGAGGCGCCCGGCGAGATCGTCCTGTTCCAGGGGCGCAGCTACAAGAGCTACCGCGGCATGGGCTCGATCGGCGCGATGCAGCAGGGCAGCGCCGACCGCTACTTCCAGGAAAACACCGGCGCGAATCCGAACGCCGACAAGCTGGTGCCCGAAGGCATCGAGGGTCGTGTGCCCTACAAGGGCTCCGTGGTCGCGATCCTGTTCCAGATGGCCGGCGGACTGCGCGCTTCGCTCGGCTACTGCGGGTGTTCGACCGTCGAGCAAATGCGCGAGCGGGCCGAGTTCGTCGAAATCACGTCGGCCGGCATCCGCGAGAGCCACGTGCACGACGTGCAGATCACGAAGGAAGCGCCGAACTACCGGGCGGAGTGACGCCGCCTTCGCGGACGAACCGCCCGGCTGTTCGCGGGCGGTTCGTCTTTTTCGAAAGACCTTCTTGAGCGCTCCGCTGCCTGCCCCGCCCGCCGCTGCCGCCACGCCTGGCCGCCGCGCCGCCGCGATGCCCTTCATCATGATCACGGTGCTGATCGACATGCTCGCGATCGGCCTGATCGTGCCGGTGCTGCCGCCGCTGGTCGGCAGCTTCACCGGCAGCCAGGCCGATCAGGCCTACTGGTACGGCGTCGTCGCCTTCGCCTTCGGGCTGGCGAACTTCTTCGGCTCGCCGGTCCTGGGCGCGCTGTCCGATCGCTACGGCCGCCGGCCGGTGCTGCTGCTCGGCTTCTGCGGGCTCGCGCTGAACTTCTTCGCGACCGCGATGGCGACCGCACTGTGGATGCTGATCGCGGTCCGGCTGGTCGGCGGTGCGATGCAGGCCAACGCGGCGGTCGCCAACGCCTACGTCGCCGACATCACGCCGCCCGAACAGCGCGCGAAGCGCTTCGGCCAGATCGGCGCGATGTTCGGCCTCGGCTTCATCGCCGGGCCGGTGATGGGCGGGCTGCTCGGCGACATCGACCTGCACCTGCCCTTCTACGTGGCCGGCACGCTCGCGTTGCTGAACCTCGCCTACGGCTGGTTCGTGCTGCCCGAGTCGCTGCCGCGGGAACGCCGCCGCGCCTTTCACTGGCGCGCCGCGAATCCGATCACCTCGCTGACGGCGCTGACGCAACTGAAGGGCGTCGGTCTGCTGGTCGTCGTGCTCGCCTGCGTCGGCCTTGCTCAGTTCACGATGTACACGAGCTGGGTGCTCTACACGAGCTTCAAGTTCGGCTGGGGGCCGGCGGACAACGGCTGGTCCTTGTTCGCGGTGGGCGTGATGTCCGCGCTGGTGCAGGGTGTGCTGCTGTCGCGGCTGCTGAAGCGCTTCAGCGCGCAGCGGCTCGCGGTGATCGGCCTCGCGTCGTCCGCGCTCGCCTACCTGGCCTGGGGTGCGATCACCGAGGGCTGGATGATGTACGTCGTGATCGGCCTCAACGTGCTGGGCTTCACTGTGCAGGCCTCCCTGCAAAGCATCATCTCCGGCGCGGCCGATGCGACGAACCAGGGGCAGACGCTCGGTGCCGTCGGCGCGCTCAACAGCTTGATGGCGGTGGTCGCGCCGGTCCTCGGCGCGGCGCTGCTCGGCGTGGTCTCGCACTACCCGCGCGGCGACTGGCGCATCGGCGCGCCGTTCTTCTTCTGCGCGGTGCTGCAAGGCGCGGCGATGCTGCTCGCGTGGTGGCATTTCCGGCGCGAGCGGCGCGCCTCGCTTTCTCCGGCCGGTTGACGACCATGCACGACAAGATCCTGATCCTCGACTTCGGCTCGCAGGTCACGCAGCTCATCGCGCGGCGCGTGCGCGAGGCGCACGTCTATTGCGAGATCCATCCGAACGACGTGTCGGACGCCTTCATCCGCGGCTTCGCGCCGAAGGCGGTGATCCTGTCGGGCAGCCACGCCAGCACGTACGAGGCGCACGAGCTGCGCGCGCCCCAGGCGGTGTGGGAGCTCGGCGTGCCGGTGCTCGGCATCTGCTACGGCATGTTCACGATGGTCGTGCAGCAAGGCGGCGAGGTCGAGGCCAGCACCCATCGCGAGTTCGGCTATGCCGAGGTGCGTGCGCACGGTCATACCGCGCTGCTGAAGGGCATCGAGGACTTCTCGACGCCCGAGGGCCACGGCATGCTGAAGGTCTGGATGAGCCACGGCGACAAGGTGACCAAGCTGCCGCCCGGCTTCAAGCTGATGGCCTCGACGCCGGCGTGCCCGATCGCCGGCATCGCCGACGAATCGCGCGGCTACTACGCGGTGCAGTTCCACCCGGAGGTCACCCACACGGTGCAGGGCAGGGCGCTGCTCGAGCGCTTCGTGCTCGGGATCGCGAAGGCCAGGCCCGACTGGGTCATGGGCGACTACATCGAGGAAGCCGTCGCGCGCATTCGCGAGCAGGTCGGCGGCGAAGAAGTGATCCTGGGCCTGTCGGGCGGCGTCGACTCGAGCGTCGCCGCCGCGCTGATCCACCGCGCGATCGGCGACCAGCTCACCTGCGTCTTCGTCGATCACGGCCTGCTGCGGCTGAACGAGGGCGCGATGGTGATGGAAATGTTCGCCGGCAAGCTGCATGCGAAGGTCGTGCATGTCGATGCAAGCGAGCAGTTCCTCGGTGCACTGGCCGGCGTGAGCGACCCCGAGGCCAAGCGCAAGATCATCGGCCGCGAGTTCGTCGAAGTCTTTCAGCGCGAGGCCGGCAAGCTCGAGCACGCGAAATGGCTCGCGCAAGGGACGATCTACCCCGACGTGATCGAGTCCGGCGGCGCCAAGACGAAGAAGGCCACGACGATCAAGAGCCATCACAACGTCGGCGGCCTGCCCGAGACCCTGGGTCTGAAGCTGCTCGAGCCGCTGCGCGAACTGTTCAAGGACGAGGTGCGCGAGCTGGGCGTCGCGCTCGGGCTCCCGCCGGCGATGGTCTACCGGCATCCCTTCCCCGGGCCGGGCCTGGGCGTGCGCATCCTCGGCGAGGTACGCCGCGAGTACGCCGATCTGCTGCGCCGCGCCGACGCGATCTTCATCGAGGAACTGCGCAGCACGCTCGATCCGGTCAGCGGCAAGAACTGGTACGAGCTGACGAGCCAGGCCTTCGCCGTCTTCCTGCCGGTCAGGAGCGTCGGCGTGATGGGTGACGGCCGCACCTATGAATGGGTCGTCGCGCTGCGTGCGGTGCAGACCAGCGACTTCATGACCGCCGACTGGGCGGAGCTGCCGCACGCACTGCTCAAGCGCGTGTCGAGCCGCATCATCAACGAGGTGCGCGGCATCAACCGCGTGACCTACGACGTGAGCAGCAAGCCGCCGGCGACCATCGAGTGGGAGTGATCGAGTGCGTGAGCATCACGCGCCGGGATCGGCGCCGGGGCAGGCGGCTCTGCCCGGCTTCGACAACGCGGACGACGCGGCAACCACGGCGCCGGACGACGTCGAGCGGCAGCAAGCCCGCACGCTCTTCTTCGCGCTGCGGCCCGACGCACCCACGCTCGAGGCACTCGAGGCGCGACGCCGATCGATCCGGCTCGAGCACCGGCTCGGGGGCAGTGACATCGACGCCGAGCGCCTTCACGTCACGCTGTACTTCGTCGCAGGCGGCGTCGGTGCCTTGCCGGCCGCGATGGTCGAAGGCTCGCGTGCGGTCGCTTCCGGCATCGCCGGCAAGCCTTTCGACGTCGTGCTGGACGGCCTCGTCACGTTCGCGACCGGCAAGGAACGCGAGCCGCTGGTGCTGCTGGCCTCCGAAGCCGCGAACCCTGCGTTGCTGCTGTTCCAGCAGCGGATCGCGGCGGCGATGACGGCGGTCGGCCTGAAGTCGCCGCTCGGCCGGCGCTTCACACCGCATCTCACGCTGCTCTACGACGCACGACGCGTCGCGCAGCAGGCGACCGAGCCGATCCGCTGGACCGCCCGGGAGCTGCTGCTGATCGAGAGCCTGACGGGCAAGCAAGTGCATCGCGTGCTCGGGCGCTGGCCGGTCGGCGCCGCGGCCTGACCGGTCGGCTTTCACCGGGAGCCGACGGCAGAATGCGATGGCGGCCGGATTCGCCGGCCTCCTTCCTGCTCCCATGCGCATTGCTTTCGGACTGCTGAGCCTCGTCGTCGTGCTGTCGGTCGTCGGCCTGCTCGTGAAGCGTTCGCTGTCCGGGCTGTCGTCGGCACCGTCGCAGGCATCGAGCACTTCCACCCACGACGCGACGGTGCGCGTCCCGCAAGAGCTGCCTCGCAAGGTGGCCGAAGACGTCGGCAAGCTGATGCAGCAGGCGCCGCGGCGCCCCGGGGATGCCGAGCGATGAACGGCCCCGAGCAGCTGCGCCGCGACGAGGCCGCGATGCGCCTCGCGCTGGACCAGGCCCACAACGCCTGGCTCGTCGGTGAAGTGCCGGTGGGCGCGGTGATCGTGCGCGAGGTCGACGGCGTGCAGCAGGTCGTCGCGACCGGCTACAACCGCCCGATCACCACGCACGACCCGACGGCCCACGCGGAGATCGTCGCCTTGCGCCACGCCGCGCAGCTGCTCGGCAACTACCGGCTGCCCGACTGCGCGCTCTACGTGACGCTGGAGCCCTGCGCGATGTGCGCGATGGCGCTGATGCACGCGCGCTTCAAGCGCGTCGTCTTCGCCGCGCGCGACCCGAAGACGGGCGCGGCCGGCTCGGTCGTCGATCTGTTCGGCGAGAGCCGGCTCAACCATCACACCGAATGGCACGGCGGCGTGCTCGCCGACGCCTGTGGCCTGCTGCTGCGCGACTTCTTCGCCGAGCGCCGCGCCCAGCGCCGCCGCGAACGCGAGGAAGCCCGCGACGCCGGCCGGCGCGAGGCCGTCGCGCGCTTCGAGGACAGCGACTTCGACATCGTCGAAGTGATCGAGATGGACCCGCGCACGATCGCGCGCGGCCTGCCCGAGACCTGATGGCCGACCCCACGGCGCCGTCGCTCGTCGTCTTCGCGCCGTCGGGCGTGATGCTCGACCGCCCGGCCGCACGGCGCGCGGTCAAGCACCTGCGCTCGCTCGGCTTCGACGCGGTACTCGATGCCGACGCGCTTGCGCGTCATCAGCGCTTCGCCGGCGACGACGCGACGCGGCTGGCCGCACTGCACCGCGTCGCCGACGCCGCGCCGTCGGTCGCGCTCGCGCTGCGCGGCGGCTACGGGCTCACGCGTCTGCTCGACCACATCGATTGGCGTCGCATCGCGACGAGCATCGAACGCGGCACGCGCTGGGTCGGCCACAGCGACTTCACCGCGCTGCATCTGGCGGCGATGGCCCACGGCGCCGTCGTCGCGCCTCCCGCCCGGCATCGTCGCCACGAGCATGCACATGGCGACTGCGGCGGCCTCTGGGCCGGGCCGCTTGCCCACGACGACTTCAGCCGCACGGCCGAGCAGGGCGGCATCGACGACGTGACCGAAGGCTGCTTCGTCGAGGCGATGCACGGCGAGCTCGAAGCCGTTGGCTTTCGCACCGAAGCCGGCTTCGACGGCCTCGAAGCGCGGGGCGTGCTCTGGGGCGGGAACCTCACGGTGTTGCTTGCGTTGCTGGGCACGCCGCACTTTCCTCAAGTGAAGCAGGGCGTGCTTTTCCTCGAGGACGTCAACGAGCGCACCTACCGCACCGAACGCAACCTGCTTCAACTGCACCAGTGCGGTGTACTGGACCGGCAGCGTGCCATCTTGTTGGGCGCGTTCAGTGCAGTGCCGCCGCCGACGGCGATGGACCGGGGCTACCGACTGCGCGGGGTGATCGACCACCTGCGCACGCTGACGAAGACGCCGATCCTTACCGGGCTGCCGTTCGGACATGTGCCGACGAAGATCAGCCTGCCGGTGGGGCGGCGTGTGCTCGTGCGTGTCGAAGGACGCAACGTGCTCATCGGCTGGGCAGCGGCGTGACGGTCTAGGCCCAGCTCATTGGGTTGGCTTCACAGCGCCTGCTCGAAGCTGCGAACGGCTTCGAGTACGTGCTTGATGGCCTGCTTCTCGACCGCCGTGAGATGAGGGTTCCAGCAGTCCATGAGCAGCACCACCCGAGGATGCTCGGAGCGGTTCCATGCCTCGTGCTCGTAGGTGTCGTCGAACATCACCAGACGACCTTCCTGCCAGCGGTGCTCGCCGACGGCCAGGAGGTTGAGCGCACAGCCCTCCGGCACGATCAGCGGCAAGTGCATCACGACGCGGGCGTTGCTGACGCCGAAGTGCGGCTTGATCGTGGTGTGCGGCGCCAGCACCGAGAAGCAGATTTCGGGCGCTTCACCCTCGATGCGAAAGAGCTCCACGCTCTCGAGCGCGGCGCTGGTGGCAGGGCATCGCGCGAGGTTGTTGTCGTAGCGCTGGCCATGGCGATAGAAGAAGAAGGCGTCCCACGCGAGTTGCCCAGCCGGGCCGCTCAGGTGGCTGAGATCGCCCGACGGCATGAAGCTCGGCAGCCGCTCGCCGCTGGCTAGCAAAGCCATCGCTTCGCGTCGGATCGCGGGGTAGGCGTCAGTCAGCGCCGCGGCCCAAGGCTGCAAGGACGGCTCGAGGTAGGGCTCTTCGGGCAGGTCCGGGATGTAGAGCGACTTGGGCCGCTGTGCGGTGCCCGCAGGCAGCGCGACGATGTCGCCGAGCAGATCGGCGACACCGCGATCGACACGCTGCAGCGCAGCGTCCCCATGCTCCCGTCGCACCGCCTCGTAGGACGCTCGCACGATTCGTTTGCGCACGTGAGCGGCGGCTTCTCGGGCCTGCAGGACGAACGCTCGCAGTTGCGGAGGTGTGCTGGCGTCGTCCACCCACTGGCCTCTTCGGCGTGCCTGCTGCAGCGCCTGGTTGAAGGCACGCGCGCTGCCGTCGGTGTCGCCAAGACTTTGTCTCGACTGCGCCAGGGCCAACCAAGCCAGCGGCAGATGAGGGTCGCTGCGTGCACCGGCTTTCAGCGCGCTTTCGAGCACCTGCTGCGCCGTACTCAGATCGCCGGCCATGCCAAGGCCATGCGCGTGACGCAGGGCCAGTTCAAGGTCTGCTGGTGCGTCGACCTGCGCACGACGAAGGAAGGCGAGCGCACGCTCGATGTCAGCGCGATCACTTGCCAGGCCGGCCAAGGCGAGGAGGCTCTCGCGATGGCTCGGCATCACCTCGAGCGCCTTGATGAAGAGCAACTCGGCCTGCACCACTTCGCCGCTCCGCAAGGCTTGCTCGCCCTGCGCTGCGAGCTGGCTTGCCAAGCGACGGGAAAGATCGGCCATGGTGTTCAAGCGCAGGGTGTTAGCACGGTGCCCATGGTGCCGTTGTCACGTGGGTGTCTATGCCGTTGCCGGCCGCCAACGCCGCAACGATCCGAGCGGCGTCACTCGAGGTCCCGATTGGCGCGGCCACTCGCCATGGCTTATCGCCCGGCAAGCCGCGTGGATGTTGGTTTTCCACGTTTCTCGACCACGCGCTTGGTTCGGCTTCGAAGAACCTCTCCAACTTCGCTTGGTGAACTCCCTAGAGGTCAGCTCATGGCCCCGCATGACAAATTGAAGACTCAAGCGCATGCGACCGATCGCTGCTCGACGAGGCGTGGCATGAGCCCTGCTTTGGGCGGGGGGCCAACGGATGCGGTTCGGCTTTCCGCCAGTCAAGGATGCGGTTGCGACGAGTCGTCATGCGCGGACCATCTTCACCTCAGGAGTCGTTCATGTTCAAACGTACCAAGCTCTCTGCCAGTTTGCTGGTCATCTTCGGCGGCGCCGTAGCCTCGACGCCGGCGTTGGCGCAGCAGCAGTTGGACCGCGTGGAGATCACCGGTTCCGCCGTCCGGCGAATCGACGCCGAGGCTTCATTGCCGGTGTTGGTCCTCAAGCGCGAGGAGATCGAGAAGACGGGAGCCACCTCGGTCGTCGACCTGCTGCAGAAGCTGCCCGGCGTGCAGGGCGCGACCACCGAAGGTACGAGCGTGGGCGGCGGTGGGGCGGGATTCGCGGGCATCTCGATCCACAACATCGGCGAGACCCGCACGCTGGTGCTGCTGAACGGGCGCCGTCTGGCGCAATTCGGCGGCCAGACGCTGACGGGCTCGGCGGCGGCGGTGGACCTCAACACCATTCCGATGGCGGCCATCGACCGCGTCGAGATCCTGACCGACGGCGCGTCGGCGCTCTACGGCTCAGACGCCATTGCCGGCGTGGTGAACTTCATCACCCGTCGCAACAGCCAGGCCGGTGACATCACGATCGGCGCATCGGCGCCGAAGGGCGGGGGCGAGGAAGCCCGCTTCAGCTTGTCCAAGGGCTTCGGCAACCTCGACAGCGACGGCTTCAATGTGCTGTTCGCGCTGAGCGCCGACAAGCGCCAGAAGCTCGACTCCACCGATCGCCGCTACGCCAAATCGGCGCTGGTGCAGTTCGATTACCAGGGCCGGCGGTACCAGCTGCTGAACCCCACCATCCGCGGCGTGCCGGCCAACGTGACCGACGATGCCGGCGACATCGTCAGCCCGTTCTTCCTGGCCAACGGCTCTTGCCCCGCCCAGCACATCCCCGTGCTTGATCCGGCCACCGGCAAGACCTACTGCTCGTTCGACTTCGTCGCGGAGCTGGAGATCTACCCCGAGCGCGAGCGCCAGAGCTTCATGGCTTCCGGCAGCCTGAAGCTCGGGGACAACCACACGCTGTTCGCCGACGCACTCGTGGCGAGTACAGAAAACACGGCGCGCATCGCCGGTACCACTGCGTCGATCGCAATCCCTGCCGGCTCCGCGCTGCACGACCAGTACCTCGTGCCAGTGGGCATCACCGGGGACACCGTTGCCTCGTGGCGCGGCAAGGACTTGGGCAAGCGCACCGACATCAACAAGTCCGACTTCAACAACTTTGTGTTGGGCATGCAGGGCTTGCTCGCGAATTGGGACTACAAGACCTCGGTCTCCTATTCCGAGAGCGACTACAAGAACAACATCTCCGGCTACCCGGGGGGACTGGCCCTTAATCGCTTGGCGGCTAGCGGCCTCGTCAATCCCTTCGTGGGGCCGGGGCAGCAATCGGCAGCCGGCCTGGCAGCCATCGAAGCTGCGGTCTATCGCGGTTACTGGGACGGCGGCAAGTCGCGCCTGACCGCATTCGACGCTTCGGGTTCAAGGGAGCTGATGCAGTTGGCCGGCGGCCCCTTGTCCATCGGCACCGGCGTGAGCTACTACAAGGAGAAGTTCCAAGGCCGACCCAGCCTTTTCGCGCAAGGGCGCCTCGCGAATCCGGTGACAGGCACGCTGTGCGACCCTGCCATCACCGACACGACCAACCCCTTGGCCTGCGATCAGCGAGCAGGAGACGAGGCCGCCATCGTTCCTTACGGGGCGGACCGTGACTCCTACGGCGTCTTCGCCGAGTTGGTTGCGCCTGTCGCCAAGTCGCTCGAACTCACAGCGGCCGTGCGCTACGACAAATACTCCGACGTGGGTGGCACCTCGAACGGCAAGGCCAGCTTCCGCTGGACTCCGGTGGGCGGCTTCCTTCTGCGCGGTTCGGTGGGCACCGGCTTCAAGGCCCCGACGGTGCCGCAACTCAATGCCAGCCCGCAGCCCTTCGGCGTGACGGGCGGCAACTACGCCTGCACGCCCGAGCTGCTCGCCATCGCGACCAGCCTGGGCGCCCAGTGCCGCCCGGGCAGCACGCAGTACGACGTGATCGCCGGCGGCAACAAGGAGCTGAAGCCCGAGAAGTCGCGGCAGGTGTCGATCGGCGCGGTGTTCGAGCCGACGCCCGCGGTCTCGCTCGGGGCGGATCTCTGGAGCGTCGCCATCCGCGATGCCTTCGGGCAGATCGCGGAAGAAGAGGCGTTTCGCAGCCCCACCTCCTACAGCACCTGGACCACGCTGCGCGAGAACTCTTCAGGGATCACCTACCTCGCGCTCAACCAGGGCAACGTGAACCTGGGCAAGGAGTACTACACCGGCGTGGACTTCAATCTGGTTGGACGCACCAAAGGTGAGCTTGGGGCGCTTACCAGCCAGATCGTCGCGACCTACATGCTGCGCGAGGAAAAGCAACTGCTTCCGAACGGTCCCTACTACAGCGCCATCGGCAACAACAACGAGTCGCTTGGGACGGCCACCTTCCGCTGGCAGGGCCGCTGGACCACGACCCTGGCGACGAACAACTTCCAGCACACGCTGCAGTTCAACTTCAAGTCCGGCTACACCGACGCGCTCGTCGAAGCGGAGGAACTGGATGCCAGCGGCCAAGGCACCGGCAACTTCGAAGATGTCCGACTTCGCGTGAAGAAGTACGTGACGCTCGACTGGCAGACCAAGTGGCAGGCGACCAAGCAGTTCTCGCTGACGGGGGGCGTCCTGAACCTGACCGACAACAAGCCGCCGTTGAGCCTGGCGCAGGGCGGCCTCGGCAAGGGGCAGATGTTCGGTTATGACGACCGCTACTACGACGCGAGAGGTCGGACCGTCTATCTGAACGCAAGCTACGCGTTCTGAGCAGTCCAGCGGCGGGCAGGGCACGGGGTGCTTAGGCACCTCGTGTCTCGTGTCGCGCCGATTCGGCAGGCCGTCGCGGGTGCGTTGCGAGACGCTAAAGTCTCGCAGCGGAGTCGCTTGTGGCAGTCCCTCCTCACGGACGAATTGCCAGCAGGTTGCCGCTGCCCGTAAGCCAGCGGCCAAGCCTGGGATCCGACTTGGTCCCGCCTTCTTCGGTGCAGCGAAGCGTCGTACCGCGGCTTGCCTTCATTCCACTCCTTTTTCCGGAGATCTCATGCTTCGCTTCGTTGTCTCCCGCTCCCGCATGTCGGCTGCGGCGTTGGTGTGGATCGCGCTGTCGGTTCTTCCGTTCCAGACCAGCAACGCGCAGCAGACACCAGCTTCTGCGCCCGAAGCCGCTGCCCCCGCTGTGGCACCGGCCGCCCCCGTCACGCCGCCCGCCGCCGCCCCGGCTTCGGTGGACAACCCCTACGGGCTCGAAGCCCTGTGGAGGGGCTCGGACGCGGTGGCCAAATCGGTGCTTGTGATCCTGGTGATCATGAGCATGGGCAGCTGGTACATCATCGTCGTCAAGCTCATCGAGCAGGCCAAGATCAAGCGCCAGGCCAAGCTTGCGGCCAAGAGCTTCTGGACTTCGGGCAGCGTTCGCCAGGGCGCCGACACTCTCGAGGCCCAGAGCCCCTTCCGCTTCATCGCCGAAGCCGGCCTCGACGCCACCAAGAAGCATGACGGCCTCCTGGAGCACGTCGACCTGAACAGCTGGCTCACCATGAGCATTCAGCGCGCGATGGAGCGCGTGCAGAGCCGTCTGCAGGACGGCCTGGCCTTCTTGGCCACCGTCGGTTCCACCGCCCCCTTCGTGGGCCTGTTCGGCACCGTCTGGGGCATCTACCACGCGCTCACCGCCATCGGCGTTGCCGGCCAGGCCAGCATCGACAAGGTCGCCGGTCCCGTGGGAGAGGCCTTGATCATGACCGCCATCGGCCTGGCCGTCGCCGTGCCCGCCGTGCTTGGCTACAACTGGCTCGTGCGCAGGAACAAGGGCTCGATGGACGACGTGCGGGCCTTCGGCAACGACCTGTACGCGGTGCTGCTGTCCACGACGGCCTCCAACGCCGCGACCGCCGGCAGCGCCGCCGCGAAGAGGGCCTGAACATGGCCATGAGCGTCGGTCCCGCCGACGGCGAGGACGAAGTCGTCTCGGCCATCAACACCACGCCGCTGGTCGACGTGATGCTGGTGCTGCTGATCATCTTCCTCATCACCATCCCCGTCGTCACCACCTCCATTCCGGTGCAGCTGCCCAAGGAGACCATCCAGGTCCGCGAGAGCAAGCCCGAGAACATCATCATCAGCGCCGACGCCTCCGGCGCCATCTACTGGTACGACGCGCGCCTGCCCGGCACCCAGGCGCTGGTGGACCGGCTCAAGAAGGTCGCGGTGATGAAGCCGCAGCCCGAAGTGCAAATCCGCGGCGACCTCGCGGCGAAGTACGACGCGGTGGGCAAGATCGTCTACGCCTGCCAGCGGGCCGGCATCGCCAAGGTGTCGTTCATCACCGAGCCGCCGCCGCGTGGTGGTTGAGAAGGAGCCTGAACCATGGGCATGAACGTCGGAAGCTCCTCGGGCGACAGTGAACCCGAGGTCATGATGGACATCAACACCACGCCGCTGATCGACGTGATGCTGGTGCTGCTGATCATGCTGATCATCACCATCCCGATCCAGCTGCACGCGATCAACCTCGACCTGCCCACCGGCACGCCGCCGCCGCAGACGGTGCAGCCGCAGATCGTCAAGATCGACATCGACGAGAAGAACCAGATCTTCTTCAACGCCGAGCCGGTGGCGACGATGCAGGACGTGGACTACCGGTTGAGCGAGATCGCCAAGCTCGACTTCGCCAGCCAGCCCGAGCTGCACCTGCGGCCGAACAAGGACGCACGCTACGACGTCGTCGCCGGCGTGATGGCGAGCGTGCAGCGCTACGGCCTGACCAAGTTCGGCATCGTCGGGGCCGAACAGTTCATCGAATGAAGACCCCAGGCCGCGCTCGCGAGGCTCGGCTGCGAGCCGTCTGAAGGAAGACCCCTGGCATGGACCTGACCTACGGAGAACACCAGCCGCCCACGCGCCGCCTGATCGGGCTGGCCGCGGTGGTGCTGCTGCACATCTTCATCTTCTACGCGCTGGTCACGGGCCTGGCGCGCGACGTCGTCGAGATCGTCAAGAAGCCGCTCGAGACGAAGATCATCGTGGAGCTGCCTCCGCCGCCTCCGCCTCCCCCTCCGCCGCCACCGCCGCCACCGAAGGAAATCGTCAAGCCGCAGGCGCCGAAGGTCGAGGCGCCGCCGCCCCCCTATGTGCCGCCTCCGGAAATCCAGGTCGCGCCGAGCCCTGCGCCGCCGATCACCGTGGCGCCGGAGCCGCCGAAGGTCGAATACAAGATCGAGGCGCCGCCGCCGCCGGCACCGCCTGCAGCACCGGCGCCGAGCCGCAGCGACATCGGCGTGGTCTGCCCGACGCAGGTCAAGCCGGAGCTGCCGCGCAAGGCGCTGCAGGACGGCACCTCGGGCGTCGTCAGGGCGCAGGCCCGCATCGGCGGCGGCGTGGTCAAGGAGGTGACGATCCTCTCCGGCCCGCGCGTCTTCCACGCCGCGGTGAAAGCGGCGATGGGCCAGTACAAGTGCGTCACCGGCGGTGAAGACGTGATCGCCGTGCAGGAGTTCGAGTTCAAGATCGAGTAGCGATGGCCGCAGCGGCTCGGCTCGGCGGCCGTTGCGAAGCGAAGCGCCTGCGCATCACGGGCCTGCGCAGGCGGCGCCGAAAGGCGCAGCGCTTCTCAGGCGATCGCGTCGAGCAACTCGCTCTCGATCTCGAGCTGCCGCTTCGTCTGGCGCAGCGGTGCGCCGTCGATCAGGAAGGTGTCCTCGACGCGCTCTCCGAGCGTGGATACCTTCGCAAGCTGCAGATTGAGCTGGTGGCGCGCGAGCACGCGCGCGATCGCGTAGAGCAGCCCCGAGCGGTCGCTGGCCGAGATGCTGAGCAGCCAGCGCTGCGCCCGCTCGTCCGGCCGCAGCGTGACCCGCGGCGTGACCGGGAACGACCGCACGCGGCGTGACAGCCGGCCGCGGCTCGGCTCGGGCAGCGGTCCTTCGGCCGCGAGCGCCGCGGCGAGTTGGTGCTCGACCAGCGAGATCAGGTCACGGTAGTTGACCGCCAGATCCACATGCGGCGACACCACCTGGAAGGTGTCGAGCGCGTAGCTGTTCATCGTGGTGTGGATCTTCGCGTCGAGGATGCTGAACGCGGCGCTGTCGAAGTAGCCGCAGATGCGCGCGAAGAGATCGGGCTGGTCGGGTGCATACACGAGCACCTGGAGACCTTCGCCGACGCTCGAGGGCCGCGCGCGCACGATCGCCTTGCCTTCGTCGATGTGCGCGTGGAGCGCGCGAGCGTGCCACGCGATGTCGGCGGCGTCATGGCGCAGGAAGTAGCTGAGCTCGAGCGTCTTCCACAACGGCGCGTGCACCCCGGCGGGCAGCGAATAGAGGTTGAGCACGTGCAGCGCCTCCTGCCTTCGCGCTTCGATCTCGCTTTCGGTGCCGGGCTTCGCGCCGCCGAGAGCGCGCAGGCATGCGCGGTACAGATCCTCGAGCAGCTTGCCCTTCCAGGCGTTCCAAACCTTCGGGCTCGTGCCGCGGATGTCGGCCACCGTCAGCAGGTAGAGCGCAGTCAAGGTGCGCTCGTCGCCGACCTTCGCCGCGAAGCCTTCGATCACCGCGGCGTCCGACAGATCTTCCTTCTGCGCGATGCGGCTCATCGTCAGGTGCTCCTTGACGAGGAACTCGATCAGCCGCGCATCGGCACGCTCGATGCCGTGATCGCGGCAGAAGCGCCGCACCTCGGCCGCGCCGAGGTCGGAGTGATCGCCGCCCCGGCCCTTGGCCACGTCGTGGAACAGGGCGGCGACGTACAGCACCCACGGCCGCTCGAAGCCGGTGGCCAGCTGTGAGCAGAACGGGTACTCGTGTGCGTGCTCGGCGATGAAGAAACGGCGCACGTTGCGCAGCACCATCAGGATGTGCTGGTCCACCGTGTAGACGTGGAAGAGGTCGTGCTGCATTTGCCCGACGATGCGGCGGAACACCCAGAGATAGCGGCCCAGCACCGACGTCTGGTTCATCAGCCGGAAGGCATGGGTCTGGCCGCCTTCCGGCGACTGCAGGATCTGCATGAACAGCGCGCGGTTCGCCGGATCGCGCCGGAAGGCGCCGTTCATCACCTCGCGCGAGTTGTAGAGCGCGCGCAGCGTGCGCGCCGACAAGCCCTCGATGCCGCCGGTGCGCTGGTAGGTCAGGAAGGTCTCGAGCACACGCTGCGGCTCGCGCTGGTAGAGATCGTCGCGCGCGACCTCGAGCATGCCGCCGCGGTCGAGGAAGTGCTCGTCGATCGGCCGCATCGGCGTCGCGCCGGTGCCGGCGATGCGCTCCTCGATGTTGAGCATCACGATCTGGTTGAGCTGCGTCACCGCCTTGGCCGCCCAGTAATAGCGGTGCATCAGCGCTTCGGAGGCCCGCCGCTCGCGCGTGCTGCGCAAGGCGAAGCTTTCGGCGACCGCGGTCTGCAGATCGAACACGAGCCGGTCCTCGCGGCGACCCGCCATCATGTGCAGCCGCGCGCGAATCAGCTTGAGCAAGCCTTCGTTGCGCTGCAGCTGCTTGGCCTCGAACGGCGTGATCAGCCCCCTGGCGGCCAGCGCGCTCCAGCTCTTGCCGAGGCCCGCGGCGCGCGCGACCCAGATCAGCAGCTGCAGATCGCGCAGGCCGCCCGGGCTCTCCTTGCAGTTCGGCTCCAGCGAATAGGGCGTGTCCTCGTACTTGGTGTGGCGCTGGCGCATCTCGAGCGTCTTCGCGCGGAAGAAGGCCTGCGGGTCCAGCCCCGCGGCATGCGCGCGCCGGAACTCGTCGAACAGCCTGCGCGAGCCGCACAGGAAGCGCGCTTCGAGCAGGGCGGTCTGCACCGTCACGTCGCGCTCCGCTTCGGCGACGCACTCCTCGACGGTGCGCACGCTCGAGCCGATCTCCAGGCCGATGTCCCAGCAGGCGGTGATGAAGCCGCCGATCGATGACCTCGAGGCGTCGTTGTCGCCGCCGGGAGAGGCGGGCAGCAGCACCAGGACATCGACGTCGGAGTGCGGGAACAGCTCGCCACGACCATAGCCGCCCACCGCCAGCAGCGCCGCCCCCTTGGGCATCAGCGCGTGCTGCCACAAGTGCAGCAGCGTCGCGTCGACATGACGCGCCAGGCCGCGGATCAGCTGCATCGCCGCCGGCGCGGTGGGCCGGTTGGCACGAAAGCGCTCGATGAGCGCGGCCTTGCCGTCGCGCAGACGCGCGCGGAGGGTGGGCACCGCGGGTGTCGCCGCGGCCTCGGGGCGGGGCACCGCGACCACGGCGCGAGTCCTGCGCGAGACCGCGCCTCAGGCGGTGGCGGCGGCCAGCGCCTGCGGCGCCTTCGGGCTGCCGGCCGAGACCGTCAGCACCTCGTAGCCGGTCTCGGTGACGAGCACCGTGTGCTCCCACTGCGCCGAGAGCGAGCGGTCCTTGGTCACGATGGTCCAGCCGTCGCCCAGCTCCTTGATTTCGCGCCGGCCGGCGTTGACCATCGGCTCGATCGTGAAGGTCATGCCCGGCACCAGTTCTTCGAGGGTGCCCGGGCGGCCGTAGTGCAGCACCTGCGGCTCCTCGTGGAACCTGCGGCCGATGCCGTGGCCGCAGAACTCCCGCACGACGCTGTAGCCCTGGCGCTCGGTGAAGGTCTGGATCGCGTGGCCGATGTCGCCGAGCCGCACGCCGGGCTTCACCTTTTCGATGCCGCGCCACATCGCTTCGTAGGTGAGCTGGCACAGCCGCTTCGCGGCGATGGAGCCTTCGCCGACGAGGTACATGCGGCTCGTGTCGCCGTGCCAGCCGTCCTTGATGACGGTGACGTCGATGTTGACGATGTCGCCGTTCTTCAGCGGCCGGTCGTTCGGGATGCCGTGGCAGACCTGGTGGTTGACCGAGGTGCAGATCGACTTCGGATAGGGCGTGTAGCCGGCCGGCGCGTAGTGCAGCGGCGCGGGGATGCCGCCTTGTACTTCGGTGATGTGCTTGTGCGCGAGCGCGTCGAGTTCGTCGGTGGTAATGCCCGGCCTGACGTGCGGCGTGAGCATGTCCAGCACCTCGGAGGCAAGGCGTCCGGCGACGCGCATGCCCTCGATGTCTTCGGCGCTCTTGATCGTGATCGGCATAGGGCGCGAAGTATCTCATCGGCCCCATAAAATCGCGGGCTCGCAGGGCATGCGCGGCAAGCGCGCCGCGGTGTTCCGGCCCACCGTCCTGCACGTCGTCCCGCCCGCCAGCCAACCTTCGGCGAACCATGCACCGCCCCACGCTCACCTGCTTCGAAGGCGGCCTCGCGCTGTCGGACTTCCGCGCGCGCGCGCTCCTCGAACGGCTGCAGGCGGCGTGCCCTCGACTCGCCGCGGTCGAGGCCCGGTTCGTGCACTGGGTCGCGAGCACGGGCGAGCTGCCGCGCGAGGCGCACGACAAGCTGCGCGCACTGCTGAACTACGGCGAGCCGGCCCGCGTCGAGGCGGCCAAGCAGGCCGAGCGCGTCGTCGTGATGCCGCGGCTCGGGACCGTCTCGCCCTGGGCCAGCAAGGCGACCGACATCGCGCACAACTGCGGGCTCGACGTGCTGCGCGTCGAGCGCGTTGTCGAGTACACGCTGCCGGTGAAGAGCGGGCTGCTCGGGGGCGCGAAGCCGCTGTCGGATGCCGAACGGCGGGCGGTCGCCGCGCTCGTGCACGACCGCATGACCGAGAGCGTGGCCTTCGAGCGCGCGGCCGCGGCGCACCTGTTCGACGCGCAGCCGGGCCGGCCGATGGAAACCGTCGACGTGCTCGGGCTGGGCCGCGCCGCGCTGGTGGCCGCGAACCGGGACTTCGGCCTGGCGCTGAGCGACGACGAGATCGACTACCTCGTCGAGGCTTTCAGGGGCCTTGCGCGCAACCCGACGGACGTCGAGCTGATGATGTTCGCGCAGGCCAACAGCGAGCACTGCCGCCACAAGATCTTCAACGCGCAGTTCACCATCGACGGCGCGGCGCAGGAACACTCGATGTTCCAGATGATTCGCCACACGCACCACAGCGCGCCGCAATACACCGTGGTGGCCTACAGCGACAACGCGGCGGTGATGGAAGGCGGCCCGATCGAGCGCTGGCTGCCGCGGGGCTACACGAACGCGCCGGCGTACGGGGCACGCGCCGAGACGGCGCACGTGCTGATGAAGGTCGAGACGCACAACCACCCGACGGCGATCTCGCCCTTCGCCGGCGCGAGCACCGGTGCCGGCGGCGAGATCCGCGACGAAGGAGCGACCGGCCGCGGCGCGCGGCCCAAGGCCGGGCTGACCGGCTTCAGCGTGTCGAACCTGCATCTGCCGGGCACGAGCGAGCCCTGGGAACGCGAGCCCTACGGCAAGCCCGCGCACATCGCGAGCGCGCTGCAGATCATGGTCGAGGGCCCGCTGGGCGGCGCGGCGTTCAACAACGAATTCGGCCGGCCGAACCTCGCCGGCTACTTCCGCGTGTACGACCAGGCTGTGCCGATCGGCGAGGGCCGCGTGCAGCGCCGCGGCTACCACAAGCCGATCATGATCGCCGGAGGCATCGGCACGGTCAGCGATGGCCAGACGCACAAGATCGCGTTTCCCGCCGGCACGCTGCTGATCCAGCTCGGCGGTCCCGGCATGCGCATCGGCATGGGCGGGGGTGCCGCCAGCTCGATGAGCGCGGGCAGCAACACCGCCGCGCTGGATTTCGACTCGGTCCAGCGCGGCAATCCCGAGATCCAGCGCCGCGCGCAGGAGGTCATCAACCACTGCTGGGCGCTCGGCCCGACGAACCCGATCCTCGCGGTGCACGACGTCGGCGCCGGCGGCCTGAGCAACGCCTTCCCCGAGCTGGTCAACGACGCCGGCCGTGGCGCGCGCTTCGATCTTTCCAAGGTGCCGCTCGAAGAAAGCGGCTTGGCGCCGAAAGAGATCTGGTGCAACGAGAGCCAGGAGCGCTACGTCCTCGCGATCGCGCCCGAAAGCCTGCCGCTGTTCGAGGCGATGGCGGCGCGCGAGCGTTGCCCCTTCGCGGTGGTCGGCGTCGCCAGCGCCGAACGGCAGCTGAAGCTCGAAGACCACGGTGCGCCGACGCAGCCGATCGACATGCCGATGGACGTGCTGCTGGGCAAGCCGCCGAAGATGCATCGCGACGCCAAGCGCGCGCCGCCGGCCGGCGCGCCGCTGGACTTGAGCGGCATCGACTTGAAGGAGGCCGCCTTCGCGGTGCTGCGCCATCCGACCGTCGCGTCGAAGCGCTTCCTCGTCACGATCGGCGACCGCACCGTCGGCGGGCTTAGCCACCGCGATCCGATGGTCGGCCCGTGGCAGGTGCCGGTCGCCGACTGCGCGGTGACGCTGGCCGACTACGCCGGCCTGCGTGGCGAGGCGTTCGCCGTGGGCGAACGCACGCCCGTCGCGGTGCTCGACGCGCCGGCCGCCGGCCGCATGGCGGTCGGCGAGGCGATCACCAACCTGCTGGCGGCGCCGATCGAGCTCGCGCGCGTCAAGCTGAGCTGCAACTGGATGGCTGCCTGCAGCGACGATCCGTCGAACCCGGGCGACGATGCGGCGCTGTACGACACCGTCCGCGCGGTCGGGCTCGAGCTGTGCCCGGCGCTCGGGATCTCGGTGCCGGTCGGCAAGGATTCCCTGTCGATGCGCACGCGCTGGCAGGACGACGCTGGCGCCGCGAAGCAGGTGACGGCACCGGTCTCGCTGATCGTCAGCGCCTTCGCGACCTTGGCCGACGTGCGCGGCACGCTGACGCCGCAGCTTGATCGAGCCACCGACACCTCGCTGCTGCTCGTCGACCTCGGCGCCGGGCGCAACCGGCTGGGCGCGTCGATGCTCGCGCAGGTCAGCGGGCAGACCGGCCGCGCAGAGGTCGACGGCGTGCCGGACCTCGACGATCCGCAGCGACTCGTCGGTTTCGTGCGCGCGATCAACCGCCTGCGCGCCGAAGGCAGGCTGCTCGCGTACCACGACCGCAGCGACGGGGGCCTCTGGGCGACGGTCTGCGAAATGGCCTTCGCCGGTCACTGCGGCGTGTCGCTCAACATCGACCTGCTGGTCACCGAAGGCGACGGCATCGGCGACAGCCGCATGGACGTGGGCGACGCGAAGAACTGGGCGTTGCAGACGGCCGAGCGCCGCAAGCAGATGAGCCTGAAGGCGCTGTTCGCCGAAGAGCTCGGCGCGGTGATCCAGGTGCGCACCGCCGACCGCACGGCCGTGATGCAGGTGCTGCGCGAGGCCGGCCTGTCGAAGCACAGTCACGAGATCGGCAAGCCGAACGATCGCGGCGTCGTCGAGGTCTGGCGCGACACCAAGGCGATCTTCTCGGCGCCGCTGCGCGATCTGCATCAGGCCTGGGACGAGGTGAGCTGGCGCATCGCGAAGCTGCGCGACCACCCCGGCTGCGCCGATGCGGAGCACGAAGCCGCCGGCGCGATCGACGACCCCGGCTTGCATCAGCACCTGAGCTTCGACGCCGCCGAGGACGTCGCCGCGCCCTTCTTGAATCTGGCGCGGCCCAAGCTCGCGATCCTGCGCGAGCAGGGCGTCAACTCGCACCTCGAGATGGCGTACGCGATGGACCGCGCCGGCTTCGAGACCTACGACGTGCACATGAGCGACCTGCAGACCGGCCGCGCGCGGCTGGACATGTTCACCGGCTTCGTCGCCTGCGGCGGCTTCAGCTACGGCGACACGCTCGGCGCCGGCGAGGGCTGGGCGCGCTCGATCCTGTTCAATCCCGGGCTCGCCGAGGCCTTCGCCGCGTTCTTCGCGCGCGATGCGAGCTTCGCGCTCGGCGTGTGCAACGGCTGCCAGATGATGGCGGCGCTGAGCCCGCTGATCCCGGGCGCCGACGCCTGGCCGAAGTTCGTGCGCAACGCCAGCGAGCAGTTCGAGGCGCGGCTTTCGATGGTCGAGGTGCTCGACTCGCCGTCGATCTTCTTCAGCGGCATGGCCGGCAGCCGGCTGCCGGTGGCGGTGGCGCACGGCGAGGGCCGGGCCGACTTCTCCCAGCGCGGCGATCCGGCCAAGGTGCAGCGCGCGCTGCGCTTCGTCGATCACCACGGCCGCCCGACCGAGGCCTATCCGTTCAACCCGAACGGCAGCGCCGGGGGATTGACGGCGGTCACCACGCCCGACGGCCGCTACACCGTGCTCATGCCGCACGCCGAGCGCGTGTTCCGCAACGCGCAGATGAGCTGGTCGCCGGGGGATGCGGCCAAGCCGAGCCCGTGGATGCGGATGTTCGCCAACGCAAGGCGTTGGCTCGGTTGAAGCGCGCGGCGTTGGCTCGCCCAAGCGACGAGGCGCCGGCCCGAGCGCGCTTCGACCGCCTCGACGCGCTGCGCGGCGCGGCCATCGTCTGGATGGTGGTTTTCCACTTCGGCTTCGACCTCGCGCACTACCGGCTCATCGACGCCGACTTCTACCGCGACCGGTTCTGGCTCGTGCAGCGCACGCTCATCGTCAGCCTGTTCCTGCTGTGCGCCGGCATCGGCCAGGCGGTCGCCGCGCGGCAGGGTCAGCGCTGGCCGCGCTTCTGGCGGCGCTGGGCGCAGGTGGCCGGCTGCGCCGCACTGGTGAGCGCCGGCAGTGCACTGATGTTTCCGCAGAGCTGGATCAGCTTCGGCGTGCTGCACGGCATGGCGGTGATGCTGATCGCCGCGCGCATCGTCGCGCCCTGGGCCTTGCGGCCGGGCGGCTGGCGGCTCGTCGTGCTGCTGGCGGCCGGCATCGTGGCGGTGCTGCTGCCTTCGTTCGTGCAGCACGCCTTCTTCGACACGCGGGCGACGAACTGGCTCGGCCTCGTCACGCGCAAGCCACGCACCGAGGACTGGGTGCCGGTGCTTCCCTGGCTCGGCGTGATGCTTTGGGGGGTCGCCGCCGGTGCCTGGGCGCTGAAGCGGCGGCCGGGCCTGCTTGCCGGCGCGATCGGGCGGCCGTTGCAGCCGCTCGCGATGCTGGGGCGGTGGAGCTTGAGTGTCTACATGCTCCACCAGCCGGTGCTGATCGGCGCGATCCTCGGCGGCATCGCGCTGATCGGCCGGTGACGATCAGTTCGATGCGCTGCCGAACTTGTAGTCCGTCTTCGCCTTCTTCTGCAGCTCGTCGCGGAAGGCGGCGAGCTTTTGCTGCTGCAGCCGCTGCTGGATCTGCGGCTTGACCTCGGCGAGCGGCGGGAACTGCGCGTCGCGCACGTCCTCGAGCTTGAGGATGTGCCAGCCGAACTGGCTCTTCACCGGCGCGTCGGTCGTCTGGCCCTTCTGCAGCTTGGTCATGGCCTGCGAGAACTCGGGCACGTAGCTGCCCGGGCCGGCCCAGTCAAGGTCGCCACCCTTGGCGGCCGAACCCGGGTCCTTGCTCTTGCTCTTGGCGATTTCCTCGAAGTTGCCGCCGGCCTTCAGCTGCGCGGTGATCGACTTCGCGTCCTCTTCCTTCTCGACAAGGATGTGGCGCACCTTGTATTCCTTCTCCGCGGTGGCCTGCGCCTTGAACTTGTCGTACTCGGCCTGGATGTCCGCGTCGCTGATCTGGTTCTTCTTCTGGAAGTCGGTGAACAGCTCGCGGATCAGGATGCTCTGGCGCGCCAGCTCCATCTGCACGCGGTACTCGGCGCTCGCCGGCAGCCCGCGGCGCTCGGCCTCCTGCACGAAGATCTCGCGCAGCACGATCTCGTCCTTGACCTGCTGCTCGGTGCCGGGCGGGATCTGCTGGCCCTGGGTTTCGGCCTGCTTCTTCACCTGTTCGTAGAGCTGGTCCGCGCGCGCCTTGGGCACCGGCTTGCCGTTGACGGTGGTGATGTTCTGGGCCAGCGCCGGCGCGGCCAGGCCGCAGGCCAAAGCAGCGGCGAGGACGAGTCGATGAGGGGCGGGGAAGAGCGTCATGCTTGTGATCCGGTGTACAGGAAGGGGAGCAAGTGTAGGCGTCGGTCCTGCGCGGTCCGGGCCGTGAAACACCTCGCGACGAGTGCGGTTCGGGGCAACCGCCGGACCCGATTCGACGGCCCCGGCGACGCTTGGTTCAGTGCGAGGCCGCCTCGGCCGGACTCAGTGCGGTCAGCGCCAGCGCATGGATGCCGCGCTGCATCCATGCGCCCAGCGCGTCGTGCACCAGCCGGTGCCGGGCGATGCGCGAAAGGCCGTCGAAGCGCTCGCTGACGATGCGCACGCCGAAGTGCCGGCCCTCGCGCGCGCCTGCGTGGCCGGCATGCAGGTGGCTGTCGTCGCGCACCTCGAGCAGGCTGGGCGCGAAGGCCTCGCGCAGCCGGGCTTCGAGCGCCACGGCGCTGACCGCAGGCTCACTCATCCCCGGGCTTCAGGTGCCGGCTCAGGTAGACGCCCTGGGCCAGCGTGAAGGCAATCATCAGGCCGACTCCGCCGAAGAGCTTGAAGTTGACCCAGGTGTCGGTCGAGAACGCATAGGCCACGTAGAGGTTCAACAGGCCCATGAACGCGAAGAACGCGATCCACATGAAGTTCAGCGTGCGCCAGGCGGCCGGCGGCAGCGTGATCTGCGCGCCCATCAGGCTCTGCAGCAGGTTGCGGCCGAAGACAGCCTGGCTGATCCACAGCGCGGTGCCCATCACCCAGTACAGCACGCTGGGCTTCCACTTGATGAAGGTCTCGCTGTGGAACCACACCGTCGCGCCGCCGAGCAGGGTGACGAGCGCGAGGCTCACCCACAGCATCGTGTCGACCTTGCGCCGCAGCGCCAGCAGCACCACGATCTGCGCCAGCGTCGCCGCGATCACCACCAGGGTCGCCAACAGCACGGGCGCCTCGCCCGCGCCGACGATGCCGCCCTTGACGAGCGCGCCGAAGTGCTGGGTCGCGAACGCCGCCGCCGCGTCGGGATTCGCCTCGCCGAACTTGAATGCGACGAAGAACAGGATGATCGGCAGCAGGTCGAACAGGAGCTTCATCGTGGCGTGGTGGGCGGCGCGAGCACCTCGGGCTTGAAGTCGATCGAGGCGCTGTTGATGCAGAAGCGTTCGCCGGTCGGCTCGGGGCCATCGTCGAACACGTGCCCGAGATGGGCGCCGCAATTCTGGCAGCGGACTTCGACGCGGACCATGCCGTGCGTCCGGTCGATCACCCGCTCGACGATGCCGGCCTTCAGTGCCGCGGAATAGCTGGGCCAGCCGCAGCCGGCGTCGAACTTCGTGTCCGACGCGAACAGCGGCTCGCCGCAGCACACGCAGGCGTAGCTGCCGCGCTCCCAGTGGTCCCAGTACTTGCCGGTGAACGCGCGCTCGGTCGCGGCGCGACGGGTCACCTCGAACTGCGTCGCATCGAGTTGCGCACGCCAGTCGGCGTCGGACTTCTTGACGGGGTAGTCGCTCATGATGAACAGGAGACCTCCAGTTGCCGGGCCCAGTCGGGCGGGAACGCGGCGTCGGCCGCGTGCTCGGGCTGTTCGTCGTAGGGCCGACGCAGAACTTTCAGCAAGCGCTGCGTTTCGCCGAAGTCGCCTTGCGCCGCGGCGCGGATCGCGTTCTCGGCGAGATGGTTGCGCAGCACGAACTTCGGGTTCGCGGCGTCCATGCGGGCGCGCCGCTCGGCGCTGGGGCCGCCTTCGAGCCCGATGCGTCCGGCGTAGCGCGCGGCCCAGGCATCGAAGGCGGCACGGTCGATGAACAAATCGCGCGCCGGCTGCGCGTC
>NZ_DASTPW010000043.1:0-212183 GCF_035762065.1 Methylibium sp.
GGCCACAGCGTTCCTCGGCTGCCTACCCGCATAGTCGAACGCGTAGCTGATCACACGAGGATTGCCGTCGGACAAGAAGTGCAGGTCCTCGATCCAACGCTCCGGGGCGGCCTTCCAACGCTGTCGTGCGAACTCGGCTGCCTCCGAGAGAGTAAAGCCCGCGAGGCGTATCGCTTTAAACGCCGCGGGCAAGCGCAGGGCATCCAGGCGGCCCGTTCTTGCAGCGACGACGATCCGAACGTTTTTCGGTAGATCCCCAAGCTCCGCAACGTCGTGCACGAAGCTGCGCTCAGGCGGCACGCGTGTTTGTGCTGCCGTGACAGAGTTGTCGGCCGCGTCGATCGCAATGATCAGCAAGGCGCCGACGTCCCGGGCTCGAATCACTTCCGCAGCCATGCGGAGCCTCGAACTGAACTCTCTGACATAGTCCACCGAGGGCGAGGCCGTGACCAGCATCGGCACGCCCAGTCGCGCGGAGACGTCATTGCACAAGTGCAGCAGGGCGTGCCGCGAAAGATGCCGTTGGCCATCGGAGTCCAAGTAGCGGCCCCCGCCGTAGCAGTCGAACACAACGAGCTCTGAGCCGCTTGGGAGCTTGTGCTTGAGGTCTTGCAGCGCGGTGGTCTTCCCGCTGCCGCCTTCCCCGTGGAGGCAGGCCCGTTGGTGCGACTGAAGTTCTTGCGCGAGCGTCATCACGCTTCCTCGCGCTACCAACGTCTCAACCGGCTTGAGCTGAGAGGGGCAAGGCAGCAACGCCTGGGGATCTCCGACGAACAGCGCTCCAAGAAGTACCGCGCGCGTGATGGGCGATTCGTCGTCCGGCAACATGCGTGTATAGACAACGTTGCGAAGTTCCAGCATCGCCTGGCGACTCTCGGACGCTGCGATCTGCCCGATTGCCGCAACGACACGAAGATGCATGTCGAACCGAGACGGTCCTTGGCACTCGCTGAAATCGAGCGCGTTCGCAAACTGCGCGAACTCCTTCTCAGCCAACCCACTGGCCTGCTTCAACTTCTTCCGATCCTTTGCCGCTGCCGAGCCTTGGGTTGTCGCCTGTGACCGACGCGCCGTAGCGAGCGCCCGAAGGACGTTGTCGT
This sequence comes from Methylibium sp., assembly GCF_035762065.1. Taxonomy (GTDB): domain Bacteria; phylum Pseudomonadota; class Gammaproteobacteria; order Burkholderiales; family Burkholderiaceae_C; genus Methylibium. Next base: position 1,101 of record NZ_DASTPW010000043.1, read on the forward strand.
GGATGGGTTGGTTGCTGACGAGCTTCACGACGACGGCCGTCGGCGCAAGTTGCGTTGCGAACTTCCGCGCTTCGCTGTATGCCTTGGCCAGTCGCGCAATGACAGAGTTGTTGCCGACCTTCCGCGTGGAGCGACAGAGTCGGGCGACCGTCCAGGCCGCCGTGGGCGAGGCCGTCGAGTACTTGAGCTGCTGGATTTCGACGCTCGAGGCGCTGCTCAGCGACTCGCCGCCGTAGAACAGGCCGACATCCACTCCGTCCCACGCCCCCTGCTTCGCTTGTACGCCTCTCGTGGGTGGGATTCCTTCGACAGTGACCGCAGACAGATTCGACGAAGGGTCGAGAACTCGAATCGCATGACTGAGTGCCCAAAGGACGTGGAAGTCATCGCCAGCGTTCGATGCTCTTGCTCCCACGACATCGGTTCGATCCATCTTCTGATCCTGTGTCTAAGGCCCCGCCGGTTCAAAATGACGCGGCGCTGTCCCGTCCAGTCCACTCATGGTGTCGTTGGTGACCAGACGAGGCGCGAGCCTCAGAACCCAACAGCAGCAGACGTTCGCGAGCGAAGCTTGATTCACTCCGCCCAGTCTAGGACCGCTGATCGATTCGTCCGACTCGGACGTGAGGCGATGCGGCCGTCGTCTATGCGGCATGACCAGACGTTCGCCGAGACATCGCTGGGCTGCTGTGAACGTCACTTCGTGGCCGGGAGCAGTGGGCCACATCGCAGCGGTAGAGCCGACTTCAAGTGCATCGTGCATCGGGAGCATCCGTCTGCTTCCGGCGACTTCGCGGATAGCTAGCTCCCGGCCACAAGCAGCCATCCAGAAGGAAGCAAGGAACGCCCGGTCGACCGCCGAGTGCGGTCATCGGTGCAATCCCTTACGTCCTCCCGAGATGGTGATGCTCTGCCACGCGCAGTGTGCGAGCGGCGCCACAGGTCCGCCACCAAAATGTCGCCTGCGGTTGCTCCGGGTCTTGGTCCCAACGTCGCCTCGCTAGAATCGCACTGCGCGGCTAGCCCCATTGCCATAGAAGAGTAATGGCGTATCGGACTTCTCAACCGAGTTTTCGCTCAAGTTCTATTCCGGCCGTGGCAGGCGGTCGCGCACTTCACACGCCCTGCAGTGTTCCCCGGCGCAGCTCGTAGACCGAATAGAACCAGATTTTCTCGCGCTCACGGCTTGCGTCGCTCGGCGAGACGAGCCTATTTCGTTTTAAGACGACCTGCACCACCGATTGGTGGCGGTACGGGAAGCTGATGATCCCGCGCAGGCCGAGATAGTCCTCTGTCACCGAATTGCCGTCCGCAAACTTCGTGACCTTCGCATGTCCCAGGTTGAAGACCTCACGGGAGCTCGTGACCAGTTTCTTGGCCGCACCGAGAAGCATCCAGGACTGGACGATCCGTTCAGGCAGCCGGCCGCGGCGCGTGATGTGCTTCCAGCCCTCCCGGTTGACCAGGATTTCTCCTAGCAAAGGGTTCTGCCTCGCCGTCAAGTCGGCGCGCCATGCTTTGTAGTAGTTCCATGCGTCGTTGCGAAGCGACTCAGTCTTTCCGAGGACCGGCAACAGCGTGTCACTCCGATCGAGCGAGAACGTCTTCAGAAGGCGGTCGTGCGTGCGCGCACCACACAGCCGGTGGAAGTCGCCCTTCGAGTGATGCGAGAACCGCTGCGACTTCGGGATCAGAATCATTCCCGCGTTGGTCGTCGAGTAGGACGCGGGATCTCTGAGATCCACCCACCACGCCGGCGGCGCCAGCTTGTTCTTGGTGTCGTCAACGAAGACTAGGACAGCGGGACCCGGCACCCTTTGCCATCGGCTGCGGTGCTTCGTGATGTATGCCGGTCCCAGCGCAACGCCGACGTGATCGGGGTGTTGCTTCTGATCCTGGCGATAGCCGTCGCCGCCGCACTTTACCTGCACAAACACGATGCCGCCTGTATCCGCAGGCTTTGCCGTGCCCTTGCGCATGAGGATGACGCCGTCGATGGCGTCGTCGTTGGAGGCACCGTACTCCTGCCAGCCGCTCTCCCAGAGATTCTCGACGATCGTCGCGACGGTATTGACACCGATCCGTCCCTTGACGCGGTTGCTAGTGGTCATGTGCTTCTTGGACTGCGTGAACTGCTGGTGCGTTGATGCTCCCAATCTCGGCTGAGCAGGCTAACACTTCGATAGCCCCCAACGTATCCGTCATCCGTCCCGATCGAGGATGTGCGAGGTCTTGTGATGAGTGACTGCTTGCGACCAAACAGGAGCCCTACGTATTCATGAGGCGAAGAGCTGCAACGGGTCGAGCCCGGCCGCTCGGCTCAGGCGCATGCAATCGTTAGGGGCGCGCCATGCGGCCAGCCGGTCGGAGTGACTGGTGACGAGGGCGAAGCAGCCCTTCGTCGCTGCCGTCTCCGAACGACAGCTGACGGCCGCTGCGATCATGCAACGCCTCTCGGCGAGTGACTGAGATCAGTCTGGAGCCGCCTTCCAGTGCCCACGCCAACAAAGAAGACTTGCGGCGTCTAACCGATCAGCGCGCCGCCAAGTCCTCGGGAGTTTTGCCCGCGGCAATCGCGGCCTTGTACCAATTGGGGCGCTTGCCCACGCCAGTCCAGGTGTTGCCTTCACTGTCTCTGAAGCGAATGACGCCTTTCGTCTTCCTCTTGCGCGCAGGCTTCGACTTCGAGGTCACGGACCGCTTGGCTGGCCCCGTCGAGCCAGCCTTGCCGCGAGGCGCCGATCGCAACTCAGCGGGCGTGATGCCGTAGTGCGCCATCGCCGCCTGCATCTTTGCGATGACGTCCTGACGCTCGGCCTCTCGAAGGGCATCCGCCTTCGTCTGCAGTTCCGCGATCTGGGCATTGATCCGTTCGAGGGTCAGTCGAGAGGTTCTAGGCATAAGCGCTTTCGTTGGAGGGTCGGTACATCGACAAAGCAATGGATGCTGAAGTCGGTCGATTCGAGTATCGCTCTGTTGGGTCAACGGTCAGGATAGGTCGTCCTACCTGCGAGTCCGGCCGGTCAGCCGTGGCATCCATGCGGCGAGCACGACGTTCACTACGCCCAGGGCAATCGGCAGCCATAGCGTGTGCGAGATGACTAGGCCGTTCAAGCCGGCTCGTCAGCGGGATTGCCTGCTTCTGCGGTCGGTGCAGCGCCCCAACTTGAAAAGTTGCCGTCGTCTGATTTGGGACGCGGCACGGCGTCGGGCGCTCTGAGCATGGTCGGCATCGAGATGCTCCCTCCGAAGACGATGGCAGTTTGCCGGGCCAGCCCCGCGATGCGTCGGACCTCTCTTCGGTCTGCCCACTCGCTGGCTGTCTGAACTGCGTTGAGGTCTTTCTCAGACGTCAAACGGAACGTCACCCAGTTGTTGCACTGAGAGAGAACGGTTGGCGAAATCTCGGATGGTCGCTGTGTGCTCAACCAGAGTGCGAGGCCGAACTTTCGTCCCTCTTTTGCTAGGCGTTCGTAGGCCAGTGAATTGACGTCGGCGTCTTCGCCTGACCCGACGGGGCGCATGTAGTGGTGAGCCTCCTCCAGGACCAACAAGGTAGGGGCGGCATGTTCTTGACCACGGCGGAAGAGTTCGTAGGCGTAGAGCTCAAGCAATGAGCCCAAGATGAACGGCGTCAAATCGTGCGAGACGCGACGCAGGTTGACGATGTGCACGCGCCAATCGACTTGGGCGCCGCCAAAAAATTTCTCGACCAGCGCCGTAGACTCCGCTCGCCAATTCAGTCCTGCGGCGGTCGGAGGCCCTCCTCGAACATCCACAACGTCTGTGAACATGGGGTCTTCGACGAAGCGGTGTATCCGCGTGAGCAGGGGTGAAACGTTTCCATAGAGGAACGCATCTCGGGTCAGGCCCGTGTTCTTTTGCTGAATCGCATGACTCTCCGCGACAACAGCGGCGAGTGCGACCATCGGAGGCCACTCTGCAACCGCTGGCAGCGCACCGCCAGCCCTCAGCCGTTTCAGAGCTGCATCTGCGACGTCAGCGCCATTTGCCCGACAGTCGTCGAAAAATACGGCCCGCGGACTATCGCCAAGGCCAGCGCCTCGGTCTGCTGGGAACCACTTCACCTTGCTGATGTTTTCCAGGGCGAAGGAGAGAGCAGGACGTTGAGTTTTTTCGCTGGGGATGAGCAGTCGGTTGAGTCCAAACCGACCCAGAGCGTAGTACGGCACCTTCAGCGAGTTCGCTTCTGTCCCTCCCAAAGTTGTCAGCTTCACGGCTCCGGGAGGCAGGTCCCGTAGTTTGAAGGCTTCCGGGTACTCGCCGTTGATATCGAAGATGACGATACGCGCGCCTGGCAGCCGAACAACCTGCTGCAAGACCGCCGCCGTGAAGCAGCTCTTGCCTTGCCCTGAGCTGCCCAACACAGCAACGTGCCGCGATATCAGGCTTTCCAGCCCCACTCTTAGCTGCCCACCACCTCGCAGGTCCTCGCCCAGTGAGATGGGCAGCTCTGCATCGATCGGATTGCCCAGCGCCGCTGACAGCTCGGAACTCGTCAATGGGAACGCTTCCGCCCCCAGGGGCGGTGTAGGTAGCGAGTCGCTGATGAACGTCGTGTTGCCGCTTTCACGGGCCAGCCGTCCGACGACCACCCCCGCCACATTCCGCAGCGGTTCAGACTGATGAGAGCTTGACCCAACACCCAGCCGGTGAGCTTCTTTGGGCTCGGCGAAACTCAGAGAGAGCACCTTCATCACCAGTACGCGGCTCCCCGCATCCAAGGCCAGAAGGCTCCCGACTTCGGTCACGGGCGAGACGCCCTGGAGATGCGAAGCGACCTGCCCGCGGTGCATGTCCAGAAGGTTCAGGGTGACCTCGGGGCCATCAATCTGCACCACATAACCAATTGGCTGGCGGCTCTTCACGCCAAGTCCCCCAAGCCGAGGTCGTCCTGCTCTTCCTGCTTGTCGACCGGTGCACGCAGCGCCTTTTCGAGCTTGCGCATGTCCTCGTCATACAACAGCGGGTCGGGGAGCTGGGCAGCCAGCTTGTCGAGGTACGCCGCAGCGCCGCCTCCGACCACGGTCACACGCGGGTTCTTCAGCGACAGCAGCTTGCGCAAGGCTTCGGGCAGAGCGGCGGCTTTCACATCACCGGTGAACTGCGGGAAGTAGATGACAAGTTGCAGCGTCGGATTCAGAAGTGCAGAGCGGAGCAGTCGATTGATGTGCTCGTCGCCGAAACCGTAGCCGCAAACCACAAGGGCTGCCTGCGGACGCGCGAGGAACTCCGAAAACCGGCGGAACAGTTCACCAAGCACGTACCCCACGGTCTGCATGTACTTCGCCGCCCTGGGCATCACCATTAGGCCGAGCTCAGTCCTACCTGCGTCAGTGAGGAACTTGTGAATGCACCGGGCGGCAAGGGTGGCCTGGACTTCATAGACTTGGTCTGCCTCCTCGCGCCAGGTCAGCGAGCCGTGTAACTTGGCAAGGTAGATGTTGTAGACACCGAACCGAGCCTCGCCTCGTGCCTGGGTATTGCGATACCCGAGGTCAAAACTCTGCGGCGAAAACCGTCGTCCATGTACGCCGAGGAAGCCATTGACCACCTGCAGGTCGATGGACTCTGAGGCCCACTCGATGGCAAGGTCATAGTTGGTCGTGAACACCCAAGGTGCCGCTTGGCCAGGTTGGCGTGCAGCGACGAGCTTCTGCAGCACGGAGCGGTGGTTCTCCAGCTGCGGCGCGTCAGATTCCGCCCCGCTTGGCAATGCCCACCAGGCAGCCTGCAGGAGTGCAGCCTTCACCACAGCGCGCGAAAGCTGAGCTCGGACCACGGCGAGCCGGTCAGCGTCCGCAACCCCTTGGCGGCGCCATTCGACGTAGGCAATTTCCAAAGAGTCGCCCAGCTCTTCGACATTGGGAACATCACGCAGACCGGCGTCCTCTTCGAGCGCTCCCTCCTTGACGAACTTGTGCTCGAGGAGCCATTTCGCGTCATCTGGCGACGCCGCAAGGAAGTCCTCCCAGAGGCCGGCCATCGTCTTGCCGCCAGCAGCGACAGAAGCTCCGGCGCCCAGCAACAGACCGACGTTCTCGAGGCGCAAGAGGGTAGCCAGGTGCGCCCTCAGCTCTACCTCATCCTGTAGCGGGGTCGCCCCGCGAACTGCTACGAAAGGCATTCAACTCTCCTTGAGTCTTTGGGTCTCATTTTGCTGAGGCGACACTCCAACAACTGCACTCGCTCAGCCCGCCTCCTCGCGAGCCTCGTCATGCGCTGCGCCAAGCCCGATAGCGGAAAGTCATCCTCGCTGCCGCCTCTTCGGGCTGGATTCGCCCGATGAGAGAGTTTTTGGCGCCCAGTTCGGCGTACTGGTCAGACTTTGTAGTTCCCGATGCGATGTCCTTGCCCGCCTCAAGTAGCAGGAACCCCGAGGACACGCGCCGGACAATGGCCGAGACAGTGGAGAGAACGTGAAGTGTTGCTGATGAGGGCCCTGAACAGCGGACCAACATATGAGTAGCCGGACTCTTGATTCACCTCCACGCTCACAGCCTCGTCAAGGACCGCATTGAGCGCGTCAGCGTACATTGGTGGTCTCTGGGTCACCGACAGCAACCGCTGCATAGCTGACCTACGGCGGATGCTTGATGAGCGGGCAATGACCTAAGGCCCTGCGCGTTGGACGCGAGAAGCTGAGCAGCTCTAACTGGCGGACAGCAAGTCGCTGATGTCGACCGCTAACGCGCGCGCGAGTCGTTCAACGTTGTCTAGCGACACATTGCGTTCGCACCGCTCGATCGAGCCCACATAGGTTCGATGCAGCTCCGCCAGGTCGGCCAAACCTTCTTGGGACAGCCCACGTTCTGCACGCAAAGCGCGCAGATGCCGCGCAAGGCGGCTGCGCGCCGATTCGACCGTGACTTTCCTCCCTGACATGGGGAGGAGGTTCCAAGGCAGATGACTTTGGGTCTACAGACTTAAAGTAGCATCTTGGCGTCATGGTCATCGGCCTGGTGCCACTCTTCATGTCCGGTCGCTGCCTTAGCTCAAGATCGTTTTTGAGCAGTCGCTACTTCGTCGCGTCTCGTGGTCGCAGTAGTTCCGCCATCCGGTCCACGAGCTTGCCGGGACGACAGCTCAAAGACTCGGCGAGCCGGAGCACCACGGCAAGTGAGGGGAGGTGCTCACCCCTCTCAATCTTGCCCATGTGCGACCGCTCCACCCGCGCTGCTGCGCCGAGCTCCTCTTGCGACAACCCCCGCTTCAGCCGCAGCTCGCGCACCGCCTGCCCAAAGGCCTTCGCCGGCCCTTCTTCAAAACTCGTCTTTCCTGGCGGTCGACCGCGCACTCGTGCTCGCTCTTGCATTGGACTACTTCGCAGGTGTACGCCACAGTGGCGTCGCGTTATCTTTAACTCTAGCAAGGAAGCAGCATGCTGAACTTTGAGCGCGGCCGATCGATGCGGCTGGCGGGTCTGTCGAGTCTTGTGGTGGCCATGGGCCTCACCGCCTGTGCGACGCAGGTGCCGATGCCTCCCAATGTCAGATTGGTGGAGGGCGCCTACGGCGCGGTCTACATCAACCAGGTCGACTTCTCCTACGACACCCCGGCGCCCATGCCCTTTGGCCGCGTCAAGCTGTGCGTCGCTGAGCACGTCGGCAACAGCGAAGTCCAGTTGAGCGACACCGCCGGCTCCTTCGTCGGCGCAGCCACCGGCACGTACTACCAGGCCAACAACCGCCAAACCTCCAGCGGCGGAAGCGTCTTCAAGTACGCCGACGACAGCGCCGCGACGCTGATCGCCACCGGCGGCACGCGCACCGCCGGCAGCTCACTAGGCCTGGTCATCGACTACGTCCGCTACGACCTCAAGGCGGCGAGCACCGCACGCGGCGTGACGCTGGTGTTCTCGAACATCACCCGCGCCCAGCAGAACACCGGCCTCATCGCCAACCGCGGCTTCGAGCCGGTCGGCGTCTCGCCCGGCGCCCGCGCACCGGGGGTCTACGCCGCGCTCGAAGCGACGGCACAGAAGCTCAAGACCTGCCTGAACTGATCGGAGCCCGTATGCCTGCCCTCAACGACAAGCCCGTCCGCCTCCTGATGCACGACATGGCCGCCGCCTTCGGCCTGCAGCCCGGCGAAGACTTCTCGCGCGAACGAGCGATCCAGTGGTTCCAACAGCACTACCCGAACGTCAAGGAGGGCACCGTCACCGCCCACCTGATCCGCCTGTCGACCAACGTGCGCACTCGGCTGCAGTACAGCGCCCGCGACGACGGCTCCGACGACCTGTTCTTCAAGATCGACAGCAGCCACTTCCGCCTATACGAGAAGGGCAGGGACCCGGTGCCGATCTCGTCCCTTACCCGTGAGCCCGACGAGGCCGAGCTTGAGCGCCCGACGCTGTCCGAGGAGTTCGCCTTCGAGCACGATCTACGCGACTACCTCGCGCGCAACCTGCAGGCACTGGAGCCCGGTCTGCGGCCGTACACGGATGAAGGCATCACCGGCGTCGAGTTCCCGGTCGGCGGCCGTTTCATCGACATCCTGGCGGTCGACAAAGCCGGCGACTACGCCGTCGTCGAGCTGAAGGTCTCGAAGGGCTACGACCGCGTCGTCGGCCAGTTGCTGCGCTACGTCAACTGGATCAAAAAGCACCACGCCGAACCCGACAGGAAGGTGCGCGGCATCATCGTCGCCAAGGACATCAGCGACGACCTGAAGCTCGCGTGCAGCGAGCTGCCGGACGTCGCGCTGTACGAATACAAGCTGTCGGTCGCGGTGCAGCGCGTTGCCGCCTGAGGCGCGGAGAACAAGGCCTTTCAGGGCGGCCTTTCGCCCCCAGGCTGCTCTCGGTCGATCCTTGCGCGAATGGCTTTTTGGCGCTTGGCCTCGTGGTCTCGATGCAACCGCAAGAGGTGCTCCAGTTCGGCCTCGGTCATGCCTCGCTCGATCTGCCTGCCGACCTCATGCACGTCGGCGCCGGGTGGCACGGTGAAGACGCCGCCCCTCACGAGTTCGCTCCACAGACTGTCATCGTCGCCGGTATGTTTTTGCAGGGCGGCCAGGAGGGGCGGGAAGGCCAACCGCTCGCGGTGCAGCAGGGTGCCGGCCGCGGTGTTGCCCTGCGCCGCCTTCTTGCGCAAGGACATCAGGATCAGCTTGCGGTGGCTCATGCGTTGAGGCCGGCCGTCTTCACCGCGAGCGGTCACCTCCGTGCCGAGCAACCGCTGCAGCATCTCGAGAGGCGGCTCGTCGTCGGCCTTGTGCCTCTTTGCGCCTTTGCGCTGGGTCATAGCCGCGCCTCCTCCATGAGCTTCTTCTGCATCGGTCTGGCGATCGCCTCCCATTCGTCCGCCTCAAGAATGGCCGGCACAAGAAGGAATCCACCGCGGCTTCGCGGCTCGTGAGCGCCACGGGACCGGGCGCGTTTGGAAGTCGCAGCATCAAGCTCGCGCATCATCAGCTCGCGCTCCAGCTTGAACAGCGCCGCGGCGGCGGCGACCGAGGTCATCGCTTTCTTGATGAGGGCCAAGAAGAGCGCCTCCTGGCCGCCGATCGGCCGTGCCTTGCCGCCATCGATCAGCGTGCCGCAGGTCTCGGTGAAGATCTGTTCGATCTCGGTCTGGCCCGTTGCCCGTAGCTTGCGGGGCCGGCCACGGGGATTGCCGGAGACACCTTGCGGAAACTGTGAGTGCTTGGGCGGTTTGCCATAGCCGACCTGGTAGTCGTCGTTCGGATCAGCCATGGCTCACCTCCGGCTGCACCGCGCGATCGGCCGCAACCTCGGCCCAGGTCTGACCGGTTTCGGCGAGTCGCGCCTGACCTTTGCCGAGGCGCTCGTAGCGCCGCACCGTCGCATCGACGTAGCGAGGGTCCAGTTCGATCAGGGCGGCGCGCCGGCCGGTAGTCTCGGCGGCGATCAGCGTCGAGCCCGAGCCGCCGAAAGCATCGAGGATCCAGCCGTTGCGGTTCGAGCAGTCGAGGATCGCGTCGGCGATCATCGTGACGGGCTTGACTGTGGGGTGCATCTCAAGGCGTTGGGCGCGGCCCTTGTGGGGGCTGTTGACGCCGGCGTAGGGCCACACGTTGGACCGGTGTCGGCCATGCTTGCCGAGGGCGACGTTGTTGATGTGCGCTTCGGTGCCGGCCTTGAAGACGAACACAAATTCGTGTTTGGAGCGATACAGCGAACCCATCCCGGCGTTCGCCTTGTTCCACACGCAAAGGTTCTTCAACTCGGCGTAGACGTCCTTCGAGGCCGCGAGCATCTCGCCCATGTGACGCCAGTCCATGCAGACGAAGTGGATCGATCCGTCGATGGAATGCGTGGCGAGCTGAGCGAAGACCGACGTCAAGAAGGTGGTGAACTGCTCGGACGTCATCTCGCCGGAGGCCATGACGAATTCGCCGTGACGATCCTTGGTGGTGACGTTGCCTCGGATGGGCACGTTGTACGGCGGATCGGTGAAGACCATTTCGGCGCGCTGGTCGCCGAGCACGCCGGCATAGCTGGCCGCGTGGGTGGAGTCGCCGCAGTACAGCCGGTGGGTCCCCATCAGCCAGAGGTCGCCGAGACGTGTGGTCGCCGGCTTGTCCAACTCCGGCTCGATGGGCTCGTCCTCGTCGTCGAGCATCGGAACGATGATGGCGTCGACCTCGGCGGTGTCGAAGCCGGTCAGGCGTACGTCGAAGTCGAGCTCGGCAAGTTCACCGAGCTCGATCCTCAGCATGTCTTGATCCCACCCCGACTTCTCGGCCAAGCGGTTGTCGGCGATGACGTAGGCGCGCACCTGTTCAGGCGTCAGGTGGTCGAGGCGCAGCGTCGACACCTCGGTCATACCGAGCAGTTTGGCGGCTTCAAGTCGGCCGTGGCCGGCGATGACCACGCCGTCCTTGTCGATGAGGATCGGGTTGGTCCATCCGAACTCTTGGATCGACGCCGCGATCTGGCGGATCTGCTTCTTCGAGTGTTTACGGGCGTTGCGCTCGCGAGGGCGCAGTGAAGCGATCGGTACGGCTTCAACATAGAGGGCAGCAACAGAAGATGATGGGCGTGGCTTGGCCATGGCAACTCCGGAAGTTGTGGGTCGAGGAAGAGCTCCGGGCCCATGGCCTTGGCTCTGCAAGAAGTTCAGGCGAGAGAGCTACGGCCCATGGCCTTCGCTCTGCAAAACGCTCGTCAAGGAAAAGAGCTCTCAGCCCATGGCTGTCAGCTCTACGTCTTGGCTGCGGCGCGACCACCCATGGCGGCGCGTGCTTGCGGGCTCGTCCCGCACATCGGGTTCGGAAGGGGCCCGCCAGCGGGCCCATCCGATCGATCTAGCGAGGGCGATCGTGGCCTAAGATCCCTTATCAGCGGAGTTTCGAATTGCAACCGGCAGCGGTTTGTGGTTCGGGCGCAACCGCTAAACATCAGCCCGCGCCACGAGCGAAGTGGGCTGCTGCCGGTCTCGGGGACACCGACCAAGCTTCTCTCGCCCCCTCGAACTCTGTCGAGGCTGACGTAGCCGAGCGCCGCGTGTGGCGCGTCGGGTTGTTATGCCACGCTTCCCGACCCAGCTTCACCGCTTCAAGTTTGAACGCCGGCCGTCTCGGTAGCAGCCGACTCGTCTACCGGCGTCTAAAAATGCCCCGGGTCAATTGCGAAACCGAGCCTTCTCCTCCGCATTGATGACTCGACCGACCTCCTATCCCTAGAACGATAGAAGCACCCGTAGGCGCGGGGTGCACGAATGTGGGGCGCTTCGGTATCGTGAACGCGTTCACACATAAAGACTATCCCAGGGAGTGGGTGCGTGTCGCAGCAGCGAGTGGTAGATCAAGAGACTTCAATTCCCCAACTTCACCCCACCCCGCAGACCCAGACACCTTCCCAAGCGGATAACGCGCACGCGGCTACCGGCCCCGCCGCGAGCCCATCGCAGCTTCCAGATCCCGTAGCCGACTCGTCGCTCACGGCGCTTTGCCTTGCAGCCCGCCTGCACCGCATCGCCGCTGAGCCGCAGGCGCTGGCGCATCGGATGGGCTGGGCGCCCAGCCACCGCTGCAGCGCCGATGACCTGCTGCTCGCAGCCAAGGAGTTGGGCCTCAAGGCGCGCCGCTCTCGCGCGACCGTTGATCGGCTATCCCTGACACCGCTACCCGCACTGGCCGTGATGCGCGACGGCCGCGTCGTCGTCCTCGCGCAATGCGATGGCCAGCGCGTGCTGCTGCAGGACCCGAGCGGCGACGCGCAAGGCGGCAGGCCAACCATCGAGCCGCTCGCCGTCTTCGTCGAGCAATGGACCGGCGAGTTGATCCTGTTGATCAGCCGCGCCAGCGTGGCCGGCGAACTCGCCAAGTTCGACTTCAGCTGGTTCATCCCCAGCCTCGTGCGGCATCGCAAGCTGTTCGGCGAGGTGCTGCTGATCAGCTTGTTCCTGCAGCTCTTCGCGCTGGTCAGCCCGCTGTTCTTCCAGGTGGTGATGGACAAGGTGCTGGTGCACCGCGGCCTGACCACGCTCGATGTGCTGGTTGCCGGGCTCGTCGTGGTCGTGGTGTTCGAAAGCCTGCTCACGGCCTTGCGCACCTACGTCTTCAGCCACACCACCAGCCGCATCGACGTGGAGCTGGGCGCGCGGCTGTTCCGTCACCTGCTCGCGCTGCCGCTTGCCTACTTTCAAGCCCGCCGCGTCGGCGACTCGGCCGCGCGCGTCCGCGAGCTGGAGAACATCCGCAGCTTCCTCACCGGCAATGCGCTCACGGTCGTGCTGGACCTGCTGTTCTCGGTGATCTTCATCGCGGTGATGTTCATCTACAGCGTGCCGCTCACGCTCATCGTGCTGGCGAGCGTGCCGCTGTACGTGGGCATCAGCCTGGCGCTCGTGCCGGTGCTGCGTGCCCGCTTGAACGAGAAGTTCGCCCGCGGCGCCGAGAACCAGGCCCTGATGGTCGAGACGCTCACCGGCATCCAGACCGTCAAAGCCAGCGCGTTGGAGCCGCAGATCGCACGGCGCTGGGACGATCAGCTCGCAGCGTATGTCTCGGCCAGCTTCAAGACCGCGACGCTGGCGGGCTTTGGACACGAGGCGATCAACCTCGTCGGCAAGCTGGTGTCGGCGGCCACTCTGTGGTGGGGTGCCAAGCTGGTGATCGACGGCGAACTCACGGTCGGCCAGTTCGTGGCGTTCAACATGTTTGCGCAGCGTGTGGCCCAACCCATCATGCGCATCGCGCAGTTGTGGACGGATTTTCAGCAGACCGGGATTTCGATGGCGCGGCTGGGCGACATCCTCGACACTCGCACCGAGGTGCCGCCGCAGGCCACCGCGCCGCTGCCGCGCTTGAGGGGTCGCATCCAGTTCGAGCAGGTGGGCTTCCGCTACCGGCCCGAGGCCCCGGCCGTGCTGCAAAGCCTGAGCCTCGACATTCGCCCCGGCGAAGTGATCGGCATCGTCGGCCGCTCGGGCTCGGGCAAGAGCACGCTCACCAAGCTTGTGCAACGCCTGTATGCGCCCGAGCAAGGCAGGGTGCTGGTCGATGGCATCGACATCGCGCTGATCGATGCCGCCCAACTACGCCGCCAGATCGGCGTGGTGCTGCAGGACAACTGGCTCTTCAACCGCAGCGTGCGCGAAAACATCGCTATCGCCGACCCGGCCGCACCGATCGAACAGGTAATGCACGCCGCGCAGTTGGCCGGCGCGCACGAGTTCATCGGCGCGCTGCCCGAGGGCTACGACACCCTGGTCGGCGAGCAGGGCGCCAGCCTCTCAGGCGGACAGCGGCAGCGCATCGCCATCGCCCGAGCGCTGTTCACGCAGCCGCGCATCCTGATTTTCGACGAGGCCACCAGCGCGCTCGACTACGAGAGCGAAGCCATCGTCCAGCGCAACATGGCCGCGATCTGCCAAGGCCGGACGGTGATCGTCATCGCGCACCGGCTCAGCGCGGTGCGACAGGCGAACCGCATCGTGGTGATGGAGCAGGGGCGGATCGTCGAGGCGGGGTCGCATGAGCAGCTCACCGCAAAGCCGAAGGGCTTGTATGCGCACCTGTGGGCCATGCAGCAGGGAGCCACGGCATGAGCGCGACCGCGACCGCGAGCCGCCATCCGGCATGGCTGCTTCTGGCGCGCTACACAGCCGTGCTGAAGGTCGCCTGGGCCGCCCGCCATGAACTTGCCGGCCCCAAGCGCCTGACCGATGAAACCGCCTTCCTGCCCGCGGCGCTGAGCTTGCAGGAGACGCCGGTCCATCCGGCGCCCCGCCGCCTGGCGCTGGCCTTGTGCGCGCTGTTCGTCATCGCGCTGGCGTGGGCCGTCTTGGGGCGGATCGACATCGTGGCCATCGCGCCGGGACGCATCGTCGTCAGCGAGCGGACCAAGACCTTGCAGCCGCTGGAAGCGGGCGTCGTCAAGCGGGTGCTGGTGAAGGACGGCGACGCCGTGCAAGCCGGCCAGGTGCTGGTGGAACTTGACGCCACCAACGCCAGCGCGGATGGGGCCAGCGTGCAGGAGCAGCTGGCCTCGGCCCTGTCTGAAGAGCGCCGCACCACTTCGCTGCTTGCTGCCCTGCGAGGCGGCAAGTCACCGTCAGCCCCATCGCAGGGGGCTGTCGAGCGCCAACAACTCCAAGCCGAATGGCAGGACATCACCGCCAAGCTCTCCAAGCTCGCCGCCGAACGCGCGCGGCGCGAAGCCGAAGCCGCCACCGTGCGCGAACTGATCGCCAAGCTCGAAGCGACGCTGCCCATCGCCCGCCAGCGCGAGGCCGATCTGCAGAACCTCGCGAATCAGGGCTTCATGAGTAGCCACGCGGTGCAAGACCGCAGCCGCGAGCGTATCGAGCAGGAGCGTGACCTCGCCACCCAGCGCGCCCGCGCCGCCGAAGCCCAAGCGGCGCTGGCCGAGGCCGAACACACACGCGCCGCCTACCTCGCCGAGACCCAGCGATCCCTCAGTGACCGCCAGGCGCAAGCGACTCTGAAGCGCCAGCAACTGACGCAAGAACGCAGCAAGGCCGAGCAGCGCAGCCGGCTCACGCAACTGACCGCGCCGGTCGCAGGCACGGTACAGCAGGTCGCCGTGCACACCGAAGGCGGCGTGGTCACGCCTGCGCAGGTGCTGATGGTCATCGTGCCCAAGGACGCCGAGGTCACCGCCGAGGTGGTGATCGACAACAAGGACATCGGCTTTGTGAATACCGGGCAGGACGTGACGGTGAAGCTGGAGACTTTTCCCTTCACCCGCTACGGCACCGTGCCCGCCACAGTGAAGAGCGTGACCGCCGACGCGGTGCCCGACGACAAACGCGGTGCGATCTTCCCCGCCACGCTGACGCTCGGACGAAGCCACCTGGACGTGGACGGCAAGCGCGTGAACCTGAGCCCGGGGATGAACGTGACGGCCGAGATCAAGACCGGCCAGCGCCGGGTGATCGACTACCTGCTCAGCCCGATCCAGCGTGCGGCGAGTGAGAGCCTCGGGGAACGTTGATGCGCCTTCTCGTCATCCACCAGAACTTCCCCGGCCAGTTTGGCCACCTCGTACGGGCGTGGGCGCAGCGCCCCGGTTGGGACGTGCGCGCGCTCAGTAGTGACACCGCACCCGGCCTGCCCGGCTTCAACGGCCTGCTGCGCTACAGCGTTGCGCGCAAGCCGCAACGGACCCAGCACCCCTACCTGCGCCAGATGGAAGCAGCCACGCTCCACGGCCAAGCGACGGCGCGCGCGATGCTCAAGCTGCGCCAGAGCGGCTTCACGCCCGATGCGATCCTGGCCCACCCCGGCTGGGGCGAGACGCTGTACGCGAAGGACGTGTTTCCCGACGCAAAACTCGTCCACTTCTGCGAATGGTTCTACAGCGCCGAGGGCGCCGACCTGGGCTTCGACCCCGAGTTCTCGCTGAGCTTCGACGACCGCGCGCGCATCCGCACCTGGAACGCACTGCACACGCTGAACCTCACGAACTGCGACGCGGCGGTCACGCCCACGCGCTGGCAGTGGAGCCGGCATCCGGAGATCTTCCGGCCCAAGATCACCATTCAGCACGAAGGCATCGCGACGCACGAATTGGGGCCGGACCCGAACGCCGAGATCGTGACGCCCAACGGCACGCTGCTGAAGGCGGGTGACCCGGTCATCACCTACGTGGCGCGCAACCTGGAGCCGTACCGTGGTTTCCACGTCTTCATGCGGGCGCTGGAGCGTATCCAGCGGGCGGACTCGCGCTGCCACGCGCTGATCGTCGGTGGTGACGAGGTGAGCTACGGCCGCAAGCCTGCGGATGCCGCGAACTGGCGTGAACGCATGCTGCGCGAGGTGAGGCTCGACCCGCAGCGCACGCACTTCCTCGGGCGCGTGCCGCGCGAGCACTACCTGCGCGTGCTGCGCGTGTCGGCGGCGCACGTGTACTTGAGCTATCCCTTCGTGCTGAGCTGGTCGCTGCTGGAGGCGATGGCGTGCGGGCTGCCGCTCGTCGCATCGAACACCGCGCCGGTGCGCGAGGTGATGCGAGACGGCATCGAAGGTCGGCTGGTGGATTTTTTCTGCCCCGACCCCATCGCCAATGCGGTCTGCGGCCTATTGGCAGACGGGCGCGCAGCCCTGGCGCTGCGGCACGGAGCAAGGCGCGTTGCGCAGCAGTACAGCTTTGAGGCCGGCCAAGCGGGCTACGAGCGGTTGACGCTTGGCTTGACGCTCGCGGTTGGTGCGCCCAGCAGAAACAACACCGGGACGGCCCTCACTGCGGCCGAGCGCGAACTTCTGGCTCTGCTGGCTCGCGGACATTCGACCGAAGCCATTGCCCGTTCGCGCCAGCGCAGCCCGGCGACCGTACGCAATCAGCTCTCCGTGCTCTATCAGAAGCTGGAAGTGAGCCGGCGGGCCGAGGCGATTGTGAAGGCTGCGGCGATGGGACTTCTCGACAGTGGTATGACCGCGCAGCAAGGAGTCGTCGTGACGCCGTGACAGTCATCGTGACATTTGTCCTATTGCGATCGTGATACCGGCTGGGGCAAGCTCGCCGACAGCGAACGGTGCGAAAAAGTAAATCACGGAAGTTCATGAAGCGGGTGCATGCGACGCGGTCTCTGATCGTGGGGGGCTGGGTTAAGGCCAGCTTGACTGATGCGTGGCAGCTAGCTGCTTCGACTAATAGAGCGTGTTGCAGTTCGGATTGAGACCACCAACGATATTGCAGCCCACCAAGGGCGCCTTCCAACGCAAATGGATGATCAGCACAATTTGTAAAACTCTCGTGAAAGCTTGGAATGACTTCAAAAGTTTGCGACGCAATTGAAGATTTGGACAAGTTGTTTTTGCAAATGCAAGCTGCAAATTCCAATAAAACGACGGGCGAACCAGCGATGCAGGGGCTTGTAGACAAAGTTGATTCTGTTGTCGCATTCTGGAGGTAGGAATTGAGCGCGCATCTAAGACCCAAAAAACAGACAATCGTATTGGCATGCTCTGCGATTGGCGGCTTCATTGTTGAGCGATTGCTTCAAACTGAAGTCTTGCCGCAAATTTTTAATGCATTAAATTTCGCCCCCGTGATAATTGCCATCGCCACTGGGCTGTATTTGCTCCCATCAAAAATTAGGGGCAACGAAATGAATCGACCCATCTTTATTATATTTTTAATCGCGGCCGGCTGGTCGGTTGGCGGCATCTGGGCTCTTAAACTAAATTGAGGACTGTATATGGCAACAATCTGGGGTGCAGCTGAGGGCTTGATTTCTGCTGGAGACAAATTTGTGTCTGCCATCCAGAGCGGATCGAGCGGGCAATGGGGGGATGCAAAAGTAAGTGCGACGCAGTCGCTCAACGCCTTGATTGGCGCACTTACCGATTCCGGATTCTTCAAATATTCAGGCGGCGCGTCGGCCCTTTATGATCTTAATGCGTCTTTTGGCAATCTGTACAATGCGACAAACGCTCTTGATGCGCTTCGTTATACTGCGGATGCCTTGGCGACTGTTGGGTCATTAATGGCGTTGGCGCCAGCGCCCCACGCTAAAGCGATAGGTATTGCTTTAAGCATCGGGATGACGGCTATCAAGCGAGGAATCGAAACTTACCAGGGAAGTGGCAGTGCTGGGGACATCGAGCTTCCTTCGGTTGTTATTCCGTACCTGCCTCCAGGCGTGAAGGAATACGATTGGTGGAGCATTCCTGACGGCATTCTTTCACCTACGATTGGCGCGACTCCAGACCCGTTGATTAGAGTAATCCGTTACGTCGATCCCTTGGTACTGGACCTTGACGGAGACGGCTTGGAGATTACTCCTCTAGGGCACGGTGTTGTCTTTGATGCTAACGGCGATGGAATCAAGAATGGAACCGCATGGATAGGTGGTGATGACGGCTTGCTGGTTTGGGATCGCAATGGCAACGGCAGCATCGATTCGGGCGTCGAACTGTTCGGCGATGAAACTATTCTCGCCGATGGTCTGAAAGCTCCGCACGGCTTTGCTGCACTAAGTGACATCGATCGCGGGAGCGTTGTTAATGGCGCCGCCGTTGGTGCTCGTGACGGAGTATTCGACGCGCGTGATGCGGAGTACACCAGCTTGCGCATTTGGCGCGATGTCAATCAAGACGGGATCAGCCAAGCCACCGAACTAACTAATCTGGCTGAGGCCGGTGTGCAAAGCATTGGTCTTTCAAGCCAGCCGTTTCCAAATGCCACTTACCAAGATGCTATCCTGGCGCGGAATGGAAGTTTCACCCGCACGAGCGGCAGCCCAGGCCAAGCAGGCAGCTTCATCCTTGTGCAGAACAATTTCGTGAGCCAGTTCGCTCCACTCGAAGTTAGTGGAGCGGCAGAAGCTTTACCTGACATTACTGGTACAGGCTGGGTCCGGAACTTGCGTGAAGCTGCAACCGTGAGCCCGGAACTCATTGCGTTGATCGAATCAGTGCAAAGCGCTGGACCGAGGTCTGAATACACAAATGCAGTGTCCAATTTATTACGCGAATGGGGCAACGATTCTGTGTACAACAACGCCAGTCGGCAGGCATTGGCAGCAGGGTACGGCTTGATTCTGAGTGAGCCTGTCGGGGAACAAGAACGCGGCTGGATGGACTTGGCCATCAGAGCGAACGAGGTAGACCGTAATACATTCCGTGAGTCACTTTCGGACACTGACCGGAGCAAGTTCGACGCTATGCGCGAGCGAATGATCGGCGGGCTAGAAAGGCTTTACGCATATGAGGCTTTCACCGGCCATACTTTTCTGACCTGGTCGCAGGTGCATGACGATGCAACGAACTTCGTGCCTCGACCGGTCCAGACCTGGGGCCGATTGATAGAAACATCGGTACCATTTTCGCAGGTTTTACACGACAACCGCGTCGCTGTTCCTGCAAGCCAAACCGGCTACATCCGTGTCGATATTCCGCTTCCACCCGCTAACACGCCTGAGCCATACCTAAACAGCTTGTGGAATCGACTGGTTAACGATGCAAGCACCAGTCTTTTGGCTAGTATGCGCCTTCCAAATTATCTTGATATGGTGGACGTGAGCGTCTCAGAGCAGAGAGTCGTTTTCGATTTTACTCGGCTTGATGAGGCGCTGATCGAGGCAAATGCGGCTAGCGCCCACGAGGGTGCTGCGCTTTTTCTCGATGTGTACCAAGTGTTCGGCGACATGCTTAACAGCTTGGGCTGGAGTGGAGCCGCGCAAATGAACGCGCTGATGCAAAGGGCTGTGACCGACGCAAACGTTGTACGCGCGCTTGCCGCAAGAAGCATAAATATCTTTGGGGCCGAAGCTGTCGTCGGGACCGACGGCGATGACGCGTATCTTGGAGGTACTGACTTTACTCGTTTCAACGCGGGCGCAGGTAATGACATTATTTACGGCGACGCTGGCGATGATTTCCTATCCGGAGACGCCGGCGATGATTTGATCTTTGGTGGCGAAGATAACGATCAGTTATATGGTGGCGATGGGCATGATGTTTATGTGGGTGGTCTCGGCGATGATTCTATGTATGATAGCTCCACAAGCAGTGATGACGCTTATCGTTTTGCTCGCGGGAATGGTCAAGATACCATCGCTGACTACGGTGGTGTTGATCGCGTTGATCTGATGGGGCTGAATGCGTTAGACGTTGCCAGCGTGCGCGCCGGCTATGGCCTTACGGTGAATTTCACGACCGGCGACAGCGTGAATGTCGCTCGCATGTTCGACTACGCTGGGGCGGTTGATTCTGCCCGCGCGATCGAGAGCCTGCGTTTTGCCGATGGGACCAGCTGGGATATTGCAAGGCTTCGAACTGAAGCGCTTCGCGGTACGGCCGGAGAAGACATCATTTCCGGTTTCAATACAAACGACCACATCCAAGGCTGGGCGGGCGCTGATGGCCTTTCAGGCCTCGACGGCAACGATACCCTCGACGGCGGCGACGGCAACGACGCGCTCAGTGGTGGTGAAGGCAACGACGTATTTATTGGCGGCACCGGCGATGACCGATTTTATGATTACGCCTCGAGTTCTGATATTTACCGATTCGGTCGCGGCGATGGTCGCGATTATATTCACGATTCTGACGGCGCCGACCGCTACGAGTTAACAAACCTAAATGCTGTTGATGTCCAAAGCGTGAGACGTAGCGGTGGCGGCGGTTCCGACTTGGCCATTGATTTTGGTGGCACAGATAGTCTTACGCTGGGCTACGCGTTCGATTGGAGCAGCGGCGCAACCTATGCGTCATTTGAAAATGACGGGCTGTACTTTTCGGACGGCACTCATTGGAACGTCGATCGGTTGCGTAGTGAAGCATTGCGCGGCACGGCAGGTGCCGATGCCGTGCTCGGATTCGAAACAAATGACGCCATCAATGGCGGCGAAGGTAATGATACCCTGCAGGGTCACGGAGGCAACGACATCCTCGAAGGCGGCCACGGTATTGACGAAATCCAGGGGCAATTTGGATCTGACACCCTGACCGGCGGGGCTGGCGACGATCAAATGTTCGGCGATGGCCCTAGCGACGGTGCTGGAGGGAACGACGTGCTCGAAGGTGGCGCCGGAAACGACTATCTGGTCGGCGGGTTTGGTGGCGACACGTATATCTTTCGACGGGGCGATGGACAGGATACCATTGACAATGGTAGAAGCGCGTGGAATAGGGGGATAGCTGCTGAGGCAGGAAAACAAGACGTGCTACAATTCGGTCTTGGCATTGCGCCTGCCGATGTCTTGTTGAGTAGAAATCTGGCCGACTTGATTTTGCGTATAGTCGAAAGTAATGATCAGGTCACAATTCGTGACTACTTTGCAGGCGGCGGTTCCATCACGAACGGTTTCGGCTATGCACTCGAAGCGATTGCTTTTGTAGACGGTACTCGCTGGGGTGTGACCGACATATTAGCTCGCATGCCTGACCCGGCCACGTACGCCGACGACAATATCAATGGCACCGCCGGTAATGACATCATCGATGCGTTGGATGGCAATGACACCGTCCGCGGGCAAGGAGGCGATGACGTC
This sequence comes from Methylibium sp., assembly GCF_035762065.1. Classification (GTDB taxonomy): domain Bacteria; phylum Pseudomonadota; class Gammaproteobacteria; order Burkholderiales; family Burkholderiaceae_C; genus Methylibium. Next base: position 22,556 of record NZ_DASTPW010000043.1, read on the forward strand.
ATCGACGGCGGGTTGGGCAGTGATGTCTTGTTTGGCGGCGCGGGCAACGATATATACATTGTCAATGCGACAGGCGACATTGCGAGCGAGAATGCCAACGAGGGTACCGACACGATTCGGTCCGCTGTGACCTGGACGCTCGGTGCCAACATCGAAAACCTCACCCTCACCGGCACCGCCAACATCAATGCCACCGGCAACGAGCTGACCAACACCCTGCTCGGCAACGCAGGCAACAACCGCCTCGACGGCGGTGCGGGCGCCGACGCCATGACTGGCAACACCGGCAACGACGCCTACCTCGTAGACAACGCCAGCGACACGACGATCGAAGCCGCTGGCGGCGGCACCGACCTCGTCGAGGCTTCAGTGAGTTGGACGCTCTCGGCCGAAATCGAGAATCTCACTCTCACCGGCACCGCCGTGATCGACGCCACTGGCAACACCCTCGCCAACACCCTGCGCGGCAACGCCGCCAACAACACCCTCGACGGCGGCCTGGGCAACGACACCATGTTCGGCGGCCTGGGCGACGATACCTACGTCGTCGATGCCCTCACCGACGTGGTCATCGAGAGCGCCAGCGAAGGCACCGACACCATCCAGACCGCCCTTACCTGGACGCTCGGCGGCAACGTCGAAAACCTCACCCTCACCGGCAACGCCGCCGTCGATGGCGCCGGCAACGGCTGGGCCAATGTGCTCACCGGCAACAGCGCCGCGAACCGCCTCAGTGGCGCAGGCGGGGCCGATATGCTGGCAGGTGGTGCAGGCAACGACACCTATGTGGTCGATGCCACCGACGTGGTGGTCGAACTGGCCGGGGGCGGCTACGACGCCATCGAGTCCTCGGCGCATCACACCCTGAACGCCGAAGTCGAAATGCTCACCCTGACCGGCACGAGCAACTACAACGGCACCGGCAACGCCTCGGCCAACACCCTCATCGGCAACGCCGGCTACAACCGCCTGGACGGCGGCTTGGGAGCCGACGCGATGACTGGCGGCGCCGGTAACGACACCTACGTTGTCGACAACGTCGGCGACACCACCTTGGAGCTAGCCGCAGGCGGCACCGACCTGGTCGAGTCATCGATCAGCTGGACGCTCGCCGCCGAGGTCGAGAACCTCACGCTCACGGGCATCGCCGCGATCAACGGCATCGGCAACACCGTGGCCAACACCCTGCGCGGCAACGCCGGCAACAACGTGCTCGATGGCGCGGCGGGCAGCGACAGCATGTTCGGCGGTGCCGGCAACGACACCTATGTGGTCGATGACGCCGGCGACCGCGTGACCGAACTTGTCAACGAAGGCATCGACACCGTGCAGTCCGCCGTGACGTGGACGCTGGGCGCGGAACTTGAAAACCTCACCCTCACCGGCACAGCAGTCATTGACGGCGTGGGCAATTCCGTCAACAACGTGCTCACCGGCAACGCCGCCGCCAACCGGCTCGACGGCAGGGCTGGCGGCGACACGATGGCCGGCGCAGCCGGCGATGACGTGTACCTCGTCGACGATGCGCTCGACGTCGTGATCGAGGCCGCGGGCCAAGGCATCGACCGCGTCGAGACGGCCCTCAGCCACACCTTGAGCGCCAACGTCGAGAACCTTACGTTGACCGGCACCGGCGACATCAACGCCACCGGCAACGCCCTGGCCAACACGCTGATCGGCAACGCCCGGATCAATCGCCTCGATGGCGGCGCCGGCGCCGACACGATGACCGGCGGGGCGGGCAACGACACCTACGTCGTGGACTCCGCGGGCGACGTGCTGAGCGAGCTGGCCGGTGGAGGCACCGATACCGTCGAAGCCTCCATCAGCTGGACCTTGGGCGATCAGTTGGAAAACCTCACCCTGACCGGCACGGCAGCGATCAACGCCACAGGCAACGGCGCCGCGAACACGTTGCGCGGCAACGCCGGCAATAACCTGCTCAACGGCCTGGCTGGCAACGACGTGATGCTGGGTGGCGTGGGCAACGACACCTACGTCGTCGATGCCACCGGCGACGTGGTGACAGAGAACGCGAACGAAGGCCTCGACATTGTTCAGTCTTCGGTCACCTGGACCTTGGGCGCTAACTTGGAGAACCTCATGCTGACCGGTACTGCGGCCATCAACGGCACCGGCAACACGCAAGACAACATGCTCACCGGCAACACCGCCGCGAACATGCTGACCGGTGGCGCGGGCAACGACACGCTCAACGGCGGCGCCGGCAACGACGCGCTGATCGGCGGCGCCGGCAACGACACCTACGTCGTCGATGCCGCCACCGACGTAGTGACCGAGATCGCGAACGAAGGTACGGACACCGTCGAGTCCTCGGTGACGTGGACCCTTGGTGCCAACGTCGAGAACTTGGTCTTGACCGGCACCACGGCGATCAACGGCACCGGCAATGCCTTAAACAATGTGCTCACGGGCAATGCCGCCAACAACACGCTCACCGGCGGGGCGGGCAACGACACCCTCGAGGGCGGCGCGGGCACCGACACGCTGGTAGGCGGCGCAGGCGAGGACAGCTACTTCGTCGATGTCAGCACCGACGTGGTGACCGAGAACGCCAACGAGGGCGCCGACACCGTCAACAGCGCCGTCACGTGGACGCTGGGCAACAACCTGGAGAACCTAACCCTGACCGGCACGGCGGCCATCAACGCCACCGGCAACACCCTCGCCAACACGCTGCGCGGCAATGCAGCCAACAACGTGCTCAATGGCGGCACCGGCAACGACTCCCTGCTCGGCGGCGCAGGGGACGATACGTACGTGGTCGACGTCGCCACAGATGTCGTGACCGAGGCCGCCAACGAAGGCACCGACACCGTTCAGTCCGCCGTGACCTGGACGCTCGGCAACAACCTGGAGAACCTGACGCTCACCGGCACCACGGCCATCAACGGCACCGGCAATGCCCTGGCCAACGTGCTCACCGGCAACAGCGCCAACAACACGCTGAACGGCGGCGCCGGCAACGACGTGCTCGATGGGGGCACCGGCAACGACACGATGCTCGGCGGGGCGGGCGATGACAGCTACTTCGTCAACGTCACCACCGACGTGGTGACCGAGAACGCCAACGAGGGCACCGACACGGTCAACAGCGCGGTCACCTGGACCCTGGGCAACAACCTCGAGAACCTCACGCTCACGGGGACCACCGCCATCAACGGCACCGGCAACGCCTTGGCCAACACACTGACGGGCAATGCGGCAGCAAACACGCTCACGGGCGGTGAAGGTGCCGACATCTACATCGGCGGCGCCGGCAACGACACGCTCACCGACACCTCGACGACTTCGGCCGACGTCTACCGCTTCGGCCGTGGCGATGCGCAGGACACGGTGCGTGACTCGGGCGGCAGCGACCGGCTGGAGTTCCTGAGCGGGATCGCCACTGACCAGATCTGGCTACGTCGGGTCGGCTCGGATCTGGAGGTCAGCGTCATCGGCACGAACGACCGAATGACGGTAGGCAACTGGTACGGCAGCACGGCCAACCGCATCGAGACTCTGCAGACGGCGGGCGGCCTGCGCCTGCTCGACAGCCGTGTTCAGGCGCTGGTCGATGCGATGGCGGCCTTCGCACCACCGGCCGTAGGCCAGACGACGCTGCCGCCAACTTACAGCACGGCCTTGAGTGCAACCATCGCAGCGAACTGGCAGCCTTGACGTAGTCGCTTGACCTCGCCGTCGGCATCGCTTGGGCGGTGCCGGCGGTGGGGAACAGCCAATGGCGTTCTCACGGGCGCTGGCGGGACCTGGTGGGTGGAGCCCGAATGGGGACCGCGCGTGCTGGGGACGTCGCTTGCGGTGATCGCCACGTTCTGCCGAGAAGGCGGGTTCGCGAAGCGACTTCTGGGGAGGGGCGCAATCCCCGACGTTGTTTTCGCTGAATTGCGGCGCTAAGTCCCTGTTCCGGGCGCGGCGAGTTCCCTGTTTTCTGAACACGCAGAAGACGCGTCATCACGCGCAAGTGACGGTCACGTTTGATCTTTCTCGTCGGTACTTCGCCACAGTCGGCTGACAAAGGTACGAAAAGTCCCTGTTAAGGCCCCTCGCACCGCTGAGACGGGTTCGCTGAGGACTCGGCCCACCGCCAGCTAGTCCGAGCCCGCGCCCGTCGCGGGCTTTTTCTTGGGCGGGCCCGCGCGGTGCGGGCCAGCGCGGCGATGGGGTTTCTCAGAGCGCGCTGTTTGCCGGCGCTGGGCGCGTTCGTCGAGGCCTTTCTCAGTAGGGTCAGTCGACGGTACGGATAAGTGCATCGCCCAACAAAAAGACCCCGCACTGCGGGGCCAGCCCTGCGACGCGGCGGACCGCTAGTCGCTCATGCCCAACAAGCGCCTTTGAGCTCCCCACTCGATCGGCAACTCGCCGATCCGGTTCAGCCGTTCGGCGGTTAAATCGGGTGGCACTTCACCCGTCCGGATGCGCCCCACGATGTCCGGCGTAAGCAGTGCCAGCCGCATCACCCGCGCGACGTGGGGCGATCCGACACCATCCCGCGCGGCGACCTCGGCCAGACGATTGCACTCACCCGAGGCCAGCGCAGCGAACCATCGCTGCGCCTTCGCAATCAAGGCAACCAACTTCGCATCGACCGCCGCTGCTTCGGCGACCGTTCGATCCCCGACGATCAGTCGCATCGCCATGCCGCACCGCTTGAGCTGCACAGGCACGTCGAGTTGAACTGTCCATGAGCAGCCCACCTTCACGGCCAGCGGGGCGTGCGACGGCCCGGACGTTCGCGTTCACAGCCATCGCTTCGGCTCGCTGAAGCCACAGGCGGGCCCGGGCATTTCAAATGGGGCAATACAGGTCTTGGCTCCCAGGCGAACGCCCGAGAGTCGCCGCCCCATGGGGTGCGACCGATGCAAAGGCCCCCGAATGCCGATCTCCTGCTTCCCCTCCCTGCCGCTTGGTTCGCGCACGCAGTCCAGCGCACCAGAGGGCGCCGCAGAGCGCAAAAGCCAGGTACGCGAGGCGCTGGGCACGTATGCAGGCGCCGGCGGGCCGCTGGCAGCACTGACACCCAATCCGCGCCGCGCAGTTGCCAAGGACATCACGGCCGCCCACCGGATGCGCGTGCCGCTGCTCGACCTGACGTCGCGCAACTCGCAGGCGGTGGCGCATCTGCCCGCGCAGATCGGCCCGTTGCTCGGAAGCCATGTCCAAGAGCTGCGCCTGCCGTCCGATTTGCCTGCGCTGCCGCAATGGGTTGCCGATCTGCCCCGGTTGCAGCGGTTGGACGCGCGCGGCGCGACGGGCGACGTGCTTACCCTGGCGCGTGCCGAGTTGGTGGAGATCAACGTACCGCCGGGAACACAGGTCGAGAACAGGATCGCGGCGGACCGGAAGACCCGCATCAACCATGTCGCGGGCGGGCAAGTGGTCGGCACCGCTTCCGCAGTCGGCCAGAGCTATCTGGCCAACGCCGAGTTGGGACGCACGCAAGTCGACCTGAACGGCAAAGTCCGATTCCTGCGCGGCACGCAGGAACAAATCGTCTGCCGTCACCTTGCGATTCGAGACATCTTGGACGCTCAGAAGCTGGATGCTGACAAGCAGGTTCCGCATGACAGACGTACCGCCGTGCTGCCGACCAACCGGGCTCAGCAGCGCGAGCGCTTGATGGGCACGCCCGCGCGCATGCAGCGGCACGTGGACACTGCGATGGAGGACCGCTTCAACGAGCTGAGGATCGCGGGCACCGATACCGTTCTTGCGGGTCATTCGGAGTGGGGCCAGATGATGTCGGACCGGTTCGCCGCCATGAACGGACCGGGCACCCAGCACCTGCTGGTACTGATGGGGAACCATGCCATGTCGCTGTCTCTGAAAGCCAAGCAGATCGACGGCAAGCCACCAGGCACCATGACGTACTCGGTAAGTTTGTACGACCCGAACCAAACAGTGACTCATGTGCGCCTGACGGAAACGGACCCGGCCAGGATCAGGTCTCTTGCGATGAAGGATCTGATACGCAATGCACGGGACCGATCAGAGTATTACTCCGCTGACAAAGAAATTCCTTTCAACGGCCCCGTCACGAAATTCGTTGTGGTGCCCGATGGCGCCTACGCAAAGAAGAACGGCGAGCCGATGGTCGCAGCTGGCGCCCAGCGCCAGTTGACCATGTACGTCGGCGACGCCGACCGCTTGTCGATGGCGAGCCTGTTCCACATCGTCGATGCGGAGCTTCCGGCACGCGATGCCTTGCTCAATGGCTTGGCTGCTCAACGAGACAGGGCCGGGCGCATCGACTATCTGCAACGCGCCGGAGCCGTTGCATTGACGGCCCCCTCGACAACGGTCGACCTGTCCAAGACGCTACGCGATCAAATGAAGATCGATCGGTTAGGCACAGACGATCTGCAAACAATCCTGGTCGGAATCACGGCACACCAAGCGCGCAAGAACGACCTGCCCCGCCATCTCACCGATGTCGGCGTCGGTGCCCGCCTGCACTACCTTGTCGATTCGTTGGATCTGGACAGCACGTCGCGACACGCCATCGGACAGGCGCTTTTCAACGATACGCACACTCGTGACGCCGCCAGAGGCACTTGGACCATCAACCACGAATTCGGTGCTGCGACCGACGCTCCCGGCACCCGCGATGCCGCCCACGCATATCTCGCGTCGGTGCTCGGTCTGATGCAAGCGCCTGCACCGCTGGTCGGACCATTGCTCGTGAGTGTGGCCGAGGCGCATTCGCCACAAGAACGCGCTGCCTTTCTTGAACGCATGGGCGGCAGCGTTGTCGTCGATGCCCCGGAAAGCGCCGACAACTTCGGCGACGCGCTGGGTCAACTGAGCCGCCGCAACCAACTCGGCGGTGCCGATGTGGTCGCGCTGCTGCTCTCGCTTCGCCACAAGGACGCATCGATCGCCGAACTCTGCATCCAGCACGACGACGCGTCCATGGTGGACAGCTACGCCGCCATCATCGATGCTGCGGGGCTGGACGCCGCCGAGCGCGAAACACTGGGGCGCAGGTTGCTGGAAGCCACCCATCGCCCCGATCCGCACGGCGGGTGGGTGCCACACGCCACACTGGATGCAGCACTGACCGGCGGCGCCGCTGCGCCGGCGTTCAATGCGTTGCTCGATCGCCTGCTGAACGCAGCAATGGCGGACGAGTCCGGCAACGAGTCGGACATCTCGGTGGTGTCGCTGCCCGGGCCGAAGAGTGCCTGACCGATGCCGTCTTCGATCTTCACGTAGGCCGCGCGGCTCATCAACAGACGTGACGGAGTTGTCGCATGGTGCAAACCATTCAGCTTCAGTCATAGGGCAGCGCGAAGTCCATGCAATGGGTCGACATTGCAGTCGGGGAACCGGCCCGGGTGAAGTGCGCATTCGCCACCACGCTGTGGGCCTGAACTTCATCGATGTCTACCAGCGCACCGGGCTCCACCAGAACCCGCCACCACTGACCCGAGGTGTTGTCGCCGGCCGAAAACCGAGCCACTTTTGAGGGTTGCGCCGATCCAAAACTGAGCCAGGTGAGCCACCTACTCTGCTGCTTTTTGTGCAGCAGACGACGAGGAGTGATCACCATGGACATGATTGGCAGGAGTCGGCGATTGCATGGCCGGGAGGAGAAGTCCGAGCGCGAGATTGCCCGTATGACGGGCTGTCGCGCAACGAGGTGGGCGGTGCCGGCCTCGTGCGCCACGTGCGCCACGTGCGCGCGTTCCGCCGACGGTACGCACGCACAGCCCTGCCGTCTCGACGACGCGGCCCGCGCCGCGGGTCCGCCGGGGATGCAATTCCAGGGGACCACGCCCTGGCGCCGAGCAGGCGCCGCTGCGCGCAGGACCAGGTGCGGCTGCCGGCGGCGCCCGACCGATCAAAACATCGTGTTGCCGTGCGGAAGCTTCTCGGGCACCGGCTGCTGCACGTCCCAGTGCTCCACGATCTTGCCGTTCTCGAGCCGGAAGATGTCGACCAGCGCGGTTCCCAGCGCGCCCGGCTCGGGCACCGAGTGCACGTGCAGCACGACGAGATCACCCTGCACGATGACGCGCTTGATGCTCGCCTTCAACTGTGGGTTCGCCTTCTTCAGGTAGCCGCCGATGAAGCTCTTCAGGCCCTCGACGCCATCGGCCGCGCGCGGGTTGTGCTGGATGTACTTCGGGCCGATGTGGGCGACCGCGGCGTCGATGTCCTTCTGGTTGATCGCCGCTTCGTAGAAGGCGAGCACCACGTCCTTGTTTGCTTGCTCCTGCGCCGTGAGCGCATGCGCGCCGAGGCTTGCGAGAGCGACCAGAGCGCCCACCGCGAGGGCGCGCACACGAGCGATGGAAAGCATGCAGAAAACCTTCGCGAATCGAGGAGGGAGCCTGGATTGTTCGCGAGGCTTGTGTCGGCCGCTTCGTCACTTTGTGTCGGGCCGACACATCACGCTCGCACGCGCCGCCCGCCGCGCGGCACGACGAGTTCGACGCGCAGGCCACCGCCCGCGCGGTTCAAGAGCAAGAGGCGCCCTCCTTGGCGTTGCGTCAATTCGCGCGCGATGTAGAGCCCCAGTCCCGTGCCGCCGGTGGCTCGATTGCGTGAAGCCTCGAGCCGGTAGAACGGCTCGAACACCGCCTCGAGATGCGCGGGATCGATGCCGGGGCCCCGGTCTTCGACCGCGATGCTTACTTCGTCGCGCGTCGTGTGCAGAGACACCTCGGCCGCGCCGGCATAGCGCAGCGCGTTGCTGAGCAAGTTGTCGAGCACGCGGCGCAGCGCCGCAGGCTCGCAGCGCGCAATCGCGCGAGCGGGGTCGCCTTCGGCAGGCAGCAGTCGCACCGTGAATCCTTGCTCGGCGAGGTCGTCGACCAGGGACTGCAGCAGCGCGTGCACCGCGGTGTCCTGCAAGGGCTCGGGTTCGCCGAGCACGTCGCCGCGGAACACGCCGAGCACCGTGTCGATAAGGCGGTTCATCTCCTGGATGTCGTCGGCGGAACGCTTTTGCAGTTCGGCATCGGCACCCATCGAATCGATGCGCATGCGCAGGCGGGTCAGCGGCGTGCGCAGGTCGTGCGACATCGCAGCGACCATCAGCCCACGAGCGCGGAACTGCTGGCGCAGTCGCTGTGCCATCAGGTTGAAGACGCGCGCCGCCTCGCGCACCTCGCGGGTTCCGTGATGCTCGTCGAGAGACGCCGACGGCGCGGCGCCGGCAAGCGAATCGTTCAATGCGCGCGACGCCAGGGCCAGCTGGCGCATCGGCGCCGCCAGCCAGCGCGAGCCCAACCAGGCGGCCAGCGCGATGACGGCGATGCGAACGCCGTAGTCGAGCAGCAGCACCTGCGTCGGCAGGTTCGGTGCGACACCGTCGCGGCCGGCCGGCCCGGGTACGCCGGGCGTCGGCGGCAGCGATGGAAGCGTCGCCATGCCGCTGCGGCTCGGCGCGTGCCCCGACCACAGCAGCAGACCATGCACGGCGGCGTAGCCGGCGAAGTGGCTCGCGACCAGCGCCACCCACATCAGCACGAACAGGCGCTTCGCCAGCGTGTCGCTCAAGCCGAAAGCCTTCATCGCTGCACCTCGGCGTCGAAGCAGTAGCCCTCGCCCCGCACGGTGCGGATCAGGCGCGGGGCGCGCGGCGGCTCGTCGAGCTTCTGGCGCAGCCGGGAGACCGCGAGGTCGATGCTGCGGTCGTTGACCTCGACACCCGAGGCGCGCGTCTGCTCGATCAACTGCTCGCGGGTGAGCACGCGCCTTGGCCGCTCGACGAATGCCGACAGCAGTCGGTACTCGGCCTGCGACAGCGCCACGACCAAGCCGCGCGGCGACAGCAGCTGATGCCGCGTGCGCTCGAAGCGCCAACCGTCGAAGGCGACGCTCGCCGGCTGGGGCTCGGCAGCCGGTGCGCGCTTGTGCACGCGGCGCAGCACCGCGTGGATGCGGGCGACCAGCTCGCGGGGTTCGAACGGCTTGCCGAGGTAGTCGTCGGCCCCCATCTCGAGGCCCAGCACGCGGCTGGCCGGGTCGCCGTGGGCGGTGAGCATGATCACCGGCAGGTCGTGGGTCGACTGGACCCAACGGCACAGCGCCAGGCCGTTCTCGTCGGGAAGCATCAGGTCGAGGACGGCCACGTCGTAGCGGTGGACGGCGAGAAGGCGGCGCATGCCGCGACCGTCCGCCGCGGCTGCGACGCTCATGCCGAAGCGCTGCAAGAGCTGCTGCAAGGCGTTGCGGATGTCCGCATCGTCATCGACGACGATGCATCGAATCATTGCAGTGTCTCCATCGCTCCTGTCCGAAAAAGCGCATGCGTCACGAGCGACGCGGCGACCGAGCGGCTCTGCGCACGGCCTTGGCCTGCGGCGGCGCGTCCAACGCAGCGCCGATCGAGTGCATCACGTGCTCCTGCAGCTGCGCAGGCTCAGCTGCTCCACGCCGCGCTCGGCGATCACCTCGCGCGCCGCGCGCAGGCAGGCTTCCTTCAGCGCGAGCGCGGGCTCGTCCTCGTTCTTCGGCATGGGCGGTTGCCGGTCGTGGCGCGGCCGCGATTGTCGCGTCCTCACCCGCCCGAACGCGCCGGGCTTGTCGCAGCGCTGCGCTTCGGCGAAGTGAACATCGACGGGCGCGGCCAGTTCCGCGTCGATCTGCGCGATCTCGACGGCACTGCGGTGTTCAGCAAGACGCTCGCGCCCAAGCGCCGCGGCGGCGGGTATTACCGGGGTTGAAGCAGGCACCACGCGTCACCGACACGTCACGCCGCTCGCCTAGCGTGCCGCTCCACCGATCCGAGTACCGAGGAGCCCCATGCGAATCTTCACTGCGATGCTTGCCGCGCTGGCCGTGGCCGGCGGCCTGAACGTCGTCGACCACACCGCTCACGCGCACGGCTGGCGCGACGGCGACCGCGGCCCGCGCCCGGCTGCCGAGGCGCCGCTGGTGATCGGCCACCGTGGCGCCAGCGGCTACCTGCCCGAGCACACGCTGGAGAGCTATGCGCTCGCGATCGAGCTCGGCGCCGACTTCATCGAGCCCGATCTCGTGTCGACCAAGGACGGCCACCTGATCGCGCGGCACGAGCCCAACATCACCCACACCACTGACGTCGCTTCGCGGCCCGAATTCGCCTCGCGCCGGCGCAGCGGCTGGCTCGTCGACGGCGCGGCGGAGTCGGGCTTCTTCGCGAGCGACTTCACGCTGGCCGAGATCAAGACCTTGCGCGCACGGCAGCCGTTCGCCGAGCGACCCCAGCAGTTCAACGGCAAGTTCGAGATCCCGACCTTCGACGAGGTGGTGCGCCTCGCGCAGCGCAAGGGCCGCGAGCTGGGCCGCACGGTCGGCGTGTACCCCGAGACCAAGCACCCGACCTACCACCGCGCGCTCGGCTTGCCGCTGGAGGAGAAGCTGCTGCAGGTGCTCACCCGCCACGGCTGGAACTACCGCGAGGCGCCGGTGTTCATCCAGTCCTTCGAGCAGGGCAACCTTGTCGCGCTCAACAAGATGACGCGCGTCAGGCTGGTCCAGCTGATCGACGCCAACGACGTCAGGCCCGACGGCAGCCTCGACTTCACCGCGCCCTACGACCGGCCCTACGACTGGACGGCCTCGGGCCGGCCCGAGCTGCTCGCGCGCACCTTCGCCTACCTGACCACCGACGAGGGGCTGAAGGAGGTCAGGCGCTATGCCGACGGCATCGGCCCGTGGAAGCGCTACATCGTCAGCACCGCGGCCACCAGCCCGCCGGGCACCGCGCCCGGCGAAGCGGCGCTGAAGACGCTGCCGCCGAGCGACCTGATCCAGCGCGCGCACAAGGCCGGCCTGCTGGTGCACGCCTACACCTTCCGCAACGAAGCGGCGCGCCTGGCGGGCAGCTACGCCGGCAACCCGGTCAACGAGGTCCTGCAGTTCTTCGCGCTCGGCCTCGACGGCGTCTTCACCGATTTCCCCGACACCGCGGTGGCCGCGCGCGTGCTGCACCGCCTGAGCAGCGATCCGGCGTATGCCGAGTGCCTCACGCGCGAAGAGCGGCGCGGCTGCGAGCGCTGAGCCCCGAGCGAGCCCGAGCAGGCCCCGCATGGAGACCGGCATGGAGATGTCGACGATGAGCGCCTGCCTTGCCGCACTGGCCCTGGCCACCGTCGTGGCCTGCGGCGGCGACGACGACGCGCCGCCGGCGCCGGCGCCCGCCTTCCAGGTGAAGGTGATCGGCTTCAACGACTACCACGGCAACCTGCAGTCGCCCGGCAGCTTCGGCACGAGCACCGCGGTGCCGAGCGCGCAGCGGCCGGCGGTCGGCGGCGCCGAGTACCTGGCCGGCCATGTCGCGAAGCTGAAAGCGCAGAACCCGAACCACGTGGTGGTCGGTGCCGGCGATCTGGTCGGCGCGACGCCGCTCATCTCCTCGCTGTTCTTCGACGAGCCCTCGGTCGAGACGCTGAACCGCATCGGCCTCGAATTCAGCTCGGTCGGCAACCACGAGTTCGACAAGGGCGCGGCCGAGCTGCTGCGCCTGCAGAACGGCGGCTGTAAGCAGACGGCCGGCGCGAACGATCCGAACAGCTGCCGCGGCGCGGCGGTCGGCACGCCCGTGCCCTTCGAGGGCGCGAAGTTCAAGTGGCTGTCGGCCAACGTCGTCAGCACCGCGACCGGCCAGCCGCTGCTGCCGGCATTCGGCGTGAAACGCATCAACGGCGTCGACATCGCCTTCGTCGGCATGACGCTGCGGGCGACGCCGACGATCGTCACGCCCAGCGGCGTCGCCGGGCTCGAGTTCCGCGAGGAGGCCGCCACCGTCAACGCGCTGGTGCCGACGCTGAAGGCGCAGGGCATCGAGGCCGTCGTCGTGCTGATCCACGAGGGCGGCTTCCAGACCGGCAGCCTTGCCGACATCAACCAGTGCGAGGGCCAGCTCGCCGGCTCGGCCATCGCGGCGATCGTCGGCCGGCTCGACAACGCGGTCGATGCCGTGGTCAGCGGCCACACCCATTCGGCCTACAACTGCCGGCTGCCCAACGCGAGCGGCCGCGCGATCCCGGTCACCAGCTCGAGCGCCTTCGGCCGTGTCGTCACCGACCTCGACCTGACGATCGACCCGGCGACGCGCGACGTGACGGCCGCCGCCGCGACCAACCGCCTCGTCGATCGCACCGACACGACGGTGACGCCGAACGCGCAGGTGCAGGCGCTCGTCGCGGCCTACGGCAACCTGGTCTCGCCGATCGCGAACCAGGTCATCGGCTCGATCACCGCCGAGCTGCCCAACAGCAACGCCGACGCCGCCTGCAACATGCTCGCGGGCAACCTGATCGCCGACGCGCAGCTCGCGGCCACCGCGCCGGCCGGCTTCGGCGACGCGGTCATCGCGTTCATGAACCGCGGCGGCGTGCGCACGCCGGGCTTCACCTTCGCGCAGAGCGTCGGCGAAGGCGACGGCAACGTCACCTACGGCGAAGCCTTCACGACGCAGCCGTTCGGCAACAGCCTGGTGACGCTGACGCTGACGACGCAGGACCTGAAGAACGTGCTCGAGCAGCAGTTCGCCGGCTGCCGCGGACAGTCGGCGACGGCCACGCGGATCATGCTGCCGAGCAAAGGCTTCAAGTACACCTGGGACGGCGCCCAGGCCTGCGACGCACGCATCCGCAACGTGACGCTGACGCGCGGCGCGACGACCGAGACGCTGGTCGACGCGGCCGGCGTGGTGCAGATGCCGACGCGCACCTGGCGCGTCACCGTCAACAACTTCATGGCCGACGGCGGCGACGGCTACACCAGCTTCCTGAACGGCACGAACCGCCTGGGCGGTGCGCAGGACATCGACGCGCTGGTCGCCTACATGGCGCGCTACAAGGCGCCCGCCCCCGCGTACGCGCCGGGCACCGAGGCCGAGGACGCCGGCAGCGCACGCATCCAGCGCGTGGGCGGCAGCAGCTGCCCGGGCGGCGCGGCCACCAACCCTTGAATGCGCGGGCCGCGCCGCAGCGCCGCGGCCCGCGCCGCCGCGGGCTGCTGATCGCCGCGGCCCTGGCGGGCAGCGGCGCGGCGCGCGCCGGCGCGCCGGGCGACCGCGCCACTCAGGTGATGGAGCGCTGGCGTGCGCTCGCCGCTTCGGCGCCGCACGCCGCGGCCGCATCGCCCGCGCACGACGCCGAGCGCGAGGCGCTGCTGGCCTCCGGCGAACGCGCCCTCGCTGCCGGCGATGCCGAGTCGGCGCTGCGCCACTTCGAGCTCGCCGCGCAGAAGGCGCATGCGGCGGACACCGAGATGTCGCTGGTGGCGCCTGGATGCAGCAGGGCGAATACCGCCGCGCGATCGCCTTCGTCGCGCACACCGCGCAGGCGCACCGGCAAGTGGTCGGCGGCGCGCTGCTGTACGCCTGGCTGCTGTCGCGCGGCGCGCAGGACGTGCAGGCGCTGCGCATGCTCGACGGCGCGGCCGGGATCGATCCGGACGCCGCGCCGATCGCCCGCGTGCGCGAGCTGATCGGCCCGTCGTCCGCCTTGCCCGCCGGTGCCCTGCTCGCGCCGCCGCTGCGGCTTGCGCCGTATGCGAGCGGCGTGACCGTGCCCCGTTCGGCGCGCGTCGCCGGCTCGGCCGTGCTGCTCGAAGGCGGCCGCCAGGCCCTGACCGCGGCGGCGGCCCTGCGCGGAACGCGCGAGCTCTGGCTGCGCAACGGGCTGGGGCAGACGGCGAAGGGCCGGGTGGTCGAGCCGGGCCCCGGCGGGTCGACGGTGGCGCTGATCGAGCTCGCGACCGCGTTGCCCGCAGGCGGCGCGGCCAGCGCGCCGCGCGACCCCTTCCCGGGCAGCCCCGGCAGCGTGCTCGTGCACCGCCCGGATCCCACCGGCGCCGCGGCCTGGCCGCGCCTGCACGCCGGCTTCCACGGCATGCCCGACGGGGCCTCGGCGGGCGTTCGCCGCCTGGGCATCGACGTGCCAGGGCCGGCCGCGGTGCAGGGCGCGGCCGTCTTCGATGCCGGCGGGCGCTGGGCCGGCGTCGCGCTGACGCCCGCGGACGGCGCGGCGCGCGTGGTGATGCGCTCGGCGCTTCAGTCCCTGTGGCCGCGGCTGTTCCCGGCGCCGCTGCGCGCCGGGCCCGACGCGCCCGTGGCGCCGAGCGCGGGCTTCGACGAAACCTACGAGCGCGGCCTGCGCATCGGCTTGCAGCTGATCGTGCGGTCCTGAGGGCAGGGCGCTCGCGCGCTGCCGGGCCGCGGCGTGATCGGGCCGATGGCGCCTACGGCGCCTGCAGGGCCGCCGTCGCGCGCCGGCGCGAACCCGACAGCGCGTAGAGCACCGCGCCGGCGGCCAGCAGCGCTCCAGCGCGCAGCCAGGCTCCCGCCGACTGCTGCGTGAGCAGCAGCGCACAGGAAGCCAGCGCCAGCACGGGCAGCACCGTCGGCGCACGGAAATGCGGGCGGGTCACCCCGTCGCGGCGCAGCACGAGCACCGCGAGGTTGGTGCTGATGAAGACAAACAGCAGCAGCAGCACGACCGTCTCGGCGAGCGCCGTAAGCGTGCCGGTCAGCGTCAGCAGCATCGCGACCAGCGTGGTGGCGACGATCGCGACCCACGGCGTGCGCCGCCCCGGCAGCACGCGGCCGAAGATCGACGGCACCAGCCCTTCCTCGGCCATGCCGTAGGCCTGCCGGCTGGCCATGATCATCGTGAGCAGCGCGCCGTTGGCCACCGCGATCAAGGCGACGACGCCGAACAGCACCGGCGGCACGCCGTAGCCCGTCGCGCGCACCACATCGAGCAGCGGCGCCGACGATGCGGCCAGCTCCGCGGGACTCAGCACCGCGGTGGCCGCGACCGCCACCGCGACGTAGATCGCGCCGGCCACCAGCAAGGCGCCGAACAGCGCTCGCGGATAGACGCGCCGCACGTCGCGCACCTCCTCGGCCATGTTGGCCGAGGTTTCGAAGCCGACGAACGAATAGAACGCGATCAGCGCCGCGCCGAGGATCGCGCTGCCCGGCGAGACGCCGCTGCGGAACTCGGTGAGCCGCTCGGTCGTGCCCTGGCCGCCGAGCACGAAGGCCAGCGCCAGGCCCACCACCAGCAGCAGCCCGGCCACTTCGATCAGCGTCATCACGACGTTGGCGCCGAGCGACTCGCGTATGCCCCGCGCGTTCAGCAGCGCGATCGCGGCGAGGAAGGCCAGCGCCGCCGGCAGCGGCGGCACGTCGACCAGCGGGCTCAGGTAGTCGCCGGCGAAGGCGAGCGCGAGCCCGGCGGCGCTGGTGACGCCCGCGGCGACCATCGAGAAGCCGACGAGGAACGAGACCTGCGGCAACCGGAAGGCACGCGCTGCGAACACCGTCGAGCCGCCGGCGCGCGGGTACTTGGTGACCAGCTCGGCATACGAGGCCGCGGTGAGCAGCGCGAGCACCAGTGAGAGCAGCAACGGCGCCCAGGTCGCGCCGCCCACCTCGCCGGCGATCTTGCCGACCAGCGCGTAGACGCCGGCTCCGAGCACGTCGCCCAGGATGAACAGGAAGAGCAGCGGAGCGCCGATGACCCGCGCGAGGCGGGTCGGGTCGGCGTCGGCGTCGGCGTCTGCGCGCGGAGTCGGGGCGGCTGCCATCGGACGGCGGGCGGGCGTGGCGTCGCGGGGTGCCGGCTACTCCTGCGCCGCCTGCTGGTTGACGGCGGCCTCGGCGAGCTCGCTGACGAGCTCGTCGGCGCGGTACATGTCCTTGACCGCCGCCTTCAACTGCCGGTTGTCGTCGTCGAGCTTCAGCGCCTGCGAGAACGCGGCGGCCGTGCCGAAGCCGGTGATGCCGTAGTGCGTCATCCGCTGGTACTGGGCAATGATCGCGGCGTCGCGCACCGGGCCCTGGGCCGGCGCGTCCTCGAGCGTGTGCTTGATCGCTTCGGCGGCCAGCCCTTCCATGCCCTTGCAGTGTTCCTTGGCGACCTCCTCGCCCTGGTTGGCGATCAGCGCCTTGAGGAGGTCGGTATGGCTGGCGATGCCTTGCTGGGACTTTTCCAGCACCTGCTTGAGCTTGGGATGGCTCGCGCTCGCCGAGATTTTCTTCAGCACCTTGGCCATCTGGTCGTTGGCGGACCAGAGGTCCTTGAGCTCGTCGATGTAGAGGTCCGAGAGGTTGTCGATCTGTGACATGGGCGTACTCCGTGAAGGAAAGGGAACAAGGGCCGGCGGGCGGGCGCCGCGCCGGCTGCGTACAGCCCTCACGGCAAGCGGGGCGCCCGCGGCTCCGGCCACCGCCGCCGCGCCCGCGCGATGCCGGCCGTCAGCCGCGCGGACGGCCGACCGGCAGCTTCGCTTCGAGCTCGGCGGTGCTGCAGGTCGCGATCTGCAGCGCCTCGCGACAGTGCCTGAGCGCGGCCTCGGTGCGGGCGTCGTCGAGCGCCGCCACCGCGTCGCCGGCGACGATGACCTCCCGCTCGCGCTGCTTGGCGTCCATCGCGGTGGCCATCACGCACTGGTCGGCGGTCACGCCGGTCAGCACGAGCCGAAGGCTGCCGAGGTGGTCGAGCAGCAGCTCCAGCGGCGTCGCGTAGAAGGCCGAGTGCTTGGGCTTGAGCACAAAGTAGTCGTCGTCGGCTGGCTTCAGCCGCTCGACGAGCCGGGCCTGCGCCGCCCCGGCGCCGGCCGCGGCCGCCAGCAGATGCTTGAAGTCCGAACGCCACTGGCCGTGGTTGTCGTTCACGTAGACCACCGGCAGTCCGGCGCGGCGAAAGCCCGCGGCGAGCCGCGCGATGCGCGGCGCGATCGCCTGCGCGCGGGCGAGCATCGCCGCGCCGTCCGGGAACTGCCAGGTGCCGATCATGTCGACGATCAGCAGCGCGGCATCGTCGAGCGCCTGAGCCATGCCGGCCTTACGGCAAACGCGACGCCCGGCCCCGGCCGTCAGGCCTTACCGTTGCGGCCTCGCCGCACGCGCCCCGCTGCCCCGCCATGCCCCAGCTGCTGATCCTCAACGGCCCCAACCTCAACCTGCTCGGCCGCCGCGAGCCTTCGGTCTACGGCGCACAGACGCTGGCCGACGTCGAGGCGCTGTGCCGCGACACCGCCGTGCGCCTCGGCCACACGGTCGAGTGCCGGCAGAGCAACCACGAGGGCGAGCTGATCGACGCGATCCACGCCGCCGCCGCCGCGCATGCCGCCGGCACGCTGATCGGCGTGGTGCTCAACGCGGGCGCCTACACGCACAGCTCGGTCGCGCTGCACGACGCGATCAAGGGCGTCGCGGTGCCGGTGGTGGAGGTGCACATCTCGAACGTGCATGCGCGCGAGGCGTTCCGGCACCACTCCTACCTCTCGCCGGTGGCCGCCGGCATCGTCGTGGGCTTCGGCATCGACGGCTACCGGCTCGCCATCGAGGGCTTGGCCCGGCGCGCCGGCGGCGCCTGAGTCGGCCGCCTTCGCAGATCTTTACCGGCGGCCCAAGCACGCTTCACCGCTGCGGCCGACGATGCCTCCAGCCTGATCGAAGGCGAAGGAAAGGATCTCCGATGAATGGACTGAATCTCTCCCTGCCGCGCACGCGGGTGTTCGTGATGGCGACGCTGCTGGCGCTCGCCAGCGCGTTCAGCCTGAGCGCCTGGGCGCGCCCCGGCCACGGCGGCCACGAAGGCGGCGGCTTCATGATGGGCTCGCCGCGCATGCTGGAGCGCGTGTTCGACGAGGTGAACGCGACCGACGCACAGCGCACCCAGCTGCGCCAGATCGCTCAGGCGGCGCGCGACGACCTGAAGACGATCCGCCAGTCCGGCCGCGAACTGCGCGAGCGCCAGCTGCAGCTGTTCTCCCAGCCGACGGTCGACGCCAACGCCGCCGAGACGCTGCGCCAGCAGATGCTCGCGCAGCACGACCAGGCATCGCGGCGGATGCTGCAGGCGATGCTCGACGCGAGCCGCGTGCTCAGCCCGGAGCAGCGCGCCAAGCTGGCCGAGAAAATGAAGGCGCGGCACGACATGATGAATCGCCACATGCAGGAACGCCGGCAGCTCGAAACGCCGAAGGGTTGACCGACCGATGACCGCCGCCCGCCTGCTGCTGATCGACGACGACGCCCGCCTCACCGGCATGCTCGGCGACTACCTGCGCCAGGCGGGCTACGAGGTGGAGACCGCCGGCTCGCTGGCCGCGGGCCGGCAGCGGCTCGACCGCGGCACGCCGGTCGATGCGCTGGTGCTCGATCTGATGCTCCCCGACGGCGATGGCCTCGACCTCTGCCGCGAGCTGCGCGCCTCGCCGCGCCACCGCGCGCTGCCGCTGCTGATGCTCACCGCCCGCGGCGAGCCGCTCGACCGCATCGTCGGGCTCGAGATCGGTGCCGACGACTACCTGCCCAAGCCTTTCGAGCCGCGCGAGATGCTCGCGCGCGTGAAGGCGCTGCTGCGCCGTGCCCAGCCGCAGGCCGCCGACGACGACGTGCTGCGCTTCGGCCGGCTCGAGATCGACCCCGGCGGGCGCCAGGCGCGCCTCGAAGGCAGGCCCTGCGACCTCACCAGCTACCAGTTCGACCTGCTGCTGGTGCTGGCCCGCGCGCCGGGCCGCGTGCTCACGCGCGACCAGATCATGGATGCGCTCAAGGGCCATGCGCTCGAGGCCTTCGACCGCTCGATCGACGTGCACGTCTCGCGCATCCGCGCGGTGATCGAGGACGACCCGAAGGTGCCGCGCCGCATCCTCACCGTACGCGGCGCCGGCTACGTGTTCGCGCGCAAGCAGGACGCCGAGTCGTGAGCCGAGGCGCTCGGGCGCGACCGGGCGGCGCATGAAGACGCTGTACCTGCGCATCTGGCTCACCGTCGTCGCGGCGCTGCTGCTGTTCGCGCTGGTCTCCGGCTGGCTGGTCCAGCGCAACATCGAGCACGAGCGCGCACGCTACGCGGCCGCGACCAGCGATCGCCTCGCCGCCTGGGCCGAGCTGCTGCAAGGCGCGCTGCCGCCGCCGGAGGCCGACGAGGCCGAGCAGCGCCGCGAGCTGCTCGAATGGTCGGCGCGGCTGCGGCTCGCGCTGGCGCTGGAAGACGTCGCCGGCAAGCGCATCGCGACCGCACCGATGTACGCGCGGCTCACCGGCGAGCCGCCCGATGCGAGCGCCGCCGAGGCGCCGCCCGACGCCGTCGATCCCGCCGGCCGCGCCGCGCCGCCCGCCGAGGATCGCCCGCTGCGCTCGCTGAACCCCGGCGAACGGCGCACGCCGCAGCGCGTCGCGATGAGCGACGGCCGCACGCTGCTCGTGGTGCGCGGCGGCGGCCCGCGGCGGCCCGACGGCGGGGGGCGCGGCCTGCCCGAGTCGCCGCCCTTCTTCATGCGCGGCATCGGGGTCGTGATCACGCTGGGCGTGCTGTTCGTCGCGGTCGCCGCCGGCGCCTACCCGGTCGTGCGCCGGCTCACGCGCCGGCTCGAAGCGCTGAAGCAGGGCGTCGAGGACTTCGGCGCCGGCGAGCTGACGCGCCGCGTCGACGCCTCGGGCCGCGACGAGGTCGCCGCGGTCGCCGCCAGCTTCAACGCGGCGGCCGAACGGGTGCAGACGCTGCTCGCCTCGCACCGCTCGCTGCTCGCCAATGCCAGCCACGAACTGCGCTCGCCGCTGGCGCGCCTGAAGATGGCGCTGGCGATGCTGGAGACGGCGCCCGCCGCGCAGCAGCCGCGGCTCAAGCAGGAGATCGAGCGCAACATCGGCGAGCTCGACGCGCTGGTCGAGGAGGTGCTGCTCGCGAGCCGGCTCGACGCGCGCCAGAACCTGAGCGCCCAGGCCGCCGAGGCGCCGCGCGATCCCGTCGATCTGCTCGCGCTCGCGGCCGAGGAAGCGGCCCGCGTCGACGCGCTGCTCGAAGCGCCCGACGCCCGGCTGCCCGCGACGCTGCCCGGCGACGAGCGCCTGCTGCGCCGCGCGCTGCGCAACCTGCTCGAGAACGCGCGCCGCTACGGCGGCAGCGAGGCGCCGGTGCTGCAACTGCAGCGCGCCGGCGAACGTGCCGAGATCCGCGTGCACGACCGTGGCCCCGGCGTGCCCGAGGACCAGCGCGAGCGCATCTTCGAGCCCTTCTACCGGTTGCCGGGACATGCCGAGCACGAAGGCGGCGTCGGCCTGGGCCTGAGCCTCGTGCGCCAGATCGCGCGCCACCACGGCGGCGCGGTCTGGTGCGAGCCGCGCGAGCACGGCGGCAGCTGCTTCGTGCTGGCGCTGCCGCTGCGTGCCGCCGGCTGAGCCGGCCGGCGACGCCTCGATCGGCCGGGCCGCGGGGGCGTCGTCGGCGCGGCTGGCCGAGGCAGTCGCGCTCGATGCGCGGCGGAGGCGGCCTCAGGGCGCGATGCCCTGCGCGTAGCCCGGCGACATCCCCTGCGCCATGCCCTGCGCCCCGCGCTGCGGCGGCGCCATGCCGATGTAGCGGCGGAATTCCTCGGCGTAGCGCGCCGCGAGCTTGTCGTGCGCGCCCTTGTCGAGCTTGTCCTGCAAGTCGCAGAACCAGTTCTTCTCTTCCTCGTACACGTGGTGCAGCACCGCGCCGCGCAGGTGTTCGAGCTTGTCGAGGTAATCCTGGCTCATCGGGTCGAGCTCGTCGAGGCCGGCGAGCTGCACCTTCGCTGCGCTCTGCTCGGTGTAGGCCGAGGTGGCATGCGCCTTTTCGCCGTTGAGCGCGAGCGCCGGGTAGATCACCGCCTCCTCGGCGAGCGAGTGGCCGGTCAGCAGCACCGCCAGCTGCTTCTGCGCGCCGCGGCGGCTGGTCGCGTCGCTCGCGTTGCGCACCGCGGCGAAGCTGTCCTCGATCTGCAGGTGGTGGTCGAGCACGGCTTCGAGCCAGCCGCCGGGAACGGCCTTTTCGCGCGCCTTCGCACGGGCCTCGGCGCGGGCGGCTTCGCTTTCGGGTGGGGTGACGGCGGCGATCACTTTGTCGAGCATGGTCATGGCGGGGTCCTTTCCTGTGGCCTGGCTGCGCGCGCGAGACGGCGCGTTCCTCTCTCTGGCAACGCCCATTCCCGCGTGAGCCGGCCGTCCGGGTCGCAGCGGCGGTTGCCCATGCGCCTTCCGGCTTGACCCGGGAGGTCATCGACGCCTTGACCCCGGCGTCCCACACTGAGGCCATCAATTCCCGACCCATCCGAGGAGAAGTCCATGCCCGCCTTCGACGTCCTGCCGCTCGCCGTCGCCCTGCTGATCGGCCTCGCCGCGATCGGCTCCTGCCTCGGCATCGGGCTTTCGAGCAGCAAGTTCCTCGAGGCGGCGGCACGGCAGCCGGAGCTGATCGACACGCTGCAGACCAAGTACTTCCTGACCGCGGGCGTGACCGACGGTGCCTTCATCATCGCGACCGGCATCGGCCTGTGGTTCGCGACCGCGAACCCCTTCAAGGGATGAGCGCGCTCGCCGAGTCGGGCACCGCCAGGGTCGGCGAGCTGCTGCGCGGCTGGCGGGAGCGCAGGCGCCTGAGCCAGCTGAGCCTGGCGCTGGACGCCGGCGTCTCGACGCGGCACCTGAGCTGCGTCGAGACCGGCCGCGCGAAGCCGAGCGCCGAGCTGCTGCTCGCGCTGGCCGAGCAGCTGGGGCTGCCGCTGCGCGAGCGCAACCGGCTGCTGCTCGCCGCCGGCTTCGCGCCGCGCTTTTCCGAGACGCAGCTCGGCGCGCCGGGTCTGCAAGGCGTGCGCGCGGCGCTGCAACGGCTGCTCGACGCGCACCACCCCTATCCCGGCGTCGCGCTCGACCGGCACTGGAACGTCGTGCTCGCCAACGCGGCGGCGAAGACGCTGGTCGCGCAGCTGCCGGCTTTCCTTCAAGGGCCGCCGCTCAACGTGTTCCGCGCGAGCCTGCACCCCGAGGGCATGGCCGCATGGACGCTCAACTTCGCGGACTGGGGCCGCTACCTGATCGACGAACTGCAGCGCGTCGCCGCATCCAGCACCGACGCCGCGACGCTCGCGCTCGCCGCGGAGGTGATGGCCTGGCCGAACGTCGCGGCACTCGCTCGCGAGCCGCGGGAGCAGGGCGCGCCCGAGGACGCGCCCGCGCTGCTGATCCCCTGCGTGCTCGAACTCGGCGGCGTGCGGCTGTCGCTGTTCACTACGCTCGCGACCTTCGGCTCGCCGCGCGACGTGACGCTGGCCGAGCTGACCGTCGAGCTGTTCTACCCGGCCGACGCGGCGACCGAGGCGGCGTTGCGGGCCATGGGGTGAACCACGCCCGCAGGCTCAGGCGGCGCCGGGCGGCGTGCCGACGGCTGCGGCCTCGCTCGTCTCGGCCCCGCGCTCCGCATAGCGGTTGAACCGCCACGCGGTCCCCTCGTGCGTGATGCGCCGCCACACCGCGCGCTTCGCGCCGGGGCTCATCGCCGGCCAGTGCTGCACCTCGCCCTCGGTGCGGCCGCAGCCCTTGCACACCGAGTCGCCCTGGCTGGTCGAGCAGATCGCGATGCAGGGCGCGTCGGGCGTGGTCGCGTACCAGGCGAGCCAGGCGTCGCGGGCCTTTGGCGGCATCGTCGCCTCGTCGCACTGCGACTCGCGGTAGTAGACGAGCAGCGCGTACACCTCGGCCAGCGCGCGCACTTCGGGGCAGGCGCTGACGTTGTCGGGCGACGGCGAACGTTCGCGCCACCAGTTGATGGCGGATTCGATGTCGTTGATGTGGATGCCGGCCATGGTCGGCACGAGGTCGTCGCGCTTCACGGCGCCGGTTCGGCCGCGACGAGCGCGGCCAGCGCCGCCTCGACGCGCTGCGCATCGACGCCCGCGCCGCGCCGCACCGGCGCGCCGGCCAGCGCCGCGGCGCCTTCGGCTTTCAGCCGCTTGACCCAGGCGCCGGCCTCACGGCCTTCGGCGAAGCCGTCGCTTTGCAGCAGCGTCTGCCCGGCGGCATCGACGAGCTTGAAATGGAAGCGGCCGTCGGTCTCGCGGTACTGCTTGAAGTTCGCGAGCGCGACCGGGCCGTCCTTCGCCGCGGCCGGCCTCGCGATCGACGCCGGCACCGCCAGCATCGGCCGCAGGCCCACGGCCCGCCGCAGGCTTTCGAGGAAGGGCTTCGCGACCGCGCGCGCCTTCTGGGCGCCGGCCTGCAGCGTTTCCTCGATGCGCTCGGGGTGGCTCATCAATTCGTCGTAGCGCGCGCGCATCGGCGCGAGCTCGCGATCGATCTGCTCGACGAGCCTGTGCTTCGCATCGCCCCAGCCGAGCCCGGCGCGCAGCTCGGCGCGGAAGGCCGCGCGCTCGTCGGCGCTCGCGAACGCATCGAAGATCGCGACGAGCGCCGTGCCCTCCGGCTCCTTCGGCTCGCCGGGCAGCCTGGAGTCGGTGACGATGCGCGCCACGGCGTCGCGCAGGCCCTTCGCGCCGCCCTCGAACAGCGGCACGATGTTGTCGTAGCTCTTGCTCATCTTGCGGCCGTCGAGGCCCGGCAGCAGCTCGACCTCGGCCTCCACCTCGGCCTGCGGCAGCACGAACAGATCGTGGCCCTGGCCGTACTGGTGGTTGAAGCGCTGCGCGAGGTCGCGCGCCATCTCGATGTGCTGGACTTGGTCCTTGCCGACCGGCACGCGGTGCGCGTTGAACAGCAGGATGTCGGCCGCCATCAGGATCGGGTAGCTGTACAGCCCCATCGAGATGCCGGCGTCGGCGTCTTCGCCCGCCGCCAGGTTCGCGTCGAGCGCCGCCTTGTAGGCATGCGCGCGGTTCATCTGGCCCTTCGCGGTGACGCAGGTCAGCAGCCAGGTCAGCTCGGGCGTCTCAGGGATGTCGCTTTGCCGGTAGAAGGCCACGCGCTGCGGATCGAGCCCGCAAGCCAGCCAGGTCGCGGCCAGCTCAAGCCGCGAGCGCTCGATGCGATCGGGCTCGTCGCACTTGATCAACGCGTGGTAGTCGGCCAGGAAGAAGAAGCTCTGCACGCCGGCCTCGCGGCTCGCGGCAATCGCCGGGCGGATCGCGCCGACGTAGTTGCCGAGGTGGGGCGTGCCGGTGGTGGTGATGCCGGTGAGGACGCGGGCTTTCATGGGGCGTGTGCGATGAAGAAAAGCCATTCTAGGAAGGGGTCGTGGCCGGGTTGTTGTTCGTTTATGCCGTCGCGGCTTCGCTCGAACGCCTGTTCCCGCAGCGACTGCCAGCAGAGTTCGAGCGTTCAGCACGCTTCAGTACCGACTCACCGCCGCCGTCGTGAACATCCGCAACTTCTTGTCGGGTCGGCTGTTCGATCCGCCGTCGCCCGAAAACACGCGGTCCAACTCTCCTCGCAAGCCGACCTTGCGGCGTTCGCCCTCCTCGGCCCATGACCTGTCGGCGCGCTCGAGCTCGAACGACGACAGCACGAGCGATGCGAGCAGTTCGCCGCGTTCTTACACGTCGGGTACCTGGCGTCTCGACGCGATGAAGCGAAGCCGCGAAAGCACCAGTCCTGAAGCGGCCGAATCAAGCCGCCGCCGCGTGGCGAGCGAGAACGTCCGCGACGACTCGCCGGTGCGCGAAGCGCATGTGGCGTCCACGCGCAGCCGTTCAGTCTCGCCAGAACCCAGCTCGCCCGCGGCGCGCGAGCTTTCAGTGGCGGAAATGGACGAGCGCTACCCGCCGCCGTCGCTCGCCAACCCGTTGGCGCGGCCCCGCCTGCTCGAAGCCGATGTCGAGGCGATGCTGCCGAGCGCCGTCGAATGGGTTCAGGAACGGGAGGCGTACGCCGAGGAACACGGCCGTGCCTTGGTGGGGCCCGAGCTGGACTGGGCACGCGAGGCCGGTGTGAACGACTTGGCTTCAGTGCGCATCGTCGTCGGCGAGCTGCCGACGCCGTCCGATTCGACGCTTGACCGCTCCTTCCGCGCGCTCGGCCTGGACCCGCAGCGCCTGGCCGCCCTAACCCTGGGGCACACGGTTTTCATCAACGACTGGGTGACGCGCCAGTTCGAAACCGTGCTTACCCACGAGCTGCGCCATGTCAAGCAGCGCGAGGATGCCGGCTCGGTCGAAGCCTATCTGCGTGCCTACGTCAGCCAGGTCAGCCGCTTCGGCTACCAGGGCGCGGGTCTCGAGTTCGACGCATACAGGCACCAGCACTGAGCACAGCCGCAGGCGACTTCTACACTCGTCGCCGATGAAACGCCTCGTGATCCTGATCTCCGGCCGTGGCTCGAACCTGCCGTCGATCTTCGAGGCCTGCGAGCGCGAGTGCTGGCCGGCGCAGATCGTCGGAGTCATCGGCAACCGCCCGGGCGCCGCCGGGCTCGACGTGGCGCGTGCTCACGGCATCGCGCCGCAGGTCGTCGACCACAAGCTCTTCGCGAGCCGCGAGGCCTTCGATGCGGCGCTGGCCGAAGCGATCGACGCGCACCGGCCCGACCTCGTCGTGCTCGCCGGCTTCATGCGCGTGCTGACCGCTGGCTTCGTCGAGCGCTACGCCGGGCGGATGGTGAACATCCATCCGTCGCTGCTGCCGGCCTTCACCGGCCTGCACACGCACCGGCGCGCGATCGAGGCCGGCTGCAAGCTCGCCGGCGCGACGGTGCACTACGTGACGCCGGAGCTGGACTTCGGGCCCATCGTCGCGCAGGCGGCGGTGCCGGTGGAGCCGGGCGACGACGAGGCGGCGCTCGCCGCGCGCGTGCTCGACGCGGAACGGCGGCTCTACCCGACGGCGCTGCGCTGGATCGTGCGCGAGCGCGTGTCGATCGACGCGGCCAGCGGCCTCGTCACGCAGCTCGACGGCGAGCCGCAGTGGCTGCGTTGAGCGCTGGGGCGACGTCGAGCGGCCGGTCGAGCCGGTAGACGAGGTGCCGGCGGTCGTCGGCCGGGTTGTCGGGGGCCATGTCGCCGGCCGCGACCCGCGCGAAGCCGGCGCTCGCGAGCGTGCGCCATGACGCCGGGTTGTCGGCATGCGTCGCGACGACGACGCACACCGCTTCAATGTCGTCCTGCCAGAGCTTCCCGACGAAGCGTTCGACCATCGCGCGGCCCCAGCCGCGGCCGATCAAGGACGGCGGACCGATCAGGTAGTCGATCCCCCATGCGCCGGGCGGGATCGGCGCCAGCGCCGCCAGCTCGTCCCGGTAGTCCGGATACGCGGCGAGCCGGTAGCGCTGCACGAAGCCGAGCGCCTGTTCTTCGACGCAGGCGACGAACACCTCGGCCGGCTCGCTGCCGTCGATGCAGCCGCCGTAGTCGGCCTCGAGCCCGGCCGGCGTCGCGTCGTCGGCCCACCAGCGCGCGATGTGCGGCTCGACGAGCCAGCCGGCCAGCGTCGGGAAGTCGTCGCGGCGCAACGGCCGGAAGTCGATCGACGGGGCCGGCGCCTTGCTTCGCGTCATCGGCTCAGCGCACCACCAGCACCGGCACCGCGGTGTGCGTCAGCACCTTCTGTGTCTGGCTGCCGAGCAGCATCGCGCGCACACCGCGGCGACCGTGCGAGGCCATCACGATCACATCGCAGCCACGCTGCGTCGCGTGGCCGATGATGGCTTCGTAGGGATGCGCGGCCTCGGTGACGTGGACGCTGCAGGCGATGCCGGCGCTCTCGCAGGCGAGCGCGATCGCCTGCACGCGCTGCGTCGCGATGCGCTGCTGCGTTTCGCGGAAGTCGACCGGCGGCGGCGGATCCACCTCGCCGATCACGCCATATTGGAAAGGCTCGACCGCGGCGAGCGCCTCGATCTGCGCGCCGAGCGGCTTCGCGAGGCCGATCGCGGCGGCGATCGCCTTCTCGGTGATCGGGCTGCCGTCGGTGGGAACCAGGATGCGTCGGTACATGAGGCGCTCCGCGGGGTCCGGGTGAGCGGACCTTGCGCCGCGTTCACGCGGCCGTCAAGGGTGGTTCGACGCGCGTGCCGCGTCAGCCGATCGCGATCGGCCGCGTCGCGTCGGCGCACCACTCGCTCCACGAGCCGGGGTAGAGCGCCGAGCCCGCGAGGCCCGCGGCGTCCATCGCCAGCAGGTTGTGGCAGGCGGTGACGCCGGAGCCGCACTGGTGCACGACGTCGGCGGCCGGCGCGCCGCCAAGCAGCGGCACGAACGCCGCGCGCAAGGCGTCGGGCGGCAGGAAGCGGCCCTGCGCGTCGAGGTTGTCCTTGAACGGCCGGTTCAGCGCGCCGGGAATGTGGCCGGCGATCGGGTCAAGCGGCTCGACCTCACCGCGGAAGCGCTCCGGCGCGCGCGCGTCGATCAGGCGCAGCGTGCCGAGCCGGGCGCCGAGCGCGTCGGCGTCGATGCTGGCGACGAGCGAAGCGCCCGCCGGGTAGGGCGCGGCGGGCGTCGGCGCCGGCGGCGGCTCGCTGCTCAGCGGGTGGCCGGCGGCCGTCCAGGCGGCGACGCCGCCGTCGAGCACCGCGACTTCGGCGTGGCCCAGCCAGCGCAGCATCCACCACGCGCGCGCGGCGTAGACGCCGCCCTGGCGGTCATGGACGACGACCGCGGTGGCCGGCCCGACGCCGAAGCGGCCGAGGGTCGCGGCGAAGGCCTCGCGCGCGGGCAGCGGGTGGCGGCCGCGGAAGCGACCGTCGGGCGCCGGCGCGTGGTCGGCCAGGTCGCGATCGAGATGCAGGTACAGCGCGCCGGGCAGGTGGCCCGCCGCCCAGGCGCGCTCGCCGGCGGCAGGGTCGGCGAGGTCGAAGGAGGCGTCGAGCAGCGTCGTCGGCGCGCCCGAGGCGAGGCGCTCGGCGAGCGTCGCGGCATCGATCAAGGGCTTCGGCAGGGGCGGGTTCATGCGGCTCAGCTCTCCAGCGTCGAGGTCTTGGCATCGGTGGGTGCGGCGCGGCTGCGCAATTGCGTCGCCGCGAGGCCGGCGGCGATCACCAGCGCGGTGCCGGCCAGCGCCATGGGTGTCACCGGGTCGTCGAACAGCAGCACGCCGAAACCGAAGGCGTAGGCGATCCCGAGGTACTGCAGGCTCGCGTTGACCAGCGTCCGGCCGATCGCATAGGCGCGGGTCATCATCAACTGCGCCGCGGTCGCGAAGATGCCGACGGCGAGCAGCGAGACGACGCCTTCGAACGTGTGCGTCGTCGAGAGGCCGGTGAACGGCAGCGTCGCGAGCCCGGCCGTCATGCCGCCGAGCGAGAAGTAGAAGACGACGCGCGGCTCCGGCTCGCCGACGCGACCGAGCGCGGTGACTTGCAGGTAGGCCAGCGCGGACAGCACGCCCGACAGCAGGCCGAGCAGGCCGTGCCAGAGCTGGTCGCGCTCGATCGTCGGCCGCAGGATCAGCGCCACGCCGACGAAGCCGACCAGCACCGTCGCGACGAGCCGCGCATCGATGCTGGAGCGGCCGAGCATCACCGCGCCGCCGATCAGGAACACCGCCATCCAGACCGAGGACATGTAGTTCAGCGTCATCGCGGTAGCCAGCGGCAGCCCGGCGATCGCGTAGAACCACAGGCCCAGCGCGGTGACGCCGACGGCCGAGCGCCAAAGGTGCATCGCCGGGACCGGCGTCGCAAGCGCGATGCCCCGCCGGCGCGCGAGCAGGGCCATCGCGACCGCGCCGACCAGGCCCCGGAAGAAGACGATCTCGCCGGTGGCGTAGTGGCTCGACGCGAACTTGACGCCCACGCCCATCGCGGCGAACAACAACGTGGCCAGCGCCATCAGCACCGGCGCCGGCAGGCCGGCGGGCGCGGCGTGGTTCAGCGCAGGTCCGGGGACATCCGCCGCCTCACGCCTTCGCCGTGCCTTGGCCTGCGCACCGGCTCATGGATCGGCGATACCACTCGTGGAAGTGCTGCATGCCGTCTTCCATCGGGCTCTGGTAGGGGCCGTGCTCGTCGTCGCCGCGGCGCCAGAGCGCCTCGCGGCCGGCGTCCATGCGCAAGGCGATTTCATCGTCCTCGACGCAGGTCTCCATGTAGGCGGCCTGCTGCGCTTCGACGAACTCGCGCTCGAAGGCGGCGATCTCCTCCGGGTAGAAGAACTCGACGAGGTTGAGCGTCTTGCGCGGACCCTGCGGGTAGAGCGTCGAGACGACCAGCACGTGCGGGTACCACTCGACCATCACCGTCGGATGCAGCGTCAGCCAGATCGCGCCGTGCGCCGGCGGCGTGCCGCCGTGCTGGCTGGCGCGGAAGGCCTTCAGCGCCTCGTGCCAGCGGCGGTAGACGTCGGAGCCGGGCTTGCCCAGCGCCTCGTCGCCGTGCTTGGCGACGCCCACCGTCTGCACCGAGAACTCGCGGCCCATCTGCCAGCGCAGGTCGTCGCAGGCGACGAAGTTGCCGAGGCCCGGATGGAAGGGGCCGACGTGGTAGTCCTCGAGGTAGACCTCGATGAAGCTCTTCCAGTTGTAGTCGCAGTGATGCAGGTGCGCACGATCGAACACGTAGCCGCTGAAGTCGAGTTCGGGCGGCAGCGCGAGCGTGGCCAGTGCGGTCGCGACGTTCGCGCGGTCGGCGCCTCCCTCGAACAGCAGGCCGTTCCAGCGCTGCACCGGGTAGTTCTTGAGGTGCAGGCAGGGGTCGTCGGGGAAGTGCGGCGCGCCGACGAGGCGGCCGTGCAGGTCGTAGGTCCAGCGGTGCAGCGGGCAGACGACGTGCTGGCCGGTCTGGCCGCGGCCACGCAGCATCACCGCCTGGCGATGGCGGCAGACGTTCGAGACGAGCTCGATGCCGTCGGGCGTGTGCAGCAGTGCGCGGCCATCGCCTTCGTGCAGCAGCGCGTGGTAGTCGCCGACCTCGGGCACTGCGAGCGCGTGGCCCAGGTAGCGCGGGCCGGGCCGGATGATCAGCTCCTGCTCGCGGCGGTAGGTCTCCTCGTCGAAATAGCTCGACACGGGCAGCTGCGCATGGCTGCGCTCGAGGGCTTCGCGGGTGATGCTCAGGTCGGACATGATCCCCAGGCGGTCGGAAAACTTGAACCGGGACACCGGCGCAGCGACATGCCGCGCCACCGAGGAGGGTGGGAACCCGCGCCGGGCGAAGCGGCTTGGCACGGGGAGCGGGATTCTATCGACGGGGACGTCCAGCGGCTTCGATGCGAGCGGGCAAGCCGCGGGCCGGGAAGGGCCGCTGACTACAATCCCGGCCATTCGCGCCATGCCCAAGCAAGTGCCCGCCGACGGGCCGCCACCCACCGCCGAAACACCGCAGGACGCGCCTTCGAACTACGAGGCGGCGCTGGGCGAACTCGAACGGCTGGTCGCGTCGATGGAAGCCGGCGCGCTGCCGCTCGACGACCTCCTCGCCAGCTACCGCCGCGGCGCCTACCTGCTCGACTACTGTCGCGAGAAGCTCGAGGCCGTCGAGCAGCAGGTGCAGGTGCTCGAAGCCGGCCAGTGGCGCAGCTTCAACCCCAACGCCGCATGAAGCGCGACGCCTTCGAGAGCTGGAGCCGCGAGAGCCTGGCGGCCGTCGAACAGGCGCTCGGGCGCTGGGTGCCGGCGGACGCGCCGGCGGGCCTGGGCGAGGCGATGCGCTACGGCGTGCTCGACGGCGGCAAGCGGCTGCGCCCGCTGCTCGTGCTGGCGGCGGCCGAGGCGAGCGAGGCGGCCGATCAAGAGGCCGCTCTGCGTGCCGCGTGCTCGGTCGAACTGATCCACGCCTACTCGCTGATCCACGACGACATGCCGTGCATGGACGACGACGTGCTCCGTCGCGGCAAGCCGACGGTGCACGTGCGCTACGGCGAAGCGATGGCGATGCTCGCCGGCGACGCGATGCAGGCACTCGCCTTCGAAGTGCTGACGCCGCCCGGCGATGCGGTCGCGCCGGGCCTGCAGGCCCGGCTGTGCGCCTTGCTCGCGCGCGCCGCCGGTGGCGACGGCATGGCCGGCGGCCAGGCGATCGACCTCGCGAGCGTCGGCCGCTCGCTCGACGAGCCGGCGCTGTCCGACATGCACCGCCGCAAGACCGGCGCGCTGCTGCAGGCCAGCGTGATGATGGGCGCGGCCTGCGGCACGACGGATGCCCGAGCCTGGGCCGCGCTGGCCGATTACGGCGCGGCGATCGGCCTGGCCTTCCAGGTCGTCGACGACATCCTCGACGCGACGCAGGCCTCCGGCACCCTCGGCAAGACCGCCGGCAAGGACGCCGACCACAACAAGCCGACCTACGTCACCGTGCTCGGCCTCGACGCGGCCCAGCGCCATGCCGAGGCGCTGCGCAACCAGGCGCAGGCGGCGCTGGCCGGAAGCGGCCTCGCGCATGCCGCGCGCTTGAGCGTGCTGGCCGACAAGGTGGTCGAGCGCGAGTCATGAGAGGGCACCGATGAAAACCTACCCGCTGCTGTCCAAGATCGACCAGCCCGCCGAGCTGCGCAAGCTCGAGCGCGCGCAGCTCAAGCAGCTGGCCGACGAGCTGCGCGACCACCTGCTGACCAGCGTCGCGCAGACCGGCGGCCACCTGAGCAGCAACCTCGGCACCGTCGAGCTGACGATCGCCTTGCACTACGTGTTCGACACGCCGCGCGACCGGCTGGTGTGGGACGTCGGGCACCAGACCTACCCGCACAAGATCCTCACCGGCCGGCGCGACCGCATGCTTTCCCTGCGCCAGCTCGGCGGCATCAGCGGCTTTCCGCGCCGCGACGAGAGCGAGTACGACACCTTCGGCACCGCGCACAGTTCGACATCGATCTCGGCCGCGCTGGGCATGGCGCTGGCCGCGCAGATCAAGGGCGAGGAGCGCCGCTCGGTCGCGATCATCGGCGACGGCGCGATGAGCGCCGGCATGGCCTTCGAGGCACTGAACAACGCGGGCGACTCGGCCGCCAACATGCTCGTCGTGCTCAACGACAACGACATGTCGATCTCGCCGCCGGTCGGCGCGCTCAACAAGTACCTCGCGCGGCTGATGAGCGGGCGCTTCTACAGCGCCGCGCGCGAGGGCGCGAAGAGCGTGCTGAAGAAGGCGCCGCCGCTGTTCGAGCTGGCCCGGCGGCTCGAGGAGCACGCGAAAGGCATGGTCGTGCCGGGCACGATCTTCGAGGAGTTCGGCTTCAACTACGTCGGCCCGATCGACGGCCACGACCTCGACGCGCTGGTGCCGACGCTGGAGAACCTGCGCGACCTGAAGGGCCCGCAGTTCCTGCACGTGGTCACCAAGAAGGGCTACGGCTACAAGCTCGCCGAGGCCGACCCGATCAACTACCACGGACCGACCCCCTTCGACCCCAAGGTCGGCATCGTCAAGAAGGCCCCGGGCAAGCCGAGCTTCACGCAGGTCTTCGGCCAGTGGCTGTGCGACATGGCCGCCGAGGACGAGCGGCTCGTGGGCATCACGCCGGCGATGCGCGAGGGCTCGGGCATGGTCGAGTTCGAGCAGCGCTTCCCCAAGCGCTACTTCGATGTCGGCATCGCCGAGCAGCATGCGGTGACCTTCGCCGGCGGCCTGGCGTGCGAAGGTCTGAAGCCGGTCGTCGCGATCTACTCGACCTTCCTGCAGCGTGGCTACGACCAGCTGGTCCACGACATCGCGATCCAGAAGCTGCCGGTGGTCTTCGCGCTCGATCGCGCCGGCCTGGTGGGTGCCGACGGCGCGACGCACGCCGGCGCCTACGACATCGCCTACATCCGCTGCATCCCGAACTGCAGCCTCATCGCGCCGGCCGACGAGAACGAATGCCGGCAGGCGCTGACCGCGGCGTTCCGCCAGGACCACCCGGTCGCGGTGCGCTACCCGCGCGGTGCCGGCGCCGGCGTCGCAATCGAGCCCGGGCTGGCTGCGCTGCCGTGGGGCCGCGGCGAGATCCGCCGCCATGCGCGGCCGAGCGGTCGCCGCATCGCGATCCTCGCCTTCGGCACGCTGCTGTACCCGGCGCTCGCGGCCGGCGAGAAGCTCGACGCGACGGTGGCCAACATGCGCTTCGTCAAGCCGCTCGACACCGAACTGCTGGTCGAACTCGCGCGCACCCACGAGGCGCTGGTGACGGTCGAGGAAGGCTGCGTCGCCGGCGGCGCCGGCAGCGCGGTGCTCGAAGCGCTGCAGAGCGCGGGCCTCGCCAACCCGGTGCTGATGCTCGGCCTGCCCGACGTCTTCATCGAACACGGCGACCCGGCGAAGCTGCTGGCGCAGCAGGGGCTCGACGCGGCCGGCATCGAGCAGAGCATCCTCAAGCGCTTCGGCGCGAAGCTGGAGCTGGTGCGCCCGGCGATCAACGGCTGAAGAAGCGCCGACGCGATGCGCATCGAACTCGACGATCCCGCCCGGCCCGACGTGCTCGCGCTGCTCGAGGAGCATCTGCGCGACATGCACGCGATCTCGCCGCCCGAGAGCGTGCACGCGCTGGACGTCGCGCGGCTCAAGGCCCCCGACATCAGCTTCTGGACCGTGCGCGACGGCGACGAACTGCTGGGCTGCGGCGCACTCAAGGAACTCGACCCCGGGCACGGCGAGCTCAAGTCGATGCGCACGCCGTCCACCGGCCGCAGGCGAGGCGCCGGCCGGGCGGTGCTCGCGCACATGCTCGGCGAAGCGCACAAGCGCGGCTACAGGCGCGTCAGCCTCGAGACCGGCCCGGTCGCCACCTTCCTCGCGGCCCACAAGCTCTACGAGAGCGTCGGCTTCCGCCCCTGCGGACCGTTCGGCGACTACCGGCCCGATCCGCACAGCGTGTTCATGACCCTGGAGCTGTAGCGCCCGGGCATCGAAGGCGCGAGCCGGGCGGCGCGTGCGACTTGAACCGCACGCATCGCTGCGATCAGACCTTTCGAACCCACGGCCTCGTTGCCGCTGTCATGCTCGCGACTGCCTTGCGCCCCGTCTGAACCGAGCATCCCGACGCTTGCCATGAACGACATGACCCACCCCGCCTCCTCATCGCTGCTCGCCGGGATGCACATTCCCGACACGCAAAGCGAGCGCGACGAGCGTCACCTGACGATCCAGCGCGTCGGCGTGAAGGCGCTGCGCTATCCGCTCGCGATCCGCGTCGCCGGCACCGCGGCGACGACGGTCGCGAGCTGGAGCCTCGACGTGGCGCTGCCGGCCGAGCAGAAGGGCACGCACATGTCGCGCTTCGTCGCATGGCTCGACGCGCTGGCCGCGGCCGGCGTGCCGCTCGATGCCGGCGCGCTGCGCGTCGAACTGGGCGCGATGCTCGACAAGCTGCATGCCGACGAAGGCCGCATCGAGGCGCGCTTTCCGTTCTTCATCCGCAAGCACGCGCCGGTCTCCGGCGTCGCGAGCCTGCTCGAGTACGAAGGCGCGTGGATCGCCGAGCGGCGTGCCGGCGTCATCACCATCTGGTGCGAGGCGGTGGTCCCGGTCAAGAGCCTGTGTCCCTGCTCGAAGGAGATCAGCGACTACGGCGCGCACAACCAGCGCTCGCACGTGACGATCCGCGCCGAGCTGCTGGAGCACGACGGCGCGGCCGTCGGCTTCGAGCACCTGGTGCAGCACGCCGAGGCCTCCGCCTCCAGCGAGATCTGGGGCCTGCTCAAGCGCAGCGACGAGAAGTGGATCACCGAGCGCGCCTACGAGAACCCGAAGTTCGTCGAGGACCTCGTGCGCGACGTGGCGCTGCGGCTGAACGCCGATGCGCGGCTGGGGCGCTACCGGGTCGAGGTCGAGAACTTCGAGTCGATCCACGCGCACAGCGCGTTCGCGGTGATCGAGCGCTGAGTTCGCCGCGGCGCCTTCGGTTCAGACGATCGCCCAGCCCCGTTCGGCCGCCACCTGCCTCAGGCGCGGCTCGGGCCGCACGGCCACCGGCTCGCTGACGGCCTCCAGCAGCGGCAGGTCCCCGGCCGAGTCGCTGTAGAAGAAGCTGCGTTCGAAGCTCGCGAGCGCGAGTCCTTCCAGCTGCAGCCAGCTTTGCAGCTTCGCCAGCTTCTGCGCACCGGCGCACGGCGGGCCGGCCAGCTCGCCGGTGAGCTGGCCGTGCGAATCGGCGAGCGCCTCGCTCGCGAGCGTCTCGCCGATGCCGAAGGCCTGCGCGTAGACCTCGGCGATGAAGCGCGTCGTTGCGGTCACGAGCACGCAGCGGTCGCCGGCGTCGAGGTGCCGCTTCACGAGCGCGCGCGCCGACGGCTCCAGGCTGGCCGGCACCGTCGCCGCGAATTCGGCGGTCCAGGCACGCAGGTCGGCGCGCGCGATTTCGGCCATCGGCGCGAGCAGCGCGCGCTGCACGGTGCGCACGTCGGCTTCGCTCCTGACGTAGCGCAGGCACACGTCGAGGTAGCGCGCGACGACCTCCGGCGTGGTGCGCTCGCGGTCGGCGAGGAAGCGCAGCCAGGCCATGCCGCTGTCGAAGGGGATCAGCGTGTGGTCGAGGTCGAAGAGCGCGAGGCGCATCGCGGCGAGTTTCACGCGAGCCGTGCGGGCAGCGCGCCGCGCAGGGCATTGCACACGACGATCGCTTCGGCACGCCGCAGCTCGTCGCGCGTCAGGCTGCGCTCGCGCGCGGCCCAGGCGGCGTCGGCGAGCAGCGTCGCGCGCGCGATGCCCGGCAGCGCGCCGTCGGCGAGCGGCGGGGTGAACCAGCGGCCGCCGAGCTTGACGAAGACGTTGCTGCGGCCACCTTCGACGAGCCGGCCGTCGCCCGTGAAGAACAGGCTGTCGAAGCAGCCCTGCGCCTCGGCCGCGCGCACGCCGGCGTCGTAGAGCGCGCGCAGCGTCGTCTTGTGGCCGGCGAGCGGCCGGGCGTCGGGCAGGGTCTCGTCGGCGATGCGCAGCTGCGGCGGGCCGTCGGGCAAGGGGTGCAGCGCCGCGGCCTGCAGCTCGAAGCGGCCGGCGCGCTCGAGGACGAGCTTCACGCGATGCGGTCCGCCCGCCGCAAGCCGATCCACCTCGGCCTGCAGCGCCTCGCGCAGCTCGATCTCGTCGAATCGAAAGCCGAGCTGCCGAGCGCTGATCGCGAGCCGCGCGAGGTGCCGGTCGAGGTCGCGCACGCCGCCGGCGCGCGTGGCGTGCATCGTCTCGAACAGCGCGAAGCCCGGGTCGAGCCCGGTGAGGAAACGCGCCTTCAGCTGGCACTCGGCGTACTCGTCGGCCGCCTCGCTGTCGAGCACGATGCCGGCGCCGATGCCGAGCCGGCCGGCGCGCAGCCCCTCGCGTTCCTTGCCCAGCGTCAGCGTGCGGATCGCGACCGAGAGGCAGAAGTCGGCGCAGGCCGCGCCGGCGGTCGGCGCATCGATCCAGCCGATGGCGCCGCAGTACGGCCCGCGCGGCGTCGATTCGAGCTCGGCGATGCGCTTCATCGTCTGATGCTTCGGCGCGCCGGTGATCGAGCCGCAGGGGAACAGTGCGCGCAGCACCGCGGGGAAGCCCAGGTCCGCGCGCATCGTGGCGTGCACCGTCGAGGTCATCTGGAACACGGTTGCGTGCGACTCGATGTCGAACAGCTGCGGCACCTTCACCGAGCCGACCTCGGCGATGCGCCCGAGGTCGTTGCGCAGCAGGTCCACGATCATCAGGTTCTCGGCACGGTTCTTGGTGTCGAGCTGCAGGTGGCGCGCGGTCTCGCTGTCGCCCTCGAAGACCGCCCGGCGCGGCGCCGTGCCCTTCATCGGCTTCGCGACCAGCGCGCCGTCCGCGTGGCGCACGAAGAGCTCGGGCGAGCACGACAGCACGTGCGTGTGGCCGGTGGCCATGGCCTCGTCGGCCGGCAAGGCGATGAACGCGCCAAAGGGCACCGGCTGGCGCGCGCGCAGCCGCCGGTACAGCGCGGTGGGCGTGCCGTGCGCCTGGAAGTCCAAGCGGTAGGTGTAGTTGACCTGGTAGGTCTCGCCGGCGCGGATCGCCTCGTGGATCGCGTCGATCGCCGCATGGAAGGCGGCCTCGTCGACGCTCGCGCGCACGTCGATCGCACCGGCGGCCTGCGGCTCGGCCGTCCCCTCCTGCCGCCCGAGCCAGTCGGCCACCTCGTCGGCCGCGAGCCGCTGCAGCGAGCGGAACAGCAGCACGCGAAGCGCCGCACGTTCGTCGCCGGCACGCCGGCCGGCGCCGACGAGCTTCGCGCCCCATTCGTAGTCGATCAGCAGCAGCGCGTGCAGGCCGTCGCGCTGGTCGGCCTCGACGGCGCGCCACAGCGCGTCGAGCTCGCGCGGGTCCTCGCAGCGGCGCGTGCGGGCGTGGTCGGTGTAGAGCCGGCTCGTCGGCTTCGCGGCGGTGGCGTGGCGGTCGTCGAGCAGCGCGAAGGCCGAGTGGCTGGGGACGGACTTCACCGCACGCGCTCAGACGCCCAGGCGCTCACCCACCGAGCAGCCGCCGCGGATCCGGCCTTGCCGGTCCGCCAGCGGCGCCCCCTCGAGGGGGAGCGGCGAAGCCGCAACGGGGGTGGGCGTCATGACCAGTCGTCCATGTCGTGCTTGATCTTGTGGCGGTTCGCGATCAGCTCGTCGATCGACGGCTCGTTGTTCATCGCGCGCTTGATCGCGAGCTTGGTCGCCTCGTAGTTCGTGCGGTACATGTCCTTCTTGTCCAGGTTCGGATCCTTCGCGCAGCGCGGGTCGATCCACACCAGGCTGACGATGCACAGCTCGTCGACCTTGTCCTTCGGGATCACGCCGTCGATCACGCTGTCGAGCACCGCGTCGGCGGTCGCGGCCTGCACGACGCCGCCGAACAGGTCAATGTTCGCGCTGTCCTTCAGCGTCACCTTGGGCACGGTGATGGTCGCGGGGCGGACCATCTGGTTGCACGCGCGGATCGCGAACATCGCGGTGTGGCCCTTGCTCTGCGCCATCATGTTCGCGAACGCTTGGCCGACCGGACCGTCGGTGCGCCCGATGAGGATCTCGGGCATCGCGTCGGTGAACTGGCCGTCGGCGGCGAGCACGGTGGCTTCGCCGGCATGGAAGGTGTGGTGGTGCTTGCTCATGGCTCGAAGGGGCGGGGCGGGTGACGAAGCGCGGCATTTTGCAAGCCGCGGCCGGCGGCGAACGGCAGCTCGCGACCGGTAACGGGCCGCCGGCGAGCCCGGCGACTCAGCTCGCCGGCGCGGCGAGTCGCTCGTCGAGCTCCATGACCTTGAAGGCGGCCGCATCGTCGCCGTTGCGCGCGGCGATGTCGTACCAGTAGCGCGCAAGCCGCAGGTCCCGCGACACGCCGTCGCCCGCTTCGTAGAGCGAGGCGATCAGGTACTGCGCGCCCACGTCACCGCCCTTCGCGGCCTCCCGGTACCACTCGGCGGCCGCCTCGATGTCCTTCACCGCGCCGCGGCCGAGGAAGTAGGCGGTGGCGATCGCCACCTGCGCATCGACGCTGCCGTTGCGGGCCGCCTCCAGGTACCAGCGGTTCGCCAGCGCCAGATCGCGCGCGCCGACCAGCCCGTTCTCGTGCAGCTGGCCCAGCCCGAACTGCGCCGAAACGAAGCCGCGCTCGGCCGCGCGCGTCATGTGGCGCAGCGCGTCCTTCGGCGTGGACTTCGGCAGCTCGCGCTTCAGGTGCATGACCGCGAGGTTGTAGTCGGCGGCGG
Source organism: Methylibium sp. (assembly GCF_035762065.1). Lineage (GTDB taxonomy): Bacteria > Pseudomonadota > Gammaproteobacteria > Burkholderiales > Burkholderiaceae_C > Methylibium. The sequence continues at coordinate 61,811 of NZ_DASTPW010000043.1, forward strand.
GCACGCCGGCGCGGGCGAGTCGCTCGAAAGCGCGGCGCGCACGGTCGATGCGGCCGGCGTCGTGGTCGCGCACCGCTTGCTCAAGCGTGCTGCGCTGGCTGTCGGTGGGCTTGCTCGCCGCGCCGGCACCGGCGGGCAGCCAAGCCGTCATCAGCGACAAGGCCGACAGGACAAACAGACGCGCGCAGCGCTGGTTCATCGCGTACTCCCGTGAGGCGGCCGTGCGCTTCGTGCGGCCGCAGATCAGCCGGCGATCAGCAGCTCGCCCTTGCCGCCGGCCGCGAGGTCCCCGACGAAGCGCCGCGGCGCCGCGCGCTTCGCCAATGCCGCGAAAGGGCCGCCGTGTCGCGCGAGATCGCGCGCGAGCAACTGCCAGAACACGCCGATGTCGACCGTGTTGCCGACGAAGCACGGCGGCACCGTCGGCTGCGCCCCGGCGGCAAGCAGCGTGCCGCGGCGCATGCCGTAGCCAGGGTGGGCGCCGATGGCGCCGGCCACGGCGATCGTGCCGGCGACCATGCGCGAGGCGACGAAGTCGCCGGCGTCGCCGAAGACGATCGCGCTGCCGCGGCGCATGCGATCGCCGAAGCGCTCGCCGGCATGGCCGCGCACGATGAACGTGCCGCCGCGCATGCCGTCCATGCTGCCGGGCAGTGCGCTCGCGGCGAAGTCGCCGACGCTGCCGGCCACGTCGAGGCGGCCGCCCGACATCTCGCAGGCCGCGAGCACGCCGGCGTCGCCGTTCGCGACGATCGCGCCGGCGCTCATGCCGGCGCCGAGGTAGTCGCCGACCGGCCCGTCGATGCGCAGCGAGCCGGCCGCGAGCTGCCAGCCGATGCGATCGAACTTGCTCAGCTCGCCTTCGAGCCGCAGCTCGCCTTCTTCGGCGTGCGCTTCGATGGCGAACAGGTCGCCGAGCGCCACGCGCTCGTTGCCGTGCCACAGCGCGAGCTCGCCGACCGCCACCGCGTCGAGCCCGGCCAGCGCCGCCGGCGACAAGCCGCGCGCATCGACGCGCAGCGCCGGCGCCTGCTTCAACGAAAGCCGCCAAGCGCTCATGGCAACTCCCTGCGGCCGGCGGCCGCTCGCCACGCCACGTGCTTCGCGCCCGACGAGCGCTTGCCGCTCATGCCGCCGCTCCCGGCACCAGCTTGTGCAGGTGGTAGAGGAACGGCCCGAGCTTGCCGCCGTAGTTGCCGGCGCCGATGCGCCTGAGGCCGGAGTCGGCGCCAAGGTCGATCGCCGCCTTCAGGCCGGCGCGCATCGCCGCCGACACGTCGGCGTCGGTCAGGCCGTCGATCACGATCTCCATCACGCTTGCGATGTCGGGGCTCAGGTCGGAGTGCTTCGCGATCTCCCGCAGGCTCGGGCAGTAGGCGTCGTTGGTCGAGGCGCCAAGCGTCGGGTACTTGCTGCCGACCTTCGAGCCGGAGCGCACCACGCCGCCCGGGAACGGCATGATGACGTTGGGCACCTGCTTCATCGCCGCGACCGCGGCCTCGGCGGCGCGCAAGGCGGCCGCGGTGTCGGTCGCCAGCAGCAGCAGGTTGCCCCCGCCGACCGCCTTCGTCGTGACCCAGGTCGTCTCCTGCGCAACGAACTCGCCGTCCATCACCGGCACGCGCCAGTAGCGTTGGCCGCCGATCATCTTGCTCGTCTGCCAGCCGTCGCCGAAGAAGCGCAGGTTCTTGCCGAGCGCGATCGCATCGCCCTCGAACAGCCCGGCGTAGACCGCGGTGGTCGGACAGGTCAGCACGCATTGGCCGACGCGCTTTTCGACCTGCTTGGCGAGCTCGCGGCCACTCATCGAGAAGATCAGGATCGACACGCCGGGGCGCCCGTCGGGCGTCTCGTCGGGCGACAGCTCGCGCTCGATGCCCGCCTCGCAGCCGCAGGCGATCACGGAGGTCGCGAAGCCGGTCGTCGCGACGGCGGCATGGCGCGCCCAGGTGGCGTCGTGCGCGGTGACGACGAGCCGCGTGCCCTTCATCGGAAAGGCTTCGGCGAAGCTGTCGTCGATGGTGATGCCGTTGAGTTGCATCGCTCAGTTCACCCGCGTCTCGAAGCACGCCGCCGGCAGCAAGCGCCCGCCATTGCAGCAGCGGCAAAGCTCGTCGTGGCCGATCACGAGGTTGCGCGGCGCCACCGACAGGTGCCGGTCCGCGTACGTCGCGACCAGCTTCTCGATGCCGCGGTCGAACACCGGCTCGACGTAGTGCGTGCCGCCGGTCGGGGTCGCGGTGATGCGGCCGGCGCGCGCGACGCGCACGCCGTCCTTGAAGACGTGCTCGGGCGCGGTGAACATCGCCTCGCGGTCCGCATCCTCGCGGTAGACCGCGATGTCGGCCGCCGCACCGGTGCCGAGGTGGCCGCGGTCCTTCAGGCCGAGCAGCTTCGCCGGGCCGGCGCGCGTCATGACCGCGATCTCGTTCAGGCTCAGCTCGCGCGTGATCGAGCCGAGCGAGCTCATCGCGACCGCATCGGCGTTGAGCCTGCTCATCTGCTCGTCGCGGAAGCTCTTGTCCATCAGCAGCCGGATCAGGTGCGGGTAGCTGGTGAAGGGCGCGCCGTTGGGATGGTCGGTGGTCAGCACCACCCGCCAGGGGTCGTCGATCAGCAGGAAGATCTCGAGCCCGATCAGCCACTGCAGCGCGTTGACGAAGCTCGTGTCGCGGTACTTGAACGGCACGACGCCGCAGCCGGCCTCGCATTCGATGTCGGCGCCGACCCATTTGCGCGGGTGGCCCACGCCGGCGTTCGCGTGCTGGCGCATCGTGTCGCCGCTGGCGGTGACGGTCTGGCCGAACATGATCTGGCCGACGTCGAGGCTGACGTTCGGATTCGCGTTGACCACCTCGCAGAGACGGCGCGCGGCCGACGAGAATTTCTTCGGGCCTTCGGTCCCGTAGGCGTGGAACTGGATGTGCGTCAGGTGAGCCGGCAGGCCTTCCAGCGCCTCGATCGTCGCCAGCGTCGATTCGATGTTGCCCGGCACGCCCAGATTGCTTGCGTGGATGTGCAGCGGATGGGGCACGCCGAGTTCGTGCAGCGCGCGCGCGAGCGTGTGCACGATCGTGCGCGGCGTCACGCGCCAGTGCGCGTGCTGCTCGTCGACATCGAGCCGGCGCTGGTTGAACTTGAAAGCCGAGATGCCGCCCGGGTTGACCACCTTCACGCCGAGCGCCTTCGCGGCGTGCATCGTCCAGCCGACGTAGTCGCGGATCGTCTCGAAGTCGCGGCCTTCGGCGAGCAGCTGCAGGAACAGCTCGTCACTGCCGAGCATCACGTAGGCCCCGTGGTCGAGGATGGGGATGTCGCCCATCTCCATGTGCGTGTGCCGCGCGTTGATCGCGAGCATCGCCGGCTCGAAGGCCGCGGTGTAGCCCATCTCGGCGTAGCGGTAGCCGGTGGCGAGCGTGCCCGGTGCACAGCAGCCGCTCGACGCCAGTTCGAGCGGGTTGGTCGGCAGCGGCTGCGGTTCGCGGTTCAAGCGATGGTCCTCGGGCAGCAGCAGCCGCGCCAGGTTCATCTTGCCGCCGCCGATGTGCGTGTGCATGTCGATGCCGCCGGCCATCACGACGCAACCGGTCGCGTCAATGTCCTCGGCAGCCTGCTCCTGCGGGTGCAGCTCGGCGATGCGGCCGTCGTGGATGCCGACATCGCGCACCGCGTCGATGCCCTGGGCCGGATCGACGACGCGGCCGCCGCGGATGCGCAGCGTGCCGCTCATCGCGCACCGCCCTTGAGCGACTGCACGCGCGCCGCGAGCCGCTTCAGCACCTCGGCGGCGCCCGGCAGCTTGCGATCACGCGCCGGCAGGGCGACCGGCGCCAGCGGCAGCGTCACGCTGCCGTCGACGCGGAACAGGTCGCCGCTGTCGTCGAGGCCCGGCGTCGCGACGGGGATGAACACCGCCTCGGCCGGCGGCCGCATCTGCGCATGGCCGATGACGACGAGCGGCAGGCCGTTCGGCACCGGCGGCAGCTCGTACTCGTTGCCGAAGCTCGCGATCCACAGCAGCGCATCGGCGTCGCCCGCCGCCAGCATCGCCTTCGCGTCGAAGCGCAGCGGCTCGTGCTCGAGCCCCAACGGCCCGGCGCGGCTGCGCAGCGGCAGGCCCGAGAGCCAGGTCACCGTCTGCTGCGACGACAGCGGCGCGCCGCTGCCAAGCGCGAGCACCGCGGCGCGCGTCGTGCGGTTCAGCTCGGCGACGATGGCGTTCGCCGCCTCGACGATCAGGCTGCCGTGCGCCGGCAGCCCGGCGCTGTTCCAGGTGAGCACGACGTAGCGCGCGGCACGCAGCCGCCCGGCGAGCGCGACCAGCTCGGCGCCCGCCTCGATGCGCCGCCCCGCGACGCAGGCCGCGAGCCGCGAGACCGCATCGAAGGCGTCGCCGTCGCTGGCGATCGCGCTCACGCGCGTGTTCGGCACGCCGGCCAGTGCCGGATCGGCTGCAGCGCCGAGGAAAACGATCTCGCGCGACGCGACCAGCGCCTCGCCGAAGCCGAGCCGGCGCCAGATCTCCGGATGCGCGTCGCGCGGCGTGGGCCCGAGGCAGACGACGAGATCGGCGCGGTTGCGCACCTCGGCGAAGGTGGCGGTGAACTGGCCGCGGTCCTGCAGCGCGCGCAGGCCGTGCAGCATGGACGTGCCGCCGTCGAGCACCGCACCGCTCGCGCAGGCGAGCGGGTAGAGCGCGCGCGCGCCGGCGACGTCGAGGCCGAGGCCGCCGACCACCGGCTGACGCGCGGCGGCGAGCTTCTGCGCTGCGGCTTCGATCGCGGCGTCCAGGCTCGTCGCCTCGTCGCCGATGCGGCAGGCCGCAACGCTTGGCGCGCTGAACCGCGCGAGCGCGGACTGTGCGATCGGGCAGTCGCTGCCGAGCAGGCGCATCGGCGCGCCGGTCGCCGCGTCGGCCGGCGCGAGCGCGAAGCCGTCGCACAGCAGCGTGCAGAAGGGGCAGGTCCAGGGCGACGCGCCGACGGCGGAAACGGAAGCGGTCGAGAGAGCCGCCGGTGCGGCCACGGAAGCACTCGAAGTCATCGAAGGCAGTGTGCTGCAAAGCCCGCGCCCGCGTACTCCGGGGAACTCCGCCGCCCGCGGCGCACTGCTCACCCGGCAGTGTGCGAGCGCTGAGCAGCGCGCGACACACTGTGGCCCGCGCCGCCGGCCGCGCCACAGTCTGTCGCGCCGTTCGCCGCCGAGCCGCGCGGGGCGATCCGGCCGGCATGCAGCGCCGACGCGACCAGCCAGGCCTGCGCGCCGGAGGCCGCGGCGCGCACCAGATCGCCCTCGTCGCGGATGCCGCCGGAGCCGATCCAGCCCGCGTGCGGCGCGCGCGAACGCAAGGCGGCCATGTGCGCCAGGTCAGGCCCGCGCGCCGAGCCGACGCGCCCCAGCTCCATCGCGATCAGCCGTGTGGGCCAGTGCTCGGCGGCCGACCACAGGCCGCCGCGATCGAGCGGCACGCCGTCGCGGCTATCGAGCGACAGCAGCGCCGCGGGCCACGCCGCGATCGCCTCCTGGAGCGCCGCGAGGCTTTCGAGGCTTTCGCTCGCGAGCACCGGCTGCACCCGCTCGGCCGGCGCGCCCAGGGCCTGCATGCAGCGATCGATGTCCGCTGCCTGCCTGAAGCCGGCGTCCAGCCACAGCGTCAGTCGCGGCAAGGCCTCGAGGAGCGCGGCGATCGCCGTGAGCTGCACCGCGCCGCCCTGGAGTGCATCGAGGTCGGCGAGGTAGAGCGTGCCGGTGGCACAGTGCTCGCAGAGCCGCGCGGCCACCGCCTGTGGGTGCGTGCTGCAAACGATTGCCGATTCGACCGGCCGGTAGCGCGCACGCTCCCCGCCGGTGGCATGGACGACCCGGCCTGCCTTCAGGTCGATCACGGGAACGATCAACATCGGCGACGCATGCGAGTTTTCGTCTACGAGTATTGCAGCGGGGGCGGCGCGAACGCCGGCGCGGCGTGCGCGGCGGAGCTGCTCGACGCCGGCCGCGCGATGCGCGACGCGCTGGTCGCCGACCTGGCCGACGTCCCCGGCCTCGCGCTCACCGCAGCCTGTCGCGACGAAGCCGAGGCGGGCCTGCTGCGCAGCCGCTGCGCAGGCGCGGTGCGCTGGGTCTGGCCGCGCCCCGGCGAGGACGCGGCCGGCTTCGTCCATCGCCATGCCGCGCGGCACGCGCAGGCCTGGATCGTCGCGCCGGAAACCGACGGCGTGCTGATGCGGCTGGCGGCCGCGGTCGAGGCGCCGCGCTGGATCGGCTGCACGCGCGACGCGCTGCACCTGGCCTCGCGCAAGCGCGCGACGATCGCGCGGCTCGCGGCGCACGGCCTGGTCACGCCGCTGGCCTTCGACGGCGAGGCCCGGCGCTGGGTGGTGAAGCCCGACGACGGCGCCGGCTGCGTCGCGACCGTGGTGCACCTCGGTCATGCGGCCGCGCGCGCCGACCTGCACGAGCGCCGCGCGCGCGGCGAGTCGGCGACGCTCGAGCCCTGGATCGACGGGCAGGCGATCAGCATCTCGCTGCTGTGCGGGCCGGGCGGGGCGGAGCTGCTCGGCATCCATCACCAGTCGATCGCGGTGCTGCCCGAGGCCGAGGGCCGCGTGCGGCTGCGCGACGACGGCGTCGCGATCGATCGCGAGCCGCGCGTCGGCGAGCGGGCCGAGGCGCTGCGCCGCGTCGGCCGCGCGGTCGGCGCCGCGGTGCCGGGGCTGCGCGGCTTCGTCGGCATCGACCTCGTGTGGCACGCGGCGCGCGGGCCGGCGGTCATCGAAGTGAATCCGCGGCTGACCTGCGCCTTCGTCGGCCTCTCGGCCGCGCTCGGCCGGCCGCTGGCGCGCGAGATCCTGCAGGCGCAGCTCGCGCAGCAGGCCGCGCTCGCGGCGGCGCGCCCGGCGCCGCGGCAGGAGGCGCTGCTTGCCGCGTCGTGACGAGCCGCTCGTCGCCGGCTGGGACATCGGCGGTGCGCACGTCAAGCTGAGCCTCGTCGCGCCGCGCGGCGGCTCGGCGCACGAGTGCGTGCCGATCGCCGCCGAGCAGTGGCCCTGCCCGTTGTGGCAGGGGCTCGACCGGCTCGACGCGGTGCTCGCCGAGGCCCGTGCGCTGTGGCCCGAGCTCGACGGTGCGCGCCACGCGGTCACGATGACCGGCGAGATGGTCGATCTGTTCGAGCACCGCGAGGCCGGCGTGCTGGTGCTCGCCGAGGTGCTGAGCGCCGCGCTCGGCGACGGGCTTGCGTTCTGGGCCGGCGAGGGCGGCTGGTGCGGGGCGGGCGCGCTGCGCGCGTGCTGGCCGCAGGTGGCCTCGGCGAACTGGGCGGCGACCGCCAGCCTCGCCGCGCGCCGGCTCGAAGGCCGCGAAGCGCTGCTCGTGGACATCGGCAGCACCACCACCGACCTCGTCGCGCTGCGCGACGGCGCGCCTTGCAGCGCGAGCCGCAGCGACGCCGACCGGCTCGCCAGCGGCGAGCTGCTCTACCAGGGCGTGGTGCGCACGCCGCTGTGCGCGCTGGCGCCGCGCATCGAGCACCGCGGCCGCGCGCTCAACGTGATGAACGAGTGCTTCGCGACGACGGCCGACGTGCATCGCCTGCTCGGCCAGCTCGACACCGCGCACGACCAGCAGCCCACCGCCGACGGCGGCCCGAAGGATCTCGCGGCCACGCGCCGACGGCTCGCGCGGATGATCGGCCTCGACGCGCGCGACGCCGTGGACGACGACTGGCACGCGCTGGCCGCCTGCTGGCGCGAGGCGCAGCTCGGCGCGCTGCGCGAGAACGCCGAACGGGTCGTGCAGGCCGCGGCGCTCGCGGCCGACGCGCCGGTCGTCGCGGCCGGCTGCGGCGACTTCCTCGCCTTCGAGCTCGCGCGCCGGCTGGGTCGGCCCTGCATGCGCTTCGACGCGCTGGTGCTTGGCGACGCGGCAGCGCCGCCCGGCGCAGCGGGCGACGAGCGCCGCCGCGCGATCCAGCTTGCGGCGCCGGCCGTCGCCGTCGCGCTGCTGTTCGCCTCGATGCACCCGGCGGCGCGGGACGAAAGCGAAGCCGCGAACGACGCCGACGGCAAGCCGCACCGACGATGTGGGTCGTGAAGCTCGGCGGCAGCCTGGGCCGCGACCCGCTGCTGCGCCGCTGGCTCGAGCTGCTGGCCGAAGACGGCGGCGGCCGGGTGGTCGTCGTGCCCGGCGGCGGCGTCTTCGCCGATCAGGCGCGCGACGTGCAGGCCTGGTGGTCGCTCGACGACGTGGCCGCGCACAACATCGCGGTGCTCGGCATGGCGCAGACCGCCTCGCTGATGAAGGGCCTGTGCCCGGCGCTCGAGCTCGCGCGCGACGAAGCCGCGCTGCGCGCGGCGCTGCAGCGCGGCCGTACCGCGCTGTGGTGGCCGACCGAGCTGCTGCGCGAGCACGCCGACGAGCTGACCGACTGGAGCGTCACCTCCGACAGCCTCGCGCTGTGGCTCGCGCAGCGGCTGCGGGCCGAGCGGTTGCTCATCGTCAAGTCCTGCGCGATCGATGCAGGCGCGTCGCTCGAACAGCTGGGTCAGGCCGGCGTGCTCGACGCCGCGTTCGCACGGCGCGCCGGGACCGGCACGCCGACGATCGAGGTGCTGCACAAGGAGCAGCTCGATCGCGTCAGGCAGGGCTTGCGGCGCTGAACCGCGCGCCGGCGGGCAGCGCCGCCTTCAAGGCCGCGACGCGCCGCGGATCGAGCGCGTGCGCGCGATCGCCGTCGCACACCGCGCCGCGGAAGCCGGCGAAGTCGGCGCCCAGGCGCCGCAGCACCGGCAGGTCGGCCGTGCGCAGCGAGCCGGCCAGGCCGCAGAGCTTGCCGCTCGACCGCACCGCCTCGACGAAGCCGCGCAGCTCGGCCTCGGATCGCCGCTCGATCAGGCTGCCGCCGCGCTTGTCGAAGGTGTCGAGCATCAGCGCGGCGAAGGGGCCGGCGCAGGCGCGCGCGAGCAGCGCGGGCGCGACGCCGTCGTCGGCGATCAGCACCGGCACGATCGTCGCCGTGCCCCAGCGGCCGGCGGCCAGCGCGTCGATCAGCGGCGCGCCATCGGCGGCGATGCCGACCTTCACGTCGTCGACCCCGCAGGCGGCCATGCGCCGCACGCGCGCGAGCGTCGCGGCCACATTCGCGGCCGTGGGCGGCAGCGGATCGCCGACCGTCGCGCTGAGGCGCCGGCCCGGGGCATGCTCGCGCAGCCGCGCGGCGATGCGCTCGACCGCGTCGAAGCCCAGCGCACCGAGCGCGCCGGCGCGCGGCTCCTTCATGTCGATCAGGTCGGCGCCGGCCTCGGCGGCGCTCAGCGCCTCGTGCTCGTCGCGCACGCTGACCAGCAACTGCGTCACCGCGCCGCCTCGCGCTGGGCGCGCTGGCGCGCGACGGCTTCGTTGAGCCAGCCCCACGCTTCGTGATCGGCGGCGCTCGCGGTCTTGTCGATCGCGATCTGCAGGTAGCGCAGCTCGGCGTCGATCTTGTCGGCGCTCAGCATCTGCAGCCGGCTCACCAGCACCGCGGCTTCGAGCACCGCGGCCTGGGCGCGGTTGAAGCCGGGGAAGGGCGCGTGCGTCGCGTCGTGCACGCGGTCGAGCCGCAGCGTCGGGCGCTCGGCGTCGTCGTCGTCGGCGGCCAGGCGCAGCTCGCTGTGCGCGAGCGCCAGCGGCCCGCCCAGGCGCAGCCCGGGCACGAAGCGGGTCGCGACGAGTTCGAGCGCTTCGTCGGGCCAGCGCTTCTCGCCCAGCCAGCGCGCGCACACCGCGCTGGCGAAGACGCGCGTGTCGGTCGTGAGGTTCAGCACCGCGTGGCCGCGCGCGCGGATGTGCTCGAGCGTGGCGCTCGGCTTGAACGGCTTGAGCACGACCTGCCGCCCGTCGTAGCGCACGCCGAAGGGCGCGACGTGCACGGCGCCGTCGGCGTCGAGCGTCGTGATCACCGCTTCGAAGATCACCTCGTTCGCCATCGTCGTCAGGGCTTCCTGCGGCCGTGCGTCAGCGTCGTGCCCGGCGCGCACCAGCCTTCGGCGTCGTCGGCCGGTCGCCTCACCGCGACGCCCCAGTCGAGCGGCTGATCCTGCACGTAGCGCTTGCCGAGCTGCCAGGCGGTCTCGGCGCGCGCGAGTTCGACGCCCATGTAGAACGCATGTGCCGCGTCGTCTTCGAGCCCCAGCTGCGGCCACAGCGCGAAGGCGTCCTGCGCGACGCGCAGGCCGTCGCGGTTGTAGACGTGCAGGCCCTCGGGCGCGATCTGCACGCGAAAGTTCGGGTCCTTCACCTGCGCGGCGGTCGCGGCGATCTCGTCGGCGCTGTCGGGGAAGGGGTGGCGCGCGTGCACGGTCGCGAGCGCGGCACTCAAGCCTTTGGGCAGCTGCTGGTGCCGCTGTGCGGCGTGCATCACCCGGCGCGCGACGTCGGCCTCGGCGATCGCGCGGCGCGCGTGCTGGCTCACCTGCGTCGCCAGCACCGCGGCGACGTCCAGCTCGGCGCACACGCCGAACAGCAGCGCGTTGATGCCGCTGGTGTCGGCCTCGGTCAGCTCGGTGAGGTTGCCGATGCCCATCATGATCGGCGCCTGCGGGAAGCGCGCGCGTAGCGCCTGGTAGCGCACGAGCGAGGCGGTGAAGCCGAAGGGGATCGGGTCGAGGATCGGGTCGGCCAGGTAGGGCTTGCCGCGTGCTTCCATCCGCTCGATCGCCTCGTACAGCGTCGCCATGTCGGCCTGGTCCTGCGCGATCAGCACCGGCACCGACTCGCACTCGTCGGCGATCCACAGCGTGTCGAGCTTCAGGCTCAGCAGGTAGTCGGCGCCGGCGCGGCCGCCGCGCAGCAGCTCGTCGGCATCCATCGAATCGACGCTGGCTTCCAGCCCGGCCGCCTGCACCGCGCGCACGCAGTCTTCCAGGTGCGGGAAGGGCGTCGCCGGCAGGCAGCCGATGTCGATCACGTTGGCGCCGTCGGCCGCGTAGGCGCGCGCGCGCTCGACCACCTGCTCGACGGAAAGCCGCGGCGCATCGACGATCTCCGCGAAGATCGCGACGCGGTACTCGTCCAGCTCGATCGGCTTGGCCGCGCGGTCGAAGAAGCGCGGCAGGTCCTTCAGCTCCTCGGGCCCGCGCTGCACCGGGATGCCGAAGTGCCCGCTCAAGCCTTCGACATCGCCGCGGCAGCGGCCCGGAACGATCACGCGCTCGGCCGGCAGTTCGCGGCCGTCCGCCTGCGTGAACACCAAGGGCGCGGCGACGCGGCGGCGGATCATGTCGGCCGTCATCAGCGCGGCGACCTGCAGGCCGATTTCGCGGACGTTCCACTCGAAGGCCGGCGGTTCGATGCTCGCGAGCACCCTGCGCAGGTTCGCCTCGGCCAGCCGCCCGGTCAGGAAAACGATGCGTTCCATGCGAGCTTCAATGCGGAGAGCCGCACGTCGAGCGCCGCCTCCAGGGACTGCGGCGTGTCCACCACCATGCAATGCTCGAAGCCGCGCAGGCGATCGACGTTGTCGAGCTCGATGCGGCGCGGCCGCAGCGTCAGCCACTCGCTCGCATGGTTGCGCGGCGCCTTGGTCACGACCACCGGCTCGGTGTCGCAGGCGAACACCAGGCTCGGCACGCCGAGCTTGCCGGCCTGCGCGAACATGTTCGTCGGCAGACTGTCCGAAAAGCCGAAAGCGCACTTCGCGACGGTGTTGCTGGTGGCCGGCGCGATCACCACCGTGTGGTAAGCCTCGGCATACAGCCGGCCGACCGGCACCGAGCTCGCGCTCTTGTCGCGGAACACGCGGAAGCGCTCGCGCAGCGCTTCGAGCCGCCAGCCGTACAGCGGCAGCACTTCGTCGGCCGCGGCGCTCAGGTAGAGGTCGACGTTCGGCAGCCGCTGCGCGAGCGCCATCGACTCCTCCAGGTAGTGGCCCGAGCCGGTCACGCACCAGGCGAAGCGCGACGCGGGCGGCTCGTCGGTCGCGCTCGCGTGCTCGTCGCCGAGTTCGGCGGCCCAGCGCTTCGCGTCTTCGCCGACGAGCGGATGCGGCTTGCCGGCGTTCATCGGCTCGGCCGGTCAAGCCGGGTGCGACAAGGCGATCTGCAGCTTGTGCAGCTTGCGGTAGAGGGTGTTGCGGCTGACATCGAGCGCCTTGGCGACATTGCTCACGTTCCAGCGGTGGTCTTCCAGCAGTTGCAGCAGGCCTTCGCGTTCCTTGCGCTGGATCGGGTTCAGCGCGGGTCGGGCCGGCGTGCCGTCGGTCGCCGGCGGCGTCGCGGGATTGTCGACGTGGACGCTTGCCGGCGCGAGCGGTGCGGGCTCGGCCCGCAGCCGGCCGAGGTGCTCGACCTCGATGCGGCCGTCGTCGCCGGCCAGCGCGAGCGCGGCGCGCAGCGCATGCCGCAGCTGGCGCACGTTGCCCGGCCAGCGGTGGCCTTCGAGCAGCGCGCGGGCGTCGGCCGCGAGGCTGGCCTTCGCGCCCGATTCGAGCGCGAGCATCGCGTCGATCAGCTCGCGCTTGTCGGTGCGGTCGCGCAGCGCGGGCAGATCGACCTCGAAGCCGCAGAGCCGGTAGTACAGGTCCTCGCGGAAGCGCCCGTCGGCCACCATCTGCGCCAGCGGCCGGTGGCTCGCGCTCACGAGCTGGAAGTCGACGTCGATCGTCTCCTCGGCGCCGAGCGGCGTGACGCGCCGTTCGTCGAGCACGCGCAGGAGCCGCGCCTGCAGCGCGAGCGGCATGTCGCCGATCTCGTCGAGGAACAGCGTGCCGCGGTCGGCCTCGAGCACCTTGCCGCGCCGCCCGCTGCGCAGCGCGCCGGTGAAGGCGCCGGCACGGTAGCCGAACAGCTCGGCCTCGATGAGGCTCTCCGGCAGGCTGGCGCAATTGACCGCGACGAAGCCGCCGGCGGCCTTCGGGCTCGCGGCATGCAGCGCGCGTGCGAACACTTCCTTGCCCGAGCCGGTCTCGCCGTGCAGCAGCACCGGGATGTCGCGCGCGATCGCGCGGCTCGATTGCGCGAGCAGCCGCGCGAGCCGCGCGTCGCCGAAGCTCGGCGCGGGGCCTGCCGGCGGCGCGCGCCGCGCCTCGGCACGCGGCGGCAGCGCACGCGCACGTGGCACCAGTCCGCCCGCCTCGCCGGCTTCGAGCTCGGCCGCCGGCGGGCGCGCGACCACGAAGAAGCGGCTCTGCCCCTGCGCGCCGTAGCTGACGACCGGATGGAAGGCGCTGCGCCGGCCGCGATCCACCAGATCGGCGAGCCGCGCATGCAGCAGCTCCTCGAGCCGGCGACCGCGCAGCTCGCCCATCGAGCGCAGGCCCAGCTGGAACAGCGCGCTGCGGTTGCCGGCGACGACGGCGCCGCGATCGTCGAGCGCGAGCCTGCCTTCGTGCAGCGTGTGGATGAACTCCGGCCGGCTGTGGAAGTGCAGCAGGTGCGCTTCGGGATGGCGCGACTCGAGCAGCCGGTTCTCGATCATCTGCGCGGTCATGCCCAGCAGCACGAGCGAATGCTGCTGCTGCAGGCTGGAGCGGCTGGTGACGTCGAGCACCGCGGTCATCCGGCCCTGCGGGTCGTACACCGGCACCGCCGAGCAGGTGAGCGAGGTGAGCTGGGTGAAGAAATGATCCTCGCGCCGCACCGCCACCGGGCTGGCCGCGACGAGGCACGTGCCCATGCCGTTGGTGCCGGCCTCGGCCTCGCTCCAGACGGCGCCGACGTGGAAGCCGAGCGGCGTCACCGCGCCTGCGAATTCGGGCGACGCGACCATGTGCAGGATCACGCCGTCGGTGTCGGTCAGCACCACCGCCGATTCGTCGTCGGCGAGCTGCTGGTGGAGCGTGGCCATCTCGTGGCGCGCGCAGTCGAGCACGTCGGCGAGCCGCTGCTGGCGTTGCGCGAGTTCGGCCGCCGAGAGCACCGAGGGACGCAGCGGCCGGTCGGGATGCAGCCGGTATTCGTCGAGGCAGCGCGTCCAGGAGCGCGCCATCAGATCGTCTTCGCGGCCGCGTGCGCCCTCGCGCACGGCACACAGGATGCGGTCGGCGTGTTCGCCGCTCGTGCGAACCCGCGGCGTGGCCGATGCGCCGCCCGGGTCCGTCGACGCCGGTGCGGCCGCCGGCAGGCGGTGGGTGGTGGTGCTGCTCATGCGGTCCCCTTGTCGTTGTCGGCGGCTCGCCGGTCGGACGCAAGGCGATGGGCCTGGGCGTCGCGGCGGCACCGGCATGCCTTCGGTGGGGCCGCAGAGCGTGTCGCCCCGTCGGGTCATGCTGTGTCGATTCTGGCGCGAGGCCCCACGGCGCGGCCCGTGCGGCGAGCCGCTTGGACGAATTGCCACAGAATCGGTCGCCGCCAGCCGTTGCCATCGGCCGGCCTTGCCGATGATGCGCGGTCGCGTGGCACGCCGCCGAGGAGAACGACATGACCGCCGCCCGCTCGCTTCCCCCGCCCGTGCATGCATGGCCCACCGACGAAGCCGCCGGCGCGCCGATGGACCTGATCTTCATCGAAGGCTTCACCGGCGAGACGGTGATCGGCATCCATGACAACGAGCTGCACCGCCCGCAGCCGCTGCGCATGGACGTCACCGCCGGCCTGCCGCACAGCCGCGCTTGCGACACCGACCAGATCGCTGACACCATCGACTACGGCGTCGTGCGCGACCGTCTGCGCCGCCTGCTGGCCGAGCACCGCCACACGCTGCTCGAAAGCTTCGCCGAGGAGGTGGCCGACATCCTGCTGCGCGAGTTCGGCGCGCACTGGGTGCGCGTCGCGGTCGTCAAGCCGAGGAAGTTCGACGACGTCGATGCGGTGGGCGTCGCGATCGAACGCCGCCGCGCCGCGCCGGGCAGCGCGGCGCGCACCGGCGCGACGGTGCTGAGCCTGATCGGCGCCGGCATGGTGCCCGGCGGGCGCTGAGCACAGCACGCTCCCAAAACAAAAGCCGCCCGAGGGCGGCTTTTGTTCGAGCTGAACGCCGAGCGATTACTTCGCGGCGAACGGGTGGGCCGCGCTGCCCTTCTTCTGGACCACTTCACGCGCGGTCGGCGAGCCCGAGACGGCGCGCTTGATCGACTCGCGCACGGCCTGGTAGTTGTATTCCTGGATCTTCTTGTCGTCGTCGGCGAGCCAGTGGATGAACACGCCCACGCTGATGAACAGGTTGTCGGCTTCGTCGGCCGGGATGGTGCCGTCCTCGACCGAATCGGCCACCGCCATCGCGACGCCGCGCTGGGCCGGGCCGAACATCTGCACCGCTTGCTTGGCGCCCTTGATCGTGACCTTGTTGAACATCACGGTGGCCGGCTTGCACAGCAGGTTCGGCGCGACGACGGCGAGCAGCGAGGTGAAGCCGTCCTTGTTGTTCGTCAGGCTGTTGGCGAACGCGGTTTCGGCAGCGCTGCCGCGCGGCCCGATCAGCAGGTCGATGTGGGCCACTTCGTTGCCGTCGCCGACGAGCGATTCGCCGACCATCATCCGATCGATCTTTGCCATGTGGGTCTCCAGGAGCTTTCTGAGGGAAGGGGATTGCGCACCGGCACGAGCCGGCACGCGGGGGAACTTACACGTTCCATGCCAGTGGCGCAATCACGAATCGCCTTGAGACAAACCCGTCCCGAGCTCGATGCCGAGTGCGCCAGCAAGGAACAGCGTCGCGACCGTCAGGTCCGCGCAGGTGCCAGGGTTCAGTCGGCGTTGCTTGAGGCTCGCATCCCATTGCGCGAAGGCCGGCGCCGCGTCGACCAACTCGCCGCCTTCGAGCCGCGCCAGCCACGGTCCGGCCTCGTCGGTGACAGCCTGTGCCGCCGCCACGCCGTGCTTGCGAACAATGTGTGAATCGAGATCGGCACACAGCAGGCGCAGGTAGAGGCGCTGCACGGCGCGCGTGGCCGTCGCCGTGTCGTGCAGGCCGCCATCGGCCGCGAGCGAGGACAGGCCGGTGCCGAAGACCTCGTCGAAGTTCGTCGCGTAGGCGCGCGCGACGCGATCGCGACCGGCGGCCAGTCGCATCGCCTCGAGCAGGCTCAGGCTCGGCGGCGCGTTCACGTCCTGCTGCGCGCTCTGGCCGAGCCCGGCGGGACGCGCCGCGGCGATCGCACGGAAGGCTCCGCCGGCATCCTCGACATCGAGCGCGCCGAGCACGCCTTGCAGCGTGCGGCGCAAGGCCTGCGCATCACATGGCGCGGGGCAGCGTTCGATCGCCGCGGCGAGCGGCGCGCACAGCAGCACGATGCCGAGGTTGGTGTTGCAGCCGGCGACGTCGAGCGTGGCGCGCATCGCCGCCTCGATGCGCGCGCCGACCCGCGCGCCGCGCGCGAACAGCCCCGCTCGCGCGGCCTCGGCGCTGTCGAGGAAGAGCTGCGCGTCCATGCCGTGGCCCGGCGATGCGGCGCTCACGTTGCCCGGCTTGCGCACCGCCACGTCGAGCGCGCAAGCGCGCACGAAGGCGGTGGCCGGATCGACGGCCGTCATGCGCGCCGCGCGGGTGCGGCCGACGCGAGCTTGCGATCGAGCAGGTCGTCCACCAGCGCGCGCGCGATCGGAAACGGCGTCACCCGCTGCAGGCCCTGCCAGGCCGCGACGCCGTTGACCTCGAGCACCTGCGGCCCGTGGGGCGCGGGGATCAGGTCGACGCCGGCGTAGTCCATCCGCAGGGCCGCTGCGGCGCGCTCGGCGATCGACGCCAGCGGCGCATCGAGCGGCTGCGCGACGCAGCGCGCGCCTTGCTTGACGTTGTGGATCCAGCCGCGGCCGATGCGCTTCATCGCGGTGAGCGCGCGGCCGCCGACGACCAGCACGCGCCAGTCGAAGCCGGGGCTCTGCAGCGCCGGCACGAAGCGCTGCAGGTACGCGAGCGCGCCGAAGTCCTGCAGGGCGGGCAGCGGCACGTGCTCGCCGTCGACGAGGCCGACCCGCCGCAGCCCCTTGCCCTGCGAGCCGAACAGCGGCTTGAGCACCAGCGCATGCCCGGCCGCGCTCTCGCGCGTGACGAGCCGCTGCGCCTGCGCCGGCGACTCGATCGCCCAGGCCGGCGGCGTCGGCACGTTCGCGGCATGCAGCAGCCAGCTGGTCGTCGCCTTGTCGACGCTGCGCTCGATCGCGCGCGCATCGTTGTAGACCGCGACGCCCAGCTCGCGCAGCGCATGCAGCACGGCGAGGCGCTTGGTCACCTGCTCGAAGCTGCCGCCGGCGATGCCGCGCACGATCGCCGCATCGGGCAGCTCGCGGCCGAAGCCGGGGATCGCCAGACCGTGCCAGGCGACGGTCGTGTCGATGCGGCAGTCCTCCAGATCGACGCAGCGGCCCTCGGCGCCGCGCGCGCGCAGCGCGGCCTGCAGCTGGCGGGTGTGCCAGCCGGTTTCGTCGGTGAGGAGGGCGACGCGCATGCCGCGGCGTCAGGCCTCGCCCAGCCACTGCCCGCGCAGCAGCTCCAGGTTCAGCCTGCCGCCATGCCAGGTCATCCCCGACTGCAGGCTCGACACCCACACCTCCGCCGGCGCGAACAGGGCGCCGTCGATCTTGTAGAAGTCGTAGTCGGCGGCCTTGAAGATGTCGGCGAAGCCGCGGCCGTAGTCGCGCGAGTTGAGCGAAGGGAGCTGCTTCGCGAGCTGGCGCGCCTCGTCGTCGCCGGCGTCGACCACGAGTTGCACCCGGCCGCCGTAGAGGATCGCGTCGTTGGTGCGGCCCATCGCGGCGAGGCCGTCGCCGGCCGGCGGCGGCAGCGGTGCGCTGGCGCTGCCCTCGACGATGCGTTCGAGCGGGAAGTGCAGCTCGTGCGCCTTGTGCAGCGCGACTTCGAGCACGCGCGCCACCACCTGCGTGGTGCCGGCGAGGCTTTTGGTCGGCGTCAGCACGAAGCTGAGTTGCGAGGCGCTCAGGCCGCAATCCTTCAGCACCTTGTCGATCACCACCTGCGGAGGCGGCTGATCGACTTCCAGCACCAGCACGCCGCTCGGCGCCTCGGCGCCGGCCGCGCGCGCGACCGGATCGCGATAGCCCAGCTCCTTGAACAGCTCCTCCTTGCACGCGAGCGCGCGCGCCGGGCCCGAGCCGAGCGAGAAGAACTTCTTGCCGCCGGTCTCCTCCTTGCTCGCCGCGAGCGACCAGCCGGCGTACTGGCTCGCCAGGCAGGCGAGCACCGGCTGGCTGCTCGACACCTGCAGCCAGGTCGGCCAGCCGTCGGCCACCGGCGCGAGCGCGCTGCGCAGCGAGACGCTGCCCAGCCCGCCCATGCAGATCGCGCCGACCAGCAGTCCGGCCTCGACGCTGCCCGGCATCGCGATGCCTGCATCGACGATGCGCACGCCGCTCGGGTGGAGGGCGACGCCCACGCGCAGCCGCTCGGCGTCGTCCACCAGCCGCTGCAGCAGCGCCTGCGCGCTGCGGTTGACGCTCAAGGGGCTGCTCGCGAACGCTGCCTGCGTCGGCGTCGGCGAAGGATGGGGATCGCTGCTCATGCTCGTCTCGCTCGTCTTTCGATGTCGTGGTTCAGGCGGCCAGCCAGGCCCGCAGCGCCTGGCGCCTGGCGGTGAGTGTGCGCTGCACCGCGGCGGCATTTGCGTCGCGTGCTGCGAGGCTGCAGACCGGATCGCCGGCTTCGAAGCGGCTGCCTGCGGCCGGCAGGTCGCAGGCGTCGGCGCGTGTGGCGAGCGCGCCGGCCTGCTCGCCGGTGAGCGTGAAGGCGCGCCGCGCGAACACGGTCTCGATGCCCGCGACACCGGCATCCGGCACGGCCGCGACGTCGGGCGCCTCGTGCGCCGCAAGCCCGCAGGCCTGCAGGTGCCAGCGCATCAGCGGCTCGGCCGCGTAGAGCGCCATGCTCGCCGACGGGCGCGGATTGATCTCGAGCAGCGAGGCACGGCCGTCGTGCCACAGGAAGTCGAGGCTTGCCAGCCCGCGCAGCGCGAAGGCTTCGACGAGCGCATCGATCGCCTCGCGCAGCGCGCGCATCGCCGCGGCCGGCAAGCCGACCGGCCCGATCGCGCCGCGATAGACGTACGGATGCGCGCCGAACGCCCGCACGATCAGCCGGTTGATGCCGACGAGCCGATGGCGCAGCGCCCCCGGGCCGACGAGCGCCGCGACGAACAGGGCCGACATCGGCGTGCCCGGCGCCTCGCGCTGGAAGTAGGCCGTGGCCGCCGGGCTCGCATCCGCCGCAGCGGCGCGGCGGATGTGCCAGCCGCCGCAGCCGTCGGCGTGCTTGCGCAGCCAGCCGCCGTGATGCGACGGCGGCTCGAAGGCCGTCTCGGGATGCGCGAGCCCGAGCTGCTCGAGCAAGCCGAAGAAGCCGCGCGGGTCGCGCACGCGTCGCACGTCGGCCGGCGTGCTGCCGATCAGGCGCAGCGCGCCGGCGCCGGCTTGCAGCACATCGGGCCGGCCGTCGAGATCGCTGCCGGCGATCCAGCCGAGCGCATTGCGGTGGGCGGCGAGGGCCGCGACGAGCTTCGCGCCGTCGATCGCCGGCACGCCGTGCGCCGCGTCGCTCGCGATCGACTGCCATTCGTGCGCGGCGCGCCGCGTGTCGAGATCGCCGAAGACGTCGAGCGCGACGACGCGAAAGCCCTCGCGCGTTGCCGCTTCGGCGAGCAGCCGCGCCGAGCGCGCCGCGACCACCAGCGTGTCGCCGCGCGCCGTCATCGGCGCCGGTTGCCGACGAGCTCCCGCCCGTTGCCGCGGCCCGCCCCGCCGGCGCCGCGGATGCGGCTTCGCCGGTCCGCCCATGGCGCCCCCAAGGGTCGCGCCGCCGGTCCTCCGGCGCCGCGGGGCCACGGCGAAGCCGCGACGGGGCGGAGCACCATCAGGCCGCCGATTCGGCGAGGAACTCGCGCGCCATCGTCAGCGCCTCGACAAAGCTCAGGTTCACCGGCTCGCCGTCGCTGCCGGCGCGGTGCATCTGCGTCAGCAGCCGGTGCTGCGTCTGGTACTTGACGTTGCCGATCGCGAGGGCACCGATGCCCACCGTCTGCGAGTAGCCGCCGCCCGGTGCGCTCAGCAGCTTGCCGCTGTCTATCACGCCGACGCCTTCGAGCCCCATCGGCGGCACCGCATTGATGTCGGCGGCCACCAGCAGCTGCTTGGCGCCCGCCCGGTCGGCGGCCGACAGCACTTGCACGCCCGCCGCCGCGCAGCCGAGCACCACGTCGGCATCGGCGATCGAATCGCACACGGCCCGCGCATCGGCGCCGGAGACGCCCTCGCAGCCGCTCGCGAAGCGCGCGTTGGTCTCGTCGGCCGCGCGCTTCGCCGCGTCGAGGCCGAGGTGGCTGGAAAGGCGGACGTGCGCGCCGACCCGATGCGCGAGCACGCCGGCGATGCGCCCGACGGTGCCGGCGCCGCCGAGGATGGTGACGCGCTTGCCCTTCAGGTCGATGCCGTGCAGCTTCTCGAGCTGCCGCTCGACGCAGGCGATCAGCGCCGCCGCGGTGGTGAAGGAGCCGCTCGGGTCGGCCATCACCGAGACGACGAAGGGCGGGACCATCGCGCGGCGCGCCGCGTCCATCATGTCGGCCGCCAGCATCACGTCGCGCCCGCCGATGAAGATCGCGGTGCGGCCGACGCCTTTCGGCCCGCGCGAAAAGATCGCGTCCTGCGTCAGCCCCGCGACGTTCGCGAGCGTCACCTCGCTGTAGGTCGGCAGCAGCTGGTAGCCGGCGTCGGCGGCCATGTTGATGTCGAACGGGCTCATCTGCTTGCCCGGCGTGAACATGTGCAGCACGAAAGGGCGGTCGAAGCTGCGGCGGCGGTCGGGGATGGTGACGTTGCTCATGGGGGCTCGAAGGATCGGGTCGTCAAGACGAAGGCGCCGGGGTGCCCGCGGCGCGGTGCGTGATCGATGCACCGCGGCTGCGCGCGGCGACGATGCGCAGCGCAAGCGTCGCGGCGCAGACGCCGGACGCCTGCAGGGCGCCAGCCGCGGCGTCCGCCTCGGCCTTCGAGGGCAGCAGCGCGAAGCCGGTCGGGCCCCAGGAGGTCTGGCCGGTCGCGAGGCCGCGCGTCGCGGCGAGCCAGTCGCAGGCGCGCTGCACCGCGGCGCTCGCATAGAGCCGGCCTCCCTGCGCCGGCGCGAAGTGGCCGCCGACGAGCTTCTGCACCGCCGCGATGCCGGCCGAAAAGGCGGCGAAGTCGCCGCCGGCGGCGCCCGGCAGCACGCGCATCAGCACCTCGTGGCAGACGGCGGCGGCGTGCTCGCGGCCGAAGGCCGGCAGCGCGGCGATCGCCTGCTTTTCGTCGCTGCCGCTCAGGCCGCGCTCGGCGCCGTCGAGGATCAACAGCACCCGCCAGTCCGGCGGCGGCTCGATGCGCGCGACGAGCGGCGCGGGGCTGCCGTCGGCGCCGGGGCCGCCGTCGAGCAGCAGACCGCCGCGGTCGAAGCCGGCGATGCCGATGCCCGAGCGCGTGCCGCGGCCGAGCAGGCGGGCGATGCGCTCGGTCGGCCAGTCGAGCCCGTGCCAGGCGCAGAACGCGCGGCCGACCGCGAGTGCGAGTTGCGTGCCCGAGCCGAAGCCGGCGTGCGCCGGCAGCGCGGCGGCCAGGTGCAGTTGCAGCGGCGCGTCGAGGCCGGCCGCTCGCTGCAGCGACGCGAGGTGCGACGCGGCGCGATCGAGTTCGGCGCGATCGATGCCCGCGGCCGCGACGGCCTGCGCGGTCGCCGCGGCGCGCAGCTCCACCGCCGTCTCGAGCCCGTCGATCACCAGGCCCAGGCTGCCGAAGCGCCGGCCGAGCGTCGCCGAAGGATCGAGGAAGCCGAGGTGCAGCCGGCCCGGCGCGCGCACGGCGACGCAGCGGCCGTCGTGCCGGGTGTCGTTGGCGGGGTTCGGGGAGCTCATCGGATCGGGCGGATCGGGCGGGTCGGCCGACCGTAGCGGGTGGCGCGATGGCGCGACCTGCGAGCAAACCCTGTTCCTGCGCCGCCGCGTGTTCCAAAGTCCGCGCTCTGGCGGCCGCTGTGCCGAAGCGCGCACAGACTGTCCCGTCCCGGTGGAAAAAAGCCCCGGCGGTCGGCCGACCGCCGGGGCACAACGGTGGGCGACCGGGCGGCCGTCGCGCCACCCGATCCGCCCCACTCGAGGGACGACTGCAAGCGGCTCGCGTCAGAACTTCAGGCGCGCTCCGACGAAGAACGAACGCTTCGCGCCGGGCGCGACGAACAGCGCGTCGGCCTCGTCGCCGGCATAGGCACCGGTGGGCGTGAACACCGTCTCGGCAAGCGCGCCGAAGGTTTCGTAGCGCTTGTCGAAGACGTTGTTGACGTTGGCGAACAGCTCCACGTTCGCCGTCGCCTTCCAGGCGGCGCGCAGGTTCACCAGCGTGTAGCCGGGGATCTTCAGGCGGCGGGCCTCGGGCGCTTCGCCGTCTTCCGGGTCTTCGAGCAGGCCGTCTTCGTTGCCCGAGACGGTGCGGCTTGCGACCGCCTGCAGGTCCGCGCCGACGCTGAAGCCGGCGCCGATGCGCCAGTCGCCCGCCAGCTTCAGCGTGTGGCGCGGCAGGCCGGCGATGCGGGTGCCGGGCGTGATCGTCACGTTGCGCTCGCCCTGGCGCAGCACGCCGTCGGCCTCGTAGGTGGCTTGCAGGAAGCTGTAGCCCACGCCCAGGTCGAGCGGCCCGCGCGTCAGCGCGAACTCGGCATCGAGGCCCTGGTTGCGCGTTTTCGGGAAGTTGGCGAAGTAGCCGAGCTGGCCGGTGACGCTGGTGCTGCGGAACAGGATGTCGTCGCGGTTGTCGGTGCGGTAAAGCGCGAGGTTGACCCGCATGCCCTCGGCCAGCGGCCAGCGCGCTCCGGCCTCGACGGTGGTCGACTTCACCTGCTTCAAGTACGGGTCGGCCTGCAGGCCGGAAGGCAGTCGGCAGGGTTCCTCCGGGTCGGCGCAGCCGAGCTCGATGACGGTCGGCACGCGCGTGTTGCGCGCGAGGTTCGCGTAGAGCGTCGGCGTGCGCGTGGAGGCGCCGAGCCGGTGCGCGAGGCCGATCGCCGGGTTGACGCTGTTGTAGGTGAAGCGCTCGTTCGGCTTGGCTTCGAGCACGTCGGTGTCGTCGTCGCGCGTGGTGAGCTGGTTGCTCACGGTCGAGCGGTTGTAGCGCGCGGTCGCGGTGAGATGCGTCTGCCCGGTGAGCGACCACGTGTCGGTGACGAACAGCCCGAAGCTCGTGGTCTTGCCTTCGACGTTGGCCGACAGCTCCGCCTCCTCGCCCTCATCGGCGATCACGCCGCGCTCCGGCGTGAAGAAGCCCTCCCGCTCGAGCTGGCGGTAGCGCACCTTCGCGGTGTCCACCGACGCACCCACCTGCCACTGGTGCGCGCCGCTCTTGCGCGCATAGCTGAGGCCGGCGCCGTAGCCCGTCTGGCGCGTGCCGGTCGTGTTGAAGGCGGCGTTCGGGTCGTCGGCATCCACCGGTTCCTCCTCGGCCTCGTCGCCGTTGAGGGTGTCGCGCGTGCTGCGGCGCACGTAGACGAGCGCGGCGATCGAGCCGTTCGCGTCGAGCGCGTGCTGGAAGTTGAAGGCGACCTGGCCGAGCTTGTTCTCGGTCTCGTCGGGGAAGGTGTAGACGGCTTCGCGCCGCGAGACGTAGAGGTCGGGCGCCAGCTCGGTGTCGTCGATCGTGTAGGCCGGCAGCAGCCCGTTGCCGACGAGCTTGCTGCGCCCGCCGAGCACGCCGAGGCTCCAGCTGGTGCTGCCGTCGTCGTGGCCGATCTTCGCGAAGACCTGGCCGAGCTTGCCTTCGGAGGCGTCGCGCCAGCCGTCCTCGCGGAATCCCGACGCGGCGACGAAGCTGTGCCAGCCCGCATCGCTGCTCGTGCCGTAGCTCGCATCGACGCGCCGGCGGCCGAAGCTGCCGGCCTGCACCTCGGCGCGTACGCCGCGCGCGCTGCGGCCGTCGAGCGTGGTGTACGACAGCGCGCCGCCGAGCGAATTGAGGCCGAAGGCGGGGTTCGCGCCGGGCACCAGCGAGATCGTGCCGATCGCGAACTCGGGCACCAGGTCGAAATTGACGACGTCGCCGAAGGGCTCGTTGATCCGCACGCCGTCGAGGAACACCGACAGCCCCTGTCCCGCGCCGAGCAGCGGCGAGGCACGGAAGCCGCGGTAGGTGAGGTCGCCCTGGTAGGGGCTGCCCTGGATGTCGTTGATCTGCACGCCCGGCACGCGGCGGTTCAGGTAGTCCACCTGCGTCTGCCCTTGCGCGTCGTCGAGCTGGCCGCGGCGGATCACCTGCGTGGAGTAGGGCAGCAGATCGCGGTCGATCCCCTGGCCGGGCAGCGGCGAGACGCCGATCACCTCGACGCGATCGAGCTGCGTCGCGCCGGCCGCGGTGTTGGCCGCGGCTTGCGCCGCCGCGTCCCCGTGGCCCGCGAAGCCGGCGACCGCGAGCGCCGCCGCACTTGCCAGTGCATGCAGACTCGGCCATCGTGATGCGCTGGGCGGCAGGCCGGCACGCGGTGAGGGGTGCGCGCGGCACGGGCCGCGCCGCAGGGAAACAAGCCGGCTCGCGGCCGGTGCGCAGGGTGAATCGAACGCCATGGTGGGGATCTCGTCTCTCGTCGTTATGGGTCTGCGGCGCCTCGTCGGCCGTCTCTCGCGGTGCGGGGCGCGGGCGATTTTGTGAGGTCGATCTCGGTGGACTCGACGGGAAAGCCTCCCGACCTCGGCCCGGCCGGCCCCGGAGAAACACCGAGCGCGCCGGCCCCTGCGGCAGCCGCGAAGGCGCCGATGGACCTGCCCGGCGCGGTCATGCGCGGCGCGCTCGCGGTCGTCGCGCTCGCGCTGCTGCTCGGCCTGCTGCTGGGCCTGTGGCGCGCACGCGCCGACATGGGCGACGAGCTGGCCGGCGCGATCGCGCTCGCGCGCAGCAGCGCGCTGCTGGCCTCGGCGCACGAGCTCGACGACGCCGCGCTGATCGCGGCCTTGCGCGCGTCGCTCGAACGCGCGCCGGCGAGCGGCGACTCGGCGCCGCGCGAAGGCTCGCGGCACCTGACGCTGCGGCTGGTCGATGCGCAAGGGCGCGTGCGGCTCGCGCTCGCCGACCCGGTGCCGCGCGACGACGGCCTCGCCGCGCTGGCGGCGCTGGCCGACCGGTTGTTCCCGCCGCCGCCCGACCGCAGCGTGCGCATCGCGCTGCCGCGGCCCGACGGCAGCACCTGGCAGGCGCAGTGGACCGCTTCGCACGACTACGAACAGCGCGAGGCCTCGGCGCAGCTGATCGAATCGATGCTGCTGCTGGCCGGCTGCAGCGGCCTCCTGCTGCTGGTGATGCGCTGGCGCATGCAGCGCGCGTTCCGGCCGCTCGCGCCGCTGCTCGCGGCGATCGAGCGCGTCGAGCGGCATGACCGCCGCGCGCTGCGCGCGTTGCCGACGATGCCGGTGCGCGAGCTGGAGGCGATCGCCGGCGCGCTGCGCCACCTGGGCGGCGCGCTCGACGAGGCCGAGGCGCAGCGCCGCCAGCTCGCCGCGCAGGTGCACACGCTGCAGGAGGACGAGCGCAGCCGCCTCGCGCGCGAGCTGCACGACGAGCTCGGCCAGCACCTCACCGCGTTGCGCGTCGACGCCGCCTGGCTCGAACGCCGGCTCGCCGACGAGCCCGAGCTGCGTGCCGTGGTCGCCGGCATGAGCGAGCAGTGCGGCCGCGTGCAGGCCGAGGTGCGTGCGCTGCTCGGCCGGCTGCGTCCGCTGGGCGAAGCCGGCCTGCTCGGCTCGGCGCCGAGCGGCGGCGCGCCGGCCTTCGAAAGCGCCGAGCGGCTGCGCGGGTTGCTGGAAGCGCTCGTCGCCGCGTGGGCGCAGTCGCCGGGGCAGTCCACCCGCTTCGAGCTGCGGTTCGAGCTCGACGATGCCGTCGCGAAGCTGCCGCTGCCGCGCGAGCTGGTGCTGTGCGTCTACCGCATCAGCCAGGAGGCGCTGACCAACGTGGCGCGCCATGCGCAGGCGCGCGAGGCGCGGCTCGCGGTGCGCATCGCCGGCGCGGCGGGCGAGGGCGGCGCGGCGCGGATCGCATGGCAGGTCGAGGACGACGGCCGCGGCTTCGACGGCGCGCGTGCCGGCCCGCGCGGCAACGGCCTGGCCGGCATCCGCGAACGCATCTGGGCGGCCGGCGGCGATCTGGTGATCGAGCCCTGCCGCGCCGGGCGGCTCGACGCCGGCCACTGGCCCGGGCTGCGGCTGCGCGCCACGCTGGCCATTCCCGTGCCCGCGCGCGGCGCCCTCGAAAGCCCGTCGCCTGCGGCTGCGTGCGCCGCGCCGACGACCACGACGACCACGACGACCTCGACCTCATGAACCCTCGATTCCCCGAGGCCCCGCTGCGCAGCCGCACGCTGCGCGTCGCGTTGGCCGACGACCATGCCGTGGTGCGCGCCGGCTACCGACGGCTGCTCGAGCTGGAGCCCGACATCGCCGTCGTCGCCGAGTTCGGCGACGCCGATGCGGCCTATTCGGCGCTCACCGTGGCGTCGGCGTCATCGGCGCCGGCGGCCGACCTGCTGGTGCTCGACCTTTCGATGCCCGGGCGCAGCGGGCTCGACCTGCTGAGCCGCCTGGCCGCGCGCCTGCCCGAGCTGCCGGTGCTGGTGTTCACAATGCACGACAGCGCCGCGATGCTCGACCAGTGCCTGCGCGCCGGCGCGGCCGGCTTCGTCACCAAGAGCAGCGCGCCGGAGGTGCTGGTCGATGCGGTGCGGCGCGCGGCGCGCGGCGAGATCGCCTTGTCGCCCGACATGGTCGCGCTCGCGTCCGCCGCCGCGCGCGCGCCCGGCCAGCCCCCGCACACCCGGCTCTCCAGCCGCGAGTTCGACATCCTCCAGCAACTGATCGCCGGCCGCAGCGTCGAGGAGATCGCGCAGACGTTGCGGCTCTCGGCGAAGACCGTCGCCAACTACCAGACCGGCATCCGCCACACCCTGGGCGTGGGCAGCGCGGTCGAGCTGCTGCGCTATGCGAAGGAGCAGGGCCTGATCGACGGGTACTGAAGAAGCAGCGGCCTCGCGAGCCGGGGCAAGCGAGCAGCCGCCGCGCATCCGGCTCCGCCGGTCCGCCGGCGGCCCCCTCGAGGCGGAGCGGCGAAGCCGCAACGCGGGTGGGTCACTTCAAGCCGAGCTTGAACGCGATCATCGCGCGCAGCTTGGTCGGCGCGACCGGCTTGATCAGCAGGTGGAAGTCGTGCGCCGCGGCCTCGTCCTCGTGGCCGCCGATGGTGCTGCCGGTGACCACGATCGCCGGCACCGGCGGCGCGGCGAAGGCCGCGCGCAGCGCGGCCAGCGCGTCGAGGCCGGTGCGGCCCTCGGGCAGGCGGTAGTCGACGATCGCGAGGTCCGGCTTCGTGGCCGCCGGCCCGGCGAGCCAGGCTTCGAGGCGCGCGGCCGTCTCGAAGCTCTGCACCGCGGCGCCCCAGCCGGTGAGCAGCAGGCTCAGGCCTTCGCGCACCGCGGCTTCGTCCTCGACGACGACGATGCGGCGATGCTCGAGCGTCAGCCCGAGCACCGGCTTTGCGGCGATCGGCGCCGGCGCGAGGCTCGGTGGCGGCGGCTTGCCCTGCGGCAGCGACACGGTGAACACCGTGCCGCGCCCCGGCTCGGAGGCGAGCGACAGCGGCGCGTCCGTCAACAGCGCGAGCCGGCGCACGATCGCGAGGCCCAGGCCCAGGCCCTTGGCCTGATGCGCATCGAGCGGGGCGTCCGCACCGCCGCCTTGCACTTGGTAGAACTCGTCGAACACCCGCGGCTGCTCGGCCTTCGGGATGCCCACGCCGGTGTCCCAGACCTGGATCAGCACGCGACCCGCGCGCACCCGAGCGCCCACCAGGATGCCGCCGTCGCGCGTGTAGCGGATCGCGTTGCTGACGAGGTTGCGCACGATGCGGTCGACCAGCACCGGGTCGCCGAACACGTGCCGGTGGTGGCCGCGAAAACGCAGCGCCAGGCCCTTCTCGAAAGCCGTCGGCTCGTACTGCAGCGCGAGCCGGCGGAACAGCTCGCGCAGCGAGAAGTCGACCGGCCTCGGCTCGACGCCGCCGGTGTCGATCTTGGTGATGTCGAGCAGCTCGCCGAACAGGCCTTCGAGCGCGTCGACCGAGGCGTCGATGCTGCCGACGAGGTGCAGCACCTCGGCGTTGCCGCCGCCGCTGCCGCCGGGCTGCGGCGCGCTGAGCTTCGCGCGCAGCGCCTCGGCGAACAGCCCCATCGCATGCAGCGGCTGGCGCAGGTCGTGGCTCGCGGCGGCGAAGAACTGCGTCTTCGCGCGGTTCGCGGTCTCGGCGACCTGCCGGGCTTCGTCGGCGATCTGCTTCTCGACCTTGAGCTGCGCGGCGAGCCGCTCGTTGCGCACCTTCAGCACGATCGCGCGCTCGAACACGCGGCGGTAGGTCCAGGCGAGCGCGAGCGCCATCATGTAGCTGACGATCAGCAGCACGGTCAGCGCGATGCGGTCCGCATCGCCGCTCAGCAGCACCCGCGCGATCAGCGGCACGAAGCACAGCGACAGGAAGCCGATGAAGACGCGGTAGGTCCACGCCAGCAGCTGGATCGCGCCCACGCAGTAGCTGTAGATCAGCAGCATCACCGTCGCCTGCTGCGCGGTGCGGCCGAGGCCGTAGAACAACCAGGCCGCGAGGCCCCAGACCGCCGCGGCCGCCAGTGCGCCCGCGCACCAGCGTGCGAGCCAGGCGCTGGCCTCGGCGTTGCGCCGCGCATGCGGCGTGCGCGCGTACCAGCGCACGATCCCCCAGCGCGCCAGCCACACCAGCGCGAAGCTCGCGCTCCACGCCACGAGCTGCGCGCGCGGCGCGACGCCCGCGAAGATCGCCACCAGCAGCACGCCGCCGAGCAGGTAGGCCCACAGCGCCGGCGAGGCTTGGCCGTAGATGCTGCGCACCACGTCGGGCCGCAGCTCGGCCGCGTCGATGCGCTCGCCGACGGCGGCGGCGTCGCGCCTCGGCGCGAGGACCGCCGGCGACGGCAGGGCGTTCATCGGCCCGGGCTCACGGCGCGGCGCCGGTGCCGCTCAGCGCGCCGGCCGCTGCCACGAAGGGAGGCTTCCGCCCGACTGCTGCTGCATCTGGCCAACCGCGAGCACCGCCTGCGTGCGCGTGCTGACGTTCAGCGCGCGCAGCACCGCGGCGACGTGGTCCTTCACCGTCTCGACCGAGACGTTCAGGTCACGCGCGATCAGCTTGTTCGGCTTGCCCTGCAGCAACAGCGCGAGCACGTCGGTCTGGCGCGGCGTCAAGCCCAGGCCGGCGAGCGTCGGAGGTTTCTGGAAGCCGCCCTGGCTCGCGTGGTGGCCGACCGCGTGGGAGGCCAGCGACGGGTTCATCGGCCGCGGGTTGGTCGTGCCGCCGGTCGAGTCCATGCTCATCGGCGGCACGTAGATCCCGCCGGACATCACCAGCCGCAGCGCTTCGAGCAGCGTCTCGTTGCTCGCGCGCTTGGGCACGAAGCCCATCGCGCCCATGTCGATCGAGCGGATCACGTCGCTGGTGCGGTCGCTGGCCGACACCACGACGATCGGCAGCGCGGGATAGGTGTTGCGCAGCTCGCCGAGGAGCTCGAAACCGTCGGCGTCGCCGAGCTGCAGGTCGAGCAGCGCGAGGTCGAAGTCGGCATCGGCCGCGAGGCTCGTGCGCGCCGCGGCGGCGGTCTCGACACCCTTGACTTCCACGTTCTCGCCGAAGCCCTGCACCACGGCCTTCAGCGCCGAAAGGATCAATGGGTGATCGTCGATCAGCAGCACCTTCATCGCCGTGTTCCTCCTGAATGTTGTAGTGGCGGCGATGGTAGCGATGGGGGGTGTTTCGAGGCTCCCTAAGACGATCGGCGCGGCGGGCCGAAGCGCGCGCTAAACGTAGCGCCGCGTCACCGACTCCGCCACGCACACCGGCTTGGTCGCGCCCTCGCGTTCGATGCTCGCCTCGACCACCATCTGCGCGCCGCCGGCGATCGCGTCGAAGGCCAACAGCTTGAAGTGCGCGCGCAGCCGGCTGCCCGCCGGGACGACGTCGGTGAAGCGCACGCGGTTCAGGCCGTAGTTGATGCCCATCTTCGTGTCGGCGATTTCGAAGGCGGTGTCGAAGAACGCAGGCAGCAGCGACAGCGTGAGGAAGCCGTGCGCGATGGTCGTGCCGAAGGGGCCGGCGGCCGCGCGTTCCGCATCGACGTGCAGCCACTGGTGGTCGAGCGTCGCATCGGCGAAGCGCTCGATCATCGATGGATCGACGGTGATCCAGTCGCTCCTGCCCAGGCTCTCGCCGACGCGGTCGTGCAGCTCGGCGAGCCTTTCGAAGCGCAGCTTCACGCGGCGGCGCCTTCGAGGTTGCGCGCCGGGCGGGCCGCACGGTCGCCGCCGGCCCAGCGCAGGATCGGCTGCCACTGTTCGAGATCCTTCTCGACACGGCTCGGCGCAACGTCCCACAGCGTCAGCCCGCGCGCGGCCAGGTGCACGTAGTTCTGCGTGTCGCGCAGCGCGCCCAGCAGCGGCACGCCCAGCGTCGCGAGGAAGCTCTGCAGCTGGCCGGCCGAGATGCTGCCCTCGCGCACCCGGTTGCCGACCACCGCGACCTCGACGCCCGCGTGCCGGCGCCGCGCCACCAGGTCGGCGATGAAGGCCTGCGTCGCGTAGATGTCGAAGATGCTCGGCTGCAGCGGCACCAGCACGTGCTCGGCGATCTTCATCACCTCGTCGAGCTTCCTGCCGTGCAGGCCGGCGGGGGTGTCGAGCACCACGTGCGTCGTGCCCTTCGGCGGCTTGGCGATCGCGTCGGCGCTCACGTCCCAGTTGCGGATGGCGGGCACGCCTTCGGGCCGCAGCTTCAGCCAGGTGCGCGACGACTGCTGGCGGTCGATGTCGCCGAGCATCACCGCGTGGCCCTGGCGCGCCAACGCGCCTGCAAGGTTGGTCGCGAGCGTCGACTTGCCGACACCGCCCTTGGGATTGGCGACCACGAAGACAGGCATGGCTTGCTCCTTGCAGGACCGCTCGGCGGCGCATTCACGGCCGGGCCGGAGAATGCGCGCCGGATGTTAGCGGGCACCTCGCCGCGGCGGCAGGTGCCGCGCGGCGCATGCCGGCTCGATGTGAAGGATCGTCATGGCCCGTGTCCTGGTGCTCTGCGCCCACCCCGATCTGCGCCAGTCGCGCGTGAACCGCGCGCTGTTGAAGGCGGCCCGCGAGGTCGCCGCCGGCCCCGCCGGCGCCAACAGCGTGGAGGTGCGCGACCTGTACGCGCTCTATCCCGACTACGTCATCGACGTGCCCGCCGAGCAGGAGCACGCGGCGCGCGCCGATCTCATCGTCTGGCAGCACCCGGTGCACTGGTACGCGATGCCGCCGCTGATGAAGCTGTGGCTCGACGACGTGCTCGCGCTCGGCTGGGCCTACGGCGCGAACGGCACGGCCCTGAAGGGCAAGGATCTCTGGCTCGTGCTCTCGACCGGGGGCTCCGAAGCCGCCTACCGACCCGACGGCTACAACCGCTATTTCTTCGACGCCTTCCTGCCGCCCTGCGAGCAGACGGCCGCGCTGTGCGGCCTGCGCTTCCTGCCGCCGCTGGTGCTGCACGGCGCGCACACGGCCACGCCGGAGGCCGTCGGCGATCACGTCGCGCGCTTCGTCGAGCATCTGCGCAGCTACCCGGCCTGGCCCGAAATGGACGACGTGCTGAACTGCCCGGCCTGCGTGGTGCCGGCGAACGAGCGGCCGAGCGACGCGGTGATGGCCGAGGAGGTGACGCCGTGAGCGGCGAGCGGCGAGGGTCTCCCGAGCGCGAACTCCCCCGCGGGGGGACGGGCCGCAGGCCCGAGGGGGCTTTCATGAGCGTCGAGGCCGCGAGCGTCTCGCCTTGGCTCACCAGCAGCCTGATCTTCCTCGGCGCCGCGGTCGTCGTCGTGCCGCTGTCGAAGGCGCTGGGGCTCGGATCGATCATCGGCTACCTCGCCGCCGGCCTGCTGATCGGGCCCTTCGGGCTCGGCCTTGTCAGCGACCCGCAGACGATCCTCCACTTCGCCGAGTTCGGCGTCGTGCTGATGCTCTTTCTCGTCGGCCTGGAGCTGGAGCCGCGCCGGCTGTGGTCGATGCGCCGGCCGATCTTCGGCTGGGGCAGCGTGCAGCTGTTTGGCTCGGCGGCGCTGATGACCGGCGTGGCGGTCGCCCTCGGCGTCGACTGGCGCCTCGCGCTCGTCGCCTCGCTCGGCCTGGCCGACTCGTCGACCGCCACCGGCCTTGGCATCGCGCAGGAGCGCAACCTGCTGGGCACCTCGTCGGGCCGCAGCATGCTCAGCGTGATGCTGCTGCAGGACGTGGCGGTGATCCCGATCCTCGCGCTGCTGCCGCTGCTGGCCGTCGGCGCGGTGCAGCAGCAGGGCGGCGGCTGGCTCGCCGGCGCGCAGGCGCTCGGCGCGGTCGTCGCCATCGTGCTCGGCGGGCGCCTGCTGCTGCGCCCGCTGCTGCGCTGGATCGCCCGCAGCCGCACGCCCGAGATCTTCACCGCCGCGTCGCTGCTGCTGGTGGTGGGCGTCGCGGCGCTGATGCAGTGGGTGGGGCTGTCGATGGCGCTCGGCGCCTTCCTCGGCGGCGTGCTGCTCGCCGAGAGCGAATACAAGCGCGAGCTGGAAACCGACCTCGAGCCCTTCAAGGGCCTGCTGCTCGGGCTGTTCTTCATCGCCATCGGCATGAGCATCGACTTCGACGTGGTGGCCGCGCAGCCGCTGGTCGTCGCCGCGATCGTCGCCGGCTTCCTGACGCTGAAGACCTTGGTGCTCGTGGCGATGGCCTATGCGGTCCCGGTGCCGGCGCGCGAGCGGCCGACCTACGTCGTGCTGCTCGCGCAAGGCGGCGAGGTCGGCTTCGTCGTCTTCCAGACGGCGGCCGGCACCGGCGTGATCGACGCGGCCTCGTCCTCGCTGCTGGTGGCGGCGATCGCGATCTCGATGCTGCTCACGCCGCTGGCGCTGATCGCCACCGACCGCTGGACCGCGGCGCGCGCCGCGCGCGAGGCCCGCACGCCGCGCATGAAGGAGATCGACGAGCCGCAGGACGCGCCGGTGATCGTCGCCGGCTTCGGCCGCTACGGCCAGATCGTCACGCGCCTGCTGGTGGCCAACGGCATCCAGCCGACGGTGCTGGAGCTGGACGCCGACGCCATCGACGTGCTGCGCCGCTTCGGCTTCACCGTCTACTACGGCGACGCGACCCGGCTCGACCTGTTGCGCACCGCGGGCGCCGAGAAGGCCAAGGTGCTGGTCGTCGCGATCGACGACGTCGAGCAAAGCCTCAAGGTCGTCGACCTCGCGCGCGAGCACTTCCCGCACCTGAAGGTCGTCGCCCGCGCGCGCAACGTGCAGCACTGGTACGAACTGCGCGAACGCGGCGTGCAGCACGCGGAGCGCGAGATCCTCGACAGCTCACTGCAGACCGCGCGCAGCGTGCTCGAACTGATGGGCTGGGAGCCGCACCGCGCGCGGACGCTGGCGATGCGGTTTCGCAAGCACAACGTCGATCAGCTGGAAGAGATGCTGCCGCACCGGAAGGATCAGGCGAAGGTGATTTCGATGGCGAAGGCGGGGCGGCAGCAGCTGGAGGAGTTGTTTGCGCAGGATCGGGCGGATCGGGAGGAGAGGCGGCGGGAGGGGTGGGGGGAGTAGGGCGTCGGTCGCGCGTGCCGAGGGGTGTTTTCGATGGTTGTTCATCGGCACATGGCATGCAGGCGCTGTGTGATCAGGCCCGCACGTTCGGGCTCGGCGATCAGGCCCGGCAGCACGTTCGCGAAATCCGGGTGGGTCAGCAGCCGATGAAAGGCCTCGGCCACCGCTTGCCGCAGTTCGACGGGGGCGGCGGCGATCTCTTCGACCAGTTCCTCGCGTCCATCGACGATGTTGAGCACGTCCTCGATGTCGTGGCTGCTCAGGAAGTCGCCGCCGCCACGGCCGGCGAAGGCCTCCAGCTTGGTCGCCACGAAAGCGACCGCGCTGATCAACCGGATGGAGACGCCCGGGCTCAGTTCCACCGGCTCGGCGGTCTCGACCGCATAGGGATACCAGCGGTTCGAGAAGCCGAGTACGTCGGGTTGCACCGGCATCAGATCGAAGAGCACGCCCGAATCCTTGTGCACCCAGCGGCAGATCACATCGCTGTGCATGTCGCGCGCGAACCCGCGCTGCGCCACCGCTTCTTCGATGCGATGGAAGCCTGCCCGGCTGACGTTCAGCACCGCATCCACGTCACGGGTGGCTCGAACGCTGTCGGCCAGCGGATCGGTCACCAGCAGGCCCGCCACGGCGCCGCCGACGAACACCATGGGCTCGCGCAGCTCGCCCAGCGCCTCGGCGATGCGGCGCAGGTAGGGCAGGTTCGGGTCATCCGCCCGCATCGGCCACCGCTGAATCAGCTCGCATCAGTTCGGCCTCCATCAGCTTGGCCGCCAGGCTGCGCTCGCGCGCCCGGCCGATGCGCAAGGCGTCCAACAGGGCGAGCAGGCGATGCAGCGCGGCGTCCGCCAACGCGGCTTGCGGTGCCGTGCGGTAGAGCGGTGAAAGCGTCGGCCCTTTGGCGCTGCCGTTCGGGTGGGCCCATACCGGCGCCTCCTTGGGCGTTGCCGTCAGCAGTTCCGCCAGCGGCTCGACAGCAAACGCAGTCGGCACGCCGCGCTTGACCGGCCCGGCCGTGGCCGGCCAGACGTAGCGCACGCCGTGCAACACGAACTCCAGCAGGTTCGGCCGCACCGGTGACCACTCCCCGCGCGAGGGTGCGACCGCCAAGCCCGATGCCACCGCACGCTTCACGCTCCCGTGCACTTCGGACGCGCTCATGGCAAGCGCTTCCCCAAGCGCGGCATAAGTCCAGCGCTGCGGCGGGTGGGCGGCCACCTTCAGCAGCACGAGGAGGTCTTGAGGCTTGAGGTCCATCTGCGGTCATTCGCTATTCGCGAATTGCGAATGTCGCTGATGGAGCAGCGGGTGGCAAGTCGCGAGTGATGGTGCTGCTGTGGCTTCCGTCGTTCTGCCAGCGGGAAGCAGTGGCCGCTCTGCAGCGGTTGTTGTCGTTGGCGGTCGGTGGATGCACTCACGCTCACCGCCATCAGGCGGTCGTTCGGCGCGCCGATCGGCGACAACACAAACGGCAGCTGTACGAGGCACTAAGGTCGTAGTGCACGCACAAGCCGGTCCGGATCGTCTCGGCAACCGTTTCTCGACCGCACGAACGGCACTCCCGACCAGTCGCCGTCGCTCAGCCGGCGAGCGTTCGATAGTTGCGCAGCGGCAGCGGACATCTACGGTCACCGTTAAGGACTTATTGGCAAAGTGGGCTGCTCAACTCATAGACGAGAGCGTCGGTACAGCGGGCCGCGTCCACACCGGGGGACAAAGGCGGTGCATCCCTGGATGACGAGCCCTACGAGCGAAGATAGTATCGGCGCATGCCCTATCCGATAGAGAAAAAGCTTGTGATTGCCGTGTCCAGTAGCGCGGTATTTGCCATGGATGACGCTAACTCTATTTTCGACAAGGAAGGCGTCGAGGCTTACAGAAACTACCAGCTTGCCCGATTAGACGAGCCATTTGGTCGAGGGGTCGCATTTCCATTTATTAGACGGCTCCTTCGCCTTAATGAGTTGTACCCTGACCAGATGCCCGTTGAGGTAGTAGTGCTTTCGAGGAATAGTGCGGACACTGGTCAACGATTCTTTCGGACCTGCAAGCACTATGGACTTGGAATCTCAAGGGGGGCATTCCTGGCCGGGCAGTCGCCGCACCACTACATCGGCGCGTTCAACGCATCACTCTTCTTGAGTGTTCAGCGCGGGGACGTAGTAGACGCGACGCTTCGTGGTTTTCCAGCTGGATTAGTCTTGCCAACAAAGCAAGAAGACGATGCTACAGATCATGAGCTCCGGATTGCCTTCGACTTTGATGGTGTGTTAGCCAATGACGAATCCGAACGTGTTTATGCCAAGCGAGATCACCTCGGCGACTTCCACGAGCACGAAGTGACTCACGCGCGTAGGCCACACGACCCAGGCCCGCTCAAGGACCTCTTTACAAAAATTGGGTTCTTTCAAAAGCTAGAGGCGCGCCGAACCCTTGAAGATCCGTCATATATACCAGCACTACGTGTCGCTATCGTCACGGCCAGGAACGCGCCGGCCAATGAGCGAATGATCACATCGCTTCACGAGTGGGGATTTGGAGCGGCCGAGCTCTTCCTGCTGGGAGGAATCGAGAAGAAGCGGGTACTAGACGTGCTCAAGCCGCACATCTTCTTCGACGACCAGCTTTCTCATCTAGAACCTGCCGCCGCAACAACGCCGTCGGTCCTTATCCCTTTTGGCATAAGGAACGAAGAACTGCACAGATCGGCAGTTCCCAGTGCAGACGATTTGAGTCTATATCGATGAAGCAGACCGCATATCGGGGGCTGGCTAGCCTAAATGTGGACTCTCGAGGCGGGCCGATTCTGGTCGAATGCAGGCCTAGGCTGCGGTAGCTTGCACGTTTGCGGCCTACCCTGTGAGAAATCATTTCTCTGGGAGGTGGTGTTGAAGAGATATGGAAGTCCGGCGTCACAAGAGGCACAATCGCGAAGGACGTGCGTGTTCCGCTCGACGAGATCGAGTTTCTTGTAGGTGAATTGATGACCCAGAACACACCAGTGCCGAAGCCGCGCCATAAGAACCCTAAGTTCAAACACGAAGCTCACTGTCATCAGTATTAGATGACTCAATGCAAGTCTTGCAGCGCAGACACGCTGAAAATTCCCCCGATTTCTTAGAGCAACCTACCGTAGGGCCGATTGCCATTGGTCGACATGGTGGCCAACTCGCCAAAGAGAAGAAAGACGTAGGCCCATGTCAACAACTCAGACAGAGATGTTCAGTCTCGGCAACTTGTACGTTGCCTACCGAAAAGCGAAGGCTGAGGCGTTCTATGAGAACACTCACTTTCACGCTCTCGCCTTCACGAAGTACGAGCAGGCGCTTGATGCAAACCTTCGAAAGCTCCGTGCCCGGCTGGTGACACGTAAGCCAGACTGGCAAGCCGACCTAAGCTTTCTCGGCGATCATGCGTATCTGCCAAAGTCTGTCGACTGCGGCCCATGGGACGCAAATGACGATGGCCATTTTCGGGCCCTCGATCCGCGGCAGGATTGGCAGCATCGCTTCAATGAGTCGGGTGAGCCCGCACGCGCGTCTCTCCGTTTGGTAATTAGACCGACTGTCGATTTTCAGATCATTTCTGCGCTGTGGATCATTTTTGTTGGACATTTGTTTGATGCCACACTTGATCGTAAGACTTCGTTCGGCAACCGCCTTCGAAGGTCTCACGGCCGGTCAAACGATGATCGAACCAAAGCGCCTAACGTTAATCTTTCGACACCAGGCCTGTTCGCACCGTATTTCTCGGCTTACCGAGATTGGAGGGAGAGAGGTCTTTCGTCAATGCAGAGTGCTCTTGAGGCAGGAGAGAGCATTCTGGCCATCACGATGGACATTGAGAAGTTCTACCACCGTGTCTCGCCGAAATTTCTGTTGAGGCCCAGGTTTCTAGAGTTTGTGCAACTGCATCTGTCGCCAACGGAGCGTCTTTTCACAGAGCGGCTCCTCGACGCGATGAATTCTTGGTATCGAAACACCCCAGATTTCGAAGTTCGCCCCCAGGGCGCCATCCCCGTTGGACTGTCCGCATCGAAGATCATCGCCAATGTTCTCTTGGCGGAATTTGATCAAACGGTAATCGCAAAGCTTGAGCCAATCTACTATGGCAGGTATGTTGACGACATCTTCTTGGTGCTGAAGGCCTCTGGCGACGACTACGGTGCTCAGCGCGTCACAGGTCGAATTGCGGAGACTCTTTCAACGCTGGTTAAAGTAAAAAAGAACGATGGTGGCCCTGGTTCACTCACTCTTCAGCTGCCGTACGCGAGGGATTCAGAACTCGTCTTCGCCAGTCCGAAGCAGAAAGTCTTCGCGCTTTCGTCTGCACATGGCTCCGATCTGGTGCATCACGTTCGAGATCAGATACGACAGCAGTCAAGCGAATACCGCCTTTTGCCGGCAGTCCCCGAGACCGGCATTGCGATGGCTTCGCGGGCTCTTCTTGCCACGCCAAACGCGGCCTTGCAGGCAGATGCGCTCAGAAAGGCGGATGTTGTCTCGGTGCGTCGACTCGGGTTTTCACTTCTGCTCAGTGACATTGAAACGTACGCCGCCGACTTACGTCCGAACTCATGGCGACCGATTCGTAAAGAGTTCTATGGACTCGTCAGTCGACATGTCGTTACCCCCAGCGGATTCTTTGAATTCGTTGGCTATATCCCGCGCGTCTTCGGCCTCATGCTAAGTTGCGGGGATGTGAAAGAGGCCAAGAGACTTATCACGGATATCTCGACGATCGCTGATCTGCTGCGTGCGACGACGACGCTCGGCCGGGTCGACAGCAAGCAGGCCTTCGAACTCTGCCTACAGCAGTACGCCAACGCGTTACTGCAAGCTGGACTGCAGGCCGCGACGCTACGGATCGTTGAACTAAGTTCAGGGTACCTGGGTGTACTTCGCAAACTGAAGGTGCTGAGTCGCGGCTTGAGGGTGCCGTCGACGGTTCGAGGGCTTGACACGCTGGTAAAGCAGGTACTGCTCGCTGATTGGGGTCGTCGACCGTATAAGGAGCACTGGTTTCAAGATCAGCATGCAGATGAGATTGGACCAAAGGTGCCGCGCGAGCTGGAGGTCCGTCGACAGTTGCGCCTTGGAGCGATACGCCGCTTTCGGCTGGAGGCGACTGATCTCAAAGTGCCGCATTGGCCCGCGCTGGCTTTCCCCACGCGACCTCTCCGCATTGACGAGATGGGCTTGGTGGCACCCGCTGTCCTGTCTGATCCGGCTCTCTTTCGGAATGTGATTCGATTTCTTCGGGGTGCGGAAGTTGTGTCCTCGCGATCCCTAGGCTTCGCCCCGAATGATGATGGGTCTCCAATCTCGAACTTCGTCGCACCTGGTAAGCCAAGAGAGCGCATTCGAATCGCCGTGACCAGCTTGGAAACAACCGATGCGCAATGGGAAGCTGCGGTACGGGGAAAGCAAGATCGTTCAGGGGCACGCTACGTGGCATTTAATGGGCTAGTCAATCGCATCCTGAAAGAGCCAAAGCGTCCCGACTATATCGTCATGCCGGAGCTGAGCATTCCTCTGCGCTGGGCGCTCCGAGCCGCGCGCAAGCTCGCAACCAATGGCGTGTCCCTGCTGGCCGGTGTTGAATACCATCGTGATCGAGTCACCCGGCGGATGCGAAACGATTGCCTCGTGTCATTGACCACCTTCTGGCCGGGATACGCAAGCAGCATCGTGGTACTCCAGCCGAAGTTTGAACCATCTCATGGCGAGCGCCTGCAGCTCAGAAAGCTGCTAGGCGGGAGTGACCGGCTCTTCAAGCCCACCGGAGCCAAAGCCCGTCCTACGGTATACGGACATTGCGGTTTCTTCTTCTCCCCGCTAATCTGCAGCGATCTCACGAACATCTCTCACCGGCGTGACTTAAGAGGCGAGGTCGATGCGTTATTCGTCTTGGAGTGGAACCCCGACACGAGAACGTTCGCGTCTCTCGTTGAGTCCGCCGCCAATGACTTGCACGCTTTTGTTGTACAGACCAACAACCGAAAATATGGCGACAGCCGAATTAGGGCCCCCGCCAGTCAAGGCTACGCAAGAGACGTTGTCCAGGTAAAGGGGGGCGTGAGTGACTACTACGTTCTCGGCGAGATTGACTACAAGCAACTTCGAGCCGAGCAACGCCGCAAGGTTAAGAACGCCCAATTCAAACCTGTCCCCATCGGCTATGTTATGTCGACGTTACGAAAGTAGTTGCGGCGCCGGATTTAAAGGTGGCACGTTAAGCCCGTGCACTACGCACGGACCACCTGATCAATGACACGTTCGGACCCCGCCGTATCTTCGACTGAACGTCGGCGTTCGACATTGATCGGCTGGCCTCCCAAATTGGTCAACGAACGCTTGCCGCAACTGCTGACGTTCAGTGCCTCAAGTCGACTGTCAGCACTCAGTCTTAAGCAGTCGTCCCACCATTAGGCCTAATCAATTGCTTACGACCCCTGCCACCCAAGCGTCCCCGCCTCCACCCCCACCGCCGCATCCGCGATCGCGACACGCAATCGAAATACGTTCCCGCCTACTCCCACGTCGCCCCTTTCTCCAAGGCGCACGAACGTCGCGCGAGGCATCGAACACATTTGAATCGGTTGCAGCGTCTGCAGCGCGAGCACATTGACGTTGTTTTCGTCGTCTTGCAACGCGTAGACAACCGACCTCAATTCGCTAAGGCACCTCGACCGTGCCGAGCAAGACACTTGCCTTCGTCATCGAAGTCGGTCTGCAGCGAAACGAGCCCCGTCCCATCGCTCGATGGCAGCAACTGCGTGCTGTAGTTCTCACACCAGTTCCCCACCGCCGGCGCCACAGGCAAGCCGATCGGCGCCGCGACGAGCCGCCACGGCCCGCTGCCATCCCCACGGTCGTCGACAAACATCGAATGCCCGTTGACCGCCGCATCGACGCCGCCGCCCTCGACGCTGACGAGCTGCCCGATTAGCAACAGCGCCCCGTGCGCCGTCCCCGCCGTCGGCACCCACACCATCGTCGGCGCATGCCGCAGCACGTGGCCGTCGGCGGTGCGCGGCTGAAACCCGCTCGTCGCCGGTGCGCCCCAGTCGAGCCCGTCGTCGGAGAACCGCAGGTACGCCGTGCAATCCAGCCGCCGTGTGCTGCAGCGCTCGTAGCTCATCGCATAGCGCCCGCTCGGTAGCCGCCGCACGACGGCCATGCCGGGCCGGTCGGTGGCGTCGGGGCCGGCGACGATGACGTGCGGCGCGGTCCAGGTGAGCCCGTCGGTCGTCGAGGTGATCTTCAGCACCTGCGAATAGCCGGGCTCGGTCTCGTCGGAGTAGATGCACGCGAGCCGGCCGTCGGCGGCGATCAGGAACTCGGGCTCCCATACGCCCGAGCCGTCGGCGCCGGGCCGGCGCGGCACGGCCGCTTTGCCGCAGGCGGCACCGGCGATGCGATGGAAGCTCGCGCCACCGTCGTCGCTGCGGAAGATGAGGTGCTCCATGGCGGCGCCGGTCTGGTCCTGCCCGACCGATGCGGCGTAGAGCAGCGTGCCTGCCGCGAGCGCGCCGACGGTGCGCGGCATCTCGAACAGCGTGCCGCAGCACAGGCCGCCGGCGAAGGCGGCATCGTGCAGCGTGCCGAGCCGCGTGAAGGTGGCGCCGTCGTGGCCGCTGGCGTGGAAGCCGGCCTGCAGCACGCCGCCGTCGAACTCGGTCAGGCTAGCGACGATGCGGCCGTTGCGCGCCGGGTCGGCCTGATGCGCAAGGCGCACGAGGCGCGGATAGGCGCTCCACGTCGTTTGCAGCAGCGTGCCTTGCGGCGCGCGCACCACCACGGTGGCGGTGGCCTTCGAAGACGTCAGCGCTTCGTCCGCACCGCCGCCGCCGCACGCGTTCAGCAAGGCGGCCAGCGCCGTCGCGACGAAGCGGGTGATGACGCCGGAAGGCCCGTGCCGCACGTGCTTCGATGACTGCATGGGCGCGCATGGTCGGCATGCGCGTCACCGCGCGATCAGCGGAACAACAGGCGTTTTCTTGCGGCGGCGCACGCCGGCCCGGGGCGGCGCTCAGGGCGAGCGGCCCAGCCCGAAGAATTCGTGCAAGGCTTCACGGTAGTGCCGGTGGCCGACCACGTCGGTGTCCTCGTGCACCGCGCCTTCGACGAGCAGGAAGCGCTTCGGCTCCACCGCCCGCTCGTACAGCGCGCGGCCGAGTCGAGGCGAGACCATCGTGTCGTCGGCGCCGTGGATCACGAGCACCGGCGATCCGATCTGCGCGATGCGCGAGCCCGCGTCGAAGTGCTGCGTGATCATCCATTGGATCGGCAGCCAGCCCCAGCGCGTGCTGTTGAGCACGTCGACGACCGAGGTGAAGGCGCCTTCGGCGATCACGCCGCGCTCGTCGCTCACCTGCTGCGCGAGCTGCACGGCGATCACCGCGCCGAGCGAGTGGCCGGCGATGTAGCGGCGCGACTGCGGCTGCGTGCGGTTGAGCCAGGCCCAGGCCTCGCGGGCGTCCTCGATGGCCATCGTCTCGGACGGCAGGGCGTCGCTGCTGCGGCCGAAGCCGCGGTAGTCGACGCCCAGCACCGAGAAGCCCAGCGCGTGCCACTGGCGCATGCGCGGCGCGCTGGCGCGCACGTCCCAGCGCGTGCCGTGCAGGAACAGCAGCACCGGCGCGGCGGCCTCGGCCTGCGGCAGCCACAGGCCGTGCAGGCGCACGGCGGCGCCGGTGTGCTCGGGGTGGGCCGAGACGTAGTCGATCCACACGTCCTGCATGCCGAGCGCCGCGGCCGCCGCTCGCGGCTGGACCTGCTTGGTCGGCATGAAGATCCAGCGGCGCTGCTCGTAGTCGACGATGGCGCAGCCGCCCAGCAGCAGGCCCGCGAGCAGGACGGGCAGCGCGCGCGTCAGGCGCATCGGGACGGCGGGGGCGGCATGCGGGCGACTCTAGGGGTCGGGCACCGCCGGCGGCAAGCCGCAGCGCGCACCGCCGCAAGCCGACCGAGGGATGGCGCGGCGCGCCTGTTGGCCAGCTCGGCCTGACGACGCGAGCCGCGACGTGCGGGCCGCGAGAGGGCCGGCGTGCCGGCCTCGGGCGGGCCGACCGCTCGGAACGTCGATTGCCGAACAGCCCGCATGGCTTCGCGTTTCCTGTGAGGCCCAGACCTGGAGCACCTCATGAAAGCCCTCTGCTGGCACGGCAAGCACGACATCCGCTACGACACGGTCCCCGATCCGCAGATCGAGGAGCCGCGCGACGCGATCATCAAGATGAGCAGTTGCGCGATCTGCGGCTCCGACCTCCACCTGTTCGACGGCTTCATGCCCGGCATGGAAGCCGGCGACGTGATGGGGCACGAGTTCATGGGCGAGGTGGTCGAGGTCGGCTCGGGCAACAAGAAGCTGAAGGTCGGCGACCGCGTCGTCGTGCCCTTCACCATCTGCTGCGGCGAATGCGAGCAGTGCCAGCGGGGCAACTGGTCGGTGTGCGAGCGCAGCAACCGCAACAAGGACATCGCCGACAAGGTGTTCGGCCACACGACGGCCGGCCTGTTCGGCTACACGCACCTGACCGGCGGCTATGCCGGCGGCCAGGCCGAGTACATCCGCGTGCCGTATGCCGACGTCGCGCCGGTCAAGGTGCCCGATGGCATGAGCGACGAGAGCGTGCTGTTCCTCGGCGACATCCTGCCCACCGGCTGGCAGGCGGCGGTGCAGTGCGACATCCAGCGCACCGACACGGTGGCGATCTGGGGCGCCGGGCCGGTCGGGCAGTTCGCCGCGCGTGCGGCGATCCTGCTCGGCGCGAAGGAGGTGGTGGTGATCGACCGCCTGCCCGATCGCTTGAGCATGGCCAAGGCCTGCGGCGCGCTGACGATCAACTTCGACCAGGAAAGCGTCGTCGAGCGGTTGAACGAACTCACCGGCGGCAAGGGCCCGGAGAAGTGCATCGACGCGGTCGGCATGGAGTCGCACGTCGGCTCGACGGTCGACACCTTCTACGACCGCGCCAAGCAGGCCGTGATGGCCGAGAGCGACCGGCCGCACGTGCTGCGCGAAATGATCTACGTGTGCCGGCCGGCCGGCGTGCTGTCGGTCCCCGGCGTCTATGGCGGCCTGGTCGACAAGATCCCCTTCGGGATGCTGATGAACAAGGGCCTCACCGTGCGCACCGGCCAGACCCACGTGAACCGCTGGACCGACGACCTGATGCGCCGCATCCAGCAGGGCCAGATCGACCCGACCTTCGTCATCACCCACACCGAGTCGCTCGCCGACGGACCCGAGATGTACAAGACCTTCCGCGACAAGAAGGAAGGTTGCATCAAGGTCGTGCTCAAGCCCTGAGGACCCACCATGGCCAACACCGAACTGACCCACGAACCTTCCTCGCTCGACCGGAAGGCCCGCTCGTTCATCGCCGCACTGCAGCCTGCTTCGGGGCAGCGGCCGAGCGCATCGCGCACGCTGGCGCGGGGCCTCGGCTGGTTCAGCCTGGGGCTCGGCGCGGTCGAGCTGCTCGCCGCACGGCCGCTGGCCCGCGGCATCGGGCTGGCGGGGCACGAGTCGCTGCTGCGCGCCTACGGGCTGCGCGAGATCGTCAACGGCCTGGGGCTGCTGGCATCGCGGCAGCCGGGCTCGGCGGCGAGCTGGGTCGGCGCGCGCGTCGCCGGCGATGCGCTCGACCTGACGACGCTCGCGGCGGCCGCCGTGGCGCCGCGTCCGCGCTCGGGCCATCCGGTCGCCGCGCTGTTCGCGGTCGCCGGCGTCACGCTGCTCGACCTGATCTGCGCGAAGACGCTGCAGCAGGAAGCGCATGCCGCGCGGCAGACGACCGACTACAGCGGCCGGGGCGGCCTCGGCGGCGATCCGCGATCGATGCGCGGCGCGGCGCTGGAGA
Source organism: Methylibium sp. (assembly GCF_035762065.1). Lineage (GTDB taxonomy): Bacteria > Pseudomonadota > Gammaproteobacteria > Burkholderiales > Burkholderiaceae_C > Methylibium. The sequence continues at coordinate 106,278 of NZ_DASTPW010000043.1, forward strand.
ACTTCGACCAGCCGCCCGACATGCGCATCTCGTCGGGCCGGATGATGACGGCCACGCGGCACTGATCGAGAGCGCGCGGGGCGCTGCCGCGGCGCATCGCTAGACCGCGACGCGCACCTCGAGCGGGCCGCCCTTGCGCATGACCTGCACGCCGACGTGCTGGTCGTGCCGCTGCAGCAGCAGGTCGACGCTTGCTGCGCCGACGCGCAGATCGCGCAGCTCCAGCGTGCCGATGAAGCCCGGCAGTCGCGGCGTGCGGAACGACAGCACGCCGCGCGGCGCGTCGATCTCCATGCCGAGCACCGCCTGCAGCATCGCGAACACCGCGGCGGCCGACCACGCCTGCGGCGCGCACGCGACCGGGTAGAGGGTCGGGCCTTCGCCGTCGCGGCGATGGAAGCCGCAGAAGAGTTCGGGCATGCGGTGCTGGTCGAAGTGCAGCGTCGCCTCGAAGAGGCCGCCCATCAGCGTTAGGGCCGTGTCGGTGTGGCCGTAGCGCGCGAGCCCGGCGGCGACGAGCGCGGTGTCGTGGGGCCACACCGAACCGTTGTGATAAGCCATCGGGTTGTAGCGGGCCTGGCTGCTCGCCACCGTGCGCAAACCCCAGCCGGAGAAGAAGTCCGGCTGCGCGAAGCGGCGCGCCATCCGCGCGGCGTGTTCGGGTGCGGCGATGCCGGTCCACAGCGCGTGGCCGGCGTTCGAGCTGGCGACGCGGCAGGGCCGCTTGTCGCCGTCGAGCGCGATCGCGTAGCAGTCGAGCTCCTCGCACCAGAAGCGCTGCTGAAAGGCTTGCCGCAAGGCTTGCGCCTGGGCGAACAGGCGCGTGGCCAGCGTGCCGTCGCCGAGCGCCGAGGCCAGCTCGGCCGCGCCGAGCTTGGCGTCGTAGACGTAGGCCTGCACTTCGCACAGCGCAATGGGCGCCTGCGCCATGCGGCCGTCGGCATGGAAGATCGAATCGTGCGAATCCTTCCAGCCCTGCTGCAGCAGGCCCTGCGGCGTGCGGCGCGCGTATTCGACGAAGCCGTCGCCGTCGCTGTCGCCGCTCTCGTCGATCCAGCGCAGCGCAGCCAGCAGGTGCGGCCACAGGAAGCGAACGAAATCGAGATCGCCGGTGCGCCGCCAGTAGGCGCCCGCCAGCCCGACGAACAGCGGCGTTGCGTCCACCGTGCCGTAGTAACGGCCGAACGGCACCTCGCCGGTCTGCGCCATCTCGCACTTGCGCGCTTCGTGGAGGATCTTGCCGGGCTCGGCGTCGCGCGCCGGGTCTTGCTCGGTCGCCTGCAGCGTCGCGAGGCTTGCGAGCACGCCACGCGCGAGCGACGGGTCGGTCCACAGCATCTCGCGCGCGGTGATCACGCCGTCGCGGCCGAAGATCGTCGAGTACCAGGGCACGCCGGCATACGGGTAGGGGCCGGTCGGGAGCTCCGTGGTCAGCATCGCCAGGTCGGCGGTGGAGCGCTCGATCCAGCGGTCGACCAGCGGGTTCGAGCTCGCGATGCGGCACTGCTCGCCGGACTGCCGCGCGCGCGCCTCGGCGTTCGCGCGGAAGGCGGCGTCGTAGCTTTCGGCGCGCCGGCGCGGCTGGCCTTCGATGTCGCAGTCCACCGTGCAGTAGAGATGGTGGTCGCAGCCCGGCTCGAGCCGCAGGCGAAAGCGGGCGCAGCGATCGTCCCAGGCGCTCGGCGCGGGCGCGAAACGGATGCGGCTCGCGCGCTGGCGGCCGTCGAGGCCGCTGTAGCGGAACACCAGTTCGTCGTCGCCGCAGCGCGGCGCGTGGCGCTCGCCTTGCTTCGCGCGCGGCGTGCCGCGCACTTCGAACAGGTCGCGGAAGTCGGCGTCGAAGCGCAGCGCGAGCTCGAGGTCCACCGGCTCCAGCCCGTGGTGGCCGAGCCGGATGTGTTCATAGCAGGCGCCGTCCCAGAGCAGCTTGGCGCGAAAGACGTGGATCTCGCCCTTCGGCACCGCGAGCCGGCCGTCGACGACGAGGTCCGGGTTCATCAGCTCGACGATCAGCAGGTTGTTGCGCTCCTTGACCGTCGCGCCCAGGAACATCGGCCGCACGCCGTTGAGGGTGAGCTCGGCGTGCGAGAGGAAGCGCGTGTCCTCGTGGTACAGGCCCTGCTCGCCGGCGCCCCATGGGTGGATGTCGCCGTGGCGGTCGAACAGCGCGAAGCTGTCGTCGCACTTCACCACGTGCGGCTGCTCGTCGGCGCGTGCCGCGGCGGCGGCGACGTACCACTGGTTGCCGATCTGGATCGTCTCGGTCACGGGCGTGTTCCTGGAGGAGGCGCGGCTCGGCGGCCGGCCCGGTTCGACACGGCTCAGAGCGGCAGTTCCGCGGCATCGGCAGCGGCTCCGTCGTCGGGGCAGGCGCGTGCGTCGATCAGGGCCTGGTAGACCTGCAGGTAGCGCTGCGCCATGCGGTCGGCGGTGTAGCGACGCTCGAAGAAGCCGCGACAGCTGCGACGGTCGATCCGGTGGATGCGGCGCGCGGCGTCGATCGCGCCCTCCTGGTCGTCGACGACGAAGCCGGTGACGCCGTCGCGCATCAGCTCCGGCACCGAGCCGCAGCGCCAGGCGACGACCGGCGTGCCGCAGGCGAAGGCTTCGATCATCACCAGCCCGAAAGGCTCGGGCCAGTCGATCGGGAACAGCAGCGCGCGGGCCTGGCCGAGGAAATCGTTCTTCTCGACGTCGCCGATCTCGCCGACGAACTCGATCAGCGGGTGGTCGAGCCGCGGCGCGATCTCGCGCTCGAAGTAGGCGCGGTCGGCATCGTCGACCTTCGCCGCGATGCGCAGCGGGGTGTCGCAGGCGATCGCGATCTCGATCGCGCGGTCGAGCCGCTTCTCGGGCGAGACGCGGCCGATGAAGGCGAAGTAGTCGCCGGGCCGTTCATGGAAGCGGTACAGCTCGCGCGGCAGGCCGTGGTGGACGGTCGCGCACCAGTTCGCGTTGGACAGCGGCTCGCGCTGCGCCTGCGAGATCGACACCAGCGGATGGGCGCGGAACTGCGCGTGCAGCGGCTTCAGGTCCGGCAGGTCGAGCCGGCCGTGCAGCGTGGTGACGCAGGGCGTCGCCGAGCGGCAGGCCAGCGGGTAGTGCAGCGCATCGATGTGGAAGTGGATCGCGTCGAAATCGCCGGCCTGCTCGAACACGCGATCGACCATGACCAGGTGGCGCATCACCCCGTCGGGCCGGCTCGGGTCGAGCCGCAGGCCGCGCTCGCTCATCGGCACCAGCTGCGCCGAGGTGACCGAGTCGCCGCTCGCGAACAGCGTCACCTCGTGGCCTTGTTCGATCAGCGCCTCGGTGAGGTAGGAGACGACGCGCTCGGTGCCGCCGTAGGCTCGCGGCGGAACGCTTTCGAACAACGGTGCGACCTGGGCGATTCTCACGATGCAAGGGCGGGCTGCATGGGCCCGCTTCCTGGCAAGCGCTGTACCCGTGTCCAGCCGCGGCTGCTGCCGCCGCCCGCTTCGCCTCAGCTCACGCGATGTAGCAGGGCGCGACCTCGCGCACCTCGACGCTGCACCACTGCGCGGCCGGGCATTCGGCGGCGAGCGCGATCGCCTCGTCGCGGGTCTTGCAGTCGAGCAGGTAGAAGCCGCCGACCATTTCCTTGGCCTCGGTGAACGGGCCGTCGACCAGCACACGGCGGCCCTCGCGCACCTGCACGCGCACCGCGTCGGCATCGGGGCGCAGCGATTCGCTGGCCTTGAAGATGCCGCGGGCTCGAAGCTCGTCGCCCCAGTCGAGCATGCGCTGGTAGAGCAGCTTGCCCTCGTCGAGGCTGCGCTCGCCGCGCTGCTCGCGCGGCTCCAGGATCATCAGCATGTAGGCCATCGTCGGTCTCCTCGGCGGACGATCTTAGTCAGCGAGCCTGCGCCGACGCTTCGGCCGCGATCGAGGCCCTGCGGCCGCCTCAGTGCACGCCGCTGCCGGCGCGCTTCATCAACAGCGCCTTCTCGCGCGCGTTGCGCGTCATGCCGGCGGCGCGCAGCCATTCGGCGCGGGCCTCGTCGTGCCGGCCCAGCTTCGCCAGCAGGTCGGCGCGCACGCTGGGCAGCAGGTGGTAGCCGTCGAGCACGCCATCGGCCTGCAGCCGGTCGACGATCGCGAGGCCTTCGTCGGCGCCGTAGGCCATCGCGACCGCGACCGCGCGGTTGAGCTCGACGATCGGCGAGGGCAGCACCTGCGCGAGCGCGTCGTAGAGCGCGGCGATGCGCGGCCAGTCGGTCGCCTCGGCGCTGAGCGCGCGGGCATGGCAGGCGGCGATCGCGGCCTGCAGCGCATAGGCGCCGAGGCCGGCGCCTTTCGCGTCGGCGAGCTGCTGAGCGCGCCCGAGCGCGGCCAGGCCGCGGCGGATCAGCAGCGGGTCCCAGCGCGCACGGTTCTGGTCAAGCAGCAGGATCGGCTCGCCGTTCGCCGCGGCGCGCGCGGCGATGCGCGAGGCCTGGATCTCCATCAACGCGACCAGCGCGTGCACCTCGCTCTCGTGCGGGGCCAGGCCCACCAGCACGCGGCCAAGCCGCAGTGCGTCGTCCACCAGCGCGGGGCGCATCCAGTCGTCGCCGGCGGTCGCCGCGTAGCCTTCGTTGAAGACGAGGTAGATCACCTCGAGCACGGATGCGAGCCGCGCGTCGCGCTCGGCGCCGTGCGGCACCTCGAAGGGCACACGGGCCTCGGCGAGCGCGCGCTTGGCGCGCACGATGCGCTGCTGGATCGTCGGCACCGGCGCGAGGAAGGCACGCGCGATCTCCTCGATGCCGAGCCCGCACAGCAGCCGCAGCGTCAGCGCGACGCGCGCCTCCTTCGGCAGCACCGGGTGGCAGGCGGTGAAGATCAGGCGCAGCAGGTCGTCGCCGATGTCGTCGTCCATCGCGTCGATCAGGGCGTCGGCGAAGTCGGGCTCGACGCTCGTGCCGAGCGCGTCCATGTCCTGGCCGATCGCGCCGATCTCGCGCTCGGCCATCGTGCGGTGCCGCAGGCGGTCGATCGCGCGGCGCTTGCCGGTGGCCATCAGCCAGGCCCCCGGGTTCGCAGGCACGCCGTGGGCGGGCCAGTCCTCGAGCGCGGCGACCAGCGCGTCCTGCGCCAGTTCTTCGGCCGTGCCGACGTCGCCGCGCAGCATGCGCGCGAGCTTGGCGACGACGCTCGCGGCCTCGATGCGCCAGATGGCTTCGATCGCACGGTGCGTCGCGCCGGTGTCGTGCGGCTCGCTCACTTCTCGGCCAGCGCCTTGAGGTTGGCGAGGCCGGCCTCGAAGTCGCGGCCGATCATCTTGTCCATGTCGAAGATCGTGCCCATCAGCTTCGAGACATAGGGGCTCGGGCCGTGCATCGCCCAGGTCACCTCGGTGCCGGCCGGCTGCGGCGCGAGCAGGAACTCGACGTGGTTCTGCACCTTGAAGGGCCGCACGAAATCGAGCTTCACCAGCACCTTGTCGGGCGCGCGCGACTCGACGATCTGCATGCTGCCGGCGCCGATCTCCCGGTTGCCGTCCCACGCGTACAGCGCGCCGGGGCCGGCCTGCGGGCCGCTGAAGCTGCGCTTCATCGCCGGGTCCTTGCGGTCGTAGGGCGACCAGCTGGTGAAGGCCTGCAGGTCGTTGATCAGCGGATAGATCTTTTCGGGCGGCGCCTGGATCACCGTGCGGCGTTCGACGCGGAAGCTGTCCGGCTTGGTCGCCGCGTAGATCGCGAGGCCGGCGGTCGCCAGCACCACCAGCATCAGCACGAAGAGGGCGAGGGTCTTCAACACGGCCGCTCCCGCCTCACGGTTTGGCGGCGTTCGCCGACTGCGCCAGCATGTCGGCATAGCCGCCGGCGGCCTGCTGCACCTCGGGCGTGAAGTCGGCGAACTCCTGCACCTGGCGTACCTCGATCACCTCGTCGTCGGAGGCCGGGCAGCGGCTGGCCCAGGCGAGCGCCTCGTCGCGCGACTTCACCTGGATCATCCAGTAGCCGCCCACGACTTCCTTGGCCTCCGCGAAGGGGCCGTCGGTGATGCTCGCCAAGCCGTCCTTGAACGAGACGCGCGCGCCCATCGAAGGCGGATGCAGCCCGTCGAGCGCCAGCAGCACGCCGGCCTTCTGCAGGTCCTCGTTGAACTTCATCATCTGCGCGACGCGCTCGGCGTCGAGCGTCTGCACCGCGTCGGGCGCGGCGTTCTCGTAGCCGCGGGGGATCATCAAAAGCATGAAGCGCATGGTCGTCTCCTGTGGTCGGCGGCCGCTTCAGGCCGCGACAATTTCCTTGAAGCCGCCGAAGAACATGCGCTTCGCGTCGAAGGGCAGGCGCTTCGGATCCATCATGTCCTCCAGGCGCGGATCGGCCATCACTTTCGCGTTGATGCGGTCGCGCTGCACGCGCGACTTGAAGACGATCCACGAGAACACCACCACCTCGCCGGCCTTGAGCTTCACGCTCTGCGGGAACGAGGTGAGCTTGCCGGGCTGCACGTCGTCGGCGACGCATTCGTGCACCTCCAGCGCGCCGTGCTCGCGCCAGATCTTCGCGGCGCGTGCGGCCAGCTTCTTGTAGTCGGCCAGCGCGTCGGCGGGCACGGGGACGACGAAACCATCGACGTAGTTCATGGCGTGCGTTCCTTTCGTTGGACGGGCTGCGGAATCAAGACTGAGCGGCTTCGGCGACGACCATCCAGTTCACCCCGAAGCGGTCGGCCACGCAGCCGAAGGCCGGCGAGAAGAAGCTCGGGCCGAGCGGCATCTGCACCTGGCCACCTTCGGCGAGCGCCGAGAAGCAGCGCTCGGCGGCGGCCGCGTCGTCCACCGTCAGCGCCAGCGCGATGCCCTTGAACTCCGGCGCCTTCGGCTCCATGCCGTCGGAGGCGAGCAGCACCGTCTCGCCGATGCGCACGCTGGCATGCATCACCTTGTGCTCGAAGCCGGGCGGCAGCATCGCGCCGGCGCAGCCTTCGCCGGCGCCGAGGTCGGGGTTGTCGGCGAAGCTCATGCGCTGCTCGACCTTCGCGCCGAGCTTGCTCGCGTAGAACTCGAGCGCTTCGTCGCAGCGGCCGTTGAAGAAGAGGTAGGACTGGACTTGCATGGCGGTCTCCTGGGTCGGGATGGGCATCGCGGCCGGCACCTGGCTGGTCGCTCCGGGCCGACGCACTTTGCTGCCGGCTCATCGACACGACGAGGGGAGACGCCGCCGATCGACACGCGCGGCCAGGTTTTTTGTAACCGGCGCCGGACACCGCCCGCGCCGGCCGCGCCGCGCTCAGGCGTTGACGCGCCGCAGCCCCGGCCCGGCGAAGTGCCGCTGGATCGCGTCGGCGATGTCCTGCGGATCGGCCGGCTTGGTCAGGTGCAGGTCGAAGCCGGCATCGTGCGCTCGCGCGCGGTCGGCTTCGCTGCCGTAGCCGGTCATCGCGATCAGCAGCGCGGCGCGCATCGAAGGCATCTGGCGCAGCCGCCCGGCGGCCTGGTAGCCGTCCATGCCGGGCAGGCCGATGTCGAGCACGACGACCTCGGGCGCGTGTTCGCCGGCAAGCTTCAGCGCTTCGGCGGCGTCGCCGGCGGTGTGCAGCTCGTGGCCGGCCAGGCGCAGCACGATCGCGGCGGTTTCGGCGGTGTCGGGGTTGTCGTCGACCACCAGCACCCGGCAGCGGTGCGCCTGCTCGGCCGCGCGCGGCTCGGCCGCCGCCTGCGGCGCCGGCGTGGCCGCGATGCCGGCGATGCACGGCAGCCTCACGATGAACTCGGCGCCGCGGCCCGGCCCCTCGCTGAAGGCGTCGATCGAGCCGTGGTGCATCTCGACCAGCCGCCGGGCCAGCGTCAGCCCGACGCCGAGCCCACCCTGCGAGCGGTCGAGCTCGCGCTCGCCCTGCTGGAAGAGATCGAAGATCCTTGGCATCAGCTCGGCCTCGATGCCGATGCCGCTGTCGCGCACGCGCAGCGTCGCCTCGCCGCCTGCGTGGTCGAGCGTGAGCTCGATGTCGCCGCGCTCGTCGGTGTACTTGACCGCGTTGGTCAGCAGGTTGCCGAGGATCTGCGCAAGCCGCCCGGCGTCGCCGCGCACCCAGACCGCCTCCTTCGGCGCCGCGATGCGCAGCGTCTGGCGGCGCGATTCGAGCACCGGCCGGATCGTCTCGACGCTTTCCTCGAGCGCGACGCGCAGGTCGAGCGTCTCGAGCTGCAGGTTGACCTTGCCTTCGCTGATGCGCGCGACGTCGAGCAGCTCGTCGATGAGCCGGCGCATCTGCGCGACCTGGCGCGACAGCACCGCGCTCGCCCATTGCAGCTGGCGGTCGTCGCGCGCCGCATGGCGCACCACCTCCGCGGCGTTGCGGATCGGCGCAAGCGGGTTGCGCAGTTCGTGCGACAGCATCGCGAGGAACTCGTCCTTGCGGCGGCTCGACTCCTGCAGGTCGCGCTCGGCCGCGCGCCGCACTTCGATCTCCTGCTCGAGGCTGCGGTACAGCCGCGCGTTCTCGAGCGCGAGCGCGAGCCGCTGCGCGACTTCGCCCAGCGCGTCCCAGCGGTCCTGGGCCTGCTCGGCCGCGACGAACAGCACGCCGTGCACGCGCGCGCCCACCGCCAGCGGAAAGGCGCAGGCGGCGACCAGCGAGCGCGGCGGGTTGAAGCCGATGCCGATGCGGTGGAGCTCGCGCACGCCGAGGTCGGCGCGCGTGGCCATCGCCTCGCCGGCGGCCAGCGGTGCGAGCGTGTCCACCAGCAGATCGGCCAGGGGCGCCGGCAGCTCGCTCATCGTCGGCTGACGCAGGCTCCCGGTGCCGGCGAGCCACACGCGCGGCTGCATCGCCGCGTCGTGCATCTGCGCGACCGCGACGATGCCGCCGAATTCCTCGTGGATGAAGTCCACCAGCGGCGCGACCGCGGCCTCGCGGTCGAGCGAGCCTTCGAGCACGTGGCCGACCTGCGCCAGGAAGCTGAGCCGCCGCGTCGCGGCCTCCGCCGTGTGGCGCGCGGCCTCGGCCGCGAACAGCGCGAGGCGTTCTTCCGCCTGCTCCTTCAGGCGCCGCTGCGCTTCGAACAGCTGCAGGAACACGCGCACCTTGCTGCGCAGGATCTCGGGCACCACCGGCGCGACGATGTAGTCGACCGCGCCGAGCGCATAGCCCTCGGCAGCCTGCATCTCGTCGACGTAGGCGGTGATGAAGATGATCGGCGTGGTCGCCGTCTGGCGGTAGCCGCGGATCATCGCGGCGGTCTCGAAGCCGTCGATGTCGGGCATGTTGACGTCGAGCAGCACGACCGCGAAGTCGCGCCGCAGCAGCTCGCGCAGCGCGTCGCTGCCCGAGCGGGCGAGCACCACGTCGGCATCGAGCCCCTCGAGCACCGTCTGCATCACCAGCAGCTTCTCGTCGAGGTCGTCGACGACGAGCACGGCCGGGCGCACCGCCGGCATGGTCGTGCCCTCGACGCCGCTCAATGGCACAACCAACCCCGCAAGACGGTCAGCAGCTGCTGCCGATCGACCGGTTTGGAGACGTAGTCCCAAGCGCCGGCCTGGATGCATTTGCGCCGGTCGCCCTTCATCGCCTTGGCGGTCACCGCGACCATCGGCAGCGCGCGTCCGCGCGGCAGCTTGCGGATCTCGCGCATCGTCTCCATGCCATCCATCTCCGGCATCATGATGTCCATCAGCACGATGTCGATCGACGGATCGGCAGACACCTCGCGGATCGCCTCGGTGCCGCTGCCGGCCGAGACGATCGTCATGCCCTCGTCGGTCAGCACGGTGGCCAGCGCGAAGATGTTGCGCATGTCGTCGTCGACGATCAGCGCCTTCTTGCCGACCAGCGCCTGCGGCGCGCCATGCACCCGTTCGAGCAGCTCGCGCTGCGGCTCGGCCATCGCGCCGGCGCTCAGGTGCAGGCAGGCGAGGCTGTGCGCGACCAGTGCGTCGACGCCGTCCGCCGCCCAGCTGCCGACCGCCGCGAGCCCGCTGTGCCAGGGGCTCGCCGGCGCGGCGGTGCCTGCCTCCGCGAGCGGCGGCGCGAGCAGCACCACCGGCAGCTGGCGGCCGCGGCGCTGCCGCTCCACGGCGTCTTGCACCTCGTCGGCGCGCAGCGCGATCGCGTCGGCATCGAGCACCAGCGCGTCGGCCTCGGCCAGACCGCGGCGCGCGGCCTCGGCGTCGTCGGCGAGCTCGACGTCGATATCGTCGCCGAGCCGCGCGACGAACTCCTCGCGCAGCGCACCCGGCGCAAGCGCCACCAGCAGGCGGCGGCGCGTGCGGCCGACGTAGTCGGCCACCTGCGCGAGCGCGGCGCTCACCTCGTCGGCCGACTGCAGCGGCTTCGCGAGGAAGCCGATCGCGCCGGCCTGCAGCGCACGCTCGCGCGATTCGTCGGTCGAGACGACGCACACGGGAATGTGGCGCGTCTCGCCGTTGGTCTTCAGGCGATCGAGCACGCGCCATCCGTGCATGTCGGGCAGGTGGATGTCGAGCGTCAACGCGGCCGGGTGGACTTCGCGCACGCGCGACAGCGCCTCGGCGCCGGTCATGCTGACCACGGCCTTGAAGCCGTTCGCGCGCGCCGCCTCCAGCAGCACGCGGGCGAAGGCGAGGTCGTTCTCGACGATCAGCAGCACCTTGTCGCCGGAGGCGATGTCGTCGCGATCGTCGCCGGCAAGGTTGGGCTCGGGCGCGTCGTCCGCGCCGTCGATGCCGTCGAGGGGCGACGGCGCGGTGCTGCGCCAGGCCGGCGCCGGCGTGCGGGCCAGCAGCTTCGGCGCGGGCGCGGGCAGCGCACGGGGCTCGCGCGCCTCGGCCGCACCCGCACCGCGGGCATGGCGCTGCGTGCGCGCCGGGTTGTGCGTCTGCGGCAGGTAGAGCGTGAAGACGCTGCCGCGGCCGGGCTCGCTCTCCAGCCGGATCTCGCCGCCGAGCAGGCGCGACAGCTCGCGGCTGATCGCGAGGCCGAGGCCGGTGCCGCCGTACTTGCGCGAGGTCGAGCCGTCGGCCTGCTGGAAGGCCTCGAAGATGATCTGCTGCTTGTCGGCGCTGATGCCGATGCCGGTGTCGGCCACCGAGAAGGCCAGCACCTGCGAGGCGCGTCCGAGTTCTTCTTGCTCCGCCGACCAACCGCTCTCGGCGGTGGAGATGGTCAGCGTCACGCCGCCGTGGTGGGTGAACTTGAAGGCGTTCGACAGCAGGTTCTTGATGATCTGCTGCAGCCGCTTGACGTCGGTGGACAGGCTCTTGGGCAGCGGCTGGCGCAGCTCGACGGTGAAGTCGACCTGCTTGGATTCGGCGAAGAAGCGGAAGCTGCGTTCGACCGAACGCTGCAGGTCGTCGATGCGCAGCTCGCTGACGTCGAGCACCACGGTGCCCGATTCGATCTTCGACAGATCGAGGATGTCGTTGATGAGCATCAGCAGGTCGTTGCCCGAGCTGTGGATCGTCTTGCTGAACTCGATCTGCTTGGCCGAGAGGTTGCCGTCCTGGTTCTTGCACAGCTGGTCGGACAGGATCAGCAGCGAATTGAGCGGCGTGCGCAGCTCGTGCGACATGTTCGCGAGGAACTCGCTCTTGTAGCGCGAGGTCAGCGCGAGCTGCTCGGCCTTCTCCTCCAGCGCCTGGCGCGCCTGCTCGACCTCGGTGTTCTTGCGCTCGACCTCCTGGTTCTGGTGGGCGAGCAGCCGCGCCTTCTCCTGCAGCTCCTCGTTCGTCTGCTGCAGTTCGAGCTGGCGGCTTTGCAGCTCCTGCGCGAGCGACTGCGACTGCTTGAGCAGGTCCTCGGTGCGGCTGTTGGCCTCGATCGTGTTGATCACGATGCCGATCGATTCGGTGAGCTGGTCGAGGAAGGCCTGGTGGACCGGATTGAAGCGTTCGAGCGAGGCCAGCTCAAGCACGCCGCGTACCTGGCCCTCGAAGACGACCGGCAGCACCAGCAGATCGAGCGCGGTGGTCTCGGCCAGGCCCGAGGCGATGCGGAAGGCGCTGCTCGGCACGTTGGTCATCACGATCTTGTTGGCGTCGAGCGCGCATTGCCCGACCAGGCCCTCGCCGAGGCGCAGCTGCTTGCCGTGCATCGGCTGGCCGCCGGAGGCGTAGCTCGCGAACAGTTGAAGTACCGGCGCGTCCTCGGCGTCGTAGCCGAGCACGTAGAACTCGGCCTGCTGCGCACCGACCACCGGCGCCAGTTCGGACAGGATCAGCTGACCCACCGTGACCAGGTCCTTTTGGCCCTGCAGCATGCGGCTGAACTTTGCGAGGTTGGTCTTCAGCCAGTCCTGCTCGGTGTTCTTCTGCGTGGTGTCCTTGAGGTTGCGGATCATCTCGTTGATCGTGTCCTTCAAGGCCGCGACCTCGCCCTGCGACTCGACCGTGATCGAACGCGCGAGGTCGCCCTGCGTCACCGCGGTGGCCACGTCGGCGATCGCGCGCACTTGCGTGGTGAGGTTGGCCGCGAGTTCGTTGACGTTCTCGGTCAGGCCCTTCCAGGTGCCGGCCGCGCCGGGCACCTTGGCCTGCCCGCCGAGCTTGCCTTCGACACCCACCTCGCGCGCCACGGTCGTCACCTGGTCCGCGAAGGTCGCGAGCGTGTCGGTCATCGAGTTGATCGTCTCGGCGAGCGCCGCGATCTCGCCCTTGGCTTCCACCGTGAGCTTCTGCTTCAGGTCGCCGCCGGCCACGGCCGTCACCACCTTCGCGATGCCGCGCACCTGGCCGGTCAGGTTGCCGGCCATCGAGTTGACGTTGTCGGTCAGGTCCTTCCACGTACCCGAGACGTCCTTCACCTCGGCCTGGCCGCCGAGCCGGCCTTCGGTGCCGACCTCGCGCGCCACGCGCGTCACCTCGGCCGCGAACGACGAGAGCTGGTCGACCATCGTGTTGATCGTCGCCTTGAGCTCGAGGATCTCGCCCTTGGCGTCGACGGTGATCTTCTTGCCCAGGTCGCCGGCCGCGACCGCCTTCGTCACGTCGGCGATGTTGCGCACCTGGCTCGTGAGGTTCGAGGCCATCAGGTTGACCGAGTCGGTCAGGTCCTTCCACGTCCCCGCAACGCCCTGCACGTCGGCCTGGCCGCCGAGCTTGCCTTCGGTGCCGACCTCGCGCGCCACGCGCGTCACTTCGGCGGCGAAGGAGTTGAGCTGGTCGACCATCGTGTTGACGGTGTTCTTCAGCTCGAGGATCTCGCCCTTGACGTCGACCGAGATCTTCTTGGAAAGGTCGCCGGCCGCGACGGCCTTGGTCACGTCGGCGATGTTGCGCACCTGGCCGGTGAGGTTGCCGGCCATCGAGTTGACCGAGTCGGTCAGGTCCTTCCAGGTGCCGGCGACGCCCTGCACGTCGGCCTGGCCGCCGAGCTTGCCTTCGGTGCCGACCTCGCGCGCCACGCGCGTCACTTCGGCCGCGAACGACGACAGCTGGTCGACCATCGTGTTGATCGTGTTCTTCAGCTCCGAGACCTCGCCCTTCACGTCCACCGTGATCTTCTTGCCGAGGTCGCCGGCGGCCACCGCCTTGGTCACGTCGGCGATGTTGCGCACCTGGCTCGTGAGGTTGCCGGCCATGAAGTTGACCGACTCCGTCAAGTCCTTCCAGGTGCCGGCCACGCCCTTCACGTCCGCCTGGCCGCCGAGGATGCCTTCGGTGCCGACCTCGCGCGCGACCCGCGTCACCTCGGCCGCAAAGCTGCGCAGCTGGTCGACCATCGTGTTGATCGTCGCCTTCAGCTCGAGGATCTCGCCCTTCACGTCGACCGTGATCTTCTTGCTCAGGTCGCCGGCGGCCACCGCCTTGGTCACGTCAGCGATGTTGCGCACCTGGCTCGTGAGGTTCGAGGCCATCGAGTTGACCGAGTCGGTCAGGTCTTTCCAGGTGCCGGCCACGCCCTGCACCTCGGCCTGGCCGCCCAGCTTGCCTTCGGTGCCGACCTCGCGCGCCACGCGCGTCACTTCGGCGGCGAAGCTGCGCAGCTGATCGACCATGGTGTTGATGGTGTTCTTCAGCTCCGAGATCTCGCCCTTCACGTCGACGGTGATCTTCTTGCTCAGGTCGCCGGCCGCGACCGCGGTGGTGACTTCGGCGATGTTGCGCACCTGGCTCGTGAGGTTGCCGGCCATGAAGTTGACCGACTCGGTCAGGTCCTTCCAGGTGCCGGCGACGCCCTGCACGTCGGCCTGGCCGCCGAGCTTGCCTTCGGTGCCGACCTCGCGCGCCACGCGCGTCACTTCGGCGGCGAAGCTGCGCAGCTGATCCACCATCGTGTTGACGGTGTTCTTCAGCTCCAGGATTTCGCCCTTCACGTCGACCGAGATCTTGCGCGAGAGGTCGCCGGCGGCCACCGCCTTGGTCACGTCGGCGATGTTGCGCACCTGGCCGGTGAGGTTGCCGGCCATCGAGTTGACCGAGTCGGTCAAGTCCTTCCAGGTGCCGGAGACGCCCTCGACCCGCGCCTGCCCGCCGAGGATGCCTTCTGTGCCCACCTCGCGCGCCACCCGCGTCACTTCCGACGCGAAGCTGCGCAGCTGATCGACCATCGTGTTGATCGTGTTCTTGAGCGTCAGGAACTCGCCCTTCACGTCCACGTCGATCTTCTTGGAGAGGTCGCCCTTCGCGACCGCGGTGGTCACGTCGGCGATGTTGCGGACCTGGTCGGTCAGGTTGCCGGCCATCGAGTTGACCGAGTCGGTCAGGTCCTTCCAGGTGCCGGCGACGCCCTTCACCTTCGCCTGGCCGCCGAGCTTGCCTTCGGTGCCGACCTCGCGCGCGACCCGCGTCACCTCGGCCGAGAAGTCGCCGAGCTGCTCGACCATCGTGTTGATCGTCTTCGCGGTGCGCAGGAACTCGCCTTCGAGCGGCCGGCCTTCGACTTCGAGCGCCATGCTCTTCGACAGGTCGCCCTGCGCGACCGCGCCGATCACCCGCGCGACCTCCGAGGTCGGGTGCACGAGGTCGTCGATCAAGCTGTTCACCGACTCCATCGATTCGGCCCAGAAGCCGCGCGAGCGAGAAACCGCGGCGCGCTGCTTCAGCTTGCCCTCGCGGCCGACGACCTGGCGCAGCCGCGCGAGTTCGCTGGCGAGCGCGGCGTTCTGCTCGACGGTCTCGTTGAAGACGTCGGCGACCTTGCCGATCAGCCCGGGCCAGCTCGCCGGCAGGCGCACGCTCGCATCGCCGTTGCGAAGCCGGGTCAGCGCCTCCAGCACCGCGACGAGTTCCTGCGCCGACGCGCCGGCAGCGACTTCACGATCGACCACGGTGTTCATGTCGAGTCCTTGTTCAAAGGCGGGGATTTCAAGGCGAATGCGGGTCGCCGAGGCGGCCGGCAGGAGCGGCGCCGGGAGGCCTTCGGCCGCGGCCGCGTGCCAACCGCGACGGTGGACGAGGCGCCGACCGGCAAGTTCGGCACAGGCAGCGTGTCAAGGCAACCGGCCGTGACGCTGCTCCGCGCGGCGGAAGTCGGCGGCATCGCCGCTGCATGCTGCGCTGCAGCGAGCTGCAACGAAGCCGTGCGGACGAGAGCGCCACGCCCGGCATGCAGCGCGCACAGCGGCCCGCCGGCCTGGCCGGCCACGCGCCATCCGCCCGCTGCTGCTCCTCGCCGGTTCCCTTGCGGCATCACCACTCCCGCCTGGCGCTTCGACGCCAACTGGATCGCGTGGCAATCGGCGTGCCTGACGTTCCCGGAGGCGACCGCCAGAATCGCCCGATGGCCCATTCCGCCGCGGCGCGCGTCTTGATTTTCGGTGCGACCGGCACGATCGGCCAAGCCACTGCGCAGGCGCTGCGGCGCAGCGGTCGCGAAGTGGTCGCGGTCGTGCGCGCACCGCCGGCAGGGCGCGCAGCGGCCGTACATGGGCAAGCGCTCCGGCGGCTCGCCGGCGTCGAGCTGCGCGTCGCCGATGTCACCGATCCGTCGTCGCTGCTGCGCGACGGCCTGCGCGGCGAGCGCTTCGACGCGGTCGTCTCCTGCCTCGCCTCGCGCACCGGGGCGCCGCGCGACGCCTGGGCCATCGACCACGGCGCGCAGCTCAACGTCCTGCGCGCGGCGCAGGCCGCGGGGGCCGCGCAGTTCGTGCTGCTGTCGGCGATCTGCGTGCAGAAGCCGCGGCTCGCTTTCCAGCACGCGAAGCTCGCGTTCGAGAAAACGCTGGTCGAGTCGGGCATCGGCCACTCGATCGTGCGGCCGACGGCCTACTTCAAGTCGCTGTCGGGGCAGGTCGATCGGCTGCGGCGCGGCCGGCCCTTCCTGGTCTTCGGCGACGGCCGGCTCACCGCCTGCAAGCCGATCGCCGACGAGGATCTGGCCGACTACCTTGCCGGCTGCCTCGACGATCCGGCGCGGCGCAACCGGATCCTGCCGATCGGCGGGCCAGGGGAGGCGGTCACGCCGCGCGAGCAGGGCGAGCGGCTGTTCGAACTGCTCGGCATGCGGCCACGGTTTCGCGAGGTGCCGCTCGCGCTGCTCGACGGCGTGATCGGCGCGCTGGCGCTCGCCGGCCGCATCGCGCCTTCGCTCGCCGGCAAGGCCGAGCTCGCGCGCATCGGCCGCTACTACGCGAGCGAATCGATGCTCGTCTGGGACGCACAAGCCGGCCGCTACGACGCGGCCGCGACGCCCTCGACCGGCACGCGCACGCTGTTCGACTTCTACGCGGCGCTGCTGAAGGGCGATGCCGCGGCGCCCGAACGCGGCGACCACGCCGTGTTCTGAACAAGACGCGCGGCGACCACGCCGTGTTCTGAACAGGACGCGCGGCGACCACGCCGTGCTTTGTCGGAATGCCGGCGCGACGCCGCGGCGTTCCGGCTCAGATCTCGAGGTTGTCGATCAGGCGGGTGCGGCCCAGCTTCGCGGCGGCCAGCGCCACCAGCGGCTCGCCGGCCGCAAGCTGCGCGGCATCGGGCACTTGCAGATCGTGCCGGCAGCGCACCGCGACGTAGTCCGGCGCCCAGCCGCGTTCGCGCAGCACCTCGAGCGCGCGGCGCTCGACCGCGTCGAGCTCGCAGTCGCCGCCGCGCACGTGGCCGCGAACCGTGTGCAGCATGCGCGACAGGTTCACCGCTTCGGCGCGCTCGGCGTCGTCCAGGTAGCCGTTGCGCGAGCTGAGCGCGAGGCCGTCGTCGGCACGGCTGGTTTCGCCGGCGACGACGTCGATGGGCAGCGCGAACTGCCGCACCATGCCGCGCAAGACCATCAGCTGCTGGTAGTCCTTCTTGCCGAACACCGCGAGCTGCGGCCGCACGCACTGGAAGAGCTTCATCACCACCGTGCACACGCCGGTGAAGAAGCCGGGGCGGAACGCGCCTTCGAGGATGTCGGCCAGCTCGGGCGGCGGCACGACCTTGTAGCCCTGCGGCTCGGGGTAGAGCTCGGCCTCGTCGGGCGCGAAGACGACATCGCAGCCGCGCGCTTCGAGCAGCCTGCAGTCGGCTTCGAGCGTGCGCGGGTAGCGGTCGAAGTCCTCGTGCGGCGCGAACTGCAGGCGGTTGACGAAGATGCTCGCGACGACCCTGCCGCCCGTGCCGCAGCGCTGCCGCGCCAGATCGACCAGCGCCAGATGGCCTTCGTGCAGGTTGCCCATCGTCGGCACGAAGGCGATCGGCGCGCGCCCAGCGAGTACAGCGCGCAGATCTCGAATGGAATGAACGACGTTCATCGCTCGAGCTCTTCAACCAAGCGGCCGCCGCGGATCCGGCTTTGCCGGTCCGTCAGCAGCGCCCCCTCGAGGGGGAGCGGCGAAGCCGCAACGGGGGTGGTCAACATCAGTAGGCGTGCAGCGCCGGATCGGGAAAGCTGCCGTCCTTCACCGCCTTCACGTAGCGCGCGACCGCGTCCTCGATCGACGCCGCGCCCTCCATGAAGTTGCGCACGAAGCGCGGCAGCCGGCCCCTCGTGACGCCGAGCATGTCGTGCAGCACCAGCACCTGGCCGGCGGTGCCCGGGCCGGCGCCGATGCCGATCGTCATCAGCTGCGGGTTGTCGGCCTGCACCTGCGCGGCCACGGCGCTCGGCATCAGCTCCAGCACCATCATCGCGGCGCCGGCGTCGGCCAGCGCCTTGGCGTGCTGGCGCAGCGTTTCGGCGCCCGCCGCGTCCTTGCCCTGGATGCGGTAGCCGCCGAGCGCATGCACGCTCTGCGGCGTGAGGCCCAGGTGCGCGCACACCGGCACGCCGCGCTCGACGAGGAAGCGAACCGTCTCGGGCGTCCAGCCGCCGCCTTCGATCTTGACCATCTGCGCGCCCGCGGCCATCAGCGTGCCGGCGTTGCGCAGCGCCTGGACGGGGTTCTCCTGGTAGCTGCCGAAGGGCATGTCGGCAATCAGGAACGCGCCCTTGACGCCGCGCGATGTGGAGCGCGTGTGGTAGCCGATCTGCTCCATCGTCACCGACAGCGTGCTCGGCTGGCCCTTGAGCACCATGCCGAGCGAGTCGCCGACGAGGATGGCGTCGACGCCGGCCGCGTCCACCAGCGCGGCGAAGCTCGCGTCGTACGCGGTGATGACGGCGATCTTCTCGCCGCGGGCGTGCATCTCGCGCAGGTGGTGCAGGGTAATCGCCTTGCGCGCCGGCGTGCCGGCGCCGGCCTGGGCGGGAGATTGCTGGCTGCTCATCGGCGCTCCTCGTCAACTGGGCGTGTAGGCCAGCCTCACGTACAGCGGCGCGAAGGCCTCGGCCTGCGTGATCTCGATCAGATGCTCGCGCGCAAGCTCAAGCATCGCGATGAAGGTGACGACCAGCACCGGCACGCCACGCCGCACGTCGAACAGGTCCTCGAACTCACAGAAGCGCCGGCCCTGCAGCCGCTTGAGCACGATGCTCATGTGCTCGCGCACCGACAGCTGCTCGCGCGTGATGTGGTGGTGCGCGACCAGCTTCGCGCGCCTGACGATGTCGAGCCAGGCGAGCCGCAGTTCGTCGATGTCCATCTCCGGCCAACGCGGTTGCAGCGCCGCTTCGACGTGCACCTGCCCGCGCAGGAAATCGCGGCCGATCTGCGGCAGCGCGTCGAGCTTGGCCGCCGCGAGCTTGATCTGCTCGTACTCGAGCAGCCGCCGGACGAGCTCGGCGCGCGGGTCCTCGGGCTCCTTGCCTTCTTCGGCGCGCTTGGGCGGCAGCAGCATGCGCGACTTGATCTCGATGAGCATCGCCGCCATCAGCAGGTATTCGGCCGCGAGTTCGAGGTTGCGCTTCCTGATCTGCTCGACGTAGGTGAGGTACTGGCGGGTCACGTCCGCCATCGGGATGTCGAGGATGTTGAAGTTCTGCTTGCGGATCAGGTAGAGCAGCAGGTCGAGCGGACCTTCGAAGGTCTCGAGGAAGACCTCCAGCGCGTCGGGCGGGATGTAGAGGTCGGTCGGCAGCGCGAACAGCGGCTCGCCGTAGAGGCGGGCCAGCGCGATCTGGTCGACCGGGGCGTCGTCGTCGTCGCCGGCGAGGGCCGCGTCGGCGCGCGGTGCGGCCGGCTCGGCCGCGAGGGCTGCCCGATTGCTCACCGGCTCCGACCTCGACGCAAACCTCAGCCCTTCGTCTGGTAGACGTAGGGCTGCTGCGCGACGCGCGCCGCGCGAGCGGCCTCGGCCTGCTCGCGGTCGGTGCTGCGATCCCACAGCAGGCCGCGGCCCTGGCGCTGGCGTTCTTCGAGCTGCGGATCGCGCTGCTTCAACGTGTCGATGAACTCGGTCACGTCGGATCGGTAGGGCTTCCAGAAGAGCGGCATGGCGTGGGGCTCGCGCAAGGGGCGGCCAGTGTAGCCAGCGCGTCTCTCGGCCATGGTGGCGCGGCCCGGGTCGCTTTGCGATAGTCGGCCGATGGGTGAAGTCGAACTCAAGCTGCAGGTGCCGGCCGCGGCCCTGCCGGCGCTGGAACGGGTGCTCAAGTCCGCGCCCTCGAAACTCACGCGGCTGCAGGCCACCTATTTCGACACGCCGGAGCGCGCGCTCGCGCAGGCCGAAGTCGCGCTGCGGTTGCGCAAGGAAGGCCGGCGCTGGGTCCAGACGCTGAAGGCCGGTGCGGCGCACGGGATCGAGCGCGCCGAGCACAACGTGCCGGTCGCGCTCGCAGCCGGGCTGCAGCCGGCGCTCGATGCGCAGCGCCATGCGGGCACGCCGGCCGGGGAGGCGCTGGCGGCCGCGCTGAAGCAGGCGACGCCGCGCTGGATCGCCGTCTACACGACCGACATCCGCCGGCGCCACCGCCTGCAGCGCACGCGGCTCGGCGTCGTCGAACTCGCGCTCGATCGCGGCGAGATCCGCGGTACCGGCCCCGACGGCATCGAGCGCCGATGGCCCGTCTGCGAGCTGGAGGTGGAGCTGGTGTCCGGCTCGCCGCTCGCGGTGCTCGACGTCGCACGCCGCCTCGCGGCGAAGCACGGCCTGTGGCTGGACGCGCGGACCAAGGCCGAGCGCGGCGAGCGCCTCGCGCAGGGCCGCGTGCCGGTGCCGGCCGCCAGGGCCGCCGCGGTCGAGCTGCGCAAGGCGATGAGCCCGCACGAAGCCTGGCAAGCGGTGCTGCGTCAGGTGCTCGCGCACGCGCTGCCGAACTGGAGCGAGGTCGCGGCCGACGACGGCGCCAGCGCGCCGCAAGCGGACCACGTGCACCAGCTGCGCGTCGCGCTGCGCCGGCTGCGCTCGGCCGAGCGGCTGTTCGCCGCCTGGCCGGGCATCGACGAGCCGCGCTGGCGCGACGGCGTCGCGGCGCTGTTCCGCCAGCTCGGCGAGGTGCGCGACCGCGACGTGCTGGCCGGTGGCCTGCAGCGGCAGATCGACGCGGCACTGGTCGAGGCCGGGCAGGCGCCGGCGGTGCCGAGCGAGGCGGCACCGGGCGGCATCGAGCCAGCGGGCCTGCACGCGCACGGCCTCGCGCTGATCGACCTGCTGGCCGACGCGCATGCGCCGCTGTTGCCGGCCGAGGGCGGCGAGCCGGCGGCCCTGCCGCAGCGCATGGCCGAGCGGCTCGACGCCTGGCACGCGCAGATCCGGCGCGCCGCGCGTCGCTTCGACCGGCTCGACGACGCCGATCGCCACCGCCTGCGCAAGCGGCTCAAGCGGCTGCGCTACGCGATCGAGTTCGGCGAATCGCTGTTCGCCGCGAAGGCGGTCGAGCGCTACCTGAAGCCGATGCGCGTGGCGCAGGAGCGGCTGGGCGAGTTTAACGACGTCTGCGTCGCGCAGGCCGCGTACCAGCAGCGCGCGGCAGCCGGCGAGGCGCAGGCCTGGTTCGCGCTGGGCTGGCTCGCGCAGCGACGCGGTCAGGTGCTGCGCGACGCCGGCAAGGCCTTGAGGGCGCTGCGCAAGGCCGAGCCGTTCTGGCCGCGTTGAGCGCGCCGGCGGCGCACCGACTTCAGCGGATGCGCAGGCCGGGCAGCGCGCCCGGTGTGGGCTCGAGCAGCCAGAGCCCGGGGTGCGCCTTCTCGTCGGCATGCGACGCGGCCAGCACCATGCCTTCGCTCACGCCGAACTTCATCTTGCGTGGCGCCAGGTTCGCGACCATCACGGTGAACTTGCCGACCAGCTGCTCGGGCGCGAACGCCGACTGGATGCCGCTGAAGACCGTGCGGGGGTTGGCCTCGCCGACATCGAGCGTGAGCTTGAGCAGCTTGCTGCTGCCCTCGACCCGCGCGGCATCGACGATCTTCGCCAGGCGCAGGTCGATCTTCGCGAAGTCGTCGATGCCGATCGTCGGCGCGATCGCTTCGCCGCCGGGCAGGTCGGGGGCGGTGCTGCCGTTGGGTTTTTCGGCGGCCGGCGCGGGCGCCGGCGCCGGCGCGCCGAGCAGGACTTCGAGCTGCTTCGCATCGACGCGCTGCATGAGGTGCGTGTAGCTGCCGATGCGGTGCGCGCCCAGCGGGCGCGCGCTGTCCGCGAAGCAAAGCGGATCGATGCGCAGGAAGGCCTCGACCTCGCGCGCCAGCGCCGGCAGCACCGGCTTGAGGTAGACCGTCAGCAGGCGGAAGGCCTCGATGCACGTGCTGCACACGTCGTGCAGCCGTGCCTCCTGGCCGGCGAGCTTCGCCAGCTCCCACGGCTTGTTCGCATCGACGTACTCGTTGACGCGATCGGCGAGCGCCATCGCCTCGCGCAGCGCCTTCGCGTAGTCGCGCGCGTCGTAGAGCGCCGCGATCGCACCGCTCGCGCCGCGCAGGCCCTCGAGCAATGCCATGCCGTCGGCCGAAGGCTGCGCCAGCAGGCCGTCGAAGCGCTTCGCGATGAACCCGGCCGCCCGGCTCGCGATGTTGATGTACTTGCCCACCAGATCGCTGTTCACCCGCGCGACGAAGTCCTCCGGGTTGAAGTCGATGTCCTCGACCCTGCCGTTCAGCTTCGCGGCCAGGTAGTAGCGCAGCCACTCCGGGTTCATGCCGAGCTCGAGGTAGCGCAGCGGGCTGATGCCGGTGCCGCGGCTCTTGCTCATCTTTTCTTCCTTCACGGTGACGAAACCGTGCACGAAGACGTGGTCGGGCGTCTTGCGGCCGCTGAAATGCAGCATCGCCGGCCAGAACAGCGTGTGGAAGTAGGTGATGTCCTTGCCGATGAAGTGAACCTGCTCGGTCTGCGGGTCGGCCATCAGCGCGTCGAAGTCGATGCCGCGCTTCGCGCAATAGGCCTTCAACGAAGCGAGGTACCCGATCGGCGCGTCGAGCCAGACGTAGAAGTACTTGCCCGGCGCGTCGGGGATCTCGATGCCGAAGTAGGGGGCGTCGCGGCTGATGTCCCAGTCGGCCAGGCCGCCGTGGCCCAGCTCGTCGGGCGAGAACCACTCCTTGATCTTGTTGAGCACCTCGGGCTGCAGCCGCGGCTGGCCGGTCAGCGGCGAGTTCTCGTGCGTCCACTGGCGCAGGAAGTCGAGGCAGCGATCGGAGCTGAGCTGGAAGAAGTGGTGCTCGCTCGACTTCATCACCGGCGTCGCGCCGCTCAACGTGGAGTACGGGTGCTTGAGGTCGGTCGGGGCATAGACGGCGCCGCAGTTTTCGCAGGAGTCGCCGTACTGGTCCTTCGTGCCGCACTTCGGGCATTCGCCCTTGATGTAGCGGTCGGGCAGGAACATGCCCTTGACCGGGTCGAAGAACTGCTCGATCTCGCGCGTGTAGATCAGCCCGGCGCGGCGCAAGGCGCGGTACACGTCCTGCGCGAGCTCGTGGTTCTCGGGTGCGTCGGTCGAATGCCAGTGGTCGAAGCCGATGTGGAAGCCGTCAAGGTACCTGCCGCGGCCGGCGGCGATCTCGGCGACGAATTCCTGCGGCGTCTTCCCGGCCTTCTCGGCCGCGATCATGATCGGCGCGCCGTGCGCATCGTCGGCGCCGACGAAGTGCACCGTGTGGCCCTGCATCCGCTGGAAGCGCACCCAGACGTCGGCCTGGATGTACTCCATCATGTGCCCGATGTGGAAGGGCGCGTTGGCGTAGGGCAGGGCGGTGGTGACGAACAGCTGGCGCGGCATGGTGAGGCTCGATCCGAAGGCGCGATGCTAAGCGTCGGGCTCCCCACGACGCGTTCCGGCAGGCGCCGAGCACCGCCGGCGTCGCTCGATAATCCGCCGCCGCCCGGCGGCTCCCCGCTCCCCATCCCCGCGCGCATGAACGGCCGTCTCCACCTGTCCTGGCGCTTCCCGCTCGCCTTCGGCGCGCTGCTCGCCTGCCTGGTCATGCTGCTGTGGCTGGGCTGGCGCGCGCAGGACGAGCTCGCCGGGCTGCAGCGCCTGCGGCTGCAGAGCGAACAGGTGCTGGCGACGCTCGAGGCGATCGAGCGCGAGGCGGTGCCCGAGGCCAACGTCGCGCTGTGCGCCTCCGTCGGCGCTCCGGTCGGCACGGCGCGGCCGGCGGTCGATCCGGCCCCGCTGCTGGCCAAGCTGCGCGGCTGGTTCGACGAGCCGAGCGCCCAGTCGCAGCGCGTCGACTCCTTGGCCGCCGCGCTCACCGAATGGCGGCTCGCCTACGCCGCACCGCTGGAAAAAGCCTGTGCCGACGGCCAGCGCCTGGGCGCCGCCTACGTGCAATCGCTGCTGCGCGTGGCGGTGCCGAACCGCGAGCGCGTGCGCACCGAGCTCGAGGCGCTGCGCCGCATCGAGCTCGGCCTGCAGGCCGAGCGCTCGATGCGCGCCGAGACCGCCGCGCAGTCGAGCCGGCGCACCTTCGCGCTGGTCGCGCTCGTCTCCGTGGTGCTGGGCGTCGCGGCGCTGCTGTCGATGCGCAGCCTGGGCGCGCAGGTCGCCGACGCCGAACGCCGGCTGCGCCGCGAAGCCACCCAGCGCGGCATGACCGAGGAGCAGCTCAACGAGACCCAGAAGCGCCTGCGCATGCTGCTCGAGCACTGCGCCGACGCGGTGCTCGCCTTCGATGCCCGCGGCAAGCTGCAGTGGATCAACCCGGCCGCCGAGGCGCTGTTCCACCGCTCGCGCGCGGCGCTGGCGGGCGAGTCGGTCGGCCAGCTGATCCCCGACCTCGACGGCGACCTCGACTGGCCGGTGACCCGCCCGCTGGCCGAGACCGACGGCCTGACGCCGCAGCCCTGGAGCACGCGGCGCGAGACGGTCGAGGGCACGCGCGCCGGCGGCCAGAGCTTCGCGCTCGACATCGTGCTGGTGCAGATGCGCCACGAGGGCGGGCGCATCGGCCTGGTGCTGTGCCGCGACCGCACCGAGGCCGAGCGCGTGCAGCGCCTGAAGCGCGAGTTCGTCGCGCTCGTCGGCAAGGACCTGCGCGAGCCGCTCGGCCGCATGCAAGCCGCCGTCGCCGCGGCCGGCGCGACGCCGGTGCTCGAAGCCGGCCTGCGCCAGCAGCTCGCGATGGCGCGCGCCGACGGCGAGCGCACGATCGAGATGCTCGAAGACGTGCTCGAGCTCGAACAGCTCGCCTCGGGCGACCTGCCCACGCGCATCGAGCCGCTCGACCTCGTCGGCGTCGCACGCGAAGCCTTGGCCGGCGTCGCGGCCCGCGCCGCGCGCCAGCAGGTCGTGCTGCTGCCGCAGTTCGAGGCCCGCCCGCTGCCGGTGATGGCCGACGCGCGCCAGCTCGCCGAGGTGCTGCGCCGCCTGCTCGTCTGCGCGATCGACGCGACGCCTGCCGGCGGCGACGTGCAGCTGATCGCCGCCGCCACGCCGCAGGGCCAGGCGCAGATCGCCGTGGTCGACAGCGGCAGCCGGCCGTCGGCCGAGTTCATCGAGCGCGCCTTCGAGCCCTTCCCCGACACCGAGCCCGCGGGCGTCCGCGTGCGCGGCGGCAACGGCGTCACGCTCGCGGTCTGCCGCGGGCTGCTGCAGCAGATCGGCGGCGAGCTGGCGATCGAGCCGGTGCCGGCCGACCGCGGTGCCCGCGCGCACTTCTCGCTGCCGTTGCGCTCGATCGCGCGCGTGGCCTGATGGAGCTCGACGCCGACGCGGCGGCGCGCCGCGACGCGGGCCGCCGCGTCGTCGATGCGCTCGTCGACTGGCAAGAGCGCCGCGCCGCCGCGCCGATCTTCCAGCCGACGCCGCCGGCACGCATCGACGCGCTGCTCGCGACGCCGCCGCCCGAGCCGCCCGGCGACCTCGACGCGCTGCTCGCGACGCTGCTCGCCGCGGCCGACGGCGGCTGGAACAAGTCAGACGGCGGCGACCTCGCCTACGTGCCCAGCGGCGGCCTCGCGAGCGGCGCGCTGGCCGCGCTGCTGGCCGCCGGGCTGCACCCCTTCACCGGCGCGTGCGACGAGGCGCCGGCGCTGGTGGCGCTGGAAGAGGGCGTGCTGCGCTGGCTGGCCGGCGTGTTCGGCCTGCCGGCCGCGAGCGAGGGCCTGCTGCTGTCGGGCGGCTCGCTCGCGAACCAGACGGCGATCGTCTGCGCGCGTGAGGCGTGCGCTTCGCCGGACGGCGCGCGCGAGGCGGCGGCCTTCGACGCCACGCGGCATGTCGCCTACCTCTCCGAGCGGGCGCATCACTCGCTGGCAAAAGCGCTGCGGCTCGCGGGTGTGCCGGCCGCGGCGCTGCGGCAGGTCGCGACCGACGGCGCGACGCGCATCGACCTGGCCGCGCTGCGTGCGCAGATCGCGGTGGACCGCGCGGCCGGACGCGTGCCGTGGCTCGTCGTCGGCACGGCCGGCAGCACCGACACCGGCGCGATCGACGATCTCGCGGCGCTCGCCGCCATCGCGCGCGAGGCGGGCTGCTGGTTCCACGTCGACGCGGCCTACGGCGGCATGTTCGCGTTGACGGCTCGCGGCCGCGAGCGGCTGGCCGGCATCGACGCGGCAGACTCGATCACCGTCGATGCGCACAAGGGCCTGTTCCTGCCTTACGGCGTCTCGGCGCTGCTGGTGCGCCGGCCCGGCGCGCTCGGGCGTGCCCACGCCGGCGTCGGCGCCTACCAGCGCGGGCTGCCGGAGCCCGACGGCCTGCCGCACTACTTCCAGCGCGGCCCCGAACTCACGCGGCCGTTTCGCGGCCTGCTGCTGTGGCTGCCGCTGCAGTTGCACGGCGTCGCGGCGTTCCGCGCCGTGCTCGACCGCTCGCTCGACTTGGCGCAGGAGGCCGCCCTGCGGCTCGCGCGCGTGCCGGGCTTGGCGCTCGCCGGCGGCGCGCCGGCGCTGTCGATCGTCGCGTTTCGCGCGACGGCGGGCGACGTGCAGACGCAGGCGGTCGTCGACGCGATGAACGGCTGCGGTCGGCTGCACGTGTCGAGCACGACGCTGTTCGGCCACGCGGTCGCGCGGCTCGCCTTCCTGCATCCGCGCACGACGCGCGCGCACCTCGACGAGGCGATCGCCATCGCCGAACGCACGCTGGCGCAAGCCCTTGCGCGATAACCCTGCCCGAAGCGACGGGGCACCGCCGCCTAGACTCGCGGAACCCGTTTGCACAAGCCCATGAGCCTCACCGAAAGCCTCGTCACCGACGCGATCAAGACCGTCGTCGATCCCCACACCGGCCGCGATTTCGTCACCGGCCGGCAGGTCCGGAACCTCAAGCTGGAGGGCGGCGACGTGAGCTTCGACGTCGAGCTCGGCTACCCTGCCAAGAGCCAGCTTCCGGCGCTGCGCAAGCGCCTGATCGCCGCGGTGCGCACGCTGGCGGGCGTCGAGAACGTCAGCGTCAACCTGAGCAGCAAGGTGATCGCGCACGCGGCGCAACGCGGCGTCGCGCTGCTGCCGCGTGTGAAGAACATCGTCGCGGTCGCGTCGGGCAAGGGCGGCGTCGGCAAGAGCACCACCGCGGTCAACCTCGCGCTCGCGCTGGCGGCCGAAGGCGCGTCGGTCGGCGTGCTCGACGCCGACATCTACGGCCCCAGCCAGCCGATGATGCTGGGCATCGAGGGCCGGCCCGAAAGCGCCGACGGCCAGACGATGGAGCCGCTGGAGAACTACGGCCTGCAGGTCATGTCGATCGGTTTCATGATCGAGCCCGACAACCCGATGGTCTGGCGCGGCCCGATGGCCACGCAGGCGCTCGAGCAGATGCTCAAGCAGACCAACTGGCGCGACCTCGACTACCTGATCGTCGACATGCCGCCCGGCACCGGCGACATCCAGCTCACGCTGAGCCAGCGCGTGCCGATCACCGGCGCGGTCATCGTCACGACGCCGCAGGACATCGCGCTGCTCGACGCGAAGAAGGGCTTGAAGATGTTCGAGAAGGTCGGCGTGCCGATCCTCGGCATCGTCGAGAACATGGCGGTGCACGTGTGCCCGAACTGCGGTCACGTCGAGCACATCTTCGGCGCCGACGGAGGCAAGCGCATGGCCGAGCAGTACGGCGTCGATCACCTCGGCGCGCTGCCCTTGAACCTGTCGATCCGCGAGCAGGCCGACGCCGGCCGGCCCACCGTGGTGAGCGAGCCCGACGGCGAGATCGCCGGGATCTACAAAGCCGTCGCGCGCCGCGTCGCGGTGAAGATCGCCGAGAAGGCCAAGGACTACTCGGCCAAGTTCCCGACGATCACGATTTCGAAGAACACCTGATCGTGAACGCTCGGCCGTCGATCGCGCTGGCGGTGGTGATGCAGCGGATCGCCCAGCCCAACCGCTGGGAGGACTGGCAGCACAAGGTCGTCGAGGTCACGCGCGACGAAGGCGCCTACGGCAGCGAGCCGCGCAAGCTGCACGACGACGGGCGCTGCTCGCAGTGGCTGCACCCGGGCTTCACGCTCGAGCTGTTCGCCGACGAATGCAAGGGCTACTTCCTCAACCTCACCTCGGGCCGGCCGACCTGGTTCGTGCCCTGGCGGCTCGACGAGGGCGATGCATCGATCGCGCGGCCGCAGCAGGTGAGCGTCTCCTACATCGAGGCCGACCGCTGGATGTCGGCCGACGAGCGCGTGGACAGCCTGCCGCTGCCCGACGAAGTCTGCGAATGGCTGCGCGTGTTCACCAACGCGAACTTCAAGCCCGACGAGACGCGCCGGGTGCGTGCGCACTCCTTCCTCAGCCCCGAGGAACGCGACAAGCTGGTGCGGCCATGAGCGATCGGCCCGACGGTTTCCTCGCGCGCTGGTCGCGGCGCAAGGCCGACATGAAGGCGGGCCGCGAGGCCCTGCCGGAACGGCTCGCGCCGGCGGTCGCGCCTGCGCCACCCGTGCACGCCGAGCTCGTCGAAGCGCCGCCGGCCGCCGCCCCCGCGCAAGCCGGCCCCGAGGCGCCGCCTTCGCCGCCCGCGCCGACGCTCGACGACGTCGCCGCGCTCGGCAAGGACTCCGACTACACCCGCTTCGTCGCCCCCGACGTGGACGCGAAGGTGAAGAACGCCGCGGTGAAGAAGCTGTTCGCCAGCGACCCGCACTTCAACGTGATGGACGGGCTCGACATCTACATCGACGACTACAACAAGAGCGAGCCGCTGCCGCGTTCGATGCTGCGCCAGCTCGCGAGCGCGCGCGCGCTCGGCCTCCTCGACGACGAGCTCGAAGAGCAACCCAAGCCGGAATCAACGACAAGCCATGAGCCAGACGCTGATCTGCAACTGCAACCGGACGATGCCGCTGGACGCGGCGGCGCTGGGCAGCTCGACGATCCACCAGACCCTGTGCCGCCGCGAGGCGCCTGAGTTCCAGCGCGCCGCGAAGTCGGGCGAGGACCTCGTCGTCGCCTGCACCCAGGAGCGCCGGCTGTTCCTGGAGCTCGCCGAGCAGACCGCCGGCGCGCCGGGCCTGGCCGAGCGGCCGATCCGCTTCGTCGACATCCGCGAGACCGGCGGCTGGTCGAAGGACGCCAAGCAGGCGATGCCGAAGATCGCCGCCTTGCTCGCGGCGGCGCAGTTGCCGCAGCCGGAGCCGGTCGCCATCGTCACCTACCGCAGCGGCGGGCGCTGCCTGGTGGTGGGCGCGCCCGAGGCGGCGGAGCGTGCCGCGGCGCTGCTCGGGCCGGGCTTGCACGCGAGCCTGCTGGTCGAAGGCCGCGGTCGGCTCGATCAGCGCCGCGAGCGCCCCGCGCATGCCGGCCGGCTCGTGCGACTGGTCGGCTGGCTCGGCGCCTTCGAGGCGACGTGGAGCGCCGGCAACCCGATCGACCTCGACCTCTGCACCCGCTGCAACGCCTGCATCGACGTCTGCCCTGAAGGCGCGATCGACTTCTCGTACCAGATCGACCTCGACCGTTGCCGCGGCCACCGCGAATGCCTGCGCGTCTGCGAAGCGGCCGGCGCGATCGACTTCCAGCGCCCGGCGCATGAGACGACCGAGCGCTTCGACCTGGTTCTCGACCTGCGCGCCGAGCCGGCCTTCACCCAGCACGCGCCGCCGCAGGGCTATTTCCACGCGCCCGACGAGCGCGCGCTGTTCGACGCGGTGCTCGCGCTGCGCGATCTCGTCGGCGAGTTCGACAAGCCGAGGTTCTTTCACTACAAGCCCAAGCTCTGCGCGCACAGCCGCAACGAGCAGATCGGCTGCACCGCCTGCATCGACGTCTGCTCGGCGCGCGCGATCCGCAGCGAGGCCTCGCTGAAGGGCCGCGCGATCGGCGGGCCGCGGCGCAGCGGCGCGACCCCGGCCACGCCGCAGGCCGGCGGCCTGGGCGGCGGCATCGCGGTCGAGCCCTATTTGTGCGTCGGCTGCGGCGCCTGCACCACGGTGTGCCCGAGCGGCGCACTGGCCTACGCGACGCCGAACACCGTCGACCACGGCAAGGCGCTGCGCACGCTGCTCGGGAGCTTTGCTGCGGCCGGTGGCCGCGACGCGGCGCTGTTGCTGCACGGCGAGCAGGGCGGCGCCCGGCTCATCGAAGCGCTGGGCCGCGCGGCGCGCACCGATGCCGCGGTGCACGGCGTGCCGGCGCGCGTGATCCCGCAGCCGGTGTGGCACGTCGCGAGCGTCGGCATCGACCTGTGGCTGGCGGCGATCGCGATGGGCGCGAGCCAGGTCCTCGTGCTTGCCACCAACGAGGAGGCGCCCGGGTACCGCCAGGCGCTGCGCGAGCAGATGGCGGTGGCGCAGGCGGTGCTGAGCGGCCTGGGCTATGCCGGCGTGCACCTGCGGCTGATCGAGGCGACCGACGTGGCCGCGCTCGACGCGGCGCTGCGCCTGCCGCCGGCGCAGACGGTTCCGCGCGCCGCGACGATCTCGACGCAGGCCGACAAGCGCTCGACGCTCGAACTCACGCTCGATCACCTGCTCGCGCAAGCGCCCGCGGCTGCGCCGGAGGCGATCGAGCTGCCCGCCGCCGGCGCGCCCTTCGGCACGCTGCTCGTGGACACCGACAAGTGCACGCTGTGCCTCGCCTGCGTGGGCGCCTGCCCCGAGAGCGCGCTGGCCGACAACCCGGACGCGCCGCAGCTGCGCTTCGTCGAGAAGAACTGCGTGCAGTGCGGGCTGTGCGCGCGCACCTGCCCGGAGGACGCGATCCGCCTCGCACCGAGGCTGTGGCTCGCCGACGGCGGCAAGGCGCGCAAGCAGCTGCGCGTGCTCGCCGAGGCCAAGCCCTACGGCTGCATCCGCTGCGGCAAGCCCTTCGGCACGCTGAAGGCGATCGAATCGATGATCGAAAAGCTCGCCGGCCATTCGATGTTCCAGGGCGCCGCCGCCGAGCGCCTGAAGATGTGCAGCGACTGCCGCGTCATCGACATGCACACGAACCCGAACGAAGTGCGGATCACCGACCTGTGAGGAGCCGATGAGCGAGGCCGCCGCCAACGTGAAGCTGATCGACCGCGACGAAGGCGAGGAGCTGCAGCGCGCCGAGCTGTACGGCCTGCTCGCGCGGCTGTGGATCGCGCCGCCCGACGCCGAGCTGCTGGCGCGCTTCGCGGTCGCGGTGACCGAAGCGCCGCAGCCCGGCGGCTTTCTCGAAGCGCCCTGGCAGGCGCTGGTCGCGGCGATGCGTGCGAGCAGCGTCGAGGCGGCGGCGGCGGAGCACGACACGCTGTTCAGCGGCGTCGGCAAGCCCGACATCTTCCTGCTCGGCTCCTTCCACCTCGCGGGTGCGCTCAACGAGAAACCGCTGGTCGCGCTGCGCGAGGACCTCGCCGCGCTCGGCCTCGCTCGCGATGCGCAGGCGGCCGACCGCGGCCTCACCGAGGACCACGTCGCCTTCCTGTTCGAGGTGATGCGCTACCTGATCGCCGGCGACGACCTCGCGGTGTGCAACCTCGAACGGCAGCGCCAGCTGTTCCGTACGCACCTGCAGCCCTGGGTCGGCACGGCGCTCGCCGATGCGGTCGAGCAGCATCCGCGCGCGAAGCTCTATGCGGCGCTCGCCGGCTTCACCCGCGCCTTCATGCAGGTGGAGACGCAGGGCTTCGACATGATCGAGTGAGCCGCGGGTTCCTGATCGCGCGGCGCCGAGCGCTTCGCCTCGCGCCGGGCTCGTCGGTCAGGTCGGGCCGAGCGCAGCCAACTGCCCGATGAGCGCCGCCTCGTCGCGGGCTTCGAGGCAGCGCAGATCCAGCCGCAGCGCGCCGTCCTCGATGCGCGCGATCACCGGTACCGGCAGCGCGCGCAGCGCGGCGGCGACGCGATCCGGGAAGCTGCCGGCGCGCTTGGCGCCGGCGGGCGCGGCGATCGACAGGCAGGCGCTTGGCAGCCGATCGACCGGCAGCGAGCCGCTGCCGATCTGGCTCTTGCAGGCGAGCACCTGCACCGTCGCGCGGTCGCCGAAGGCGCGCGCGAAGGCGGGCGCGAGCCGCTCGGCCTGGGCCTGGATCTGCGCCTGCGGCCGCGTCAGCAGCCGCAGCGCCGGCAGCCGCTCCGCGAGCCGGTCGGGGTCGCGGTAGAGCTTGAGCACCGCTTCGAGCGCGGCGAGCGTCATCTTGTCGAGCCGCAGCGCGCGCTTGAGCGGGTGCTTGCGGATCTTCGCGAGCAGCGCCTTGTCGCCGACGATCAGCCCGGCCTGCGGCCCGCCCAGCAGCTTGTCGCCGCTGAACGTGACGACGTCGACGCCGGCGGCGATCGACGCCTGCGGCGTCGGCTCGGCCGGCAGGCCCCAGCGCGTCATGTCCACCAGCGAGCCGCTGCCGAGGTCCTCGACCATCGGCAGGCCGCGCGACCGGCACAGCGCGGCCAGCCCGTCGAGCGGCGCGCTGGCGGTGAAGCCTTCGATCGCGTAGTTGCTCGCGTGCACCTTCATCACGAGGCCGGTCCGCGGGCCGATCGCGGCCTCGAAGTCGCGCAGGTGGGTGCGGTTGGTGGTGCCGACCTCGACCAGCTTGGCGTTCGCCCTGCGCATGATGTCGGGGATGCGAAAGGCGCCGCCGATCTCGATCAGCTCGCCGCGCGAGACCAGCACCTCGCGGCGATCGGCCAGCGCCGCCAGCACCAGCAGCACCGCGGCGGCGTTGTTGTTCACCGCGGTCGCGGCCGGCGCGCCGGTCAGTTCGCGCAGCAGGCCTTCGATGGCGTCGTCGCGTTCGCCGCGCACGCCGCGGGCGAGGTCGTATTCGAGGTTGCCCGGCGAGCGCATCAGCGCCGCGACCGCCTCGATCGCCTCCTCGGGCAGCGGCGCGCGGCCGAGGTTCGTGTGCAGCACCGTGCCGGTCAGGTTGAACACCGGCCGCAGGTGTGGCGTGGCGCGGGCGGCGAGCACCGCGTCGCAGCGCTGCTCGAAGGCGGCGATGTCGAAGGGCTTCGACGGATCGGCGCGCCATGCATCGAGCAGGCCGCGCGCGGCGGCGGTCACTTCCGTGCGGCCGTGCACGTCGATCGACGCGCGCAGCCGAGGCGAGTCGAGCAGCTTGTCGAGCGAGGGTGGCCGTGCTGCGTGTTCCATGCGAGATGACCTATGGAGGAGTGCGGCTTAACCGGGCGGCCGCCGCGGATCCGGCTTCGGCGGGCCGCCAGCGGCACCCCTTGAGGGAGAGCGGCGAAGCCGCAACGGGGGCGGGTCCATCAGCTGGCGGAAGAGGGTGGGAGTCGAACCCACCTGGGACCGCGAGGCAGCCCCACCCGGTTTTGCAGACCGGACGCCCCACCGGGGGACGTTCCTCCTCCTTGTTCAGCCGGCGTCGAACATCGCGGTGGCGTTGCGCCGGATCTTGCGGCCGACCGGATCGCGTTTGGTGAAGCCGATGTGGTCGAAGAACTCTACCAACGGCATCGAAAGGTGACGGCTGATGCCGGTGGTCTCGCGGAAGGTCTTGACGTTCAGGCGCCGGTGCTCGTCGGCCTCGGCGAGCGACTGGGCGCGCGTCGCCAGTTCGCGAAGATGCGCGGCGAGGATGAAGTACTCGGCGCCCACCTCGTAGACGAGCCCCAGCCGCGCCGCCTTGCGCAGCAGGCGGGTGACGGCTTCGCGGTGCAGCGAACGGTCGCGCGCGAGCATGTCGCTCAGCTTCGGCGGGTGGTTCCAGCCGCCCTCGCCGAGCCAGGGCGCCAGCCGTTCCCAGAGCTTGCGGTCGGCGCCCTGCAGGCTGGCCTCGTGGCCGGCGAGGCGCAGGTAGGGGCCGCCGCGCTCGAGGTCGCGCGCGCCGATCAGCTCGCGCAGCAGCGCGGCGAACACCGGCTGCGGCGGGCGCGGCGCGGTCATCGCGCGATGCAGTTGCTCGGCGGTCATGCCGGGGCTGTCGGGCGTGCGCTTGTGGTGGTTCGTCAGCACCTCGCGCAGCCGCATCGAAAGCCGCTCGATCTGCGTCGGCGCGAACGCGAGCGCGCCTTCGGCCTCGCTGCGCAGGCTGCGATGCGGCACGTCGCGTGCGAGCGCCTCGGCCTCGGGCGGCGGCAGGTTCCACAGCGTCGCGAAGCGCGCAAGCGCGACGCCCTCGGGCGGCTCCAGCGCAAGCAGCGCGGCCAGCGCCTCGGCTGCGGTCGGCTGGGACAGCGCCGAAAGCGCTGCCGGCCGATCCCGCCGGCGCCGCCGCAGCGAGCCGGCGAAGGCGTCGAGCACCACGCCGCCGCCGAGCGTGCGCAGCGCCGACTGGTCGCGAAGGATGAAGCGGTCGCCGTGCAGCGCGCCGATCGGGCGCTGCAGTTCCAGCTGCACGAACGCGCTCGTGCCGGGCGCGACCGGTTCGCTCTCGATCAGGACGACGCGCGCGCTGACATCGACCGCGCCGAGGTGCAGATGCAGCGGCGTCCAGTGCGCGAGCGGCTGCGCTTCGCCGGCGAGCAGGCGGATGCGCGCGTCGATGCGGCGCGTGGGTGCGTGGATCGCCTCGGCGACGATCCAGTCGCCGCGCGCGATCTCGGTCTTCTCGACGCCGGCGAGGTTCAGCGCGAGCCGCTGGCCCGCGCCGCCTTCGCGCGCCTCGCGGTTCTGCGCATGCAGCCCGCGCACGCGCACCGGCTTGCCCGACGGCGAAACGACGAGCTTGTCGCCGACCGCCACGCGGCCGGCTGCGGCGGTGCCGGTGACGACCGTGCCGATCCCGGCCAGCGAGAAGCTGCGATCGACCGCGAGCCGGAACTGCCCCGTCGCAGGCCGCGCCGGCAGTGCCGCGGCGGTGTCGCGCAGGTGCGCTTGGAGCGCCTCGATGCCGGCGCCGGTGCGTGCGGACACCGGCAGCAGCGGCGCCTGGGCGAGCGAACTCCCGGCGAGCAGCGCGCGAAGCTCGGCGCCGACGTCGTCGAGTCGCGCCGGCGACACCCGGTCGCTCTTCGTGATCGCGACCACGCCGCTCGAAAGACCGAGCAGGTCGAGGATCGCGAGGTGCTCCCGCGTCTGCGGCATCGGCCCGTCGTCGGCCGCGACGACCAGCATCACGTGGTCGATGCCGCTGGCGCCGGCGAGCATGTGGCGCACCAGCTTCTCGTGGCCCGGCACGTCGACGAAGCCGAGCGTGTGGCCATCGGCCGTGCTTGCGTAGGCGAAGCCGAGGTCGAGCGTGATGCCGCGTGCCTTCTCTTCGGCGAGACGGTCGGTGTCGGTGCCGGTCAGCGCCTTCACCAGCGAGGTCTTGCCGTGGTCGATATGACCTGCGGTGCCGATGATCAATGCCGTCCTGCCTCGTCGCTGTGCGAGGCATGTTAGCCACGCGCCTCGGGCTCCCCGGCGCGGGTGCATGTCTAGGGACAAACAGGGATTGCGACGGCAGGGGCTTATGCATGCAATTAACGAGTGAGGTCGCGCGGTTCGCGCCTCCACGTCGCAGCACCCGATGGAGTACCCGATGCGTGACACGAACAAGCCGTCCTCCGGGCGGCGCGCTGTGCTGGCGGGCGCCGGCGTCGCCGGAGTCCTGGGTGCGGCCGCGGCCGTGATGCCGGGCGCGAAGCAAGGCGACGCGGCGCAGGCCGCGGCGGCCACCGCGCCCCAGCGCGATGCCGCCCCCGGCTACCGCCTCACCGAACACGTCCAGAGCTACTACCGGACCGCCAGGGTCTGACTCACACGCGAGGAGCAGCGCCATGCTTTTGACACGAAGACCGTCGGGCAGCGGAGGCGCGCAGGCGTCCCCCGGCACGCTCGTCGACACGCTCGCGCGCGGCCTGACCCGCGCGATCCCCACGATGGACCGGCGCAAGTTCCTGCGCCGCTCCGGGCTCGGTGTCGGTGCGGGCATCGCCGCGTCGCAACTGACGCTGGTGCGCAAGGCCGACGCGGCCGACAAGCCGGCCGCAAGCGGCGCCGGCACGAAGATCGAGGTCAAGCGCACCGTCTGCGGCCACTGCTCGGTGGGCTGCGCGGTCGATGCGGTCGTCGAGAACGGCGTGTGGGTGCGGCAGGAGCCGGTGTTCGATTCGCCGATCAACCTCGGCGCGCATTGCGCGAAGGGCGCTGCGCTGCGCGAACACGGCCGCGGCGAGTTCCGGCTCAAGACGCCGATGAAGCTGGTCGGCGGCAAGTACCAGCGGATCAGCTGGGATCAGGCGCTCGATGAAATCAGCGCCCGCATGCTCGAGCTGAAGAAACAGAGCGGGCCCGATTCGATCTTCATCGTCGGCTCGTCGAAGCACAACAACGAACAGAGCTACCTGCTGAGGAAGTGGGTGACGTTCTGGGGGAGTAACAACACCGACCACCAGGCACGAATATGCCACTCCACGACTGTCGCCGGTGTGGCGAATACGTGGGGCTACGGTGCGATGACCAACTCGTACAACGACATGCAGAACTCGAAGGCTGCGATGTACATCGGCTCGAATGCAGCCGAAGCGCATCCGGTCTCGATGATGCACATGCTGCACGCCAAGGAAACGGGCGCGAAGATGATCGTGGTCGATCCACGATTCACCCGCACCGCGGCGAAGGCCGACGAATACGTTCGCATCCGATCGGGATCGGACATTCCCTTCCTGTTCGGCGTGATGTATCACGTGTTCAAGAACGGCTGGGAAGACAAGCAGTTCATCGCCGATCGCGTCTACGGCATGGACAAGGTCCGCGACGAAGTGATGGCGAAGTGGACGCCCGAGAAGGTGCAGGAAGCCTGCGGCGTCGACGAAGCGACCTGCTTCAAGGTCGCGAAGATCATGGCCGAGAACCGCCCGAGCACCGTGGTGTGGTGCCAGGGCCAGACGCAGCACACGATCGGCAACGCGATGGTGCGGGCGTCGTGCCTGCTGCAGCTTGCGCTCGGCAACATCGGCGTGGCCGGCGGCGGCGCGAACATCTTCCGCGGCCACGACAACGTGCAGGGCGCGACCGACATCGGCCCGAATCCCGATTCACTGCCCGGCTATTACGGCGTCGCCGAAGGCGCGTTCAAGCACTACGCGGCGGTGTGGGGCGTCGATTTCGAGTGGATCAAGAAACAGTACGCGCCCGGCATGATGAGCAAGCCGGGCCTGACCGTTTCCCGCTGGATCGACGGCGTGCTCGAGAAGAACGAGCTGATCGACCAGGATTCGAATCTGCGCGGTCTGTTCTATTGGGGCCATGCACCGAACTCGCAGACGCGCGGTCTCGAGATGAAGAAGGCGATGGACAAGCTCGACCTGCTGGTCGTCGTCGATCCCTTCCCGTCGGCGACCGCCGCGATGGCGGCGATGCCGGGCAAGCCGGAGGACCTGAATCCGAATCGCGCGGTCTATCTGCTGCCGGCCTGCACGCAGTTCGAGACGTCGGGCTCGTGCACCGCGTCGAACCGGTCGCTGCAATGGCGCGAGAAGGTCATTGAGCCGCTGTGGGAAAGCCGAAGCGACCACATGATCATGTACCAGCTCGCCGAGAAGCTGGGCTTCGGCAAGGAGCTGGTGAAGAACTACAAGATGCAGAAGGTCAAGGGCCTGGACGAGCCCGTGCCGGAAGACATCCTGCGCGAGATCAACAAGGCCACCTGGACCATCGGCTACACCGGCCAGAGCCCGGAGCGCCTGAAGGCGCACATGCGCAACATGAACGTCTTCGACGTGGTGACGCTGCGCGCGAAGGGCGGCATCGACAAGGAGACG
The DNA here is from genome assembly GCF_035762065.1 of Methylibium sp. Lineage (GTDB taxonomy): Bacteria > Pseudomonadota > Gammaproteobacteria > Burkholderiales > Burkholderiaceae_C > Methylibium. The sequence goes on from NZ_DASTPW010000043.1 coordinate 143,941, forward strand.
GGCTACAAGCTCGACGGCGACTACTTCGGCCTGCCGTGGCCGTGCTACGGCACGCCGGAACTGAAGCACCCCGGCTCGCCGAACCTGTACGACACCTCCAAGCACGTCATGGACGGCGGCGGCAACTTCCGCGCGAACTTCGGCGTCGAGAAGGACGGCGTCAACCTGCTCGCCGAGGACGGCTCGCATTCGAAGGGTTCCGATCTCACGACCGGCTACCCGGAGTTCGACCATGTCCTGATGAAGAAGCTCGGCTGGTGGGACGAACTCACCGAGGACGAGAAGAAGAAAGCCGAAGGCAAGAACTGGAAGACCGACCTTTCGGGCGGCATCCAGCGCGTCGTGATGAAGAACCACGGCTGTCACCCCTTCGGCAATGCGAAGGCGCGCGCGGTGGTCTGGAACTTCCCCGATCCCATTCCTTTGCACCGCGAGCCGATCTACAGCAACCGGCCGGAGCTCGTCGCGAAGTACCCGACGCACGAAGACAAGAAGGCCTTCTGGCGCATGCCGGTGCTCTACAAGACGCTGCAGGAGAAGAACAAGGACATCGGCCAGAAGTACCCGCTGATCATGACCAGCGGCCGGCTCGTGGAATACGAAGGCGGCGGCGAGGAGACGCGCTCGAATCCCTACCTGGCCGAGTTGCAGCAGGAGATGTTCGTCGAGATCAATCCGGCGGCGGCGAACGATCGCGGCATCCGCAACGGCGAAGACGTCTGGGTCTCGACGCCGAGCGGCGCGCGGTTGAAGGTGAAGGCGCAGGTTACCGAGCGGGTCGATCGCGAGACGGTGTTCCTGCCGTTCCACTTCTCGGGCAAGTGGCAGGGCGTCGATCTCGCGCCCTACTACCCGGAAGGTGCCGGCCCGATCATCCGTGGCGAGGCGACCAACACCGCGACGACCTACGGCTACGACAGCGTGACGATGATGCAGGAAACCAAGACGACGGTCTGCCAGATCGAGCGTGCGGCCTGAAGGAGGACACGACATGGCCCGCATGAAGTTCATTTGCGACGCGGAGCGCTGCATCGAGTGCAACGGCTGCGTCACCGCCTGCAAGGCCGAGCATGAAGTGCCCTGGGGCGTGAATCGCCGGCGCGTCGTCACGCTCAACGACGGCGTGCCGGGCGAGCGCAGCATCTCGGTGGCCTGCATGCATTGCAGCGACGCGCCGTGCATGGCGGTCTGCCCGGTCGACTGCTTCTACCGCACCGACGAAGGCGTGGTGCTGCACGACAAGGACACCTGCATCGGCTGCGGCTACTGCTCCTACGCCTGCCCTTTCGGCGCGCCGCAGTTCCCTACCAACGGCAGCTTCGGCCTGCGCGGCAAGATGGACAAGTGCACCTTCTGCGCCGGCGGCCCGGAAGCGCACGGCTCCGAGGCCGAGTTCCACAAGTACGGCAGCAACCGCCTCGCCGAAGGCAAGCTTCCCGCCTGCGCCGAGATGTGCTCGACCAAGGCGCTGCTCGGCGGCGACGGCGACGTGGTCGCCGACATCTTCCGCACCCGGGTGCTTTCGCGCGGCAAGGGCAGCGAGGTCTGGGGCTGGGGCACCGCCTACGGCAAGCCGACCGCCGGCAACGGCATCAGCGTGCAGCCGAAGGCGACGGGCGCGGCGACCGCGACGGGAGCGACCAAGTCATGAGGCGATCGGGCTGGGTCGTCGTCGCTTTCGCGGCGCTGCTCGGCGGCTGTGCCGAGAAGGCGCAGACCTCGGGCAGCAAGAAGGTCGATCAGCAGTCCCATGCCGGCACCGGCCAAGCGGCCTTCACCGCGCCGGGCTGGAAGCCGGGCGATGAAGCGAGCTGGGAGCAGCAGATCCGCGCGCGCGCCCAGGCGCAGAACGAGTACGTGCGAACGCGCTGAGCCGCTCTGCGCATCACGACGAGGATTCGCGATGAGCTCCAAGCTCCTACGCATGCTGGCCGCGGCGCTGATGCTCGCGGCCCACGCCGCCGTGCCGGCGCAGACGGCCGCTCCGCAGCCGCAGCAGGCCTCCGGCCCGGCGCTGCCGGCCCCGGACGAGAGCAACGCGCAGCGTCAGAAGACCCAGCCGTACAACAACGCGCCGTTCTGGCGCGGCGTGCGCGAGTCGGGCCAGCAGGCCGGCAGCAGCAGCCTGCCCGGCGCCGAGCAGGGCGTGCTGATCCAGTCCTTCGTGCAGTACCCGGGTTCCCGCTTCACCACGGCGGGCGAAGCATGGCGCGAGGTGCGCAACCGCTGGATCCTTCCCTACGGCGGTGCGCTGCTGCTGATCACCGTGCTCGCGATCGCGCTGTTCTACAAGGCGAAAGGCGCGGTCGACACCCACGCGCCGCCGAGCGGCCGCCGGATCGAACGCTTCACCTACTTCGAGCGCGCCGCGCACTGGACCAACGCGATCACCTTCGTCTCGCTGGCGATCTCCGGCGTGGTCATCGCCTTCGGCAAGTTCTTCCTGCTGCCGGTGATCGGCTCCACCTTGTTCGGCGGGCTCACCTACGCGCTGAAGACGCTGCACAACTTCGCGGGGCCGCTGTTCGCGGTGTCGCTCGTCGTCGTGTTCTTCACCTTCCTGCGCGACAACTGGCCGCAAAAGGGCGACATGCACTGGCTGCTCAAGGGCGGCGGGATGCTGGGGCGTGCGCAGCACGTGCCTTCGCACCGCTTCAACGCGGGCGAGAAGTTCGTCTTCTGGGCCGGCGTGTTCGTGCTCGGCTTCTTCGTCGTCAGCTCCGGCCTGACGCTCGACAAGCTGATCCCCGGCCTTGCCTACACCCGTGGCGACATGCAGATCGCCCACATGATCCACGCCGTCTCCGCGGTGCTGATGATGTGTCTGTTCCTCGGCCACATCTACCTGGGCACGATCGGCATGAAGGGCGCGTACCGTGCGATGCGCACCGGCTACGTCGACGAGACCTGGGCCCGCGAACACCACCAGTACTGGGCCGACGACATCGCCGCCGGCAAGATCCCCGCGGTGCGCAGCAAGCCGGCCGAAGGGCTGCCGCCGGCCGCGACGCAGGCGCGAGCCTGAACCCCTCGTTTCGAGGCATGCCGATGACGAACCTGAAGCTTCAAGCGCTCGCCGCCGCGACGTGCGCCGTGTTGATGGCCGCTGCGGCGCAGGCGAAGCTGCCGCCGCTTTCGCCGGAAGCCCAGGCCAAGGCCGACGAAGCCAAGGCCAAGACCGCGTGGTCGGAAAAGGTCGCCGCGTTCAAGCTGTGCCAGTCGATGGAGCGCACGGCCGCGCAGTACTTCAAGACGACCGGCAAGGACCCGAAGACCGCGCAGCCGACGCCCCCGTGCAGCGACCCCGGCGCCTTCGTCTACGCACCGGCCGCCGCGCCGGCGCCGACACCGCCGCTCGAGGCCGCCGGCGCGCATTCGCCACCGCAGCCCGCAGCCACGCCGCCGAACTCGAAGCTGACCGACGCCGAGCAGAAGGGCGGCGCCAAGAAGTAGCCGGCGCGCTCCGGGTTCGAAGGCGGGCGCCGCGGCGGCCTTCATCTTCGGACGCCTGCCGGGGCCGCGTCGTTCTGCGATGCTGCGGCCATGACCTCGACGCCGCTGCCCCGCCTCACCACCGCCCGCGCACCGCTGACGCAGGGGGTGGACGTGCTCGACGAACACGGCCGGCGCGAGCGCATCGCGATCCCCGCCGAACGCGCGCTGACGGTCTTCGTCGACAAGCGCGAGCTGGTCACGCTGATGACGCTCGGCGCCGAGCCCGAACTGCTGGTGCTCGGCTACCTGCTGAACCAGCGGCTGGTCGACGCTGCCGCCGCCATCGAGTCAATCACCATCGACTGGGAGGTCGGCGCCGCTGCGGTGAAGACGCGTTGCGGCATCGAGGACTTCGAGCGCAAGACCGCCAAGCGCGTCGTCACCACCGGATGCGGCCAGGGGACGGTGTTCGGTGCGTTGATGGACGAGCTCGACGCCATCCGGCTGCCGGGCCCCACCGAGGCGCGCATCGACCAGCGCGCGCTCTATGCGCTGCTCGAGGCAATGCGCCAGCAGGAGAGCACCTACAAGTCGGCCGGCTCGGTGCACGGCTGCGCGCTTTTCGCGCTGGCGAGCGGCAGTGCGCGGCTCGATCACTTCGTCGAGGACGTCGGCCGCCACAACGCGATCGACACGCTCGCCGGCTGGATGGCGATGCGCGGCGCGAGCGGCGTGCGCGACGCGACGACGCCCGCCTTCTACACGACCGGCCGGCTCACCAGCGAGATGGTGATCAAGTCGGCGCAGATGGGCGTGCCGGTCGTCGTTTCGCGCTCCGGCATCACGCAGATGGGGCTGCAGCTGGCCGAACGGCTCGGCCTCACGCTGTTCGGCCGGGCGATCAACAAGCGTTTCCTGTGCTACTGCGGCTTCGAGCGCTTTGACGCGGAGCCGGCGCTCGCCCTTCAGCCTGCGCCGGCGGCGCGCGATCCCGCCGCCTGAGCGTGCCCGCGGCGCAGCACGAGCAAGCCGAAGACCGCGGCCGTCAGGTACATGCTGATCGAGTAGCCGGCCGCCGGCAACTGCAGCGGCACGACCTGCCCGCTCGCCGCGAAGTGCGCGATCGCGGCATTGGCGATCAGCGGCAGCGTCACGATCGACAGCAGCGTGTTGATCGCGGTCAGCGAGATGTTCATCGCCACGTTGCCGCCGAACAGATGACCGAAAAGGTTGGCCGACACGCCACCCGGCGATGCGGCAAGCAGCATCAGCCCGATCGCGTAGACCGGCCGCACGCCGAGCAGCGCGATCAGCGCCCAGCAGCCCAGCGGCAGCAGCAGCGTCTGCAGCGCGAGCGCCAGCGCGACGGCCTTCGGGTGGTGACGCAGGCGCGCGAAGTCGGCCGGCTTCAGCGACAAGCCGAGCCCGAACATCACCAGGGCGAGCGCGACGAAGAGCGCCTGCGTGATCACGGCGGTGGACATGCTCGTCTCCTCGCGCCGTGAACACGGCGCGTCATGGGCGGACCGGGTGCTTCGCGCGGCGCGTCGTGCGGCGTGAAGCGCAATCAGGTGCGCGCGGCGCCCAGGTCGCGCAGGTGCGTCGGCCCCGCGCGGCGTTCCACCTCGGCGAGCAGCGGGCGGTTCCAGCCGAGCGCGAACATCACCTCGGCCACCACGAACATCGGGCCGATCATCAGGCCGGTGAGGTCGTCGACGAAGGCCGGCTTGCGGCCTTCGTAGTGGTGGCCGACGAACTGGATCACCCAGCCGGCGACGAAGAGGCCGATGCCGGTGCCGAGCCAGGTCGCGGTGCCGGCCGCCGCGATCGAGCCGGCCGCGACCACCATCGCGACCATGATCGCCGTCGTCGCCACGCCGAGCGGCAGCGCGCCGCGCGTCAGGTACCACAGCGCGCTCGCCGCGAGCACCAGCCATGCCGGCGACAGCGCGAACCCGGCGAGCTCGAAGCCCGGCCGCGACAGCAGGATGCACACCGCGAACACGATCATCGGCACGCCGACCAGATGGGTCGCGATGTTGCGGCGGTCACGGTGGTAGGCCGCGTAGTCGGCGAGCAGCTCGGTGGCGTTGCGCATCGCGTCTCCTGGTGGGCGCGTGGTGGCCTCAAACGAAGACGATGCTAGGCCGCACGGCCGGCGATGACTGTCAAAACCTCGACAGTCGCGGACCTTCGCCGGCAGGCGACTCAGGCCTCGGGCCGCTTGAGGATCTGCAGCCCGCGCTGCACCGCCGCCCGCGCGACGAAGGCCCCGAGCACGCGCCGCACGTTCGGGAAGTCGTCGATGCCGACCAGCTCGCCGGCGCCGTAGAAGCCGACCAGGTTGTTGATCCAAGGGAAGGTGGCGATGTCGGCGATCGAGTAGGCGTCGCCGAGGATCCACGCGCGGCCGTCGAGCTGTTTGTCGAGCACGCCGAGCAGCCGCTTCGATTCGGCGACGTAGCGGTCGCGCGGGCGCTTGTCCTCGTAATCCTTGCCGGCGAACTTATGGAAGAAGCCGAGCTGGCCGAACATCGGCCCGATGCCGCCCATCTGGAACATCACCCACTGCAGCGCCCGGTAGCGCCCGGCCGGGTCGGCGGGCAGCAGCTGGCCGGTCTTTTCCGCCAGGTAGACCAGGATGGCGCCCGACTCGAACAGCGCCAGCGGCTGCCCGCCCGGCCCGTCCGGATCGAGGATCGCCGGGATCTTGTTGTTCGGGTTCAGCGAAAGGAATTCGGGCGAGGTCTGGTCGTTCGCGTCGAAGCGCACCAGGTGCGGCTCGTACGGCAGGCCGGTCTCTTCCAGAAAGATCGACACCTTCACGCCGTTGGGCGTGTTGAGCGAATAGAGCTGCAGACGCTCGGGGTGCTTCGCGGGCCACTTGCGGGTGATGGGGAAGGCGCTGAGGTCGGCCATGCACGACTCCGAAGGCGGTGATGACGGCGCATTCTTGAAGCTCGCCGATGGCCCGGCGCGACGAGGGCCTTCGAGCGCCGCCGCGGGTCACGCCTGCCCACGCCCTCGGCGGCACACTCGGCGCATGACGCTCGGCCTGCATGCCGCCCTCGCCAGCGACGCCTGGTTCGCCGGCTGCGATCCCGCGCTGCGCGACGAGCTGCTGCGCCTGGCGCAGCCGCGCTCCCTGGCGCCCGGCGGCTCGCTGTTCCGCAAGGGCGAGGACGCCGAAGGCCTGTGCTGCGTGACGGCCGGCGCGTTGCGCATCGGCAGCCTGCAGGCCGACGGCAGCGAACAGCTGCTCGGCTACCTCGAGCCCTACCAGTGGTTCGGCGAGATCTCCCTGATCGACGGCGAGCCGCGCACGCACACGGCCACGGCCGACGGGCCGACGACGGTGCTGCTCGCGCCGCAGCCGGCGCTGCTCGCGTGGCTCGACCGCCACCCGGCCTGCTGGCGCGATGTGGCGCGCCTCGCCTGCGCGAAGCTGCGACTGAGCTTCGGTGTGCTCGAGGACATCGCGGTGCTGCCGCTCGAGCAGCGGCTGGCGAAGCGGCTCTGGCTCGTCGCCACCGGCTACGGCGCACGCGGCGAAGCGCCGGTGCGCCGGCTCGTGCGGCTGCCGCAGGAGCAGCTCGCGCTGATGCTGGGCGTGAGCCGCCAGAGCGCCAACAAGGCCTTGCGGGCGCTGGAGAAGGCCGGCGTGATCGCGCTGCACTACGGCGCGATCGAGCTGCTGCAGCCCGAGGCCTTGCACAGCGCCGGCGGGCTGCCGGCGCAGGGTGCCACGGCACAATCGCGCCCTTGTGGAGAGGGCGTGCGATGAGCATCAAGAGCGACAAGTGGATCCGCCGCATGGCCGAGCAGCACGGGATGATCGAGCCGTTCGAGCCGGGCCAGGTGCGCCATGCTTCCGACGGCCACAAGATCGTGAGCTACGGCACCAGCAGCTACGGCTACGACATCCGCTGCGCGCCCGAATTCAAGGTCTTCACCAACATCTATTCGACGGTGGTGGACCCGAAGGCCTTCGACGAGAGGAGCTTCGTCGACATCGAGGCCGACGTCTGCATCATCCCGCCCAACAGCTTCGCGCTGGCACGCACCGTCGAGTACTTCCGCATCCCGCGCAACGTGCTGACGATCTGCCTGGGCAAGAGCACCTACGCCCGCTGCGGGATCATCGTGAACGTCACGCCCTTCGAGCCCGAGTGGGAAGGCTTCGTGACGCTCGAATTCAGCAACACGACGCCGCTGCCCGCGAAGATCTACGCGGGCGAAGGCTGCGCGCAGGTACTGTTCTTCGAAAGCGACGAGGTCTGCGAGACGAGCTACAAAGACCGCGGCGGCAAATACCAAGGGCAACGGGGGGTCACGTTGCCCAAAACCTGATTGCCGGCGGGGCGTGACGCGGCCCGAGGCCCGAGCGGCTTGTAGGAAGCCGGCTGACGTGCCGCGTCGGCCGGCGCCCGGCAAGCGTGCAACTGCGCCGTCTTGCCCGGGCTGATCGAGTCCTTGCCGCGCGGGTGCACGCCCACACTGGCTCCATCGAAGTGCCACCGACCCTCGGTGCGCCGATCGATGGAGCCACCGATGAGCCGACGCCCGCCTGCCACCCACGACGACGACCGCGCGACGATGCCGGCCGAACTGCTGACCGAGTTCTGCGACGCGGCCTTCCGCGACGACGAGATGCTCGGCGTCGACCCGCTCGACGCGGTGATGCCCGCGCCGACCCTGCCGCGCGCCGACCTCTGGTCGATCGGCCGCTTCAAGGAGCTGATGGCCGCCGAAGGCTGGGCGGTCCAGACCGCGCGGATGATCTTCGACCGCCTGTACGCGCACGAGCGCATCGCGCTCGGCCACACCAGCGCGAGCCCCGAACTGCGCGCGATCGCGCTCGAACTCTTCCGCAGCCTGCACGCGCGCGACGGCCTCGAACACTGACGGGCGCGCCGCAGACGGCGCCTCGATCTCCGCGCGTACCATCGTCCGGCACCGTCGTGCCGGGGAGACGCGCATGAAGTGGGAAGGCGAAGAGGGCAGCGCCAACGTCGAGGACCGGCGCGGTCAGGGTGGCCGCGGCTTCGGCGGCCTGCCGATCGGGGGACGCGGCATCGGGCTCGGCATGGTGGCGATCGCGCTGGTCGCGAGCCTCGTCTTCGGCGTCAATCCGCTGACGGTGCTGAGCCTGCTCGGCGGCGGCGGTGGACCGGGCGTGCAGGTTTCGCAAGAGCCGGCGCAGGCACCGCCGGCGAACGATCCCCAGGCGCAATTCGTCTCGGTCGTGCTGCGCAGCACCGAGCAGGTCTGGGAGCAGGTGTTCCGCCAGGGCCAGGCGCAGTACCAGCCGCCGCGACTGGTGCTGTTCCGCGGCGCGACACCCACCGCCTGCGGCACCGGGCAGTCGGCGATGGGGCCGTTCTACTGCCCCGGCGACCAGCAGGTCTACATCGACCTCGACTTCTTCGACACGCTCAAGCAGCGCCTCGGCGCGCCCGGGGATTTCGCCCAGGCCTATGTCATCGCGCACGAGGTCGGCCACCACGTGCAGAACCTGCTGGGCATCAGCGAGAAAGTCGAGGCCGCGCGCCGCAGCGGCAACGAACGCCAGGCCAACGCGATGAGCGTGCGGCTTGAACTGCAGGCCGATTGCTTCGCCGGCGTGTGGGGCAACCGGTCGCAGCAGGCCAAGCAGTGGCTCGATCAGGGCGACGTCGAAGAGGCGCTGAACGCGGCCGCCAAGATCGGCGACGACACGCTGCAGAAGCGCAGCCGCGGCGTGGTCGTGCCGGAAAGCTTCACCCACGGCAGCAGCGCGCAGCGCATGCAGTGGTTCAAGCGCGGCTTCCAGTCGGGGCAGGTGGCCGACTGCAACACCTTCGAGGGCGCCGGCTGAGCCGCTGCGCGACGGGAAGCGCGGTCACGGCGCCGCGTCGAACAGGCTCGGCGTGTACGGCGCGGGCGGCTCGGCCACCTTCGGCGGCAGCACATCGGCGCGGCGCAGCGACGCGACGCGCACGCCGAGCAGGCGCAGCCGCCGTTCGAGCGGCGCGCGCTTCAGGCAGGCGCCGGCGGCACGGCGGATCGTCGCCGCGTCGTCGGTTGGCTCGGCGAGCGTCGTGTCGCGCGTGACGATGCGGAAGTCGTCGAAGCGCAGCTTGATGCCGATCGACCTGCCCACGTAGCCCTTGCGCCGCAGGTCGCCCGCGACCTGCTCGCACAGCTTGGTGAAGATCGCGCCCAGCTCCACGCGGTCGCCGCGCGGATGCAGGTCGCGATCGAAGGTGGTTTCGCGGCTCATGCCGACCGGATCGCTGCGCGTGCTGACCGCGCGCTCGTCGCGGCCGTGCGCCGCCTCGTGCAGCCATGCGCCCTGGCGGCGGCCGAAGTGAGCGAGCAGGAAGGCCGGGTCGGCCGCGGCAAGCTCGCCGATCGTGCGGATGCCCAGCGCCGCGAGCTTCGCCGCGCACTTCGGCCCGATGCCGTTGATGCGCCGCGCCGGCATCGGCCAGATGCGCGTGGGCAGGTCGTCGAAGCCGAGCAGCGTCAGGCCGTCCGGCTTGTCGAGCTCCGAGGCGAGCTTGCTGAGCAGCTTGTTCGGCGTGACGCCGATCGAGCAGGTGAGGCCCGTTCGCTCGAACACGCGCGCCTTGATGTGGCGGGCAATCGCCTCGGCGCGGCGCCACTCGCCGCCGCTGGCCGCCGTGAGGTCGATGTAGATCTCGTCGATGCCGCGGTCCTCGATCACCGGCGGCTCGGTGCCGACCACCTCCGCGACCGCCGCCTTGAACAGCCGCGAGTGATGGCGGTAGGCCTCGAAGTCGGTCGGCAGCAGCAGCGCGTCGGGCGCCAGCGCCGCCGCCTTCATCAGTCCCATGCCGGAGCTCAGGCCGAAAGCGCGGGCGGGGTAGGTCGCGGTCATCACGACGCCGCGGCCCGCGTACTGGCGCAGCGTCGAGTAGCTGCGGCTGCCGTCGGCGTTCGTCGTCGGCTGGTGGCGCCGCCCGCCGCCGATCACCACCGGCTGGCCGGCCAGCTCCGGGTAGCGCAGCAGTTCGACCGATGCGTAGAACGCATCCATGTCGAGGTGGGCGATGAGCCGGGACATGGCCGGCTCGGCGCAGCGCGTGACGCGCGCGAATCAGCCGCGGAAGCTGCGCGACAGCTCGTAGAGCTTGCCGCTACGCGCGCCGCTGCGGCAGAACGCGAGCACCGGCTTGGGCAGGCGCTCCAGCAGATCGGCCATCGCCTTGGCCTGCTCGGGCGTCTGGAAGCCGCCGGCGACCGGCAGGAAGGCGTACTCGAGGCCGGCGGCGCGCGCCGCGGCCTCGATCGAGGCGTTCGTCGGCTGCTCGGCACCGCCTTCGAAGTCGGGCCGGTTGTTGATCACGCTGCGAAAGCCGGCGGCTGCGGCTGCGGCCATCGCCTCGGGGCGCAGCTGCGGCGCGGTCGCGATCTCGGCGTTCAGGCGGGTGGCGGGCAGATCCATGGCGGGCCTCGTCGAGGAAAAAAGCGCCGCGAGCTTACTTCGCGAGCACCTGCTTCACCGCGACCGAAACCAGTGCCATGTCGGCTTTGCCGGCGAGCCGGGCCTTGACGGCGCCCATTACCCTGCCCATGTCGCCGGGGCCGACTTCCCGCTTCAATTCCACGCCCAGCTCGGCCACGATCGCCGCGACCTCGGCCGCGATCTCCGCTTCGCCGAGCCGCTGCGGCAGGTAGGCCTCGAGCACCTTCAACTCGGCGGTCTCCTTCGCGACCAGGTCGTCGCGCTTGGCCGCGGCGAACTGCGTGATCGAGTCCTTGCGCTGCTTGATCAGCTTGTCCACCAGCGCGACGGCCTGCGCGTCGTCCACCTCGATGCGCTCGTCGACTTCCTTCTGCTTGATCGCCGCCAGCAGCAGCCGGATCGTGCCCAGGCGCTCGGCGTCCTTGGCGCGCATGGCGTCCTTCATGTCGTCGGTGATGCGTTGCTTGAGGCTCATGGCGTGGGTCCAGAAACGACACAGCCCGCGCGGGGCGGGCTGTGCCGATGAAGCGGGGCGAAAAACCGAAAACGAACTCGAGGGTCAGTACAGCTTCTTCGGAAGCTGCATGCTGCGAACGCGCTTGAAGTGGCGCTTCACAGCGGCCGCCTTCTTGCGCTTGCGCTCGGCGGTGGGCTTTTCGTAGAACTCGCGGGCACGCAGGTCCGTCAGCAGGCCGATCTTCTCGATCGTGCGCTTGAAGCGGCGCAGCGCGACGTCGAAAGGCTCGTTCTCTTTGACGCGGATGGTGGTCATGTCGCGGGGGTTCCTCGGTTTTTCGCGAAGGGCGGAGTATAGCCACCGGCTCCCGCGAGGCACAGCGGGCGCGGTGCGGCCGGCATCACGTCCGGGCGGGACGAGTCACCCCGGCGACAGGCCTGTCGCGCAGGCGTGGGCGCTGGCCCAGGCCCACTGGAAGTTGTAGCCGCCGAGCCAGCCGCACACGTCGAGCACCTCGCCGATGAAATGCAGGCCGGGCACGCGCCGGCTCTGGAAATCCTGCGAGCCGAGCTCGCGCGTGTCGACGCCGCCCGCGGTGACTTCGGCCTTGCGCCAGCCTTCGGAGCCGCTCGGTCGCACCGTCCATCGATGCAGGCCGGCGGCCAGCGCGTCCAGCTCGCGGTCCTTCAGCTCGGCCACCGGCCGCGTGCCGAGCTCGTTGGCGGCGCACCACGCCTCGGCCAGCCGTGCGGGCAGGTGCTGGGCCAATTCGTTGACGAGCCGCCGCTTCGAGACCTGCTTCGCTTCGCGCAGGCAGGCGCGCAGATCGCCGCCCGGCATGAGGTCGATCTCGACCGGTTCGCCGGGCCGCCAGTAGCTCGAGATCTGCAGCATCGCCGGGCCGCTCAGGCCGCGATGGGTGAACAGCAGGTCCTCGTCGAAGCGCACCGCCGAGCGCGCCGCACCGGCCGCGACCCGCGCCGGCAGCGCGACGCCCGCCAGCGGCACGAAGCCGGCCCAGGCGGCAGGCTCGAAAGTCAGCGGCACCAGCGCCGGCCGCGGCTCGACCACGCGGTGCCCGAACTGCCGGGCGAGCCGGTGGCCGAAATCGCTGGCGCCGATCTTGGGGATCGAGAGCCCCCCGGTCGCGACGACCAGCCTCGCTGCGCCCACCGCGCCGCGGTCGGTGTCGAGCTCGAAGCCGCCGCCCGTCGCCTGGCGCACCGCCGCGACGCGGCACGGCTGCCATCGCTGCACCCCGCCCGCCTCGCATTCGCGAACGAGCATCGCGATCACGTCCTCGGCGCTTTCGTCGCAGAACAGCTGGCCCTTGTGCTTCTCGTGCCAGGCGATGCGGTGCCGTCGCATCAGCGCGATGAAGTCGTGCGGCGTGTAGCGCGCCAGCGCCGAGCGGCAGAAGTCGGGGTTGTCGGACAGGAAGTTCGCCGGCCCGACCTCGCGGTTCGTGAAATTGCAGCGGCCGCCGCCGGAGATGCGGATCTTCTCGGCCAGCTTCTCGGCGTGGTCGATCAGCAGCACGCGCAAGCCGCGCTGGCCCGCGACGCCGGCGCAAAAGAGTCCGGCGGCACCGGCCCCGAGGACGATCGCGTCGAAGCGCTGCACGCGCTTCAGGCCGGATCGGCCGGCGGCGGCCCGTCCTTCCAGGTGAAGGGAAACAGCAGCTGCTTGAAGAAGCCGTTGGGCACGTAGTCGCCGAGCACGCCGTACCGCTCGGGCCATTGGCGGTCGGACTGCACCGCGGTGCCGAACAGGTGGTCGATGAAGGCGAAGTGCGCCGCGTAGTTGCGGTCCAGCGCCTCCTGGTCCTGCGAGTGGTGCCAGTGGTGGAAGTTGGGCGTCACGATCAGGTAGCGCAGCGGCCCGAGCCGCACGCTGACGTTCGCGTGGTTGAACACCGCCTGGAAGCCGACGATCACGATGTAGGCGTCGATCACCTCCTTGCTGAAGCCCAGCACGTAAATCGGTGCGAGCACCAGCGTGCGCGTGATGATCAGCTCGACGATGTGCTGGCGCGATCCCGCCATCCAGTCCATGTGCTTCGCGCTGTGATGCACCGCGTGCAGGCGCCACAGCAGCGGCACCTCGTGGTAGGCCCGGTGCGTCGCGTACTGCACCAGGTCGGCGACCAGCACGATCAGGAACAGCGCCACCCAGAAGTTCAGCCCTTGCACCCAGCCGCGGATGCCGTCGTTCGCGGCCCAGCCGAACAACTTGTGCACCAGCAGGTTCACCGCCAGGAGCACGAAGCCCACCAGCATGTGGTTGACGATGAAGTGATGGAAGTCGCACTGCCATTCGGGGCGGAACACCGGCTGGTCGCGGCGCAGCGCGAACAGCTTCTCGATGAAGACGAAGACCAGCGCCGAGCCGAGCAGGTCGAGGATGAACCAGTCCAGGCCGATGTAGGGCGTGCCTTCGGGGAAGTTCGGATCGACGTCCACCGCGTGCCCGCCGAGCAGCAGCGCCAGCCCGATCAGCGCGAAGGTCGCCGCAGACAACCAGCGCAGCCGCGTGAACAGCAGGTTGAACAGCGCGATGCCCCCCGCGACGACGAGCGACCAGTACAGCAGCTGCCGCATCACCGCGACGTCGTAGCTCTTGCGCAGTTGCGGCGTCGTCAGGTACTCGGGGAAGTGGAAGGCGAGCACGCCCAGGAAGCAGAGGATCGAGAGCGTGAACGCGACGACGCCCGAGGCGAGCCCGCGGCCCGGCTTCAGTTCGCCGTGCGACGCGCTCAGGCGGCTCAGCGGTTCGAGGATCGGCAGCGGCATGGTGGCGTGCGTGCGAGTCGGGGGTGCGCGATTCTCCGCGGCACCGATCGCGCCGCCAACGCCGGCTTCGCCGGCGCCTCAGGCCAGCTTGCCCCGCGGCCGCCGCGCGGCCTCGACCACCGCATGCATGCGCTTCAACACCTCCACCTGCTCCGCGATCGGCGCCGGCACCGGCTTTTCGCCGCTGACCATCGCCTGGATCGCCAGCGCGGTGGTCGGGGCGTCGAAGGTGCGCGGCAGCAGCGGCAGCTCGGTCAGCACGCCCTCGGCGGGTGCGCGGCCGAGCTCCGGCCGCAGCACGCCATCGACGTAGGCGTCCAGCCTCGGAAGCCGGCGCGCATCGGCCACCGGCTCGCCCTCGGTGCCGCGCATCAGCAGCGCGTTCGCCTTGGTGTGCGCGAGGAAGTGCGCGTGCGAAGCCGCGTACTCGGGGTGCGTGTAGTTGACGACGCGCAGCGCATGCCGCCCACCTTCCGACGACCGGGGCACAAGCAGCTTCGCCACCGTGTGCGCCGGGTTGCGCAGGCCCAGCTCCCACCGCAGCGCGAGCAGCGGGGCCAGCGCCGGGCACATCGCTTCGGTCGGCACGAACACCGGCTCGTGGCGCGCCCAGGCGTCGTGCACGCCGTCGGCCTCGCGCGTGACCGGCAGGCCCAGCACGCTGAAGAGCTCGTGCGTCGTCACCCGGGTCGGGTCGCTGGTCGGCCCGTGCACCAGCACCGGCAGGCCCTGCTGCGCAAGCAGCAGCGCCAGCAGCGCGCTCAGGTTCGGCAGCTTGCGCGCGCCGTTGTACGAAGGCAGCAGGATCGGCGTGATGCGCGGGTCGAGCGCGAGGCTGCGCTCGATCGCCACCGCGGTGAAGCCGGCCAGCTCCTCGAGGCTCTCGCCCTTGATCCGCATGCCGATCGCGAAGGCTCCGAGCTCGGCCTGCGTGAGCTTGCCGTCGAGCGCCTGTTCGAAGAGATCGCGCGCCTGCGCCTCGTCGAGGTTGCGCGCGCCTTCCTTGCCGCGGCCGATTTCCTTCAAGTACTTGGCGATGCCCATGCCGCAGTCTGCGCAAGAGGCGGGCCAGCCGCCAGCGGGTTTGTCAGCGATGGCGACGCGACGATCAGGCCGCGGCCATCGATGCGCGCACCAGGCCGTGCAGTGCCGGGATGCACGAGCCGCAGTTCGTGCCGCACTTCAGCCGGCCTTGCAGCTGCGCGAGCCGTTCGCCTTCGCTGCCCGTCGTTGCCGCGAGGCAATCGACGATCCTCGGCTCGCTCACGTCGAAGCAGGCGCAGACCTGCGTACCGCGGGCCGCCAGCGCCGCCGGCGGCGTGGCCGCGGGCGACAACAGCAGGCGGCCGTAGGCGTCGGCGGGCAGTTCATCCTGCAGCAGTGCGCGGATCCAGCCGGCGGCGCGAAGGTCGCCGGCGAGCAGGAAGGCGTCGAGCCTCGTCGCGTGCGCTTCGTTGCGCGTCAGCTTCATCGTGCGCCGCTGGCCGTGCCGGGGGTCGCTGTAGCGCAGCAGCTTCGCGCCGGCGAGGCCGAACAGCGCCTCGATCTCCGCGAGCCGTTCGTCGCCCGGCGCCTGCGGCGCCGCCGCGCGCAGCAGCACGCCGACCACGCCGCGTGCATGCGGCTCCCGGCCGAAGGGCACGCAGTGGGCGTAGTCGAAGGCCGGCAGCAGTCCACGCAGCCGCTGCAGCGCGAGCAGCGCCTGGTCCTCGGGCAGCCAGGCGGCGGCGAGCAGCTGCCAGGGGAGCTCGGCCTTCAGGAGCTTGACCGCCGCGTGCTTGAGCTCGGGCTGCTTCGACTGCGGGCAGTACGCGCCGGTCGTCACCGCGTTGACGCCCGCCAGCACGCGGCCGGCGGCCGCGTCGCGCTCCTTCGGCGACCCGCCCGAGGCCCGGCCGCCGACGAACTCCTCGCCCCAGTGCATCGCGACGAAGGCCTGCGCCGGCGCGACGCTCTCGCTGCCTTGCACCGGCAGCAGCAGCGAGCCGCGGCGCGAGGTGACGTGGACCAGGTCGCCGTCGCGCCAGCCGCGGCGCGCGAGTTCCTGCGGATGCAGCTCGATCGCGGGCTCGGCGACGTGGCCGAACAGCCGGCCCAGCGTGCCGGTGCGGCTCATGCCGTGCCAGTGGTCGCGCAGCCGGCCGGTGTTGAGCGCGAAGGGAAAGCGCGCGTCGCGCGGCTCGGCGACGCCGCGGTACGCCATGTCGGCGAAGCGCGCGCGGCCGTCGGGCGTCGGGAAGATCCCGTCCTCGTACAGGCGCTCGCGGCCGCCGCTGGCACCTTCCGGGCAGGGCCAGCACTGCGGGGCGGCGTCGAGCTTCGGGTAGCTCAGGCCGGTGATGTCGAGGTCGCGGCCGCGGGTGCTCTCGCGGTGCTCGTTCCACACCGCCTCGGGGGTCGCGTAGGCGAACAGCGTGCGGCCGGTGCGCGCCAGCGGCAGGCGCGCGGCGGCCTTCGGCTGCTGCGCGAGCCGCGCTTCGAGCCGCTGCGCGAAGGCGACCGCCGCGGCCCAGTCGTGCCGCGCCTCGCCGGGCGCGGTGACCGCCGGCCGCACGCGGCTGATGCGGCGCTCGCTGTTGGTGACGGTGCCGTCCTTCTCGCCCCAGGTGGTGGCGGGCAGCAGCAGGTCGGCGTAGCGCGCGGTCGCGGTGGTGGCGAAGGCCTCCTGCAGCACGACGAAGTCGCAGCGTTCGAGCGCGCGGCGCACCGCGGCCTGGTCGGGCATCGACTGCGCCGGGTTGGTGCAGCTGATCCACAGCGCCTTGATCGCGCCGTCGGCCGCGGCCTCGAACATCTCGACCGCGCTCTTGCCCGGTGTCGCCGGCACGTCGGGCAGGCCCCACAGCGCAGCGACCTCGGCGCGGTGCTGCGGGTTGGCGAGATCGCGATGCGCGCTCAGCAGGTTGGCCAGGCCGCCGACTTCGCGCCCGCCCATCGCGTTGGGCTGGCCGGTCAGCGAGAACGGCCCCGCGCCACGCTTGCCGATCTGTCCGGTGGCCAGATGCAGGTTGATCAGCGCGGCGTTCTTGTCGGTGCCGGCGGCGCTCTGGTTCAGGCCCTGACAGTAGAGCGAGAGCGTCGGCGTGTGCTGGCCGAACCAGCGCGCCGCCTGCACGATGTCGGCTTCCTTCAGCCCGCACAGCTGCGCGACATGCTTCGGCGTGTACTCGCGCACCCGGTCGCGCAGCGCCTCGAAGCCGCTGGTGTGCGCGGCGATGAATGCGGCGTCGGTGAGGCCCTCCCACAGCAGCAGGTGCAGCAGGCCGTGGCAGAGCGCGACGTCGGTGCCGGGCAGCAGCTGCAGGTGGAGATCGGCGACCGCCGCGGTCTCGGTGCGGCGCGGATCCGCGACGATGAGCTTCAGCGCCGGGTTGGCCGCGCGCGCGTCCTCGAGCCGGCGGAACAGGATCGGGTGCGCCCAGGCCGCGTTGCTGCCGGTGATGAAGACGGTGTTCGCGTGGTTCAGGTCGTCGTAGCAGGCCGGCGGCGCATCGGCGCCGAGCGTGGCCTTGTAGCCGGCCACCGCGCTGCTCATGCACAGACGCGAGTTGGTGTCGACGTTGTTGGTGCCGACGAGGCCCTTGGCGATCTTGTTGAAGACGTAGTAGTCCTCGGTCAGCAGCTGGCCCGAGAGGTAGAAGCCGACCGCGTCGGGTCCGTGCGCCTCGATCGTCGCCGCGAAGCGCGCGGCGGCCTCGTCGAGCGCCGCATCCCAGGTGATCGCTTGCAGCTCGCCGTGCTTGTGCGCGCGCCGCAGCGGGCGCAGCAGGCGCGTCTGCAGCGTCACCGCGCGGGTCGCGGTGAGGTGCAGCGTGCTGCCCTTCGTGCAGAGCCGGCCGAAGTTTGCCGGGTGCTCCGGGTCGCCGCGCACGTTCGTGATCTGCGCGCCCTGCGATTCGATGATGACGCCGCAGCCGACGCCGCAGTAGGGGCAGGTGGAGCGGGTCTCGCGCAGCGCGCTCATCGGGACGCCGTCTCAGCTCGTGCGGGGCGTCTGCACGTCCATGACGTCGCCGCCGCCGATCGCGCCAGCCGAGGCCGCGCCCGGGCCCGCACGCGGCGGCAGCAGGTCGAGCGCCTTGGTCGCGAGCTCGCGCGCATCGAGGAAGACCTCGCCACCGTCGAGCTTGCACGCGAAGGCCGGCGTGCAGCCTTCGTCGGGCGCCTTGGCGCAGCCGTCGGCCAGTCCGATCTGCCAGTTGTGCAGCGGGCAGGCGACGCTCGTGCCGAAGACGATGCCCTGGCTCAGCGGCCCGCCCTTGTGCGGGCAGCGGTCGAGCAGCGCGAAGACCTCGTCGTCGGCGTTGCGGAACAGCGCGACCGCGACGCCCGCCGGCCGCGCGACGCGGCGCGAGCCGAGCACCGGGATGTCGCTCAGCTTGCAGATCGCGACCCAGCTCATCGCTGGGCCTCCGCGACCGGCGCGAACTGCCGGGCATCGACCGCGGCCTTGTCGAACTCGAACCAGGGGTCCGGTTCGCCGTCGAGGCTGAACTTCAGCCGCTCCCACAGCGCCTTGCGGCCTTCGGCGTCGTCGAGGATCCTCCGCTTCACGTGATCGAGCCCGACGCGGCCGATGTAGTGGACGGTGCGTTCGAGGTACCAGCCCTCCTCGCGGTAGAGCTGCAGGAAGGCGCCGCTGTACTCGAGCACCTCCTCGGGCGTCTTGAGCTTGCAGAAGAAGTGCGCGACCTCGGTCTTGATGCCGCCGTTGCCGCCGACGTAGATCTCCCAGCCCGAATCGACGCCGATCACGCCGACGTCCTTGATGCCCGACTCGGCGCAGTTGCGCGGGCAGCCGCTGACCGCGAGCTTGACCTTGTGCGGCGCGTACATCCGCCACAGCGCGCGCTCCAGGTCCTTGCCCATCTGCGTGCTGTCCTGCGTGCCGAAGCGGCACCACTCGGAACCTACGCAGGTCTTCACCGTGCGCAGCGCCTTCGCGTAGGCGTGGCCCGAGGGCCTGCCGATGTCCTTCCAGACGCCGGGCAGGTCCTCCTTCTTCACGCCGAGCAGGTCGATGCGCTGGCCGCCGGTCACCTTGACCGTCGGGATCTTGTACTTGTCGACCGCATCGGCGATGCGGCGCAGCTCGTCGGCCGTCGTCTCGCCGCCCCACATGCGCGGGATGACGCTGTACGTGCCGTCCTTCTGGATGTTGGCGTGGCTGCGCTCGTTGATGAAGCGGCTCTGCGGATCGTCCTTCGCTTCCTTCGGCCAGGAGCTGATGAGGTAGTAGTTGACGGCCGGCCGGCACGACGCGCAGCCGTTCGGCGTGCGCCAGCCCAGGCGCCGGTAGACGCCGTCGATCGTCAGCAGCCTCTCGCCCTTGATCGCCTCGCGCACCTCCTGGTGGCTGGCGTCGGTGCAGCCGCACATCGCCTTCTTCGTGGGCTGCGCCGAGTAGTCGCCGCCGGCGGTGAACATCAGGATCTGCTCGACGAGGCCGGTGCACGAGCCGCAGCTCGCGCTGGCCTTGGTGTGCTTGCGCACCTCGTCGAGCGTGAACAGGCCCTTGTCGCGGATGGCCTTGCAGATCGTGCCCTTGTTGATGCCGTTGCAGCCGCAGACCTCGGCGTCGTCGGGCATCGCGGCGGCCTTGGTGTGGCCCTCGTGGCCGACGTCGCCGATGTTCGAGCCCGCCTCGCCGAACATCAGCCGGTCGCGGATGTCGGCGACGGTGCGGCCCTCGCGCAGCATCTTGAAGTACCAGCCGCCGTCCACGGTGTCGCCGTAGAGGCAGGCGCCGACGAGCTTGTCGTCCTTGATGACCAGCTTCTTGTAGACGCCGCCGAAGGGATCGCTCATCACGATCTCCTCGCAGTCGGGCCCGCCCATGAAGTTGCCGGCGCTGAAGAGGTCGATGCCGGTGACCTTGAGCTTGGTGCTCGTCTGGCTGCCGGTGTAGCGGCCGATGCCGAACTGCGCGAGGTGGGTCGCGCAGACCTTGCCCTGCTCGAACAGCGGCGCGACGAGGCCGTAGGCGATGCCGCGATGCGCCGCGCATTCGCCGACCGAGTAGATGCGCGGATCGGTCACCGTCTGCATGGTGTCGGTGACGACGATGCCTCGATCGCAATGGATGCCGATCCTTTCGGCGAGCTCGGTGTTGGGCCGGATGCCGGCGGCCATCACGACCAGGTCGGCCGGCACCTCGCTGCCGTCCTTGAACTTCACGCGCTTGACGCGGCCTTCGGCGTTGCCGACGAGTTCGGCGGTATGCGCCTTCATCAGGAACTTGAGGCCGCGCTCCTCGAGCGACTTGCGCAGCAGGCCGCCCGCCACGTCGTCGAGCTGGCGTTCCATCAGCCAGTCGTTGACGTGCACGACGGTCACGTCCATGCCGCGCAGCATCAGGCCGTTCGCCGCTTCGAGCCCGAGCAGGCCGCCGCCGATGACCACCGCGTGCCGGTGCGTCTTCGCGGTCTCGATCATCGTCTGCGTGTCGGCGATGTCGCGGTAGGCGATCACGCCCTTCAGGTCCTTGCCCGGCACCGGCAGGATGAAGGGGTTGGAGCCGGTGGCGATCAGCAGGCGGTCGTAATCGGCGGTGACGGGCTGGCCTTCGCCGTCCTCGGCGGTGACCACGCGCTTCCTGCGATCGACGGCCGTGACCTTCTTGCCCGCGTGCAGCGTGATGCCGTGCTCCGCGTACCACGACAGCGGATTGAGGATGATCTCGTCGATCGTCTGCTCGCCCGCGAGCACCGGGCTCAGCAGGATGCGGTTGTAGTTCGGGTGAGGCTCGGCGCCGAAGACGGTGATGTCGTAGAGCCCGGGCGCGAGCTTCAGCAGTTCTTCGAGGGTGCGCACGCCGGCCATGCCGTTGCCGACCATCACGAGCTTCATCTTCTTCATGCGCGTTCTCCGAAGGAGCCTGAAATAGCAAGAGAGGTGCCACGCGCGGCGGCGATGAACGCTGTGCCGACCCTCGCGCGATGAGCTTCCAAGTCGAGATCGGCCATGCGGGCCGGCGCGGGCCGGGGGACCGCAACGACGACTTCGCCGGTGCCGTGCGCGCCAGCCCCGGTGACCGCGGCTGCGGCCTGATCGCCGCGATCGCCGACGGCGTGAGCGGTGCGGCCAGGGGCGGCGGCCGCGGCCGCGAGGCCGCGCAGACCACGGTGCTCGGACTGCTCGCCGACTCCTTCGCGACGCCGCCCGCCTGGGAGACGACGGTCGCGCTCGATCGCCTCATCGGCGCGCAGGACGCCTGGCTGGTGTCGCAAAGCCGCCAGCGCGAGGGGCTGGCCCGGCCTGCTCGCGAAGGACTTGCCGAGCGCCCCGGCGAAGAAGTTATCGCCGCACTCACCACGCTGACCGTGCTGGGGCTGCAAGGCCGGAGCGGGACGCTCGCGCATGTCGGCGACACGCGGCTGTGGCGCCTGGCCGGCGACTCCGAGATGGTCGCGGGGCTGACGCAGATCGCGCGCGCTCGGAAGGTCTCGTGCTCGCGGGCCGGCGGCTCCTTCGCGACGATCCACATCACCGCCATGGGCCCACAGCAGCACGCCCATCGCGATCACCTCGTCGAAGGTGTCCACGAAGAAGAAGCCGTAGGTGAGCACCCAGATCGCGAAGCAGAAGTCGAAGTGAAGGAAGGCGGCCAGCAGCGGGAGCCAGTGGCCGGATCGGAGGAAGCTCTCGGCGTCCGCCATCGAAGGTGCCGAAGCGGGTGAGGAAGCGGTCAGCGGCTGCGCGCACGACCGCGCGAAGCGGCGGCACGCAGGCAGGCGAGGGGGAGGGCGGTGGTGACGACGGCAGGCATGAAGGAGTCCGGCAAGGCGCACGCGGCGGCGGGCCACGAGCGTCGGCTGCAGATACCTCACCGCGCACAGCGTCGTGCGCGCGACCCGCGGTATCGGCGCGGGCCGGGTGCGTCGTCACACCCGCGGCGGATTTAGCAAGCCGCAGGCCAGTGCGGCGCGAGCGAGCGGTCGACCCGCGAGCGCGTGGTCCGCTCCCGCGGCAAGCGTGCATGCATGCGGCGCGCGCCTTCGCTGCGGCATACGTGCAGCCGCCCACCGCCAGCAGCTGCACCACGCCGACCGCGCGGCGATCACGGCTTTGGTGCGGTTCGGCGAGTCGATGGTGCAGATGCTGCGCAGCCGTCGCGTGCCGCGGCGCGCACCGGCTCCGCGCCGCGGCCGCGACGTATGCTCACGCGCCGTTTTCGCGCCGCCTGCCATGTCCACCGTCTTCCTCATCGCCGACGAAGGCCGCGACGAGCTCGAGCGCGACCTGATCGCCGCCGGCCACACCCCGGCCATCGGCGACGCGGCGGGCAGCCTGCTGCGCGAGGTGGTGCGCAGCGGCGCCGAGGCGATCGTCGTGCGCGAGCGGCATCCGCGTGTCGCGCTGCTGCCGGCGCTCGCCGCGCTGCGCGAACACGTGCCGCTGCCGGTGCTGCTGTTCACCGCCGACGGCGAGGCCGACACGCTTGCGGCGGCGCTCGAGGCAGGCGTCGATGCCTGCGTCGTCAACGGCTATGCGCAGCAGCGGCTGCGGCCGCTGCTGCAGCTCGCGCGCCTGCGCTTCGAGCGCGACCGGCGAGTGCACGACGCGCTGCGCGAACTCGGCGAGCGCTTCGAGGAGCGCAAGCTCGTCGATCGGGCCAAGGGCATCCTGATGGACGCGGCGCGCGTCGGCGAAGACGAAGCCTTCCGGCTGCTGCGGCTGGGCTCGATGCGGCTGAAGCGGCGCGTCGGCCAGGTGTCGCAGCAGGTGATCGACGCGGCGCGTTGCGCGCATGCGATCAACCGGGCCGGTGCGCTGCGCATGCTGTCGCAGCGCGTGGTGCTGCAGCACGCGTTGGCCGAAGCCGGCGTGGATGCCGATGCCGCGCAGCGTGAACGCGGCGCGGCGCTCGATGCGGCGCAGGCGGCGCTCGAGGAACTCGCTTCGTTGTCGGCCTCGACCTACGGCGACCTGCTGCAGGCCGCGCAGGCCGAGTGGCAGGCGCTCGCGACCGCGCTCGCGCAGCCCGTGGCGCTCGCCGCGATCGATGCGCAGGCCGAGGCCTGCCTGGCGTCGGCCGATCGGCTCGTCAACGCCTTGCAGGCGGCCGGCTACGGGGGCGAGCCGCACGTCGTGAACGTCTGCGGGCGCCAGCGCATGCTCGGCCAGCGGCTCGCGAAGCTGGCCTTGCTGAAGTCGCTCGAGCCGGCGCGCGCCGCGGTGATCGATGCGGCGATCACGGCGACCGCCGCCGAGTTCGAGCGCGCGCTCGCGCTGCTGCAAGCGGCGCCCCTCGGCGACGCGACGCTGCGCGAACGCCTGCAGACCGGCGTCGCCGCATGGGCCGCGCTGCACGCCGCGACCGCGACGCTCGCCGATGCGCCGGGACGCCGCGCGCTGGCCGCGGCCACCGAGGCCGTGCTCGCGCGTTTCGACGAACTGACCGGCCGCTACGAACGCAGCCTCGATCTGCTGATCGGCTAGCGCCTCAGGGCCATTCCGAGTCGACCAGCTCCCGCGAGGCGTCGGCGGCGGGCGATGCGCCCGCGGGCGCATCGAGGCTGCCGCTGACCGTCGAGGGCGCGCCGCCGCGCCGCGAGGGCGTGGTCAGGCGCAGCGTTTCCATCATCTGCCGGCAGGCGGCCTGCAGTTCGTCGTCGTCGATCTGCAGCAGCGTCTTCAGCGTCGCCTTCGCGTGGCCGCGGTCGGCGGCAAAGCGCTCGACATCGAAGGGCGCGCCTTTGCGAGCCGCGAGCGTGCGCAGGCGCAGCATGCGCACGAGGGTGGTCTGGTCCATCGAGGCCTTGGCTTTCTGGAAGGACAACACGCCGTCCGAGCGACGGCCGCGCGAGTATCGAGTGCCGGCACGCCGAGTCGAAGGACCGCAACGCACGGCAAGACATCGTGCGCTTCAATGTTTGGGAGCACGTCGGGCACACCTGCCACTATGATTTTTTCGGAGGGCTGTTGGGTAGCTCGTGCGAAAGGGTCGACCCATGGATGCGACGCGAATCCAGGAACACCGATTGCCATCAGTCGAGGTCGAGGCCCTGCTCGAGGCGCTCGAAAGCCTCGGCGTGGGCTGGTGGACCAAGGACGCCGAGGGCCGCTACACGCGGCTCAGCGCCGCGGGGCATGCGCTGTTCGGCCTCGATGCCGGCGAAGCGCTTGGGCGCACGGATGCGCAGTTGATGTCGCCGGCCAGCGCGAGCGCGCTGCGCGGCATCGAGGCCCACGCCGCAGCGACCGGCGCGCTGCACGGCGGCGAGCAGCCGGTCGAGATCAACGGCATGCGCAAGGAGCTGGCGTGTGCGGTGACGCCGCTGCCGAACGCTGCCGGCCGGACCGCCGCCTGGCTCGGCGTCTGGCTCGATCGCAGCGCGCTGCGCAGTCGCGAGACCGAACTGCGCTCGGTGCTGCGGCAGCTCGAAGCCCAGCAGCAGACGCAGCGCGAACTGCGTGCGCAGCTCGACGGGCGCGCGGCCCAGCATGCCGGCCGCGTCATCGCGCGCGAGGCCTTCGAAGAGCAGCTCGCACGCGAGATCGACCTTTCGCTGCGCGAGCACCGCGAGTTCGCGATCGTCTGCATCGGGATCGATCCGCTCGCGGTCGAGGATGCGGCGGCCCGCGCTCGCATCGTCGAAGTGTTCGACGGCATGCTGCGCGGCAACACCCGCGCGATGGACGTGCCGAGCCGGCTCGACGGCGAGAGCTTCGCGCTGCTGCTGTCGGGCGTCGGCCTCGCGACCGCGCACGCGCGCATGGAAAGCCTGCGCCGCCAGTGCGCCGGCGAGGTGGTGGTGCGCGACGGCGAGGCGCTGCACTTCAGCGTTTCGATGGGGGTCGCGAGCTACCCGCACACCTCGCAGACGCGCGCCGGGCTGATCGGCGCGGCGCAGGCGGCGCTGGACCAGGCGCGCAAGCGGGGCGGCAACCACGTGGCGCTCGCGAGCATCGCGTTCGGGCCAGGCGCCTAGTTCGAGCGCTCACGGCCGCAGCGCGCGCAGCAGCATGTAGCCGGCGATGCCGTAGAGCATCACCGCGAAGACGCGCCGCAGCTGCTGCACGTTCATCCGCTGCGCCGCGCGCGCACCGAGCGGCGCGGTCAGCACGCTCGCGGCCGACAGGCCCGCGAGCGCCGGCAGGTAGACGAAGCCCAGCATGCCCGCCGGGAGTTGGTCGGCCGCGTTCGGGCTCGACAGCACGTAGCCGAGCCCGCCGGCCAGCGCGATCGGAAAGCCCAGCGCCGCCGAGGAGCCGACCGCCTGGTGCATCGACACCTGCCGAGCCAGCAGGAAGGGCACCAGCATGAACGCGCCCCCGGCACCGACCCAGGCCGAGACCGCGCCGACCGCCACGCCTATCGCGAGCAGGCCGATGGCGCCCGGCAGCGCGCGGGGCGTCGGCGTACCGCGCGGACGCAGCATGCGCGTCGCCATCACGCCGACGAAGATCGCGAAGAAGGCGGCCAGCAGCCGCACCGGCAGTTGCGCCGCGACCAGCGCACCGGCCGCCGAGCCGAGCACCAGCCCCGGCGCGAGCGCGGCGACCAGCGGCCAGCGCACGGTGCCGTGCCCGTGGTGAGCGCGCAGCGATGACAGCGAGGTGAAGCAGATCGAAGCGAGCGACGTCGCGACCGCGACCTTCAGCGCGAGCGCATGCGCAAAGCCGTTCGCTTCGAGCAGCACGGTGGTGAAAGGCACGAGGATCATGCCGCCGCCGATGCCCAGCAGGCCGGCGAGGAAGCCGCCGCAGGCGCCCAGCGCGAGCAGCGCGGCGATCAGCAGCGGATCGCCGCTCAAGCGCGCGCGCCGCCGCAGGCGCTTCGAGTCACGGCGCTTCGAGCATCGAGGTCACGACGCGCCACTCGTCGGCCGTCACCGGCGTGATCGACAGCCGGTTGCCCCGCTGCAGCACGCGCATCGTCGAAAGCTTCGGTGCGGCGCGCAGTGCCGCCAGCGGCAGCAGCTTGGTCTTCTTCACCAGCTTCACGTCGACGCCGACCCAGCGCGGCGTCTCGCGCGTGGCCTTCGCGTCGAAGTAGGGACTGCCGGGATCGAACTGCGTCTCGTCGGGCGCGGCGGCGCCCACCACCTCGGCGAGCCCCGCGACGCCCGGCTCGGGACAGGACGAGTGATAGAACAGCACGCCGTCGCCGACGGCGAACTGGTCGCGCATGAAGTTGCGGGCCTGGTAGTTGCGCACGCCGGTCCACGGCAGCGTCTTCTTCGGCGCGGCGGCGAGGTCGTCGATCGAGACCTCGTCCGGTTCCGACTTCATCAACCAGTACGCCATCCGCCGCCCTGATAAAGGTGTCCGACGCGAACCGAGAGCCTCATTCCTGAACCCAGGGGGATTCAGGTGGGCGAGGTCAGTGCAGCTTCGGGTTCATCTGACGCGAGACGATCACGCCCGCTGCACGATGTTCCAAGCCCTGGCTCCAAAGAGCATCGGTTCAAGGAAATATATGACTCCCGCGAACGCGACGGACCGGGCCAATATACGCCGCGCTCGTTGCGAACCGCGCAGTTCGTCAAAGCAAGCGCCCATCGTCCGTGAGGACTTCGTCGATGCGTTGGACGAGCCGCTCGATCCGTGCGTCGGCGAGGCCGGCGTGCGGCGCGGCCGGCTCGACGGCCTCGCGCGCAGGCGCCGGCCGCTGGCTCAGCTCGAAGGCGAGATTCAACGCGGCGAGCACCGCGATGCGCTCGCGCGCCTTCAGCTTGCCGGCATCGCGGATCGCGCACATCTCGCGATCGACGCGCAGCGCGGCTTCCGTCAACGCCGCCTCGCCGCCTTCGGGGCAGCTGAGCAGGTAGCTCTGGCCGAGGATCGTGACCTCGAGACGCTTCATCGCGCCTCCTCGGCCGGCGCCGGCTCGGCCAGGTCGGGCGGCAGCCGCTCGATCAACGCGTCAACGCGCTGCCGCGCCGCGGCCAGCCGCGACCTCAGCGAATCGCGCTCGGCCGCCACCACGCCGAGCTGCTGCACCGCGAGCGCATGCGTGCGCTGCAGTTCCTGGTGCCGCAGCAGCAGCCGTTCGACGCGATCGTTCAGTTCTTCGATGCTGGCCATCTTTTCCCTCCCGATCCCGCCGTCCGACCCGGCGCAGGATTCTAGGCAGCGGCCCCCGCGCGAGCCCGCCCACCAGACGCGACGAACGCACGAAGCGCGCGGCCGCGCGCAGGCCGGCGCATACACTGCCGCGCGTTGGTGCTCGCGCCGCCGCTCGCGTCGGCGCAGTTAAACGGGAAGCAGAGGAGGGCGGGCCCACGGCCCTTCCTTCAGCCTGCGCTGCCCCCGCAACGGTCAGCGGACGAAGCCGTTTCACGACGACTTCCGCTCTCGCGCACATGCCACTGGAAGCGTGCTTCTGGGAAGGCGGCGAGGGTCGCTCCGCCAGCCCGGATACCGGCCGACGAGGCGATGCGCCGCGCAAGCGGCGCGTCATGAGGTGCAGGCCAGCGGGGAAGCTGGCAGGCACGTTTCGTTGGGTCCTCGCTTTCCATGTTCTCGATCGTCCTCGCGCCTCGCGGCGCGCCTTCGGCGCGCGCCTTGCTGCGCGCTGCTCTTCTCGTCGGCGCGGCTGCCATCGCGCTGCCCTCCTTCGCGCAGCCGGTGGCGTCGGCTGCCTTGCCCGGCGTGGTCGTGACCGCCACGCGCACGCCGAACCGCATCGACGCGACGCTCGCGGAGACCACCGTGATCGAGCGCGCCGAGATCGAGCGCGCGACCGGCCGCACGCTGCCCGAGTTGCTCGCGCGCCAGCCCGGCCTGCAATCGATCGCCAACGGCGGGCTCGGCAAGAGCAGCTCGGTCTCGGTGCGCGGGCTCGAAGGCCGGCACACCCTGCTGCTGATCGACGGCGTGCGCTACGGCTCGGCGACGCTGGGCACGCCGAGCTGGGACAACATCCCGCTCGACACCATCGAGCGCATCGAGATCGTTCGCGGCCCGCTGTCCAGCCTCTACGGCAGCGATGCGGTGGGCGGGGTGGTGCAGATCTTCACGCGGCGCGGCGCCGAGGGCCTGCGCGCCAACGCGAGCGCCACCGCCGGCAGCCGCAGCTACCGCCAGGCTGCCGGCGGCCTGCGGGCCGGCGCCGGTGCATTCGATGCCGCGGTGCAGGCGAGCCACACGCGCACCGACGGCTTTTCCGCCACCAACGATCGCGCCGCGTTCGGCTTCAACCCCGACGACGACGGCTTCCGCCAGAACACCGCCAGCCTGCAGCTGGGCTGGGCGATCGGCGGCGGCTGGCGCGCCGACGCGCGTGCGCTCGAATCGAAGGGCCGCAGCCGCTACGACGACGGCCCCGGCGCTGACACGCAGGCCGGGCTCGCGACGTCCCTGCAATCGCTCGCCCTCGCCGGCCCGGTGCGCGCCGACTGGCGCACCGCGCTGCGGCTCTCCCGCGCGATCGACGACGGCGAGACGCTCGTCAGCAGCTCGGCCAGCAGCCTCGGCAGCATCCGCAGCGACCAGCGCCAGCTCAGCTGGGAGAACACGCTCGCCACGCGTGCCGGCACCGTGCTGCTGCTGGCCGAGCGCATCGAGCAGCGGGTGTCGAAGCCGGGCGTGCAATACGACGTGACCGACCGCAGCATCGACGCGCTTGCCGCCGGCCTGGACGGCAACGCCGGCGCGCACCACTGGCAGGTCAGCCTGCGCCGCGATCGCAATTCGCAGTTCGGTGACCCGACCACCGGCGCACTCGCTTATGGCCTCGACTTCACGCTGCAGGTGCGCGCGGCCTTCAGCCTGGGCACCAGCTTCGTGGCGCCGAGCTTCAACCAGCTCTACTTCCCCGGCTTCGGCAACCCGCTGCTTCAGCCCGAAGAGGGCCGGCACAAGGAGCTGAGCCTGCGCTTCGCCGAAAGCGGCCACGAGCTGCGCGCGGCCTGGTTCCGGCACGACATCGAAGGCTTCATCACGCCCGGCCCGCGGCCGTCGAACACCGACGCGCGCATCGCCGGCTTCGGCCTCGGCTACGAAGGCCGCGTCGACCGCTGGCAACTCGCGGCCTCGGCCGAGCGGATCGATCCGCGCAACGATTCGCCGAGCAACGCCAACTTCGGCCGCCAGTTGCCGCGCCGCGCGAAGTCGAGCTTCAAGGCCAGCGCCGACGCGGACTTCGGCGCCTGGCAGCTCGGCGCCGTGCTCGCGGCCTTCGGCCCGCGCTTCGACAACCTCGCGAACACGATCCCGCTCGGCGGCTACGCGACGCTGGACCTGCGCGCCGACTGGCGCTTCGCACGCGCATGGACGCTGGGCCTGAAGCTGAACAACGCCGCCGACAAGCGCTACGAGACGGCCTACGGCTTCAACCAGCCGCGCCGCGAAGCCTATGTCACGCTGCGCTACAGCGGCCTTTGACGGCGACACGACGGGAGCGACCGCGATGCACGAGTTGATCCTCGGCGGCCAAAAGAGCGGCAAGTCGCGGTGCGCCGAGCAGCGCGCGCTGCAGTGGCTGGCCGCCGGCGCGCCGCGCGAAGCGCTGCTGATCGCGACCGCGCTGGCCGGCGACGCCGAGATGCGCGAGCGCATCGAGCGCCACCGTGCCGACCGCGCCGCGCGCGTGCCGGCGCTCGCCGCGATCGAGGCGCCGCACGCGCTGCCCGAGGCCTTGCGCGCGCATGGCGCGGCCCAGCGCTTGCTCGTCGTCGATTGCCTGACGCTGTGGCTCACCCAGTGCCTGCTGCCGCCGCCGGGGCACGCGGCCGCGAGCGACGGCGAGGCGGCCGCCGACGCGCTGCTGGCCGCGCTGCGCGCCGCGCCGGGCCCGGTGGTGCTGGTGTCGAACGAGATCGGCCTCGGCGGCATCGCGATGGGCCGCGAAGCGCGCCGCTTCGCCGACGCGCTCGGCCGGTTGCACCAGCGCGTGGCCGAGGTCTGCGCGCGTGTGACGCTCATGGTCGCGGGCCTGGCGATGACGGTGAAGGAGCCGCAGCGATGACGCGCTTCCTTCCCGGCCTGCTGCTCGGTGCGCTGCTCGCGCTGCCGGTCTTCGCGCAGGTCGCGGTGCGCGACGACCGCGGCGCGGTGCGCACGCTCGCCGCGCCGCCGCAGCGCATCGTGAGCCTGCTGCCCTCGATCACCGAGACCGTCTGCGCGCTCGACGCCTGCGGCCGGCTCGTCGGCGTCGATCGCTACTCGAACCAGCCGGCCGCGGTGCTGGCGCTGCCCAGGCTCGGCGGGCAGGACGACACCTCGATCGAGCGCGTCGTCGTGCTGAAGCCCGACGTGGTGCTGCTCGCGAAATCCTCGCGGGTGATCGACCGGCTCGAAGCGCTCGGCCTGAACGTGCTCGTCTTCGAATCGCAGACGCACGCCGACGTGCGCGCCAGCCTCGAGCGCATCGCAGCCCTGCTCGGCGTGCCGGAGCGCGGTCCGCAGGTCTGGGCCGGCATCGAGGCGCGCATCGACGCGGCCGCGCAGCGCGTGCCGGTGGCACTGCGCGGCGCGAAGGTCTATTTCGAGGTCGCGACCGCGCCGTATGCGGCCGGCGAGGCCTCGTTCATCGGCGAGACGCTGATTCGGCTCGGCCTCGGCAACGTGGTGCCGGCCGCGCTCGGGCCCTTCCCGAAGCTGAACCCGGAGTTCGTCGTGCGCGCGCAGCCGGACGTGGTGATCGCCGAGGAGCGGGCGGTCCGCGGCATGGCCGCGCGGCCGGGCTGGGCCTCGCTGCGGGCGTTGCGCGCGTCGCGCGCCTGCGCCTTGCCGAGCGCGCGCTACGAGTTGCTGATCCGCCCGGGGCCGCGCCTGGGCGAGGCGGCGGACCTGCTCGTCGACTGCCTCGCCGCGCTTCCGGCGCAGGAGCTCGCGCGATGAGCGCGTCGCCCGCCGGCTGGCGGCTCGCGGCGGCGGCGCCGATCGGCTCGATCGACGCGCGGCGACGTTCGCGCCTCGTCGCCGGGCTCGCGGCCGCGACGGCCGTGCTCGCACTGCTCGGGCTGGCCGCCGGCAGCGAGGGCCTGTCGTGGGCGGCGCTGCAGGCCGACGCGCTCGGCGACCAGGCCGCGATGCTGATCGGCCAGATCCGCGCGCCGCGCACGCTGGGCGCCTGGCTCGTCGGCGCCCTGCTCGGCCTCGCCGGTGCGCTCGCGCAAGGCCTGTTCCGCAACCCGCTGGCCGACCCCTACCTGCTCGGCTCGGCCTCGGGCGCGACGCTCGCCGTGGTGCTGGTGCTCGCCGCATCGACGCTCGCCGGCCAGGCGCTGCCGCTGGCTCCGGCGCTGTGGCTCGACCGCCTCGGCCTCGTCGGCGCGGCCTTCGTCGGCGCGCTGGCCGGCGTGAGCCTGACGCTCGTGCTCGCGCGCGGCGCGCAGCAGACGGTGCGGCTGCTGCTGGCCGGCATCGTCGTCGGCGTGGTGCTCGGTGCGGCCGGCGACCTGATCACCACCTGGGCGCCCGAGGCGCTGCGCGGCAAGCAGGTCTTCCTGCTCGGCAGTACCGCCTTCCTCGGCTGGCCGGCGGTGGCCTTGCTCGCGGCCGGTCTCGCGCTGGCGCTGCCGCTGGCGCTGCGCTTCGCGCGGCTGCTCGACGCGCTCACGCTCGGCGAGGACACCGCCGCGACGCTCGGTCTGCCGCTCGCGCGGCTGCGGCTGGTGATGGTGGTGCTGCTCGCGCTGTGCACCGGGCTCGCGGTCTCGCAGTCGGGGCTGGTGGCCTTCGTCGGGCTGGTGTCGCCGCACCTGGTGCGTCGCTTCGCGCCCTCGCGCCACGGCTTCCTGCTCGGCGCGAGCGCGGCCACCGGCGGCGCGCTGCTGCTCGCGGCCGACGTGCTCGCGCGCATCGCGATCGCGCCGCAGGAGCTGCCGGTCGGCGTGCTGACCGCGCTGCTCGGCGGCGGCTACCTGCTGTGGCTGCTGCATCGAAGGGGGCTGCGATGAGCGCGGCGTGCCCCCTCACCACGCGGCTCGAAGCGCGCGGCCTCGCGGTGCGGCTGGGCACGCGCGAGGTGCTGGGCGGCGTCGACGCCGGCTACGCGACCGGCTGGACCGCGATCGTCGGCCCGAACGGCGCGGGCAAGTCGACGCTGTTGCGCGCTTTGGCGGGGCTGCTTGCGCCGGGGCGCGGTGAAGTGCGGCTCGAAGGCCGGCCGCTCGGCGACTGGCCGGCGCGCGAGCGCGGCCGGCGCGTCGCCTGGCTCTCGCAAGGCGGCGACGGCAGCGCCGGGCCGGGCGGCGAGCTGACGGTGCGCGAGACCGTCGCGCTCGGCCGCCTGCCGCACCTCGGCCTGTTCGGCGACGAAGGCCCGGCCGACGCCCGCGCGATCGACGCGGCGATGGCGACCACCGAGTGCAGCGCGTGGTCGGCGCGCCGCCTGCACGAACTCTCCGGCGGCGAACGCCAGCGCGTGCTGCTCGCGCGCGCGCTCGCGACGGAGGCGCCGATCCTGCTGCTCGACGAGCCGACGACGCACCTCGACGCGCCGCACCAGGTGGCGCTCGCGCGCCTGTGCCGCCGGCTCGCGGCGACGCACGTGCTCGTCACCGTGCTGCACGACCTGCCGCTCGCGCTGGCCGCCGACCGGGTGCAGGTGATGCTCGCCGGCCGCATCGCCGCCGAAGGGGGCGCCGACGACGCGGCGTTGCATGCCGCGCTGATCGCGGCCTTCGACCACGCGGTGCGCGTGCAGCGCATCGACGGCCGCGCGCGCGTGCTGCCGGCTCTGGAGGATTGACGATGGACATCGAGAACCCGCCCACCGAACGCACGACGCCCAAGCCGCAAGGCGAACGCCGCGGGCTGGTGATCGTGCACACCGGCCACGGCAAGGGCAAGAGCACCGCGGCCTTCGGACTCGCGTTGCGCGCGCACGGCCGCGGCAAGCCGGTGCGGATCTACCAGTTCATGAAGGTGCCTTCGGCGCGCTTCGGCGAGCACCGCGCGTTCGACAAGCTTTCGGCGTGCCGATGCGGGCCGGCGCCGGGCCGCTCCCCAGCGGACCACGGCCCCCTCGCGGGGCAGGCGCCGGAGGCGACGTGGGAGCCCATCATCGAAGGGCTCGGCGACGGCTTCAGCTGGAAGAGCCGCGACCTCGAACACTCGGCGCAGCTCGCGCGCGACGGCTGGGCGCGCGCCGAGGCGACCATCCGCGCCGGCACGCACTTCCTCGTCGTGCTCGACGAGATCACCTACCCGCTGCGCTACGGCTGGCTGCCGCTCGAACCGGTGCTCGCCTGCCTGCGCGAGCGCCCGCGCGAGACCAGCGTCGTGCTGACCGGCCGCGATGCGCCGCAGGAGCTGATCGATGCCGCCGACACCGTCACCGAGATGAAGCTGGTGAAGCACCACTACCAGGCCGGCGTGCCCGCGCAGCGCGGCATCGAGGACTGATGGCTCGCGTCGCGGTCAGCTGGAGCGCCGGCAAGGATTCGATGCTCGCGCTGCTGCGCGCGCGCGAGCAGGGCCTCGCGGTCGCGACGCTGCTGACGATGTGCGAGGCCGACGGCACGAGCAAGTCGCATGCGCTCGCGCCCGCCTTGATCGAGGCGCAGGCCGCGGCGCTCGGGCTCGCGTGGCGGCCGGCGCGCGTGGCCGACGAAGCGGGCGCCTATGGGCGCGCGTTCGCCGACGCGCTCGCCGCGCTGCACGGCGATGGTCACGACGGCATCGTCTTCGGCGACATCGACCTGCAGGCGCATCGCGACTGGCTCGAGCCGGCCTGCGCGCGCGCCGGGCTGCGCGCGCACTTCCCGTTGTGGGGCGAGCCGCGGGCGGCGCTTGCGCGGGAGATCGTCGCGCGCGGCATCCGCGCACGGCTGGTGTGCGTCGACGCCGCGCGGCTCGACGCGGGCTTCTGCGGCGCCGACTACGACGCGCAGCTGCTCGATCGCCTGCCGAAGCCGGTCTGCCCCTGCGGCGAAGACGGGGAGTTCCACAGCTTCGTGTTCGACGGCCCGGGCTTCGCCGCGCCGCTCTCGCTGCGCTCGCTCGGCCAAGAGCGCGTCGCGAGCCGGCCGCCGCTCGCGGCGACGACGCTGGTGTTCGATCGGCTCGTGCTCGCATGAGCGCGGCGCTGGCGCTCGCGGCGGCCTGGGCGATCGACGCGGCCTTCGGCGAGCCACGCGATGCCTGGCATCCGGTGGCGTGGATCGGGCGGGTGATGGGGCCGCTCGGCCGGCGGCTGCGGGGGCTGCCGGCGGCGCCGGCCTGTGTCGGCGGCGCGCTGGCGTGGTCGGGCGGCGCGGCGCTGCTGGCCTGGGCGGGGCTCGCGCTGGAACGCGCGCTGCTCGCCTGGCCGGCGTGGATCGCGGTGCCGGCGCTCGCGCTCGCCATCAAGCCCGGCTTCGCGTGGCGGATGCTGCGCGACGAGGTCGCGGCCGTCGAAGCCGCGCTCGGCGAAGGGCTGCCGCACGGCCGCGCGCGGCTCGCGCGGCTGGTGAGCCGCGACACCGCCGCGCTCGATGAGCGCGAGGTCCGCGAAGCCGCGATCGAGACGCTCGCCGAGAACCTGAACGATGCCGTCGTCGCGCCGCTGTGCTGGCTGCTGCTGGCGGGCCTGCCGGGGCTGTGGGTCTATCGATGGGCGAACACGCTCGATGCGATGTGGGGCTACCGCGGCGCATGGACCTGGGCCGGCAAGTGGGCCGCACGCGCCGACGATGCGATGTCGTGGGCGCCGGCGCGGCTCACCGCCGCGCTGCTGTGGCGGCCCGGCCGCTTCGGCTGGCGGGCGTTGCAAGCGGAAGCGCGCCGCACGCCGTCGCCGAACGGCGGCTGGCCGATGGGCGCGATGGCGCTGCTGCTCGGCGTGCGTCTGCGCAAGGCCGGCGTGTACGAGCTGCATGCGGCGGGGCGCGTGGCCGAGCCGGCGGACACCGCCCGGGCCCTGCGCCTCGCCGGCACGGCCGCGAACCTCGCCTGTGCGTTCGCGGTCGCCGGGCTCGCGGCGCGGGCGGTCGCATGAGGCGCTCGCGCGTGCATGGCGGGCCCGACGCGCTCGGCGTGCCGCGCTGGGACTTCTCGACCAACGCGAACGCCTGCGGCCCCGAACCCGCGGCGCTCGCCGCGATCCGCGCGAGCGACCTCGCCCGCTATCCCGATCCGGGCTACACCGCGCTGCGCGCCGAGCTCGCGCGGCGGCATCGCTGCACGCCGCGCCGCGTCGTCGTCGGCGCCAGCGCGAGCGAATGGATCCTGCGCATCACCGGCTGGCTCGCGCGCGTCGCCCCCGAGGCTGCGGTGCATGCGCCGCAGCCGGGCTATGCCGACTACGCGCATGCGGCCGGCGCGCTCGGCTTGCGGCTCGTGGCCGCGTCGCGGCAGGCGCGGCTGGTCTGGCACACCGAGCCGTCCAGTCCCTTCGGCACGAGCTCGCCGCCGCCGGCGACCGACGCCGACGCGCTGCTCGTGATCGACCGCGCCTACGAGCCGCTGCGCCTCGAAGGCGAC
The DNA here is from genome assembly GCF_035762065.1 of Methylibium sp. Classification (GTDB taxonomy): domain Bacteria; phylum Pseudomonadota; class Gammaproteobacteria; order Burkholderiales; family Burkholderiaceae_C; genus Methylibium. The sequence continues at coordinate 179,456 of NZ_DASTPW010000043.1, forward strand.
GCGCCGCCGGCGCCGCCTGCGGCCTGGCAGCTGTGGTCGCCGAACAAGGCGCTCGGCCTGAGCGGCGTGCGCGGCGCCTATGCGATCGCCCCGGCCGGCGCCGAGGCGATCGCCGACGAGCTTGATGCGCTCGCGCCTTCGTGGCCGCTCGGCGCCGACGGCGTCGCGCTGCTGCACGCATGGACGCAAGCGCCAACGCAGGCCTGGCTGACGGCGAGCCTCGCGACGCTGCGCACCTGGAAGCGCGAGCAGCTTTCGCTGTGCGCCGAACTGGGCTGGAGCTGCGCGCCGAGCGCGACGCCGTTCTTCGTCGCCGACTGGCGCGACGCGCCGGGCCGCGTGGCGCCGGTGCAGGCCCTGGCCGCGTTGCGCGAACGCGGCATCAAGCTGCGCGATGCCGGCTCGTTCGGCCTGCCCGGCCGCGTGCGCCTGAGCGTGCAGCCGCCCGCCGCGCAACGCGCGCTGCGCGAAGCGTGGCGAAGCTTGCGAAATGAACTCGCGAAGCCGGCGCGATGAGGGTCTGCGAGGCCTCGCGCGGCGCGCCCGACTCTTACGATCCCGCGTCGGCGCGAGGGCGCCGGCCGTCACCGTCTTGCCAAGGAGAAGTCCCCATGAATCGACTCGACCGCATTTCGATGCTCGCCGCGGCGCTCGCGGCCACCGGCACGCTGGCCGGCTGCCAGTCCTTCGGTGGCAGCAAGAGCGGCGCCGCGACGGCGCCGGCCGCATCGCCCGCGCCGGCCGCCGCCGCGCCGGCCGCGCCGAAGGTCGGCCCCGGCATGAACGAACGTGGCGAGGTCGTCGACCCGAAGAAGGTCGAGGCCGGCTACGGCCAGAAGGTCAAGGGCCTCGAGGACTGGGAAGGCGAGATCACCGGCAAGCCGGCGCCCGGCAGCAAGTTCGGCCAGCTGAAGATCGGCATGCCGATGGCGCAGGTGACCAACCTCCTCGGCCAGCCGACCGACCAGGGCGCGCACATGACCGGCAAGGCGTGGATCCCGTTCTACTTCGGCTCGGACCGCTACCGCTACGAGCTCGTCTACAAGGGCCAGGGCCGCTTGATCTTCGCGGGGCCGGCCGGTTTCAGCTTCGGCCAGGGCAACCTCACCTGGATCATCCACAGCGCCAACGAGCAGGGCTACCGCTGAAGCCGATGAGCGCGGCACGCTGCGTCATGGTCCTCGGCACCACCAGCGGGGCCGGCAAGAGCTGGCTCGCGACGGCGCTGTGCCGCTGGTACGCGCGGCAGGGCTTGAAGGTCGCGCCGTTCAAGGCGCAGAACATGAGCAACAACGCGCGCGTGGTGCCGGGCCGCGCAGGCGCGCCGGGCGAGATCGGCAGCGCGCAGTATTTCCAGGCGCTGGCCGCGCGCGCCGAGCCCGAGGTGCGGATGAACCCGGTGCTGCTGAAGCCCGAGCGCGACACCGGCAGCCAGGTGATCGTGCTCGGCGAGGTGCGCCGCGACCTCGCCGCGGTGCCGTGGCGCGAACGCAGCGCGGTGCTGTGGCCGCATGCGCGCGACGCACTGCGTGCGCTGCGCGCCGAGCACGAGGTGATCGTCATCGAAGGCGCGGGCTCGCCGGCCGAGATCAACCTCGCGTCGAGCGACTACGTGAACCTGCGCACCGCCCACGAGGCGCAGGCCGCCTGCCTGCTGGTCGCGGACATCGACCGCGGCGGCGCCTTCGCCCACCTGTACGGCACCCACCGGCTGATGCCCGCGCCCGAGCGCGCGCTGCTGCGCGGCTTCGTGCTGAACCGCTTCCGCGGCGACGCGACGCTGCTCGCGCCGGGGCCCGAGCAGCTCGAAGCGCTGACCGGCGTGCCCACCGTCGCGGTGCTGCCGATGTGGCGCGGCCACGGCCTGCCCGAGGAGGACGGGCTGCACGACGCCGCCGAGGGCTCGCTCGCGGATGGCGGAACGCCGCCGCCGCGCGGCGCGGCCGCGGCAACGACGCCGCTTCGCGCCGCGGACGCGGTTGCGCCGCCGCTTCGCGCCGCCGGGGACGACGAGCCCGCGCTGCGCATCGCCGTCGTCGCCTACCCGCGCATCAGCAACCTCGACGAGTTCCAGCCGCTGCGCGGACTGCCCGGCGTGCAGCTCGCATGGGCGCGGACGCCGGCCGCGCTCGCGGGCTGCGACTGGATCGTGCTGCCGGGCTCGAAGCACAGCGCGAGCGATCTCGCCTGGCTGCGCGCGCAGCGGCTCGACGGCGCGATCGCCCGCCACGCCGCCGCGGGCCGGCCCGTGCTCGGCCTGTGCGGCGGCCTGCAGATGCTGGGCGAGGCGCTGGTCGATCCGCTCGGCGTCGAGAGCGTCGATGCCGGCGGTGCCGACACCAGCACGCCCGGCCTCGGCCTGCTGCCGATCGCGACGCGGTTCGAGCGCGACAAGCGCCTGCTGCGCTCGCGGGCGCGCTTCGGCGAACTGCAGGGCCCTTGGGCCGCGCTGTCGAACCTCGCGTTCGACGGCTACGAGATCCACCACGGCCGCAGCCTGCCGCTGCCCGAGGCGCCGGCGCTGCGCGCGGTGCTGCGCAATGCCGAGGGCACGGTGCTGGGCTGGCAGCACGGCCCGGTGCTGGGCCTCTACGCGCACGGCCTGTTCGAGTCGCCCGCGGTGCTGCGCGCGCTGTTCGGCGCCGCGGCGCGCCCGCTCGACGGCGTGTTCGACGGCCTTGCCGACTACATCGACAAGCTGTTCGCACCCGGCGTGCTGAACGGCCTGCTGGAGCCCCGATGAGCTACGACTGGACCGCGCCCGCGATCGAGCCGAGCGCCGACGCCGCGCTCGCTGCGCGCCTGCGCCAGCGCATCGACCACCTGACCAAGCCGCTCGGCGCGCTCGGCCGCATCGAGGCGCTGATGCTGCAGCTCGGCCTGCTCCAGCGCAGCGAACGGCCGCGGCTCGAGGCGCCGCAGGCGCTGGTGTTCGCGGCCGATCACGGGCTCGCGGCGCAGGGCGTCTCCGCCTACCCGGCCGAGGTGACGGCGCAGATGGTCGCGAACTTCATGGCCGGCGGCGCGGCGATCAGCGTGCTCGCGCGCCAGCACGCGATGGCGCTGACGATCGTCGATGCCGGCGTGCGCTCGCCGATCCCGGGGCTGCTCGGCGAGGGGGCGCTGCAGGGCGCGGCCGCACCGTCGAGCGCGCGGCCGCGCTTCGTCTCGGCGCCGGTGGCCGCCGGCACGGCCGACGCGCTGCTCGGCGCGGCGATGAGCCACGCCCAGTGCGTGCAGGCGCTCGAACTCGGCCGCGCCACGGTGAGCGGCCTGCCCGGCAACGCGCTCGTGCTCGGCGAGATGGGCATCGGCAACACCTCGGCCGCCGCGCTGCTGACCGCGCGGCTCACCGGAGCGCCGCTGGCCCGCTGCATCGGGCGCGGCACGGGGCTCGACGACGCGGCGCTCGAACGCAAGCGCGCGGTGCTCGAGCGGGTCGCCGAACGGCATGCCGAGGCGCGCGCGCCGCTCGAAGCGCTCGCGGCCTTCGGCGGCTTCGAGATCGCCGCGCTCGCCGGCGCGCTGCTGCAGGCCGCGCACGAGAGGCGGCTCGTCGTGGTCGACGGCTTCATCGTCACCGCGGCGCTGCTCGTCGCGCATGCGCTGCGCCCCGCCGTCCTCGACGCCTGCGTGTTCGCGCACTGCTCCGACGAAGCCGGCCACCGCGGCGCGCTCGATCACCTGCGCGCCGAGCCGCTGCTGGCGCTCGGCCTGCGGCTCGGCGAAGGCTCGGGCGCGGCGCTCGCGTGGCCGATCGTCGCGAGCGCCGTCGCGCTGCTCGACGGCATGGCGTCGTTCCAAGCCGCGGGCGTCAGCACCGCGGCTTCGTCGCACCCTGCGGGCGTCAGCACCGCGGCTTCGTCGCACTCTGCGGGCGTCGACACCGCGGCTTCGCCGCACGGCGCGGGCGTCGGCAGCACGCCGACGTGATGCGCCGCCTCGCGCACGAGCTGCGCCTCGTCCTGCTGGCGCTCCAGTTCTTCACCCGCGTGCCGGTCACCGGCCGGCTCGCCGCCTGGGTCGGCTGGCAGCCGGGTTGGCTGAACGACAGCGCGCGCTACTTCCCGCTGATCGGCCTGGGCATCGGCGCCTTCGGCGCGCTGGTGCTCACGATCGCGGCGCAGTGGTGGCCGGTGCCGGTCGCGGTGGGGCTTTCGATCGCCGCGACGCTGCTGCTGACCGGCGCCTTCCACGAAGACGGCCTCGCCGACAGCTTCGACGGCCTCGGCGGCAGCGCCGACCGCGAGCGGGTGCTGGCGATCATGAAGGACTCGCGCATCGGCAGCTACGGCAGCGCGGCCTTGATCGTGGTGCTGGGGCTGAAGGCGCTCGCGCTCGCGTCGCTGCCGATCGGCTGGAGCGCCGCCGCGCTGGTCGTGGCGCACGGCCTGTCGCGCGCGGTCGCGGTGGCGCTGATCCGCGCGCTGCCCTACGCCGGCGATGCCGAGCACGCGAAGGCCAAGCCGCTGGCGCAGCGGGTGTCGACCGCGGGCCTCGTGCTGGCGTGCATCTGGCCGCTCGCGGCGATCGCCGCGTTCGCCGCCGCGCAGGCGGCGAGCGGCAGCTTCGCGGTGCCGGGCTGGCGCGCCTGGATCGCTGCGCTGCTTGCGGCGGCGGGTGCCGGGCTCGTGTGCGCGCGGTGGTTCCGCAGGCGGCTCGGCGGCGTCACCGGCGACATGCTCGGCGCCGCGCAGCAGCTCAGCGAGCTGGCGGTGCTTCTCGCCGTGCTCGCCTGCGTCGGGCGATGACACGCGCCGCACTCGTCGTGTGGCGCCATCCGCGCCCGAACGGCGCGTCGGGTCTGTGTCTCGGGGCACGCAGCGATCCGGGCGTCGATCACCGTCGCGCGAAGCGGCTGGCCCATCGCATCCGCGGCGCGGCGCGGCGCGAGGGCGCAGCGCGCGAGATCGCGGTGTCGCCGCTGCGCCGCTGCCGCGAGGTCGGCCGCTGGCTGCGGCGCTTCGGCTTTCGTTGCGTGGTCGATGCGCGGCTCGTCGAACTCGACTTCGGCGAATGGGACGGGCGGCGCTGGAGCGACATCGACCCCGCCGCGATCGGGCAATGGGCCGCCGACCTCGCGACGCAGGCCCCTCCAGGCGGCGAGACGGTGCGGCAACTGCTGCAGCGCGCGGCCGCCGTGCTTGCCGCGCCGAGCGCCCGCTGGATGGTCGCGCACGGCGGTTTCATCTCCGCCGCGTCGTGGCTCGCGGCGCGCGGCGAAGCCGCACCGACCGCTGCCGACTGGCCGCGTGCGCCGGGCCATGGGGTCGCGTCGCTGCTGGGTACCGCGACGGCCGAAGGCGCCGGCGTGTCGCGCCGCGGCTGACCTGACGGTTCGGCCTCAGAAGCTCTTGTTCTTCACGTCCTTGGCGATGTCGGCAATGGCGTCTTTCGTCGTTTCCTTGGCAATGCTCAGGGCCAGCCCGGCAGGCGTGATGCGGCCCTTCTTCACAGCATTCAGGGCGCCTTCGCCGACGTTCTCCAAGTGGTTCACGTAGCCCTTCGCCCCGCCCACGAGCATCTTGCCGAAGTCGGTCGGCCGCTCCTTGTCGGATTCGCCCATGCCCTTGAGAACCTGACCGAGCACCGGGTTGACGAAGCTGATGATCTTGCCGGCCTTCTCCAGGTTGACGGTGTGCGAGCTGCGGGTGGTGCCATTCAGTCGAACGTGCTTGTCCTTGGTGTGCTTGAGGTTCGGATTGCTCAGCACCTGATCGGTATTTCGATCCTGGTTGGCCCACGCCGCCGGATCGCCGCGCTGCTCTTTCGGCGGGTCTTCCTTGAGCGAATTCTTCAGGTCGGCCATTTCCGTGCCGTCGCGGATGTCGCCGCTCTTCGTGCACCCGTGCATCCGGCCGCTGTTGACGACGTCGCCGCGGTCGCCGCCCTCGCGGTTGAGCTTGTGCTTGATGATGCCGATGTGCCGCGCGGCGTTGTAGGCCGATTGGGCGCGGTCTTCGGCGCTCCGGTTGGCGTCCGTCCAGTCGCCGTATCGGGCCTTCAGCTTGTCCTTCATGCCCTCCTGATTGCCGAGTCGTTTCAGAAGGCCGTTGTTGGCATTCAGATAGTCGTCAGCCGTCTTCGTGGGATCGACGGGCTTGTCGTCGCGCCGCGGCACGGTGTCCGGCGCACCCGGCACGCCCGAGGCTGCGCCGGCGCGCGCCGCCGCAGGAGGAGGCTTCTTCCAAACGTCCGCACTCGGTGAAGGCAAGGCCGCGGGAAACGCCTGAAGGCGCGTCAGCGTCGCCGCGCCGTTGACGGACGGCGACCCCGGCAGGTTCGACTCGAACGAGGGTGTCCTCAGGCGTGCGGCGGGAGTCCCGAGCGCTTCGAGCATCGGCGACTGCAGTTGTCTCGCGCCGAGCGCCGCGGGCGCAAGGCCGGCGGCTTCCGACGAGGGCTCGGGCCGCTCGACGGTGCGGACGCCGCGCGTTGCCGTGGAGAGGACTGCGAGAGACATACCGATGCGAATGGCGGACGGGACGGCGTCCAGGATGCACGGTCGCGCCGCAAGCCGTCGAGCCACGGCGAACAAGCCGGCCGAATTGCGAAGCTGCACACGGTGGAACGTCGCTTGAGGCGACCGCGCCTTGCGATGGCCTCGAGCTCTTCGGCCGGAGCAGGCTCAGGCGCGGGTCTTGGGCTGGTACTCGCAAAGGCTCGCCACGCCGCACTGGGGACACAGCGGCCGGCGTGCCTGGCAGACGTAGCGGCCGTGCAGGATCAGCCAGTGATGCGCGTGCTCCATGTAGGCGGCCGGCACGCGCCGCAGCAGCTGCATCTCCACCGCGAGCACGTCCTTGCCCGGCGCCAGGCCGGTGCGGTTGCTCACACGGAAGATGTGCGTGTCCACCGCCATCGTCGGTTCGCCGAACGCGACGTTGAGGACGACGTTGGCCGTCTTGCGGCCGACGCCGGGCAGCGCTTCGAGCGCTTCGCGCGAACGCGGCACCGCGCCGCCGTGGCGCTCGATCAGCAGCCGGCAGGTCTCGTGCAGGTTCTTCGCCTTGTTGCGGTACAGGCCGATCGTGCGGATGCGCTCGGCGATGCCTTCGACGCCGAGGGCGAGCATCTTCTGCGGCGTCGGCGCGCTGGCGAACAGCCGCCGCGTCGCCTTGTTGACGCCGGCATCGGTGGCCTGCGCCGACAGCAGCACCGCGGCGAGCAGCTCGAACACCGAGCTGAACGCCAGCTCGGTCTGCGGCTCGGGGTTCGCCGCCTGAAGCACGGCGAAGAAGGCGTCGATCGCCGCCGGCTTCATGCCGGCCCGAACGCCGCTTCGGCCCGCGCGCGGCGCGCGTTGCGTGCGGCGTAGCGCGCGCGCGATGCCTCGGCCTGCTCGCGCGACCACGCGGCCCAGCCGCAGGGTTGCGGATCGGCATGCGCCGGCAGCATCACGATGCAGTCGACCGGGCAGGCCGGCAGGCACAGTTCACAGCCGGTGCATTGCGCTTCGATCACGGTGTGCATGCGCTTGGCCGCGCCGACGATGCAGTCGACCGGGCAGGCCTTGATGCAAAGGGTGCAGCCGATGCAACGCGCCTCGTCGATCACCGCGAGGCGCAGCGGGCCTTCGAGGCCGTGGCGGGCGTCGAGCGGCAGCGGCTCGCGGCCGGTGATCGCCGCCAGCCGCGCGATGCCCTCGGCGCCGCCCGGCGGGCAGCGGTTGATCGGCGCGCCGGCCGCGACCGCCTCGGCATAGCGCCGGCAGTCGGGCTCGCCGCAGCGGGTGCATTGCGTCTGCGGCAGCGCCGCATCGATTGCCGCCACGAGCGGCTCAGTCATCGTCTCCATCGTCGGCAAGACTTCCTCCCTCCCGCATCCGCCAGCTCTGATCCCGCCGCCGCGACGGATCCGGCTTCGGCGGTCCGTTCGAGGCTCCCCCCTCGGGGGAGCGGCGCAGCCGCAACCGGGGTGGGTCAGTTCACTTGTCGTGGCGCGCGATGAACTCGCGGATCTGCGGGTAGGCCAGTTCGCGCCAGCGGCGGCCGGAGAAGATGCCGTAGTGGCCCGCGCCCTTGACCTCGAAGTGGCCCTTGCGCGTCTTCGGGATGCCCTTGCACAGCTCGATCGCGGCGGCGGTCTGGCCGCTGCCGGAGATGTCGTCGAGCTCGCCTTCGACCGTCAGCAGCGCGGTGGTCTTGATGTCCTGCGGCTTGACCAGCTCGCCGGCGACTTCCCAGCTGCCGTGCACCAGCGCGAAGTCCTGGAACACGACCTTGATCGTGTCGAGGTAGTACTCGGCCGGGAGGTCGAGCACCGCGTTGTACTCGTCGTAGAAGGTGCGGTGCGCGTCGGCGCCGTCGTCGTCACCGCGCACGAGGTCAAGGAAGTAGTCGTAGTGCGCGGTCAGGTGGCGGTCCGGGTTCATCGCGACGAAGCCGGTGTGCTGCATGAAGCCCGGGTAGACCTTGCGGCCGGCGCCGGGGTAGTTGGCCGGCACGCGGTAGATCACGTTGTTCTCGAACCACTCGTAGCTCTTGTTCATCGCCAGGTTGTTGACGGCGGTGGGCGAGCGGCGCGCGTCGATCGGCCCGCCCATCATCGTCATCGTGCGCGGCGTCTGTTCGCCGGCGCTGGCCATCAGCGCCACTGCGCCGAGCACCGGCACGGTGGGCTGGCACACCGAGATCACGTGCACCTCGGGCCCGATGTGCCGGATGAACTCCTGCACGTAGTGCACGTAGTCGTCGAGGTGGAAGGGGCCGACGGCGGCCGGCACCATGCGCGCATCGACCCAGTCGGTGATGTAGACCTTGTGGTCCGCGAGCATCGTGCGCACGGTGTCGCGCAGCAGCGTGGAGTGGTGGCCCGACAGCGGCGCCACGATCAGCACCGAAGGCTGCGCGCGCATCTTCGAGAGCAGCTTGGCGTCGTCGGTGTAGCGCTTGAAACGCAGCAGCTTGCAGAAGGGTTTGTCCAGCGCGGTGATCTGCTGCACGACGATGTCGCTGCCGCCGACCTGGATCTGGGTGATGCCGAATTCGGGCTTCTCGTACTCCTTGGTCAGCCGGTGCATCAGGTCGAAGCCGGCCGAGACGCGCTGCGAGTGGAAGCCCTGCGCGAACGGCGACAGCGGGTGGCTGTACAGCTTCGACGAGGCGCTGGCGAACTCGGCGAACGGGCTGAGCAGCGCGCGCTGCATCTCGTAGAACTGGTAAAGCATCGGACTCCTTCGCGGGCGCGGCAGTTTAGGCGGCAGCCGCCAGGCGGCATCGTGGCAGGGAGCGGTCGGCGAGACCGGCTCCGGCGCCGTGCTCGCAAGGCCCGGGCCGAGAGATGTGCACGATCGCGGTGCTTCGTCGAGGCGCCGCGTCGCGCAGGCGACTCGGCTCAGCGCTCCTTGACCGGCCCGCCGTTGCGCCAGCCCTTGCCGCCGCTGTCGCCGTCACGGCCGCCGCGCGACGGCTGCGGCTGCGGCTGCGGCTGCGGCTGGGCCTGCGGCGCCGGCGCGGCCCGGTAGGCGGGCGCCGGCACCGCCGAGCGCGGCATCTCGGCTGCAGGGCGCGGCTGCGGTTGCGCCTGCGGCATGCGTCCGCCGCCGAAGGAGCCGCGGTCGAACGGCTGGCGGTCGGCGAAGCCCGGGTCGCCGCGGCCGCCGTAGCCGCGCGGATCGGGTCGTGGCTGCGCCGGTGGCGGGGTGGCCGCCAGCGGCGGCGGTTGCACCACGGCGCCCGGCGGGCGCGGGATGAGGTCGCGGCCGGTGCTCGGGCCGCGCTCGAAGGGCGGTGCGGTCGCGGGGCCCGGCGGGCTGCGGTCGAGCGGCGGGCGGCCGCCGCCGCCGTAGGCCGGCCCGGGCCAGGCGCGCCGGTCGGCGTCCTCGCCGGGGCCGCGGCCGCGGCCGTCCCAGCGGCCGTCCGCTCGGCCGTCCCAGCGGCCGTCGGGCGTCGGCAGCCGCGTGCCGGGCATCGGCCCGACTCCGCCCCCGGGCCGGCTGCCGGGGGCGACCAGCACCGGCTGCAGTCCGGCCGCCTGCTGCGGCGTCAGGTTGACGCGGTCGGCGCCGATCGGCCGCGAGCCCCGGAACTGCTCCTCGCGGGCCACCGTCAGCGCGTTCGGCTGATTGGCGTAGCGGTAGGCCGGCACGCTGCCCGGCACCGGCTGGCGGTTCGCGAAGCGCTCGCCGCCATGGCCATGGACATTGACGCGGTGCCCGTAGCGCGGCGTGTAGCGGTAGGGCGGGTGGTAGTACTCGCCCGGGCCGAGCGGAAACCAGCCCACCGGCCCGCCGCTGCCGAACCCGACGCTCAGGGAGACGCCGCCGCGCGCGCCGCCGACATAGCCGACCAGCGCCGGCGCGTACACCGGCCGCGCGACGATCGGCCCCGGCACCCAGCACCAGCCGCTGCCGACGATCGCCCAGCGGCCGTAGTGGAAGGGCGCGAAGCCCCATGGCGCGTCGTCCACCCAGGTCCAGCCCCAGGGCCGCACGTAGGCCCAGTGGCCGTAGCGGTAGGGCGCCCAGCCGGGCGGCAGGCTGCGCGGGTACCAGACCGGGCCGTAGTCGGCGACGACCTCCCAGCGACCGTGCGCGTCGAGGGCCTCGATGCCGGTGGTTTCGGGCGACACGTAGCGCGCGGCGCTCAGGCGGTCCTGCTCGCGGTCGCGCGACTCGGCCCAGGCGTCGAAGTCGTCGCGCGCGCCCATGGCCCGCAGCGCGAGCGCGCTGCCGCCGGCTTCGACCAGGCTTTCCTGCCCCGGCTCGAGGTTGAAGCTGTTGCCCGCGGCGACGACGCGCATCCGGCCGGCGAGCGCGCGCACCGTGTAGGCGTCGCGCTCGGGGTCGTAGCCGACGCGGTAGTCGCCGGGGCCGAGCGCCTCGGCGCGCAAGCCGTCGGCGGCGAGGACGAAGCGGTCGTCGGCGTCGAGGCGGCGCACGCGGGCGCGCACGTTGCCCTGGGCCACGTCGATCGCGATCTCGTCGTCGTCGAGGCGCTGGAACACGGCCTGCGTGTCGCCGTCGAGCCGCACCGAGGTGCTGCCGATGCGCACCTCGGCCTGGCTGCCCGGGCGGGTGGACAGCGCGGTGCCGCCGGTGACCGGGAAGTTGAGCTTGGCCGGCTCCCAGTCGCCGTCCGCGTCGGTCGAGGTTTCGGCCGGCCCCCGCAAGGCGCTGATGCTGCCGACGCGCGCCGGCGGATCGGCGGCCGCCTCGGTCGGCCCATAGGCCTCGGGCGCCGCGACGCTGCTCGCGCAGCCGCCGACGAGGCTCGCCACCAGCAGCATGCCGGCCCAGGCGCTGAGCAGGCGCGCCGGCTTCGCGCCGGCCGAGGAAGGGGAAGGGGGGGCGGTGGGCGTCATGGATCGGTGGCCTCGGCCGCGAGGCGGCCCGTTCGGCTAACGCGCGAGGCCGCCGCTCGGTGCATCGGGCTCACCCGCGGCTCTGCAAAGTTTTGCGAAGGCCGGGGGCAGGCCCGATGCCCGGCGCCCGTTCAGGCCACCGCGGCAATGGCCTTGGCGACGGCGTCGAGATTCTTCTCGTTCAGCGCCGCGACGCAGATCCGGCCCGAGTCGACGCCGTACACGCCGAACTCGCTGCGCAGCCGCTGCATCTGCGCGGCCTTCAAGCCCGAGTAGCTGAACATGCCCTGCTGCGCGGTGATGTAGTCCAGGTCGCCCTTGACGCCGGCGGCGCCGAGCCGTTCGACCAGCGCCACCCGCATCGCCTTGATGCGCTGGCGCATGCCGGCCAGTTCCTCCTCCCACAGGGCGCGCAGCGCAGGGGTGTCGAGCACGGTGGCGACGACGGTCGCGCCATGCGTCGGCGGGTTCGAGTAGTTGGTGCGGATCACGATCTTCAGCTGGCTCAGCACGCGCTGCGCCTCGTCCTTGCTTGCGCAGACGACGCTCAAGGCGCCGACGCGCTCGCCGTAGAGCGAGAAGCTCTTGCTGAAGCTGGTCGAGACGAAGAAGTCGAGGCCGGCGGCGAGAAAGCTCTGCACCGCGGCGCCGTCTTCCGCGAGGCCGTGCCCGAAGCCCTGGTAGGCCATGTCGAGGAAGGGCACCAGCTGCCTGGCCTTCAGCACGTCGATCACCTGCTTCCAGTGCGCAGGCGTGAGGTCGTAGCCGGTCGGGTTGTGGCAGCAGGCGTGCAGCACGACGACGGTGCCGGCCGGCGCCGCCCCGAGCGCGGCGAGGAGGCCGGCGATGTCGATGCCGCCCGGCTGCGTCGCGTCGTAGTACGGGTAGCTCTCGACGACGAAGCCCGCGTTGGTGAACAACGCGCGGTGGTTCTCCCAGCTCGGGTCGCTGATCAGCACCTTGGCTTGCGGGTTGAGGCGCTTGAGGAAGTCGGCGCCGAGCTTCAGGCCGCCGGTGCCGCCGAGGCCCTGCACGGTGGCGATGCGGCCGGAGGCGGCGGCCTCGGCGCCGAAGACGAGCTTCTGCACCGCGCGGTCGTAGGCGGCGATGCCGTCGATCGGCAGGTAGCCACGCGCCTTCGGCGCCTCGAGGAGTTGCTTTTCGGCCGCCGCGACGCACTTGAGCAGGGGCAGCTTGCCGTGCTCGTCGAAATAGACGCCGACGCCGAGGTTGACCTTGTTCGGATTCGGATCGGCCGCGAACTGCTCGTTGAGGCCGAGGATCGGATCGCGGGGCGCCATTTCGACGGCGGCGAAGAGTGCGGACATGGAAGCTTTCGTTGACGACGAAGGGGTCGGATCGATGCGCTTAAGCTGCCGGTTTGCCGTGAGCCGAAGGATGTCGAACCGTGCCAAATTCTATCGACGCGACCCTTGCCGACCCGATGCCGAACCGGCCTGAGGCGATGCCCGAAGAGCCGGTGCCGAAGGGCCGGTTCGTCAGCTTCCCGGACTCGCCGTTCCAGCTGTTCGAGCCCTATGCGCCGGCCGGCGACCAGCCGAGCGCGATCGCCAAACTCGTCGAGGGCATCGCCGACGGCGAGGTGTTCCAGACGCTGCTCGGCGTGACCGGCTCCGGCAAGACCTACACGATGGCCAACGTGATCGCGCGCTGCGGCCGTCCCGCGATCGTGTTCGCGCCGAACAAGACGCTCGCTGCGCAGCTGTACGCCGAATTCCGCGAGTTCTTCCCGAAGAACGCGGTCGAGTACTTCGTCAGCTACTACGACTACTACCAGCCCGAGGCCTACGTCCCGCAGCGCGACCTGTTCATCGAGAAGGACAGCTCGATCAACGAGCACATCGAGCAGATGCGATTGAGCGCGACGAAGAGCCTGCTGGAGCGGCGCGACGTGGTGATCGTCGCGACCGTCTCGGCGATCTACGGCATCGGCAAGCCGGAGGACTACACGCAGATGCGGCTGATCGTGCGCAACCGCGACAAGCTGAGCCAGCGCGACCTGATCGCCCAGCTGATCCGCATGCAATACAAGCGCAACGAGATCGACTTCGGCCGCGGCAGCTTCCGCGTGCGCGGCGACACGATCGACATCTTCCCGGCCGAGCACTCGGAGCTGGCGATCCGCATCGAGCTGTTCGACGACGAGATCGAGACGCTGAGCCTGTTCGATCCGCTGACGGGCCGCATCCGCCAGAAGATTCCGCGTTTCGTTGTCTACCCGTCGAGCCACTATGTGACGCCGCGCGAGCAGGTGCTGCGCGCGATCGACGGCATCAAGGACGAGCTGCGCACGCGGCTGGCGGAATTCGTCGCGGCCGGCAAGCTGGTCGAGGCGCAGCGGCTGGAACAGCGCACCCGCTTCGACCTGGAGATGCTGCAGGAAATCGGGCACTGCAAGGGCATCGAGAACTACACCCGGCACCTGTCGGGTGCGGCGCCCGGCATGCCGCCTTCGACGCTGGTCGACTACCTGCCACGCGATGCGTTGATGTTCCTGGACGAGAGCCATGTGCTGATCGGCCAGCTTGGCGGCATGTTCAACGGCGACCGGGCGCGCAAGACGACGCTGGTCGAGTACGGCTTCCGGCTGCCGAGCGCGATGGACAACCGGCCGCTGAAGTTCGAGGAGTTCGAGACGAAGGTGCGTCAGGCGGTGTTTGTTTCCGCCACGCCGGCGGCCTACGAGCAGCAACATGCCGGCAACGTCGTCGAGCAACTGGTGCGGCCGACGGGTCTGGTGGATCCCGAGGTGGAGGTGCGGCCGGCGACACATCAGGTCGACGACGTGCTGCAGGAGATCCGCATCCGCGTCGAGGCCAACGAGCGCGTGCTGATCACCACGCTGACCAAGCGCATGGCCGAGCAGCTGACCGACTACCTCGCCGACAACGGCGTCAAGGTGCGCTACCTGCACAGCGACGTCGACACCGTCGAGCGCGTCGAGATCCTGCGCGACCTGCGGCTGGGTACGTTCGACGTGCTGGTCGGCATCAACCTGCTGCGCGAGGGGCTGGACATTCCCGAGGTGTCGCTGGTGGCGATCCTCGATGCCGACAAGGAAGGCTTCCTGCGCGCCGAGCGTTCGCTGATCCAGACGATCGGCCGGGCGGCGCGCAACCTGAACGGCCGCGCGATCCTGTATGCCGACCAGATGACCGATTCGATGAAGCGGGCGATCGACGAGACCGAGCGCCGGCGCGCCAAGCAGATCGCCTTCAATGCGGCGAACGGCATCGTGCCGCGCAGCATCCGCAAGGAAGTCAAGGAGCTGATCGACGGCGTGTATTCAGAGAAAAGCCGCGGTGACGACCTGAAGGCCGCGCAGGCCGCGGCGGAGGTCGAATCCATGAGCGAGAAGGATCTCGGCAAGCGCATCAAGCTGCTCGAAAAGCAGATGCTCGAACACGCGAAGAACCTCGAATTCGAGAAGGCGGCTCGCGTGCGCGACCAGCTCGCGCTGCTGCGCGAGCAAGCCTTCGGCGCCCCGGGGCACGACAACGTTGTGCCGCTTGTCGAGGCCGGCGCGCGCCTGAAATAGCCGACTGAGGCTTGACCACGGAGCGCTTCGCCGCTGTCCTTGTTTTGTCGAGCAAAGACCGCGTTTGCGGCGCGGAACTTCGGCCGTTGAGCCTGACCGAATCAGTCGGCTTCCCCCATAATTGAGCTGTTCAGTCGGGATTACCGATCCCGCCCAGCTCGTGGGTTCGAGCCCCCGCCGGTTTCCGGCGCGGCCTCCTCCCCGGCGACAAGGAGTTCACGATGCGTCTCACCACCAAAGGTCGCTTTGCCGTGACCGCGATGATCGATCTGGCCCTGCGCGAACACGGCGGCCCTGTCGCGCTCGCCGCGATCAGTTCGCGCCAGCAGATCTCGCTGTCTTACCTGGAGCAGCTGTTCGGCAAGCTGCGCCGCCATGAACTGGTCGAGTCGACCCGCGGCCCCGGCGGCGGCTACTCGCTGGGCCGCAAGGCCGACGACATCAGCGTCGCGGACATCATCGTCGCGGTCGACGAGCCGATCGACGCCACCGGCTGCGGCGGCAAGGAAAACTGCATGGGCGACGACAGCGGCAAGTGCATGACGCACGACCTCTGGACCAGCCTGAACACCAAGATGATCGAGTTCCTCGACTCGATCACGTTGCGCAAGCTGGTCGAAGACCAGATTGCCAAGGGCATCTCGATCGAGGAGGCGCCGGTCAAGCGCGCGATCTCGTCGCAGCCGGTGGTCAAGCCGATCAAGATCACCGCGCCGAATTCGGTGTTCGCGCTCGGCAGCACGCTGGCGAAGTAGCCCGTCCTCCCGTCGATTCCGGCAGTACCCGTCATGGACATGACTCCGCACTTCCCGATCTACCTGGACTACGGCGCAACGACGCCGGTCGATCCGCGCGTCGTGGACGCGATGGTCCCCTGGCTGCGCGAGCATTTCGGCAACCCCGCTTCGCGCAGCCACGCCTGGGGCTGGGAGGCGGAAGAGGCGGTCGAGAAAGCGCGCGGCGAAGTCGCGGCGCTGATCGGCGCCGACCCGCGCGAGATCGTCTGGACCTCCGGCGCGACGGAGTCGAACAACCTCGCGATCAAGGGCGCGGCGCAGTTCTACAAGACGCGCGGCAAGCACCTCGTCACCGTGAAGACCGAGCACAAGGCCGTGCTCGACACCATGCGCGAAATGGAGCGGCAGGGCTTCGAGGTCACCTACCTCGACGTGCAGGAAGACGGCCTCGTCGACTTCGACAAGCTGAAGGCCGCGTTGCGCCCGGACACGATCCTCGTCTCGGTGATGTTCGTGAACAACGAGATCGGTGTCATTCAGGACATCCCGGCGATCGGCGCGTTGTGCCGCGAGCGTGGCATCGTTTTCCATGTCGATGCGGCGCAGGCCACCGGCAAGGTGGCGATCGACCTGGCGACGCTGCCGGTCGATCTGATGAGCCTCGCCTCGCACAAGACCTATGGTCCCAAGGGGATCGGCGCGCTCTACGTGCGCCGCAAGCCGCGCGTGCGGCTCGAAGCGCAGATGCACGGAGGCGGTCACGAGCGCGGCATGCGTTCGGGCACCTTGCCGACGCACCAGATCGTCGGCATGGGCGAGGCCTTCCGGATCGCGCGTGAGGAGATGGGCGCCGAGCAGGAGCGCATCCGCGCGCTGCAGCAGCGGCTGATGCGCGGCCTGAGCGATGTCGAGCAGACCTTCCTCAACGGCCACGCCGAGAAGCGGGTGCCGCACAACGTCAACATCAGCTTCAACTTCGTCGAAGGCGAGTCGCTGATCATGGGGATCAAGGGCCTCGCGGTGTCGTCGGGCTCGGCCTGCACCTCGGCGAGCCTGGAGCCCAGCTACGTGCTGCGCGCGCTCGGCCGTTCCGATGAACTGGCGCACTCGAGCCTGCGCATGACGATCGGCCGCTTCACGACCGAGGAAGAGATCGACTACGCGGTCACGACGATCCGCCAGAACGTCGCGAAGCTGCGCGAGCTGTCGCCGTTGTGGGAGATGTTTCAGGACGGCGTGGACCTGAGCACGATCCAGTGGGCCGCGCATTGATGGCGCCGCCGGCTGCGGCCCGCTGCAGCTGCCTGCCGACGGAGCAGGCGCCGACCGAATGAGTTAGGAGAACCGAGATGGCCTACAGCACCAAAGTCGTCGATCACTACGAGAACCCCCGCAACGTCGGCTCCTTTGAAAAGGGCGACGAGACCGTCGGCACCGGCATGGTCGGCGCGCCCGCCTGCGGCGACGTGATGAAACTTCAGATCAAGGTCAATCCGCAGACCGGCCTGATCGAGGACGCGAAGTTCAAGACCTACGGCTGCGGCTCGGCGATCGCGTCGAGCTCGTTGGTCACCGAGTGGGTCAAGGGCAAGTCGCTCGACGAGGCGCTGACGATCAAGAACACGCACATCGCCGAGGAACTGGCGCTCCCGCCTGTGAAGATTCACTGCTCGATCCTGGCCGAGGATGCGATCAAGGCCGCGGTCACCGACTACAAGGCCAAGCGCCCCACGGCCGCCTGAGTCGCCCCGCATGGCAGTCACCCTCACCCAAGCGGCGGCTCGCCACGTGAGCCGCTACCTCGGCAAGCGCGGCAAGGGCATCGGCGTGCGGCTTGGCGTCAAGACGACCGGCTGCTCGGGCCTGGCCTACAAGCTCGAGTACGCCGACGAGGCCGCGCCCGAGGATGTCGTGTTCGAGGACCAGGGCATCAAGGTGCTCGTCGATCCGAAGAGCCTGCCCTACATCCAGGGCACCGAGCTCGACTTCGTCCGCGAGGGGCTCAACGAAGGCTTCCGGTTCAACAACCCGAACGAACGCGACCGCTGCGGCTGCGGCGAATCGTTCCGGGTCTGACGCCCGGCTCAGGACGAAGGCGCGGCACGGCCGCGCCTTCTTGTTTGTGATGCAGCTCGACAGCGACGACTTCCAACTCTTCGGCCTGCCACGACGCTTTGCCCAGGACCGCGCGCACATCGACGCGCAGTGGAAGGCGCTGCAGGCCGAGGTGCACCCCGATCGCTTCGCCGGCGAGGGCGCGGCGGGGCAGCGGCGCGCGATGCAGTGGTCGGTGCGCGTCAACGAGGCGCATGCGCGGCTGAAGGATCCGCTCGCACGCGCGGCCTACCTCTGCGAACTGCACGGCGCACGCATCGAAGCCGAGAGCAACACCGCGATGCCGGCCGGCTTCCTGATGCAGCAGATGCAGTGGCGCGAGGCGCTCGACGACGCGGCCGGGCTCGCCGAAGTCGAGGCGCTGCACGACGAGGTCACGGCGTTTCGCCGCGCCGCGTTGGACGAGCTGGCCCGCGCCTGCGACGAACGCGAGGACTGGTCCGCCGCGGCCGAACAGGTGCGCGCGCTGATGTTCGTCGAGCGCTTTGCCCATGACGTCGATCGGCGAGTGCAAGCGCTGGAAGAATGACGCGATGGCCCTGCTGCAGATCTCCGAACCCGGCGCGTCGCCCGACCCGCACCAGCGCCGCATCGCGGTGGGCATCGACCTGGGCACGACGCATTCGCTGGTCGCGGCGGTGCGCTCGGGCGCGGCGGAATGCCTGCGCGATGAAGAAGGGCGCGCGATCCTGCCCTCGGCGGTGCGCTACCTCGAAGGCGGCCGGCGCGCGATCGGCTTCGCCGCGCTCGCGGCGCAGGCCGAGGACCCCGAGAACACCGTCGTGTCCGTCAAGCGCCTGATGGGCCGCGCGCTCGCCGACATCGAGCATCGCGACAAGCTGCCTTACCGCTTCGTCGATCGCCCCGGCATGGTGAGCCTGGGCACGCGCGAGGGCGTGAAGACGCCGGTCGAGGTCTCGGCCGAGATCCTGGCCGCGCTGCGCCAACGTGCCGAAGACAGCTTCGACGACGAGCTGTTCGGCGCCGTCATCACCGTGCCTGCCTACTTCGACGACGCACAGCGCCAGGCGACGAAGGACGCCGCCAGGCTCGCCGGCCTGAACGTGCTGCGCCTGATCAACGAGCCCACCGCCGCGGCGATCGCCTACGGGCTGGAGCACGGCAGCGAAGGCCTCTACGCCGTCTACGACCTCGGCGGCGGCACCTTCGACATCTCGCTGCTGCGTCTTGCCGAAGGCGTCTTCGAAGTGGTCGCGACCGGTGGCGATTCGGCGTTGGGCGGTGACGACTACGACCGCGCGCTGGCCGACGCTGCCTTGGCCGAAGCGAAGCTCGGCATCGAGACGCCGCAGGACCGTCGCGCGGTGCTGGTCGCCGCGCGCGCCGCGAAGGAGGCGCTGTCCGCCGCTTCGCCGGTGCGCCTGCGTTGCGCGCTCAGCACCGGTGGGCTCGACGTCGAGGTCACGCGCGAGCGCTTCGACGACCTCACGCGGCCGCTGACCGACCGCACGCTCGCCGCGGTGCGCAAGGTGCTGCGCGATGCCAAGCTCGCGAAGGACGAGGTGCAGGGTGTCGTGCTCGTCGGCGGCTCGACGCGCATGCCGGTCGTGCGCGAGGCGGTCGAAGCCCTCTTCGGCCGTGCGCCGTTGACGAACCTGAACCCTGACGAGGTCGTCGCGCTCGGCGCGGCGATCCAGGCCCATCAGCTCGCCGGCCATGCGTCGCGGCAGAACCTGCTGCTGCTCGACGTGACGCCGCTGTCGCTCGGCCTCGAGACGATGGGCGGCCTGGTCGAACGCATCATCCCGCGCAACAGCACCATCCCGATCGCGAAGGCGCAGGACTTCACCACCTTCAAGGACGGCCAGACCGCGATGGCGATCCATGTCCTGCAAGGCGAACGCGAACAGGTCGAGCACTGCCGCTCGCTCGCGCGCTTCGAACTGCGCGGCATCCCGCCGATGGTCGCCGGCGCGGCGCGCATCCGCGTCACCTTCACCGTCGATGCCGACGGGCTGCTGGCGGTGTCGGCGCGCGAGCAGGGCTCGGGCGTCGAAGCCGCGGTGACCGTCAAGCCGAGTTACGGCCTCGCCGACGACGAGATCGCCCGCATGCTTGCCGAAGGCTTCGGCACCGCCGAGGCCGACATGCACGACCGCGCGCTGCGCGAGGCGCGCGTCGATGCCGAACGGATGCTGCTGGCCACGCGCGGCGCAATCGCGGCCGACGGCGATCTGCTCGAAGCGGGCGAGCGCGCCGAGATCGATGCGCTGATGGCCCGCGTGCAACGCGATGCCGCGAGCGGCGACGCCGCCACCGTCGAAGCTGCCGTCAAGGCGCTGGCCGAAGGCACCGAAGCCTTCGCCGCCGCCCGCATGAACCGCGGCATCCGTCAGGCTCTGACGGGCCGTCGCGTCGAAGAAGTCTGAGCATCACCCGTAGCTGCCATGCCCATCGTCAAGGTCCTGCCCCACGCCGAGTACTGCCCGCAGGGGAGGAGCCTGGAGGTCGCGCCCGGCACCTCGGTGTGCGAGGCGCTGCTCGAGAACGGCATCCCGATCGAGCACGCCTGCGACATGAGCTGCGCCTGCACCACCTGCCACGTGGTCGTCCGCGAGGGGTTCGCCTCGCTGAACGCGATGGACGAGGCCGAGGAAGACCTGCTCGACCGCGCCTGGGGGCTCGAGCCCGACTCGCGGCTGAGCTGCCAGGCGATCGTCGCGCAGAAGGATCTGACGGTGGAGATTCCGAAGTACTCGATCAACCACGCAAAAGAGAACCACTGATGAGTCGCATCGTCTTCCTCGACACCGAAACGACCGGCCTCAGTCCCGACAACGGCGACCGCATCGTCGAGATCGGCTGCGTGGAGATGGTCAACCGCCGCCTCACCGGCGAGACCTTGCACCACTACCTGAACCCCGAGCGCGCCAGCCACGAGGACGCGCTCAAGGTCCACGGCCTGACCGACGAATTCCTCGCCGGCCAGCCCAGGTTCGCCGAGGTGGCCGATGCGCTGCTCGACTTCCTCGCCGGCGCGGAGATCGTGATCCACAACGCGGCCTTCGACATCGGCTTCCTCGATGCGGAGCTCAAGCGCCTCGGCCGCCCCGGCCTTGCCTCGCAGGCCAAGGTGAGTTGCAGCCTGACGATGGCGCGCGAGCTCTACCCCGGCAAGTCGAACTCGCTCGATGCGCTTTGCAAGCGGCTCGAGGTGGACAACACCGCGCGCACCCTGCACGGGGCGCTGCTCGACGCCGGCCTGCTCGCCGAGGTCTACCTGCGCATGACGCGCGGCCAGAACTCGCTGGTGATCGAAGTCGCCGACGGCACCCGGCGCGACGACGAGCCGTCGCTGGCGGTGGTCGATCTGGCGGCTTTCGAACTCGCGGTCGTCGAGCCGGATGCCGACGAACTTTCGGCGCACGAAGCGGCGCTGGCCGATCTCGACAAGGCCTCGAAGGGCCGGACGCTCTGGCGTGCGGTGGCATACTCCGCGGCCTCGTCGGCCACCCTCTGACGAGGTACTCGCGGCCCGGTTTCACCGGCGCGCGGGCGGTTAGCTCAGCGGTAGAGC
Source organism: Methylibium sp. (assembly GCF_035762065.1). Taxonomy (GTDB): domain Bacteria; phylum Pseudomonadota; class Gammaproteobacteria; order Burkholderiales; family Burkholderiaceae_C; genus Methylibium. Next base: position 200,709 of record NZ_DASTPW010000043.1, read on the forward strand.
ACTGCCTTCACACGGCAGGGGTCGCAGGTTCGAACCCTGCACCGCCCACCACTCCCAGGCCCTTCGACCCGGCGCCGCCGCAGCCCGCGCGCGGCGTGCGATGCGCACGCGGGCGGCGCGTCGCCCGCTGCGGAAAGTTCGCCTGGGCGAGCGTCCGCTCTCAGAATCGGGCGCATCCCGGCCCGCTTGCGCATGACGCTTCCCAAGCACTTCCGCAGTTCGCGCTTGCGCATCGGCGTGGCGTTCTCGTCGCTCGCGCTGGTGCTGTTCGCCGCGGTCGGCGTGCTGTCGGGCGAGCAGGCGCGCGACCAGGCGCAGCGCGACGCCGGCGCCGCGATCGAGCAGCTCGCCGACCGGCTCGCCTTCGGGCTCGATGCCGGCCTGGCCGAACGCTTTCGCGAGATCCAGAACCTCGCGAACCTGGAGAACCTCTTCGAGACGCGGCTCGAGCCCGAGCGCTGGCGCGCGATGGTCGACCGGCTGCAGAGCTCCTTTCCGTACTACAGCTGGATCGGCGTCGCGCGACCGGACGGCACGGTTGTCGCCGGCACGCAGGGGCTGCTCGAAGGGCGCGACGTCTCCAAGCGGCCCTGGTTCGCCGCCGGGCTGCAACGCGCCTTCACGGGCGACGTGCACGAGGCGATGCTGCTGGCCTCGCTGCTCGGTCCGCAGCCAAACGGCGAGCCGCTGCGGCTGGTCGACTTCGCCGCGCCGCTGTTTCGCGACGGCCGCGTCGAAGGCGTGATCGGCGCGCATCTCACGCTCGCCTGGGTGCAGGAGCGGCGTGCCGAGGCCTTGAAGGCGACCGATCCGGCGAACCGCGTCGAGATCTCGATCCACGGCCCGGCCGGCACGATCATGGGCCCGGCCGCGCCGGCCGTCGAAGTGCTGCGCCGTCTGGAAGTCGGGCCCGCGATCGTCGAATGGAGCGACGGCAAGGCCTACCTGAGCGCGACCGCCCGTGCCGGCGATGCGCAAGGCAAGCGCGTGTTCGACTGGACCATCGTCGCGCGCCAGCCGGTGGATACCGCGCTCGCACCGGCCGAGCGGCTGCGCAGCCGGATCTGGGCGCTCGGCCTGCTGGCGACGCTGCTGTTCGGCATCGTCGGCTGGTGGCTCGCCGGCCGGCTGACGGCGCCGCTGCGCGCGGTGGCGCAGCAGGCGGCGCGCATCTCGGCGCAGCGCGGCGGCGGCGCCGCGCCTGCCGACGACGACGAGGTCGAGCAGCTCGCCGCCTCGCTCGGCACGCTGCTGACGCACCTGCGCGAGCGCGAGCACGAACTCGTCGGCCTGAACGCCTCGCTCGAAGCGCGGGTCGCCCAGCGCACCGGGTCGCTGAACCAGGCCAACGAGGACCTGCGCAGCTTCAGCCACAGCGTCTCGCACGACTTGAAGGGGCCGATCGGCTCGATCGGCCTGGTGCTGCGCCACCTGGTCGAGCAGCAGGGCGAGCGGCTCGATGCCGGCACCCGCCGGCTGCTCGGCGAGGTGGTGCGCGAGTGCGATCGCCTGCGCCGGCTCACCGACGAGCTGCTGTCCCTGGCGCTGGTCGAGCAGAGCGAGATGACGATGGAGCCGGTGTCGATGCAAGCGCTGGTCGACGAGGTGGTCGCCGAGCTGCGCCGTCCCGGGGCCGCCGGCGCTGCCGAAGCCGAGCGCGCTGAACTCGTTGTCCACCCTCTGCCCGAGGTTCATGGCGACGCGGTGCTGCTGCGCCAGGTGTGGCTGAACCTGATCGCCAACGCGCTCAAGTTCAGCGCCAAGGCCGCGCAGCCGCGCGTCGAGCTGCAGTGCCGGGCGACCGAGGCGGGGCATGAATTCAGCGTCGCCGACAACGGTGCCGGCTTCGACATGTCGCAGGCCGGCCGGCTCTTCGGCACCTTCCAGCGGCTGCATCGCGCATCGGACTTCCCCGGCACCGGCGTCGGGCTGTCGATCGTCAAGCGCGTCGTGCACCGCCACGGCGGCAGCGTCTGGGCGGAGGGCCGGCCGGGCGAGGGCGCGCGCTTCGCCTTCGTGCTGCCGAGACGGCCCGCTTCGAGTTGAGCGCGCTTCAGTCGTAGGTCACGGTCACGGTGATCGTGTCGACGTAGCTGCCCGGGATCGCCGAGTTCTGCCCCGCCGGTATTCGCCCGTAAACCGTGTGCGTGACCGTCGGCGACAGCCCCAGCACGTCGAGCAGGATCGAGCCGGACACGACCGTGCCGCCGCTCGCGTCGCCCCAGGTGACGAGCCGGGCCGGGTCGGCAAACAGGCCGTACGCGAGGCTGTTCGCGCCGCTCGTCAGCCGGCGCGCGCCGATGCTCGGCCCGCCACCGCCGCTCAGCGCGATCCGGTACGGGATCAACAGGCCCGCCACGCCGCCGCAGGAGACGCGCACCTGGCCCGTCGAATCGCTCGGGCCGGCCGCCAATGGATTGACCGCGCCGAAGGTGACCGGGGCGGTGCTCGCGCTGCAACTGCACAGCGGGCCGAGGCACAGCGCCTGCACCACGCCGGCCGACGCCAGCGCGGCGACGGCGACGAGCAGCGCACGCAGCACACGCAGGTTCACTCGCATTGCAGCGTCCCCAGGTCCGGTGTTTCGCCACCGGGCGGCGGCAGCGTCAGCTGCGCGCGGCAGGCATGACCGGGCCAGCGGGCGATCAGCGTGCTGTTCGCGGCCAGGCCGAAGGCGAAGGCACGGCCGTCAAAGCCGATCGGAAAACTGCGCGCGTCGCCTTCAGCTTGCAGCCGGCTGCCGGCCGGCACCGCCTGGCCGTCGCGGCCCACCAGCCGGAAGCTGGCGGCCCGCGTCCGGCGCACCGGCAACGCGACCACGATGCCGCTGCGCGCCGGCGGCTGCACGAACAGTTCGGTCGCCTCGACCTCGGCGTCGAACGGCAGGTCGCCGGGATCGATCGCGATGCGGTTCGATTCGTTGCCGCGCAGGCTGGGCACGAGCGCGCGGCCTCGCGCGTCGGTGCGGGCGACCGGGCGGTGGTCGTGCAGCACCTGCAAGTTCGGGTAGCCACCGACTTCGACGACCGCGAAGCTGCCGTCGATGCGCCGGCTCGCGAACAGCTCGTTGCCTAGCCAGGCGATGCCACCGCTGACGCCGGCGCGGGCGTCACTGCCGCCGCTGCGGTGCGAGACGCCCGCGCTGAGCAGCGCCGCGTCGGTCTGCCACAGCACTTGCGCGGTCTCGCGCGCGATGTCGCCGCCTTCGGCGGCGAGCTGAAGGCCGAGCCCCGGGCCGTCCGGCAGCGCCTGCTGCCAGGAAGCGACGTGCTGAGCGCCGCGGCCTTGGGCGCCTTGCCGGCGCGTGCTGGACGCGCCGGCGCTTGCACGCGGGCCGAGCGCGTGGAAGAGGCTCAGCGACAGCAGCGTCTGCTGCTGCTGCACGTCGCGCAGCGCAGTGACCGCCAGCGTGCCGAGCGGGCCGAGTCCGCCTGCGAGATTGATCGCGAAGAGCCGCTGCCGCTCGCCGTCCCAGCGCTGCTGGTGCACCGCGCTCACGCCGAAGCTGACGCCGCCGAGCGTGCGCCCGAGCGCCAGCGCCAGATGCGTGCGCGCCGCCGCGCCGACCTAGCCGGCCTGCGTGAAATCGCGGCTGGCCAAGCGTTCGGCAATGTTGTGCAGGAAGTGTCTCGGCGAAGCAGGGGTTGACGGCCGGTCGAACCCTTGTTCAGCAGATCCCCGGTCGAGACTCGCCCGTTCCAGCCGAGCACCGGCTCGCCGGGTTCGCCGCGGTGTGATCCCGGGTTATGGTTTTGCCCTGCGGCCAACGGCCGGATCGAGGGGCCGAACGCATGAGCCTGCAGCAATTCACCACCATCGTCCGCGCCCGCTGGCGCTCCGGCTTCGCAGTGCTGCTCGCGGTGCTGGCGGTGGCGGCGCTGATCCATCTGCTCACGCCCAAGCGCTACACCGCCCAGGCCTCGGTGATCATCGACATCAAGTCGCCGGACCCGATCGCAGGTGCGGCGCTGCAGGGGCTGACCTCGCCGAGCTACATGGCCACGCAGGTCGATGTGCTGCGCAGCCAGCGCGCGGCGCAGCGGGTCGTGCAGCTGCTGCAGCTGGAGAACAACCCGACGATCCGCGCGCAGTGGCTCGACGCGACCCGGGGCGCGACGCCGATGGAGCTCTGGGGCGCGCAGGCGCTCGGCCAGGCGCTCGACGTGCGGCCCTCGCGCGGCTCCAACGTCATCAACGTCGCCTTCACCGCGGGTGACCCGACGTTCGCCGCGCAGGCGGCCAATGCCTTCGTGCAGGCCTACCTGGATCTCTCGGTCGATCTGCGCACCGACCCGGCCCGGCAGTACAGCGTCTTCTTCGACCAGCGCGCCAAGCAGCTGCGCGACAAGCTCGAAGAGGCGCAGGCCCGGCTGTCGGGCTACCAGCGCGAGAAAGGCCTGCTCGCGACCGACGAGCGCATGGACGTCGAGACCGCGCGCCTGAACGAGCTCTCGACGCAGCTCACCGCGCTGCAGGCGGTCGCGGCGGAATCGGGCGGGCGCCAGGCGCAGGCGGCGACGAACGCCGAGCGCATGCAGGAGGTGCTGGCCAGCCCGTTGATCAGCGGCCTGACGGCCGACCTGTCGCGCCAGGAGGCGAAGCTCAAGGAGCTGAGCTCGCGGCTCGGGGATCGCCACCCCCAGGTGATCGAGACCCGCGAAAGCATCGGCGAGCTGCGCCGGCGCATCGGCGTCGAGACGAACCGCATCTCGGGCAGCCTGAACGTCGCGAACAGCATCAACCAGGGCCGCGTCGCTCAGCTGCAGGCGGCGCTGAAGGAGCAGCGCGCGAAGCTCTTGAAGATGCGCGAGCAGCGCGACGAGGCCGCGGTGCTGCTGCGCGATGTCGAGAACGCGCAGAAGGCCTACGACGGCGTCGTCGCGCGGGCCGGATCGGCCAGCCTGGAGAGCCAGGCCGGGCTGACCAACGTCGCGCGGCTCGAATCGGCGGTCGAGCCGACGCGGCCGTCTTCGATGGGCCTGCGCAAGTCGCTGGCGCTCGCGCTGGTGTTCGGCGGCCTGCTGGCGGTCGCGACGATGTGCGTGCGCGAACTGCGCGATCGCCGCCTGCGCAGCGAGTTCGACGTCGCCCAGCTGCTCAGGCAGCCGCTGCTCGGCACGCTGCCCGCGATCGGCCGGCGCGCCGAAGCGCGGCCGAAGGGCATCGCCGCGTTGCTGCCGGGGCGGGTGGCCGGGCTGCTCGAGTCGCGCGGCTGAGCCGCTCGCAGCGCCTGCGCGAAGCGCGCCGAGGGCGCAAGCCCTAGCTTGAGCGGCGCCGCGGCGCCATGCCGCGGGCGAACCGCGCTCGCGCCGACATCCGGGCCGGTTATGGTTCTGCCCGACGCGGCGGTCCTTGCCGCCCTGCGGTCTATCCAAGCGGAAGGAAATGCGAGCGTGAGTCGCAAGCGAAGGCAGCGCAACCTGTCGTCTCCCCTGCCCGTGATCGCGCCGCCGGCCGTGCCGGTGTCCGCCGAGACAGCTTCGCCGGCCGCCGCCGCGCCGGCCGCGGCCGAGATGACGGTGATCGACGACGAAGCCGCGCGGGCCATGTCGGCCCGGCGCGGCGCACGCCACGAGCGCCTGCCGGCCGCCGAGCCGAGCGCCGACTTCCCGGCCGACCTCCACACGGAGCCGGAAGCCGCGCCCGAGCCCGACACCGGCCCGCCTTCGACCGTGCCCGGCTTCTTGCAGCCCTACGTCTATCCCTCGGCCGGCCAGGAGCACGCGGCGGGCGCCGCGACGGGCAGCCCGGTGCGCACGATGCGGGCGTCCTCGACACCCGACTTCGACATCGACGACGCGGCCCGCTCCGAACTGCAGGACCAATTGATCGGCGAGATCCTGCGCGCGACCAAGCACCTGAGCCGCGAGCAGATCGACGAGGTGCTCGCGCGCCAGTCGCAGCACGGCCAGAAATTCGGCGAGGCAGCGGTCGCGCTCGGCCTGGTCGAGCCCGACGACGTCATGTGGGCGCTGAGCCAGCAGTTCCAGTACGCCTACGTGCCCGAAGGCGACGGCAAGCTGTCGGAGGAACTGGTCGTCGCGCGCGAGCCGTTCGGCGACGCGGCCGAGCTGTTCCGCGAGATGCGCACCCAGCTGCTGATGAACGTGCTCGAAGGCGGCGGGCGGCGCGCGCTGGCGGTGCTGTCGGCCGGCGTGGGCGAGGGCAAGAGCTTCTTCGCGGCGAACCTCGCGGTCGCGTTCAGCCAGCTCGGCGCACGCACGCTGCTGATCGACGCCGACATGCGCACCCCCCGGCTGCACCGGATGTTCGGCCTCGACGGCGAAGCAGGACGTACCGGCGGCCTGAGCGCCATCCTCTCGGGCCGTTCGCAGGCGAGCGTGGTGCGGCCGGCCGCGACGCTGCCCAGCCTTTACCTGCTGCCGGTCGGCGCCGCGCCGCCGAACCCTTCCGAACTGGTGCAGCGGCCGAGCTTCGCCGCGATGCTCAAGGGCGCGTTGCGCAACTTCGAGTACGTGATCGTCGACACGCCCGCCGCGTGGCACGGGCCCGATGCGCGCGTGATCGCCAGCCGCTGCGGCGCCGCGCTCGCGATCGGCCGGCGCGACCGCACGCCGATCGGCAAGCTGCAACAGCTGATCGAGCAGGTCACGAAGAACACCGAGCGCTTCGCCGGTGTCGTGATGAACGACTTCTGAACACTCGACACCCTGCGGCCGCAGGCCTTCGACGACCATGAACCTCGCGCTGACGGCGAACGGCAAGTTCTACACCTTCGACCTCGCACGGGCGCTGCAGGCGCAGGGCGTCCAGGCCGAGGTGTTCACCTCCTACCCGCGCTTCAAGCTGCGCGGCGAGGAGCTGCCGGCCGAGCGGATCCACACCTTTCCCTGGCTGCATGCGCCCTACATGGCGCTGCGCCGGCGCGACATGCTCGGCCTGCGCGCGGTGCGGCGCTGGGAGTGGGAGGCCAAGACGCGCTTCGACCGCCACGTCGCGCGCAACCTGCCGCAGCTGCTCGACGTGCTGGTCGGCATGTCGGGCAGCAGCCTGGAGAGCGGGCGCGCCGCGCAGGCGCGCGGCGCGCGCTACGTCTGCGACCGCGCCTCGGCACACATCCGCACCCAGGACCGCATCCTGCGCGAGGAGTTCGAGCGCTGGGGGCTGCGCTTCGACGGCATCGACCCGCGCGTGATCGAGCGCGAGGAGGCCGAGTACGCGCAGGCCGACGCGGTCGCGGTGCCTTCGGGCTTCGTCGTGCGCAGCTTCGCCGAGCAGGGCGTGCCGGCGCACAAGGTCCACCGGCTGCGGCTGGGGGTGGACCTGAGCCGCTACCGCGCGACCGCGGCGCCGGATCCGGAGCGCTTCGACGTGCTGTGCGTCGCCGCCTTCTCGCTGCAGAAGGGCGTGCCCTACCTGATCGAGTCGTACAAGAAGCTGCAGCACCCGGCCAAGAGCCTGAGCTTCGCCGGGGCGATCGATCCGGCACTGGTCGATCACCTGAAGCGCCGCGGCACCTGGGCCGACGACGCGCAACTGCTCGGCCACCTGCCGCTGCCCCGGCTGGTCGACCGCATGAGCCGCAGCCACCTGCTGGTGCTGCCGAGCGTGCAGGAGGGGCTGGCGATGGTCCAGGCGCAGGCGATGGCCTGCGGCTGCCCGGTGATCGGCACCACGCATTCGGGCGCCGAGGAGCTGTTCGACGACGGCGTCGAAGGTTTCATCGTCCCGGCCCGCGACGGCGACGCTCTCACCGAGCGCCTGCAATGGATGGCCGACCATCCCGAGGAGCGCGCCGCGATGGGCCGGCTCGCGCTGGAGCGCGTGCGCAGCCTCGGCGGCTGGCGCGAGTACGGCGCACAGGCGCTGGCGCTGTACCGGCGCCTGGCGGCCTCGCGCAGCACGGCCGCACCCGTCGGCGCCCCGGGGCTCGCGGCATGAAGATCCTGTACCTCGGCGACTTCGATCCGCGCCAGACCTCGCGCCACGTCGGCGAAGCGCTGCAGCGGCTGGGCCACACGCTCGAGGTGCGCGACCCGGCTGCCGAGCTCGGCATGAAGACGCAGTCGCGCTGGCTCGGCGCGCTGCACTACCGCAGCGGCTACCGGCTGCTGCAGCCGCGCGTGCTGCGCTGGGTGCGGTCGCTCGACCTGGCTGCGATCCGCCCCGACGTCGTCTGGGTCGACGGCGGCGACCTGCTCGGCCGCGCGGCCTTGCGCGTGCTCAAGCGCGCCGGCGCGCCGGTCGTGCTGCGCAGCAACGACGACCCGACCGGCCCGCGCGACGCCCGCCGCTTCGCGACGCTGCGCCGCGCGCTGCCCGAGTACGACCTGGTCGCGGTGCACGCGCGCGAGCGGGTGCCGCAGGCCGAGTACCGCGCCTTCGGCGTCGAGCGCGTCCTGCCGATCGTCATGGGCTACGACGAGGTCCATCACCGCCCCTTCGAGACCCGCGACGCGATCGACCCGGCGCTGCGCTCGCAGGTCGCCTTCGTCGGCACCTGGATCCCCGGCGACGCGCGCGACGACTTCGTCTGCCGCCTGCTCGAACTCGGCGTGCCGGTCACGGTGTGGGGCAACAACTGGCACAAGGCGCCGCGCTGGGCCGAGGTGAAGCCGCACTGGCGCGGGCCGGCCTTGTCGGGGCGCGACTACGTCGGCGCGCTGCAGGGTGCCGAACTGGTGCTGGGGCTGCTCTCGCACGGCAACCGCGACGGCCACACGCAGCGTTCGAACGAGGTGCCCTACTGCGGCGGCCTGCTGTGCGCCGAGCGCTCCGGCGAGCACCTCTCGATGTTCCGCGACGGCGAGGAGGCCGTCTTCTGGACCGACGCCGACGACTGCGCCGCGCAGTGCAAGCGTCTGCTGGCCGACGACGCGCTGCGCGCGCGCATCCGCGCAGCCGGCATGCGCCGCGTGCGCGCCAACCGCGTCGGCAACGAAGACGTCGCGCGGCTGATCCTCGAGACGTTGGCCGACGCGGGCAAGCCGGCGCCATCGCCGTTCGAGCCGCGCTTGCCTGCCGCCGCGGCGTCGCACTGAGACGAGGTCGCGGTGCCGCCGCCGATGCCGCAGCAGGCCGCGTCGCGCCTGACGCTCGCGCAGCTGCTGTTCCTCGCGATGAACGCCGCCGCAGTGCTCGCGGCCGCGGGCCAGGTGCTGATCGACATCGGCGTCGTCAACCTCGGCTGCAGCGCGCTTGTGCTCGCCTCGGTCGTCGCGACGATGCAGTACCTCGAACGCAGCCGGGCCTTCGAGGACACGCCGGTCTCGTCGCTCGCGGTGCTGGGCCTGTGCGTCACCACGCAATGGGCATCGCTGACCGCGCAGTCGCTCGCCGGCACGCCGCTGGTCGAAGGCCTGAAGCTGCCGGTGACCACCTTCGCGGTGCTGTGCGGCGTGCAGGCGCTCGCGCTCGCGAGCCACTGGATCTACCGCCGCTTCCAGCCGCTGCAGCAGGTGCGCTCGGCGCTGTCCGATGCGGTCGCCGCGCCGCTCGGCCTGTACCGCACGCCGTCGCCGGCGGCGGTGTGGGCGCTGTCGCTTTTCGGCGCCGCGGCGATCGCCGCCGGCGGCGCCGAGGCGGGCGATGCCGGCGGCAAGCTCTTCCAGGCCTTCGGGCTGTTCGCCTGGCTGCCCGCGATGATCCCGATCCTCTACGCGCGCTACGGCAGCGCCTACTGCCGCATCGGCACGCAGGTGCCGCTGCTGGTGGGCTACGCGCTGCTGCTCGTGGCGATCGGGCTCGCGCGCAACGGGCGCTCGCTGATGATCGTCGGGCCGATGCAGCTGGCGCTGGTGCTGCTGATCTACGGCCTGCGCGACCACCGCGCGGCCACCTCGAAGGTGGTTGCGCTGCTGTTGGCGGGCGCCCTGGGCGCCGGGCTCGTCACCTTCGGTGCGCGCGACCTCGCGACCGCGATGGTGGTGGTGCGCGACCAGCGCGAGTCGCTTGCGCCGCTCGACATGCTGCAGGAGACCCTGGCCGCGCTGGGGGACCGCGGCAAGCTCGAACTCTTCCGCGACACCGAAAAGGGCATGAGCCGCTTCCAGGCCTACGACGAGATCTACCTCGACAACCCGTTGATCGCGCGCTTCTCCGAGACGAAGTTCCACGACAACATGCTCGCGATCCTCGAGCAGCTGAATGCCGAGGAACGCGCGTCGATCGCCGAGCTCACCGGCATCAAGCTGCTGACCTTCCTGCCGCAGCCGCTGCTCGACCGCCTGGGCACGGGCATCGACAAGGAGCGCTACGAGTTCTCGGTGGGCGACCACTACCGCAGCCTGACCGAGAGCGAGGAGTTCCTCGGCGGCTACGCGGTCGGCTCGATCTGGGCCGACCTCCTCGCGATCTTCGACTGGTGGTCGCCGCTGGTCGTGGTGCTGATCTGCTTCGGCGTCTACCTGATGCTCGACGTGCTTTCGCGCACCGACCGCGACGGCGCGCTGCTGCTGTCGCCGCTCGCGGTGTGCATCGCGTGGTCGGTGTTCCTGTATGGCCTCTCGGCCGATTCGCTGGCCGCAAGGCTGGCCTTCTTCCTGCGCGACCAGCCCCAGCGCTTCCTGCTCTACGCAGGCGCCGCCGCGCTGCTGCACTGGATACTTCCCTGGCGACCTTCGACGCCCGAAGCGCCGCCCGCGCCGCTCCCCGCTTCGTCAGCCGGAACCTCCCGATGAGAAATTACAACCCCACCCGCCGCGTGCTCGTGACCGGCGGAGCCGGCTTCCTCGGCAGCCACCTCTGCGAGCGATTGCTCGACGCCGGCTGCGAAGTGCTCTGTGTCGACAACTTCTTCACCGGCCGGCGCCGCAACGTTGAGCACCTGATCGGCCGCGCCGGCTTCGAGCTGATGCGCCACGACGTGACCTTCCCGCTCTACGTCGAGGTCGACGACATCTACAACTTCGCCTGCCCGGCCTCGCCGATCCACTACCAGTACGACCCGGTCCAGACCACCAAGACCAGCGTGCACGGCGCAATCAACATGCTGGGCCTCGCCAAGCGCGTGCGCGCGCGCATCCTGCAGGCATCGACCAGCGAGGTCTACGGCGACCCCGAAGTGCATCCGCAACCCGAGGCCTACTGGGGGCGCGTCAACCCGATCGGCCCGCGCAGCTGCTACGACGAAGGCAAGCGCTGCGCCGAGACGCTGTTCTTCGATTACCACCGCCAGCACAAGCTGCGCATCAAGGTCGTGCGCATCTTCAACACCTACGGCCCGCGCATGCATCCGAACGACGGCCGCGTGGTGAGCAACTTCATCGTGCAGGCGCTCAAGGGCGAGGACATCACCATCTACGGCGACGGCCAGCAGACGCGCAGCTTCTGCTACGTGGACGACCTGCTAGACGGCATGATCACCATGATGGACACGTTGTGCTGGCGGCGGTAGTCGAAGAAGAGCGTCTCGGCGCAGCGCTTGCCTTCGTCGTAGCACGAGCGCGCGCCCACCGGGTTCACGTGGCCCCAGTAATTCTCCTTCTGCGGATGCACCGTCGGGTCACCGTAAAC